>CAVIKC010000001.1:0-17806 GCA_963643405.1 Succinivibrio sp.
AGAAGAAGGAAGAACCGGCTTGGATGCTGGAGTTCCGCCTTAAGTCGCTTGAAACCTACCATTCCATGGGCAAACCCGATTGGGGCCCCTCCATCGACGGCCTGGACATGGACAACATCGTCACGTACGTCAAGCCTGCCACCGATCAGAAAAGCGATTGGGACAGCCTGCCCGACGATGTGAAGAACACCTTCGACAAGCTGGGGATCCCAGAAGCCGAGCGCTCCTACCTTGCCGGCGTGGGCGCCCAGTACGACTCGGAGCTCGTGTACCACAACATGCAGGACACCGCTTCGAAGATGGGCATCGTGTATTCCGGTATCGAGGAAGCCCTGAAGGAGCCGAAGTGGGAAGAGCTCATCCACGAGAAGTTCATGACGCTCATCCCCCCGACCGATCACAAGTTCGCCGCACTTCATGGCGCGGTTTGGTCGGGCGGCAGCTTCGTGTACGTCCCGAAGGGCACCAAGCTCGATTTCCCGCTTCAAAGCTATTTCCGCCTGAATGCCAAGGGCGCGGGCCAGTTCGAGCACACGCTCATCATCGTGGAAGACGATGCCGACTTGCATTTCATCGAGGGCTGCAGTGCCCCCAAGTACAACGTGGCCAACCTCCATGCCGGTGCGGTAGAGCTTTTCGTTGGCAAACGTGCGAAACTACGTTATTCAACCATCGAAAACTGGTCGAAGAACATGTACAACCTGAACACGAAACGCGCAATCGTCGATGAAGGCGGTGCAATCGAGTGGGTAAGCGGCTCGTTCGGCAGTCATGTGGGCTATCTATATCCCATGAGCATCCTGAATGGCCGCAAGAGCACCTGTACCTTCACCGGCATCACCTTCGCGGGCGCTGGACAGAACCTTGACACCGGCTGCAAGGTGGTGTTGAACGCCAAAGATACATCGTCTGCCATCGAGACCAAGTCTATTTCCAAGGGTGGCGGCATCTCGACCTTCCGTAGCTCGGTTGTTGCTACCGAGAAAGCCGATGGCTCTGCCGCTTCTGTGTCATGCCAGTCTCTCATGCTCGACGACCAAAGCCGTTCGGACACCATCCCTACGATGGATATCCGCTGCAAGAACGTTGACATCGGCCACGAGGCAACCATCGGCCGTATTGGCGATGACAAGGTTTTCTATCTGATGAGCCGCGGCATTTCCGAGGAAGAGGCGCGAGGGATGATCGTCAACGGCTTCGCCGACCCCGTTTCCAAAGAGCTGCCGCTTGAGTATGCGGTAGAAATGAACAACCTCATCAAGCTAGAGATGGAAGGAGCGATTGGCTAATGGCATACACCACCGAGCATCCCGAGGCCCTGGCTTCCGCTAACGCCATGCCTGCACCTACCTGGCATAGGCTGAAGGTTAGCGATACAGAAGTGATGCTTCCCACCGGCCACCCCATCGAGTCATGCGTCAGTTTCGAGCTTGACGGGGTTAGGCTCGTTGATTGCGAAAACGATGACTTCACTCCTTTCGATGCTGCTCTTTCGGCTTTTCAGGAAGAGATCGACTCCCAGATGGTCAGTCAAGCCCCAAGAGCTGTAGAGACTGCTGCCCAGCAGGTTGAGGAGACCGGCAATTTGGATTTGCCTGCCCTTTCGCTCTACCAGCGCGAAGCGGTTCTTCAGGAGATTTGCGGCAGCGTCTCCGACGCGTTTTGCACAGGCATGGGCGATGAGCCATATTCGTTCTTGCGCGAGGTTGCGGGCGGGCGAACCGTGCTTGTCGCCCCAGCGGAAAGCTATTGCTCGGCCACAATCCGCATCGCTGCGGTCGAGGGCGCATCCTCTGCCGCATGCGTTGATGTTGTGGTAGAAGCCGGGTCTACGTTTAAGCTGCTCATGTCGTTTGAAGGTGAAGCCGATCGAGGCTTTGTCGGCAGCGGTCTTCGTGTATTTGCCGCAAAGGGCTCCAAGGTAGAGGTTCATTCCGTCCAATCCCTTACTGGCGAAACAACGGTGTTCGACGACTCGGGTTATGTGCTGGAGCCTGCGGCGCATGTGTTCGTGAGCCATCGTGTACTTGGCGCAGCAAAAGCCTTTACCGGTCTGGCTGCCGACCTGAGGGGCGAAGCCTCGCGCATCGATGTTGCCACTCGCTACATTGGAGCATCCCAGCAAGAGCGCGACTTCAACTACTCCGTTAAGCAGAGAGGAAAATGCACCGAAAGCTCCATGGACGCGAACGGGGTGCTCTCCGGTTCCTCTAAGAAGACATTGCGTGGCACCATTGATTTCGTGCACGGGTGCAAAGGGTCGGTCGGCAACGAGCGCGAAACCGTTCTCTTGGCCGATGACGAGGTTGAGAACAAAACCGTCCCGGTAATCCTTTGCGACGAGGACGACGTTATGGGCAACCATGGTGCAACCATCGGCCACGTTCGCCCTGAGCAACGTTTCTACCTTAACTGCAGGGGCCTCTCCGATGCAGCGATCGAATCGCTGTTCTCCGCTGCCGCCATCGAGGAGGCTTACATGGAGTTCGACGACCAGAAGGTTCGTCATCAGATCGAGCTCCTTGCCGCTGAGCGCGGGGTCGATATGTCGGCTCTCTCCGATTACCAGGAACAGGAGGCGTAGCCGATGGAAGCAGAGCAGCTCGCCACCATACAGGCTAATCCCTACAAAGCCGATTTTCCGTTGCTGAACGCAAACCCGGAGCTTTCCTTCTTGGACAGCGCCGCCACTGCCCAGCGTCCAACTTGCGTTCTTGACGCACAGCGCTCCTTCTACGAAACGATGAATGCAAATGCCTTACGCGGTCTTTATCGGCTATCCGTGCAGGCCACAGAGGCCATCAACGAATCCCGTAAGAACTGTGCCCGCTTCATAGGTGCCAGCAATGCACGTGAGGTCGTGTTTTGCCGGAACACCAGCGAAGCACTTAACCTCGTTGCTAAAACGTACGGCATGGCAAACCTCAAGGAGGGCGACGAGGTTTGCATCACTATCATGGAGCATCATTCCAACCTTATCCCTTGGCAGCAGGCATGCCGAGCCACCGGCGCTAAACTTATTTACCTTTACCCAGACGAAAACGGCGTTATCTCGCCTGAGGAAATGGATGCCAAGATAGGGGAGCGCACCAAGATCGTTTCTGCCACGCAGGTCTCCAATGTTTTGGGCATAGAGAACCCAATCGCCGAAATGGCCCGAAGGGTTCATGCCCATGGCGGCATCATGGTCGTTGATGGCGCGCAGTCTGTTCCCCATAAACAGGTATCCGTTAAAGAGCTCGGTGCCGACTTCTTCGCCTTCTCCGGGCACAAGGTTTTCGGGCCGTTCGGAATCGGCGTGCTGTGGGGTAGGCTCGAATTGCTCGAGGCCATGCCCGCCTTCCTTACCGGTGGCGAGATGATAGACAGCGTTACGCAGACCGATGCGGTATGGGCTCCTGTACCCGAGAAGTTCGAAGCTGGAACGCAGGACGCTGCTGGCATCTATGCCACTTCCCGCGCGCTGGATTACGTGAACGAAAAGGGTTTTGCAGCCCTTGAAGCGCGTGAAGGATTGTTGATGCGCTATTTGATGGAGCGCATGGAGCAGCTTCCCTACGTGCGCATCATCGGATCAGCAGATCCCGCCAAGCACCACGGCGCACTGAGTTTTAATGTTTCCGACATCCACCCTCATGATGTTTCGAGTATCCTCGATGGGTGCAATGTGGCAATCAGAGCAGGGCATCACTGTGCCCAGCCCCTTCTGGCATGGCTGGGCGTTGAATCCTGCTGCCGCGCCTCCATTGCTTTCTATAACGACAAGTCCGATATCGATGCCCTGATCAGGGGCTTGGAAACCGTTTGGAGCATGTTCCATGGCTAATGCGCCCGTTGGCAATATCTATACTGCCGCATTGATGCAGCACAATTCGCATCCCGACTACAAATACGAGATGGAGGGATGCACCTGCTCACATGAGGGCGTGAATCCCAGCTGCGGTGACGAGCTGACCTTGCAGCTTCGCATTGAGGGGGATACGATCGAAGAGGCCTCGTTTGTGGGAAGCGGCTGTGCGGTGTCTCAGGCTTCTGCCGACATGATGGCCGACCTCATAACAGGTGAAACCGTTAGCGAGGCAAGGCGCTTAGTCGGGCTGTTCTTGGGAATGATCCAGGGAAACGAGCTTTCCGAGGAGGACCGAGAAGACCTTGACGAAGCAGCCGAGCTCGAGGGCATCTCCCGGATGCCTGCACGCGTCAAGTGCGCTGAGCTCGCATGGCGCACACTCGAAAAGCTCTTATCCGACAAATAACGATACCCGTTCACCGAGCGTGAGGACAGCAAGGCGAAGCTTAACGCTTCGCCTTAGCTATTCCGATTAGAGTAGTTACCGCGACATACGTCGCTTTTTGTTTATAAGATCCCGGAAGAGGGGCGTGCCAATGGAAATGATAGGGTTCCTTATCCTGTTCCCCCTTGTTATTGCGGGGCTGCTAGTGGTTGTACGGGCCACCAAGCCACGCAACATAATCGTTTGCATAGGCTCTGCGGTCATTGCCGTTGCGTCTGTGGCATTCGTGGTTATGAACTTGGGCACAACGGGAACATACTTCAGTTTTCAGTCGACAATCGTTGATTACGCATGCCTCGCCATCAGCGTTGTCATAGGAATCACCATCATCTGCTTCGGTGTGAAGTACAAGAACGTGGCGGCAATCATCCTTGCCGTTGTACAGCTGGTCGGGTCTTTGGTGTTCGAATTCGTATTTGCCCATGATCTCACCTGCACGAAGGCGCTTTACTTCGATTCCCTCTCGTTGATCATGGCGCTGATCATCGGCATAATCGGCACCGGTATCTGCGTGTACTCCATCGGCTACATGCATGATTTCTACTTCGGCATCCACCATCCTGATACGGAATTGCCTGATCGGCGCCCAACTTTCTTCGCCCTCATGTTCGCATTCCTCGCGGCCATGTACGGAATCATCTTCTTCAACAACCTGATTTGGCTCTTCACGGCCTGGGAGGTTACCACCGTTTGCTCGTTCCTCCTTATCGGCTTCACCAAGACAGACGAAGCTATCAGGAACTCGTTCAGGCAGATCATCATGAACCTCGTGGGAGGCCTTGCCTTCTTGGGCGCTCTTTACTATCTGGCCATCAACTTCAACTGCATCGATTTCACCGACTTCATCGTCCTCGGAACCCTTGCACCCACGATGGTGGTGTTGCCGCTTACTTGCCTCAGCTTGGCGGGTATCACGAAGGCCGCTCAGATGCCGTTCCATACCTGGCTGCTTGGAGCAATGGTTGCGCCTACACCCACTTCCGCCTTGCTGCATTCTTCCACCATGGTTAAGGCCGGCGTATTTATGCTCATCAAGTGTGCGCCTATATACGCCGTTTCATTCGCGCCATCGCTTCTGGTTATCCTCGTGGGCGGCTTGACGTTCATGCTCTGCTCATTCATGGCAATTTCGCAGCATAACGGCAAGCGGGTGTTGGCATATTCCACCATCGCGAACCTGGGGCTTATCACCGCATGCGCCGGTGTGGGCACTGCGGAAGCTATCTGGGCGGCGATCTTCCTCGTCATCTTCCATGCAATTGCCAAGAGCCTCCTGTTCCTCTGCGTTGGCACAGCAGAGCACCATATCGGCTCTCGCGATATCGAGGACATGGATCTTCTTTTCGAACGCATGCCGCGTCTTTCGCGAATGATGATCGTGGGCATCATGATCATGTTCCTTGCCCCATTCGGCATGCTGGTTGCAAAATGGGCCACACTTGTCTCATTTGTGGACACGCGCCAATTCGCCCTTCTGCTCATGCTCGCTTTCGGTTCTGCCGCAACATTCATGTTCTGGGCGAAATGGCTCGGAAAGCTTGCCGGCATCACCGGAACGCCCGAGAGCATTGAGGCCACGGTTCATTGGAGTGAATGGATCGCCACGATGACGTTCACTGTGATGGCCCTGGTAAGCTGCGCTTGCATCCCCCTTATCTCCGACTATCTGGTAGAACCTTATGTCGGATCAGTATTGGGAATCGCCATTCAACCCATTCTCTCCGACGACCTTTACACCTGTGGTGTGATAGTGATCGTTCTGGCCATAGTCTTGCTCGGCGGGATGCGCAAGTTCCGTAAGTCGATGCGTAAAACCGATGTGTATCTTTCGGGCGTCTCCGCCGACAACAGCAATCGTACATTCGTTAATTCCCTCTCGGCCCCACAAGAAGCCACGGCGAGGAATTGGTACTTGGAATCCGTGTTCGGTGAAAGCAAGATTCGGCCCATCGGCAATACCTGCTGCTATCTGCTTTTGGTTGCCGCCTTCGCTTGGGGTGCATATTGCTCCATCGTCACCTTGGGCATTCTGTAGGAAGAGGGGAGCAAAAGAATGGAAACTGCTACAACCATCCTCATAACCCTTTTGGGTTCCGCGATATTCGCAGTTGTCGCCACGTGCCTTGGATGCCTTCTTTCCGGTCTGGACCGAAAGGTTACGGCCCGCATGCAGGGTAGGGTTGGGCCTCCTATCCTTCAGCCCTACTACGATGTTCGCAAGCTCCTGCTCAAAGAGAACGCAGGGGTTAACTCAGCGATCGGAACCTACGTTTTCTGGGCTCTGATCTTCACCTTCGTTGCGGGCGGTATCTTCTTCACTGGCGGCAACATCCTTCTGTGCGTCTTCGTTGTGACGCTGGGTGAAATGCTGTTCATCATGGCAGCATATGCCTCACGTTCGCCATTTGCTGAGGTGGGTGCCCATCGCGAGACGCTGCAGGTAATGGCATACGAGCCCATGGTACTCTTGCTTGCTGTGGCGTATTACCTTGCAGTTGGCAGCTTCGATGTGGATGCGATCCTTCATGTCCCAACCCCAATCATCGGTTCGTGCATCGGCGTTTTCCTTGCCATGCTGTTCATACTCACCATCAAGCTGCGAAAATCGCCATTCGACCTTTCGTATTCCCACCACGCTCATCAGGATCTGGTAAAAGGCGTTACCACTGAGATGTCCGGCAAGGTGCTTGCCCGAGTTGAGGTCATGCACTGGTGTGAGAATGTTCTCTTTCTTGCATGGATTGCTTTGTTCTTCGTTTGGAGCAGCCCTGTATGCATCATCGCCGTTATCGCAGCTCTGGCCCTCGTCTATTTCCTGGAAATCTGGATCGACAACAATTTTGCCCGCGTTAAATGGCAGCTGCTCCTCAAGTCGGCGTGGTTGGTTACGCTGGTATTTGCGGGAATCAACATCGCCCTGCTTGTTTACCTGTAAGGAGAACCAATGTCGTATTTATCAAAATCTCCTTGGATCATCCACTACGATGCCTCAAGCTGCAATGGCTGCGATATCGAGGTCCTTGCTGCCTTAACGCCGCTTTTCGATGCCGAGCGATTCGGGGTTGTGAACACGGGTAATCCCAAGCATGCGGATATCTTCTTGGTGACCGGCGGAGTGAACGAACGCAATATCAGCGTGGTCAAGGAGATCTATGACCAAATGCTCGAACCGAAAGTAGTTGTTGCCTGCGGCATCTGCGCCTGCTCGGGCGGCATATTCCGTGACTGCTACAACGTTATAGGTGGTGTTGACCAGGCTATCCCGGTAGATGTGTATGCCCCCGGATGCGCCGTCCGCCCCGAAGCCATTATCGATGCAGTCGTCGAGGGCATAGGTGTGCTCGAGGAAAAGGCCAAGAAGATGAAGAAACAAGATAGGGGTGCATAGGTTATGTCGATCAGGCAGGACTTCCGCTCCATCGAGCTCGAGGAGCTCATTAGCGAGAGCAAGCGCTTCAAGGGTGAAGGCTATCGCCTGGCTCAGCTTCACCCTATTTTGGAGCGAGATGATTCGATCACGCTCGTCTATACGTTCGTGAAGGGCGCCGATGTGGTGAACCTGAAGGTGAAGGGCATCGAAAAGGGCGTTACTGAGGTCCCTTCGGTAACGGAGTTGTTCATCACGGCCTTTGTTTTCGAGAACGAGGCGCATGACCTTTTCGGTGTGAACGTTGTAGGCAATCTTCTTGATTTCAAGGGCAAGTTCTATGCTTTCGCGGAAGGCGTCGACGCCCCGATGACAATCATCAGCCAAGAGCAGCTTGCCGCACGCGAAAAGGCCGCAAAGGTAGCTGCCGCAAAGGCAGCCCGTGCCGCTAAGGCGAAAAAGGACGCTTCCACCGAGCCGGCCACCGATGACGAGCTGGAGAAAAAGCTCGCAGGCATGGATCCTGAAAAAGCCGCCAAGGTGCATGCAGCCATGAAAGCAAAAGCCGCAAAAGCAGAAGAGACAGCCAAAGCCAAGGCGTCTGACGATCTTGAGGCGAAATTAGCGGCAATGGATCCCGAGAAGGCAGCAAAAGTTCGTGCGGCAATGGAGGCAAAGGCGAAGAAAGCCGCCCTTGATGCTGCTGATCAAAACAGTAAGGAGGGCGAGTAATTATGGGCAAAGCGCAAGTGATTCCTTTTGGCCCACAACACCCCGTTCTTCCCGAGCCTCTTCATCTTGATCTCGTTGTGCAAGATGAAATGGTCGTAGATGTGTTGCCGCAAATAGGCTTCGTGCATCGCGGCCTAGAGAAACTCGTGGAAACCCGAGACATTCATCAGTACATCTACGTAGCGGAGCGCATATGCGGCATCTGTGCGTTTGGGCACAGCTACGGTTACGCCCAAACCATCGAGCAGCTGATGGGGGTCGAGGTTCCACAACGCGCCGAATACCTTCGCACAATCATGCACGAGCTATCCCGTATCCACTCCCATCTGCTGTGGATGGGGCTCGCGGCCGATGCGTTTGGATACGAGAGCTTGTTTATGCATTGTTGGCGCCTTCGCGAACGGATACTCGATATCTTCGAGAACGTTGCCGGCGGCCGCGTCATCCTTTCATATACGCTCCTCGGTGGCGTTACGCGCGATATCGATGCTCCAACGCTTGCCGGGATCAAGGATACGCTCAACGCTCTTAAGGGTGAGTACTCTGAGATCTGCAATGCGTTCCTGAAAGATTCTTCTGTAATGAACCGCACCGTTGGCGTCGGGTTCATCGATGAGGAGCACGCACGCGAGTACGGCATGGTTGGTCCTTTTGCTCGCGCCAGCAACGTCAACAACGATGTTCGCTGCCTGGGTATTGGAGGCTACGGTGAGCTCGCCTCATTCGAGCCTATCCTGGATGACCAAGGCGATTGCTACGCGCGAATCAAGGTTCGCGCCCTTGAGGTGCTTCAATCCATCGATATCGTTTGCGAGCTTATCGACAAGATCCCTGATGGATCCATCCTGAATCCCGTCAAAGGCGCACCTGCCGAAGGATCTGAGGCATGCAGCATCCTAGAGCAGCCCCGTGGCGAGGTCTACTATTACGCATCTGGCAATGGCACAAAATACCTTGAACGGATGCGCATCCGAACGCCAACCTCAACCAACATCGCGGGAATGACGATGGCGCTTAAGGGCTGCGATCTGACCGATGTGAACATGATCGTCCTCACCATCGATCCTTGTATAAGCTGTACGGAAAGGTAGACCAATGGGTGGTTTCAAACTTGGAAAAATGACCCTCAGGTCGCTGTTCGGAAAGCCTGAGACTATCCGATACCCGCTCGAAGAACCAGAACATCCGGCGGATCTTCGAGGTTGTGTTCGCTTCGATGACTCGGACTGCATCTATTGCGGCATATGCGAAAAGCGTTGCCCTACCAACGCCATTTCCGTTGACAAGAAAGACAAAACCTGGTCAATCAACCATTTCGGCTGCATCCAATGCGAATCTTGCGTAAGAGAATGTCCCAAGGGCTGCTTAATCATGGATCCCGTCATCGTCCATCCTTCGAAGGAAAAGGTTGTGGAGACGTTCCGCAAGCCCGAACCAAGCGATGAGGAAAAGGCCGCACAAGCGCAAAAAGATGCCGAGAAAGCTGCTAGAATCAAAGCGGCGAAGGAAGCGAAAGCGGCAAAGGCAGAAGCCGAGTCACTTAATTCCGATTAGGCTACCCTCGCAGGGAGAAACGGTGGTACGAACCGGGTCCTAGTGACCCGGTTCTTTTATGGAGGGCTCGATGGATCAGGCCAAGCAATCTGAATACGAGGTTAGCAGCAAGATTGTCACTGTCCCCAACATCCTCTCGTTTATTCGTCTTTGCATGATCCCCGCTTTCCTGGTCCTGCTGTTCAATGATATGAATCTGGAGGCAACGATAGTATTCGCTGTTGCGGCATCGACCGACTGGGTTGATGGCCAGGTTGCGCGGCGTACAAACTCCGTGTCAAAGCTGGGCCAGCTGCTCGACCCTTTCGTTGATCGCCTCCTCATGATCTCCGGAGTGGTAGGCCTGTTGATCATAGGTCGTCTGCCTGTATGGATAGTCCTTGTCGTGGTACTTCGTGACCTGCTTATGCTCTGCGGTGGAAGCTATCTTATCTCGCGCTGGAAAGTAAGGGTCCCTGTTATCTATTTGGGAAAGGTTGCCACTACGTTCCTGTACATAGGCTTTGCCGGCATCCTCTTGAACACGCCGCTCCTTCAGGGGCTCGGCTTGGTTACCTGGGGATGGTTGCCGGGATTCTCCGATGCCCTTTATTCATGGGGCTTCTGGTTTGTCTACATAGGGCTCGTTCTTTGCATTGCCACCACGGCGCACTATATCGTTTCGGGTGTTAAGGGCATGAACGAAGCCCGCAACGCTGAATCCATCACTGAGCACAGGGGAGTGGAGCACTAGCATGTGCCCTGCAAACAAATACACAAACCCGCAACAAGCCTCTTCGGCAGCTACATCTCGCAAGAACCCAGCCCCGTCATCATGTAATCGTCGTGGCAGGAGCCCTCAGAATGTGAGCCCGGCAACCCGGCCCAACGTTGTTGCGTCAACCAATCGTCCCTCTACAACGAGCAGGGGACTGCGCTCATCCGACCGAATCGATCAGATCAGGAGCAAGGCAGCGCTGGAGCGCGAAGCTCAGCGCGCCGCCGATTTATCCCGAGAAAAGCCTTCACAGTCCTTCGGTCAGCCCAGCCAAACCGGCATACCGGCAGGAAGTCGCGGTACCGGGACCCCGCAAGGCGCCCAGCCGGCTCCTCGCTCTTCAAGATCCCGCAACAGCGCCATGGATGACATGCCGGAGAATAACCGTATGCGCTTCCAACAGGGGCCTCAGCGATCCTCCGAACGGCCCGGCGCAAGACGTAAGCCGACTTCGCAGTCTCGGGGAAGGAGAGGGGCGGATTATCGTCACAATCCAACCGTCAATGGCTCTGTAGGAGCTTCCAAGGATACTCGAAAGCTCGATCGAGCAATACGCCCCGACCGTAAACGCCCTTCGAATTCCTCCTTTAAGATCAAGGTTGGCCTCGCGCTTATCTTCGTTCTCCTTGTTGCCGGAGGCGTTGATTCGCTTATCAACGGGGATCGTATCTATGCCGGCGTTAAGATCGGTGATGTTTCCGTTGCCGGTATGACGGAAGAGGAAGCGTCGTCCGCGGTATCGGCGCAATATGCCGAGCGCGTTTCCAGCAACGTTGATATCTTTTTCGCAACTCAACACGACCTCGAAAACCCCAAGGAAACAGACACCGATTCCAATATCGAGCAGCAGATCTCCTATGAGCAGTCCCTTGCCGAAAGAACCCAATGGACGGTTACCGGCAACGAGGTTGATGCCGAGCTCAACATCGCTCCCTTGGTGGAAGAGGCGTTCGAGGTGGGCCGATCCAACCTGGGGCCTATTGGTCGAATCCTCTCGATGATATTCGGGTACTCCATCGATCCCGAGTGCAGCTTCAACGATTCATCGCTGGACAATCTCTGTGATCAGATGACCGCCGCCGTTGGTACAAAGCGCGTTAATTATGACATCAGGGTAGATAACGGCGTTGCCTCGGTTACCGACGGCAACGAAGGCGATGAGGTTACCAGGGAATGGCTTATCGAGCATTTGAACAGTGCATTTCTGAGCGATGAGAATAAATCGAAGGACGTTCTCGAGACGGAGCACCTTTCCCTTCAGGTTCGCGAAGCTGATGCTCAAAAGGTAGCTGATACGGTTAATCGCTCCATATCCGCCGGAGCCGTCTTCGTTTACGAGGATCAGAAATGGAACGCCAGTCGTTCTGAAATCGGCGAATGGATAGTGACCTCTCTCGTACAGGACGGAAACACATGGAAACTGCAGCCGAGCTTCAATCCCGATTCGGCTAAGCATCAGGTGCTCAATTCGCTTCACTCCAATCTTCAAGAGGATAATCTTACGGTCTCCTTCGAGAAAAGCGCTGACGGTACGATTTCAGTGGCCACAACTGCACAAGGAAGCGTCCCCTTGGCATCCGAGGCCATCAACCAAATGAACGAAACGTTCTTCACTGGGCAGGAGCGCACGGAAGCTCCAACAGTGGAGGTTCAATCCGCAAGCATACCCTCCTCCCTGTCTCTCGAGGACGCCTATTCATTCGGGCTGATTGGGGAGATCTCAACATTTACCACGCAATACAGCTCTGGCGCCGAAGCTAGAGTGAACAACATCCATACCGCCGCAAACCTTTTGAACAATTCCATCTGCAAGGCAGGTGAGAAATGGTCTTTCAACGATATCGCCGGTGAGGCCACCGAGGACAAGGGGTACCAGAACGCGCATGCGATCGTAAGCGGGTCCTACTCCGATGCCATTGGCGGCGGCATATGCCAAGTAGCCACGACCGTGTTCAACTCGGTATATCTAGCGGGTTATCCTGTCCCTAAGCGCTATAACCACACGTTGTACATCGAGAGCTACCCGAAAGGCCGCGATGCAGCCATCGCCTACCCAGACATGGACCTTGTTTGGCGAAACGATACGTCATCGGATGTATTGCTCGTGATGTCGTACACCTCAACTTCGGTAACCTGTACACTTGTTGGCGTCAGCCCCCAATACCAGGTTTCTACAGAGTACGGCGAATGGCAAGCCGGTCAAACCTATTCGACCACATACAAGACCGACGACACCCTTGCTTCAGGTAAGGAGTATGTTGAAAGCACTGGCGTTGACGGCAGCAGCATCACCATTGTTCGCACCGTGAAAGACCGATCCGGCAATGTGCTGCACACGGATGAGTTCACCTCGAATTATTCGCCTAAAAACAAAGTAATCGTAAAGGGCACAGCGTAAGGCAGCGAAAGGAGCCGTTTGCCATCCATGCAACTTCTATCTACTTTGGGAAATTCGCTCAATCGCGCCATCGTCCACTCGCGGCATGATTCCGTCGGTTTACATGCACCGACATTCGTTTTGACTGCCGCTTTGCTGTTGCTGCTGTGCTCGCCTGCCTCCGCATTCGCGGACGTGCGCAATTCCGATGTTGTCTCTGGGCTAACTGTTCAACAGCGTGGCTTGGCCGCTGCTTCCTGCCCCAATATCGTTGCCAACCATGCGATAGTGGTCGCTGACGATGGCACAGTCTACTTCGAGCGCGATGCGGATACTCAGGTTCAAATAGCATCAGTCACGAAAACCATGAGTGCCATCGTGGCCTTGGAGAACGGCGATCTCAAAAACACTACGATAACGGTAAGCAAAAACGCCGCCTCTATCGGTGAATCGTCTGCGATGCTTCAAGCCGGAGACACCATGGACCTTGAGTCGGCACTGAAAGCGATGATGATCTGCTCGGGCAACGATGCGGCCACCGCCATTGCAGAAAGCATGGGAGCCCAGGTTAAGCAAAACCTCAACGAAGCGGGAGATCCTAACGTTCCCGAGGACCCTTTCCAGGCATTCGTGTACGCCATGAACAAGAAGGCCAAGAACCTTGGCATGACTGATTCGCTTTTCGCCAACCCCCACGGCCTCGATTTCGATTCTTACGACGCCGACATGCACTGCTCGGCACGGGATGTTGCCACGATGGCCGCCGAGGCAATGAAGAACGATACCTTCCGAAGCATCGTTTCCACGGAAAGCACCACCATCCAAGTCCAGCGCAACGGTGCCTCTGCCGATGTGAGCTTGTCGTCCACGGATGTCCTGCTTGGCGAATACGAGGGTGCATGCGGAATCAAAACCGGGTACACCGACAAAGCAGGGGAGTGCTTCGCCGGGGCAGTTGAAAGAAACGGCAAGACATTGTATGCCATAGTGCTCGGTTCCTCGACTGAGTCGCAGAGGTTCGTTGATGCGAAGACGTTAGACGAATGGGTGTTCAGCAACACCATAGATTACTCCCTTGTTCACAGCTCGGAGACTTCAAGCTACCAAGATAGCAAGGGAAACACGGTAACCGTCCCTGTTGTGGCTAACGTAAGCCATACCGGATGGCTCGACAAAACGTTCAAGGCAACCCTGAAAGATCCAAATGCAACCGTGAACGTTTTCACGCTGGACGGAAACATCAGTCAGGAAATCACTTATGATTCCGTTTCAGGTGATGTGGCCCCTGGACAAAAGGTGGGCACTGTTACTTTCTATCAGCATAACGAGGTTGTTGCACAGCAGGATCTCGTTGCCGCCGAAAGCTGTCCTGCCCCTAACCTCATCGAAGGTGTTGGCATTTGGTGGGAGCGCCTTCTCAAGGGCTTCTCTGGAGAACAAACACAGGCTGAAAGCACTATTGTCAACTCAACCCCTCTTATCTATGGCGCAAACGCCACTGAAGCGACCGATTAGGAGATTCCAATGTCAATATGTCCTGTTTGCAACACTCCGCTAGCTGAAGGTTCCGAGCACTGCGATGCTTGTGGGTACCATCTTCAAGGCTCGACGGAGGCATTCCGTGCCGTTTCGCTTGACCCTAAAGACTCAGAGCTGAAAAGGGTTGCGTCTTCGGTTCCTACCATCACGATCCTGACTGGACGTCAGAAGGGAATCGCTTTTCCCCTGGAGGGGGAGAGTGCCGCGATAGGTCGTTCGCCTCACTGCGAGATCTTCCTCAATGACATGACGGTGTCCCGCAAACATGCCCTCCTTGAGCGCGTCCCTGATGGATGGACTATTCGCGATACCGGATCTTTCAACGGAGTTTGGGTTAACAACGTCAACGTGGATCATGTGATGCTTATGAACAAAGACGTGATCCAAATCGGCAGTTTCGTATTGCGGTATGTCGAATAAACTTGTCGGACGATTCGCGCCCACGCCTTCTGGAGGACTGCATTTAGGGAACTTATTCTCGTTCCTTATCGCATACCTTCTCGCAAAGAAGACCGATGGTAAAGTCCTCCTAAGGATCGAAGACCTCGATCAGGCTCGTACGAAAAAGGCCTACGCGGACTCGATAATGCGTGACCTTGACGCATTCGGGTTCTCTTGGGATAACGCCCCTGTCTACCAAAGCGAACGTACTGATGCGTATCTAGAGGCTTTAAGGAGGCTGCAGGAGCAAAACCTTACGTATCCTTGTTTCTGCAGCAGGGCAGACCTTCATGCTGCAAATGCACCTCATTTTGGTGAGGAGTACGTCTACCAGGGAACCTGCAGAGACCTAACAAGTCAGCAGATTAGGCTCAAGCGGGCGGTTCGCCAACCTGCAACCCGGGTCAGGGTAAATGGTAACCTGCTAACCTTTCAAGATGAATTTCAAGGACTGAAGTCTTTCAACCTGGAACAGTGCTCGGGCGACTTCATCATCCGTAGAAGCGATGGAGTATTCGCTTATCAACTTGCCGTCGTCGTCGATGACGCGGAAATGGGAATTACCTCCGTTGTACGTGGGCTAGACCTCCTCACCTCAACGCCGCGTCAGATGTATCTTCAAGAACAGCTTGAGGCTAACCATCCTTCATATGCCCATATACCTGTGTTGGTAGACGCCTCCGGACGGCGTCTTTCCAAACGCGATGAAGATATGGACGTGCATACCTTGCTGCAAGACAAAGGGGTATCTGCCGAGTTGATATTAGGTCGCCTGTCTCATACTGCTGGGATCATAGATGAAGAAGGTTGCAGCTCACTTGATGAGCTTGTTCGCTACGCGGATCTCTCTAGCCTCATCGGGAAAAGAACCCTTACGGCACCAAGCTTCGATTAGACCCATGAAATAAGGTTGTTAGACCCGATTTCTATGCAGTAAAACACTCCCATGATCACGTTGAGCATAACGATCTGGGACATAGCGGCGGTACGTGATTGCTGAGTGAGAGGATTGCCGATAATTGCACGGAGAACAGGGAATTCAGCAAGGACCATGATCATCGCGATGGGCGTACCAGCTGGAAAACAGATGCCAACGATTGCGACAACCACGACAATCCAGAGCAAGATCATTGCCCGGTAAATTTGGGGGGCGCGTGTCCTTCCCAGGATAACCGAAAGGGTTTTCCTTTGAGCAGGGATGTCTTTTTCTATATCGCACGTATTGTTGGTGAACAGAATCATCCCGATACCGATCATCGTGGGCAATGAAATCAGCAAAACAAACGGGTCGAGCACACCGGAAAGGGCATAGCAGCAAGCCAGTGGGATAATGCCTCCCATCACGAACCCGCTTACAAATTCACCAATCGGCAGATACGATATAGGGGTCTTACCGCCTGAATACAACATCACTATCAGTGCGCCAATAACCCCAAGCACCAAGAGGATCCAACTGGTAAGAACTACCAGGTACAAACCCAATATTCCAGCAACAAGAAGGAGTCCGACACCCAAAAGGCAGACAGATTTTGGGTTTATGTTGTTGTACACGAGCACTGCATCAAAAGCATCTTCCGATGAGTTTTCGCGGGTATCGGTTCCTTTCTTAAAGTCGAAATAGTCATTGAAGACATTAACGGCCGATTGCATGAGTATACAGATCAAGAGCAAGATCAAGGCGAAAAGGATGCTCAGTTTCGGGGAATACGCAACGGCGCAATAAACATAGGAAAGCAAAACGGGCATGATGGCTGCGGCCCAGGTATGCGGTGCTGCAAGCTGAAAGGCAAGAGCGGGGGACAGTCTGTTGAATCCGGCGTTGTTGCGGTCGGAGCGACGCTGCTTCGTTTGGTGGTTGCTCATTATCTGATTTAGCTTTCCTGAGGATGAACATTGCAATCTAAGAGAATAGCTTATTATCTATATCGGTCGTTATTATAATCTGCAAGGTTAATTGAGAAGCGCGCGAAGGGATTGGCCAAGATGGAATGCCAGACCGAAATCGAAGTTCGCTATGCCGAAACCGACTGCATGGGCGTTGTGTATCACGCTAATTATCTGATCTACCTCGAAGTGGCGCGAACGGAGTTCTTGCAGAAACTAGGATTTCCTTATAGCGACATCGAAGATGCGGGGTATATGTCTCCGGTTTTGCACGTCGATCTTAGCTACCATACGCCCTTTAGATATGGCGACACGATCATCGTCACAACTCGAGTATCAAAAGTGTCCTCGGTAAAGACGGAATATACCTGTGAGATGTACCTAAAAGGCGAAGATCCTGCACGATCAAAACCGTATTTCAAAGCCGTCACCCAACACTGCTTAGTAGAGCGAGACACCTTCAAAGTCGTTAGTCAAAAGAAGATATTTCCTGAACTGTACAATGCTTACTGTCAGGCAATGGAAGAATAACAAAGCTCCCATTCTGGGTTCCAGGATGGGAGCTTGAAGAGACCAATATCAAAGACCAGCTTACTTACTGTGATGGGATTTACGATAGCCGGTTACATGCATAAGTGCCAGCAATTTATCATCCTGATCGGTAATCTTGATCTCAAAACGCTGGATCTTCTTGGAAGCACCAGGCGCCTGTGTGCACTTGGCGGTTACCGTGTCGCCCAATTTCGCCGAGGCGATAAAGTCTATCTGGGAGTTCAGGGTTACCATCTGATTTGCGATGTAATGGCTGGCTGCGCCAAATGAGAGATCGCCCAAAGTGAAGTATGCTCCGCCCATGGGGA
>CAVIKC010000001.1:17816-167907 GCA_963643405.1 Succinivibrio sp.
GGGATGCCGATCCCATTAAGGAAACTTTCATCGATTACCATTTGGCAGACGGAATAGTTTTCACCAACCTCTGTTACTACCATTCCATTTTTTGAGGCAAATCGATCGGTTTTGCAAAACGGATCCGTCTCGACAATCTCAGCCATGCTTACTCCTCGGGCATTCTATGGATTCTTCGGATCCAATGGATTCCGCTCCAATGGATCATTGCTCGAATAGATATTAGCACTGGCGCATAAAAGGCAACTGAATAGTGCTCCTTAATAGGGAATCAACAGAGCCGCTGTTGGTCTCATAACCTAGGTTTACATAAGATATGTTATCAACATTTATTGTGAGATTCCGCTAGATCCAAAACCGCCTTCGCCACGGCATGAGGAATCTAGTTCATCAACCTGATGGAACCGCACCGATTCAACCTTCATAATCACCAGCTGAGCGATCCTATCTCCAATATGGATATCAATGGGATTCTTAGGATCAAGGTTTACGAGTATCGCCTTGATCTCACCGCGATAATTGCTATCTATAAGACCGGGTGAATTTACCAAGGAAAGGCCTTTTTTGATTGCCATACCGCTTCTAGGCAGAACGAAACCCGCATAACCTTCAGGAATTTGAAGGGCTATACCAGTTGGAATCAACATTCTTTCAAATGGCCCTAATGTGACCTCAGCGGTAGAACATAAATCATATCCAGCGTCACCGCTATATGCATTCCCCGGCACCTGGCACGAATCGCAAAGCTGTTTTACAGGAACCAGTAGATCATCCATCTTAAAGACCTTTCAATGCATCACGGAATTCATCTATATTCTTAAAATCCTTGTAAACGCTCGCAAAACGGATGTAGGCAACCTCGTCAATATCAGCAAGCCGACGGAGGGCCATATCGCCAAGCTCCTTTGAAGAGGTTTCCTTTTGCGAGGAATTCCTCAGCTCGAATTCGATACTGTCAATGATCTGAGACAGCTTTTCAGATGAAACAGGACGCTTAGCGCAGGCGATCAGCAATCCCCTGAAAAGCTTGTCGCGGTTATACGCTTCAGAAGAGCCATCGGATTTAGTGATGATGATCGGGTTTTCGCAAGATCGTTCATAAGTAGTGAACCGAGAGCCGCAACTGAGACATTCTCGTCTGCGACGAATGGAGGCTCCTTCGTCAGCGGGACGGGAGTCAACTACCTTTGATTCCATATAACCACAAGAAGGGCATCTCATTATATCTCCTTATACCGATCAGCAAAAATCAGTATACAAGATATTGTGTCCTTTTAAATGATATTGATACGTGATCGAAGTGCTGGTGGTTGAAGTTACGGCAAACGTTTATGCACCCAGGAAAGCAACTACCAGCCCGATAAAGGCAAGCAAGCCAACAGCCTTGGCAACCTCACGCGAATCCGTGCCTGTTACTTTACTATGGTCCAGGAACGCATTCTTCAGCGAGCCGACGAAAGAAGCATCAGAGGCCCCTTCAGAAAACCAGGCAGACGCAGAATCCGAATTCAACGTTTCACGATCGCTGGCATATGAGTTGAAACGAACAGACTCGAAATCGATGATCGAGGCGGAAGTTCTCGTTTGATCGATATATTCCGGCTTCAATGCAGCCGATCCTGAAACACGATATACGGTGTTTTCCTTGCTCATCTCAGACCTCCTTGCATAGAACCTTTGTTCGTGTATACTCTAAATCGAACATTCGTTCCTGTCAACTGAAATACAAACATATGTTCGTATTATCTCAAAGGTGATTGCCATGCCTAAACCGCTAACAGCACGACAACAGAGCGTCTACGATTACATCGAGTCCTATATCGAGCAAAAGGGCTTTGGCCCAACCGTCCGTGAAATCGCAGAGGCAGTGCAGCTCTCTTCTCCCTCAACCGTTCATGTGCATCTGAAGACATTAGAGGAAAAGGGCTATATAGAGAGGGATCAGCGGAAATCGCGTTCGATATCCCTGCCCTCAAAGCACCAGGTACTGGATACGTTCGGGTCTGAGGGGACAATCAAAAACCTCGAATTGCCCATTGTCGGCAATGTGGCAGCCGGCGAACCTATACTGGCGGAGCAGAACATAGAGGCCTCTATGTCTCTACCCACTGAGTTGGTGGGCGATTCAGCCTCTTTTATCCTCAAGGTACATGGCGAATCCATGATAGAAGCCGGCATCAACGATGGCGACTTCGTCGTGGTAAAGCAGCAACAGGTTGCCCGCAACGGCGAGATCATCGTTGCCATCATCGAAGATGGAGCAACGGTAAAGCGATTCTACAGGGAGAGCGACCACATAAGGCTACAACCCGAAAACTCCACCATGGAACCCATTATCACAACTGACTGCGCGATAGCCGGCAAAGTGGTAGCGGTTTTGAGGAAGGTTATTTAACTGAGCAGGAATACGGCTCAAGCATCGCTGCGGCCTGCTTACCAGCACGAAGCACTAAGTGCGTCCCTGATTCGTTGTAATCCTCGTTCAGGATCGTGCATCGTTGGTGGGCAAAGGAAACCAGGTCTCCCCTGCTGAATGGTATCTGGAGCTCCAAAAGCTCATCCTGGGCAGATGCGACGATACTGATCCTTGCGATCAAATCGCTTAAACCTTCGCCGTTCACCGTTGAAGTGAATATCGCATGGGGATAGCGAGTCTGCAAAGCCAGGTATCGCTCTTCAGACAGCAGGTCCATTTTGTTGAACACCTGGATTCTGCCAATCTGCTCCGCGCCTATCTGCTCAAGCACCATATTCACGGTATCGATTTGTTTAGGGGAATTCAGGTCGGACGAATCCACCACATGAAGAATCAGATTCGCTCCATTTATCTCGTCCAATGTAGATTTGAAAGCTTCAACAAGCGTGGTCGGCAGCTTCTGGATGAAGCCAACGGTGTCGGTGAGCGTCACTTCCCTGCCCTCGGGCAGAACAAGCTGCCGCGTCGTTGAGTCTAAGGTGGCGAAAAGCTTATCGTAGCTAAGAACCTCCGAGCCGGTTATAGCATTCAGCAAGCTCGACTTGCCAGCGTTCGTGTAACCTGCCAGAGCAATCCTGAAAACACCGGACTCTCTTCTTCTTTTTCGCTGCAAGTCCCTTTTCTTGGAGAGAGCAGCTAGGTCTCGGCGGATAGAGGTTATCCTGTTTCGGATAAGGCGCCTGTCAACCTCAAGCTGGCTTTCGCCTTCACCGAAACGGCTTCCTACCCCACCACCCATTCGATTGGATGCCAGATGGGCCCACATACCCCGAAGCCTTGGATAAAGATATTGGTTCTGCGCAAGCCGAACCTGCAACCTACCCTCTTTGCTGGTTGCATGAAGGGCGAAGATATCCAGGATAAGCGCTGTGCGATCGATAACCTTAACATCCTTCCCCACAATGGACTCAAGATTTGACTGCTGGGAAGGAGTTAGCTCATCATCGAATATAACGACATCGGCTGCATGGGACCGAGCCAAACTGGCGACCTCTTCCGCTTTGCCGCTACCAACGAACGTTCGTGGATTCGGCGAATCAAGGCGTTGAGAGGTCTTGGCAACCATATCCGCACCTGCAGTCCAAGCCAATCGCTCAAGCTCAGCCAACGAGGATTCAAGCGTCCACTCTTGGTCGGGACGCTCTACCCCAACCAGCACCGCGCGCTCGCGAGGTCTCTCGATGACCGTCTTGGGACCATGCTGCTTTACTTCGTCGAATGCGATCATGGGAAGACTACAACTCGATAGTCCCGGCAAACGCCTCGGCGGCAGGGCCGGTCATTATGACATGGTTATTTTCGCTCCAGGTGATATCAAGGACGCCACCACGAAGATGAACCTTGTTTGTACGGGCGCTTCTGCCGGTAAGGACGGCGGCAACCAAGGAAGCGCATGCTCCCGTGCCACAAGCGAGCGTCTCGCCGCAGCCACGCTCGAAAACTCGCATATGCAGTCCATCGTCTGCAGGCACGATGAACTCAACGTTCGTCTTCGCAGGAAATACCGGGTTATTCTCAAAAAAAGCGCCGATACGGTTCAAGTCGAAGGAATCAAGGCTCTTTACCTTCCCGAGGAACCAATCACTAGGAAGAGACTCGATATCGTCAAGGAAGCAAATGGCGTGGGGATTCCCCATAGATACGCAAGTAAACGCAAAGCAGCCCCAAGGAGAGTCGACTTCCGCTTCCTTAACGAAGGAGATCCCCTTATCGGAGACACCTGAAGCACTGAGACTGGTGGGGACCATGGACGGCTCTAGGATAGGCTCGTCCATGTCAACCGATGCTACGCTCATCTTTCCTTCGCCATCAAGCTGGAAGGAGATCGGGAGGGGTCCGCGTTTTGTATCGGCGATATACGAGCCGGCTTGAGGGTCAACGTAGCCATTGTCGACAAGGAACTTAGTGAAGCAACGGACGCCATTGCCGCACATTTCAGCCAGCGTTCCGTCGGAATTGATGTAGTGCATGTAGGCAGCGCATTCAGGACGGGAAGACGGCCTGACCAAGACAACGCCATCGCCGCCGATACCGAAATGCCTATCGCAAAGAAATACTACCTGATCCGCCGTCAGGTCGATGTGCTGATCCATGTCATCAACGAAAACGAAATCGTTTCCCAAGCCATTGAGTTTAGTGAATTCGAGTTTCATGCAAATCTCCTTCGCGGAAAGCGTTATTAGCGATTATTTTAAAGCACTGAGTTGCCGATACGTTTCAACGATCGTATTGACGATCGAAGGCAGATCATCTTCATCGGCATTGATGGGAACCAGCCGGCTGTCTCGCCTTAGCCAACTACGCTGACGCTTGGCATAGCGCCGCGTTGCTGTCTTGATGAGCTCAGAAGCCTCATCCATCGAAATATGGCCATCAAGGGCGCAAACAACCTCTTTATAGCCGATAGCCTGCGGTGCAGTGAGCGCATCTCGCAAACCCTTGCCAAGCAACGACTTCACCTCATCGACCAAACCCTGCTCGAACATGCGGTCTACCCTCCGCTCAATTCGCTCAGCCAGCAACATAGGATCACGGTTTAGGCCGAAGCGCAAAGATGGCACCACTTCGGGAAGGCACTTCATCCCATCGACCTGCTTTGCATACGAGATTCCCTGCTCATGCATCTCAAGAGCACGGATTACCCGTCGTACGTTGTTTGGGTGTATGAGCCCCGCCGATTCGGGATCAGCGGTATTCAGCGCATCCCACACGCACATGGGACCATGCGTACTCGCAAGAGCCTCATACTTAGCGCGCACGGGATTATCAATTTGATCCCCTTTTGGGAAACGCATGTCTTCCAAGGCGGCTTGAACGTAAAGTCCTGTTCCGCCACAAAGGATCGGAACATTCCCACGGTTCCATATCTCGGCAAAGCAGTATCTGGCCAGATCTTGGAAGATTTGAGCAGAGAAAGGCTCACCGGGATCGAGAATGTCAATAAGATGATGAGGAACAAGCATCTGATCACGAGACATCTTAGCCGTTCCGATATCCATTCCGCGATACACCTGCATGGAATCGGCGGAAACAACCTCCCCGCCAATCTCCAATGCAACATGCTGAGCCAGATTCGACTTGCCAGAAGCGGTTGGCCCAAGAATGGCAATAACGCAATGCGTCACGAGACGACATCGCCTTTCAGGTACCAAGCACGGGCCTGGGTTACCTGCACATCCACAATCGATCCCTGGAGGTCTTCGATCCTCATGCCTTCAGGTATAGGAGCATGAACCGTTTGGTTTTTCGGGCTACGGCCAGTAAGAACGTTGGGGTCGCGCTTTGACACACCTTCGACAAGGACCGGAACCTTAGCACAGGAGTCCGATTGATTGACCATGAAGGCATTTTCCTGGACAAGATCCACCAGCCGCTCAAAACGCTCCTGGATAACCTCACGTGGGGTGTCGTCTTGGATTCGGGCAGCGGGCGTCCCCTCGCGCTTAGAGTAGATGAAGGTGAAAACCTGATGATAGCCAACTTGTTTGATCAGGTCGTATGTCTGCTGGAAATCCTCTTCAGACTCACCGGGGAAACCCACGATGATGTCCGTCGAGAGAGCAATATCAGGTCGTACCGCACGAAGCTTTTCAATGGTTTTCAAGTAGTGTTCTCGGGTGTAGCGGCGATTCATGGCCTTCAGGATGTCGTTAGAGCCCGACTGGACCGGAAGATGCAATGCCGGCATAAGATTATCGAGCTCGCCAAAAGCCTTGATGACTTCATCGTTGAGATCTTTTGGATGCGATGTGGCGAACCGGATTCGCTCAATTCCGGTAGCCGATACCTCGCGAAGAAGATCGGCGAATCGTGGCTCGCCATAAAGATCCCGTCCATAGGAATTGACATTTTGCCCGAGAAGGGTGATCTCCTTCACCCCATCCTGCTTCATGCGAATGGCATCGGCAACAACATCTTCTATAGGACGTGATTTTTCCCGTCCGCGAACATAGGGGACGATGCAGTACGTGCAGAAATTGTTGCACCCAATGGAAATAGGCAGCCACGCAGACCATTTCGACTCCCGTTCAGAGGGAAGATCGGTGGGGAAATCCTTCGCTTCAGATAAAACCTCAACAGCATGATCCCCTGATTCCAGGGCCTGTTCGATAAGCCGCGGAAGGCTTGCCAGGTTAAAGGTTCCGAAAACAACATCTACGTGGGGAAGCTTCTCCACCAGATCCTGGCCGTCTCGCTGACCAATGCATCCGCCGATAACCACTATCCTTTTAGAAACCGGGCTACCAGGACGCAAGGGCACGTTTTTCAATGACGCAACCTGGCCCATAAGCCGAACATCGGCAGCCTCCCTGACGCAACAAGTCACGTAGATGATAATGTCAGCTTCCTCGATGCCGCCGACCTCCTCGGCGCCTAGAGCAGTAAGCATACCGATGATACGCTCCGAATCGTGTTTGTTCATTTGGCAACCGAAGGTCACAACAGAAAAAGTCTTTCCGTGAATCAGTCCTCCGGAAAAGTCGCTCCAGTCGAGTACCCGGGTAAGAGGTGATTGTTCTGATTTGTTGATACTCAATTCACAGCTTTCGTTGATCTCATCATTCATGTTCAGTCACGGCGACCATCGCCGCCAGCAGCGGTTTCGTTACGCGGAGAACGTGGCTCTACCGAAAAACGAATAGCCGTGCGGTATTCCCCATCGATAACGATATCGGCAAATGAGGGTACGCAAACGATCTCGATCCCAACCGGGGAAAGAAAGCCACGGGAAATGGCGATTGCCTTTACCGCCTGATTGACGGCACCGGCACCAACGGATTGGATTTCCACCTGCACCCCATCCTTCATCATGCCGGCAATAGCGCCGGCAACTGAAGCGGGAGATGATTTTGAGGAAACCTTCAGGCAACCGCCCTTTACCTGCGAAGCGTTGATTGGTGCGTCGGTCATAGTGCGTTTCTTTCGAGATTGGTGCGTTTATGTTCTGTAGCCGTCAGGAAAAGACAGAACGGTACAAGCGCAGGATATTTTACTCATTATCGAAAGCCGAATCAAACAAAGCAACCGCAGCAAAAGGAATGAATCAACGCATCGGGCAATAGCGACACAGGCTGCTGTTCAGTGGCTAACTGTTTTGAGGTTCCAGCGGTATTCTGACAATAAGATCAGAACCCTTTATGCCGATACTAATGCCCGGATCTTTCTCCAGATAGTAGGCTTCTGCAATAGGGGCATACGAATTCGCGACGCCGTCCCTAAGCGAATCCAGATCTTCCGCAGCAATGCGAACACCAGAGCGCTTGGAATTGCTTTTCCTGTTTTTTTTCGAAACCGGATTATCAAGCCCATTGCCAAGCACAGCCTGCAACAGCGTATTCAACGGCTTGACCTCTCCAGCAATGATGCGATATGCAGTCCGCGTAGAAAGCGGAAGCCCAAGGCTTTCAGCCAAGAAGGCAAGCGCGGTCGCGTCCTCGCAGTTACCGAAACGATGGACATAGGGAAGACGATCAGGCAGGGAGCCAAAGGGGCCGATCTTCTCAAGCGCTTCCCTACCCATCCAATACAGGGTAGAAGCTATCTCGGAGGGGCTTCCAAGGTAAACGGCGAGCGAGTTGCGCTCGTCTATGGCAAATTCCAATGCAGTTCTAATTATGTTGTGAGGCCCGCGCAATACCGTATTGCCGTCTGTGCTCTTGACGATAGAGGGAAGGGAGGACTGGTCACGACGTTCGGTTAAGACACGGGAATCGTTCACAACCGAGAAAACTGATCCGAGCCCCGGTTCCGAAGCGAGCACTCGGGCCGTTTCGACATTTTGGCGAATGGAGTACAAGGCCATTCCCCTACCGTGAACACCCCATCTGTCTGAACGGAAAGAATCGAGCTTGGAGGTGACGAAGGGTTCGAAAATGGTTTCATGCATAGAATCGGGAACGCCACTGCCGTCATCGAGAACGGTAAGGAAACGATGATCGCCCTCAGTCCAGCTCGCAAGGAAGATCATATGGGAATCAGCGTCCCGAGAATTGCGGAGCATCTCGATAACCACATCTTCAAAGCAGCGAATATCCTGCTTTGCCTGCCTTCGCTGAGCCTCTGCAGCCCTCAATCGGACATACCCAAAGCCCAGGTTATCCTGAACGCGCAAATGTGCGTTACCCGAAAGCTCCTCGATGAATTGTTCTAGTGAAGCATCACTCATAACAAAAACGCGGCCGTAACGGCCGCGCTCCCTTGAAACTATTTCGCGAAGTCCACAGCGCGCGTTTCGCGGATGACTACAACCTTTACTTGCCCAGGATACTTAGTCTCAGCCTGAATCTGATGGGCTATGTCGTGGGCCAAGACTGCAGAATGGGCCTCATCCACCTTTTCCGGTGAGACAATGACACGAACCTCACGTCCAGCCTGAATGGCGTGAGTCCGCTCAACGCCCGGATAGGAGTTGGCGATCTCTTCGAGCTTCTCGAGACGCTTGATGTACGACTCGATATTCTCCTTACGCGCTCCGGGGCGAGCCGCAGAAACCGCATCTGCAGCCTGCACGAGAACATCGATAACGCTATTTGGCTCAACATCGTTGTGGTGAGCTTCGATTGCATGAACGATGAGAGGGTCTTCTCCGTAGCGTCGGGCAAGATCAGCGCCGATGACAGCATGGGAGCCCTCTACCTCATGGTCGACGGCCTTGCCGATGTCGTGCAGCAACCCTGCACGCTTGGCAGGTACAGGATCCAAGCCAAGCTCCGATGCCATCATGCCAGAGATGTACGCCACCTCTAGGGAATGGTTCAGAACATTCTGGCCGTAAGAGGTACGGTAACGAAGCCTGCCGAGGATTCCCTCAAGCTCAGAGTTCAGGTCATGGATGCCCGTATCGAAGGTTGCCTGAGCGGCAGCTTCCTTGATCTGCTGCTTTACGTACTTCTCAGCCTTGTGATACATCTCCTCGATTCGAGCAGGGTGGATGCGACCATCGCTGATAAGGTTCTGCATCGTAACAGCGGCAATCTCCCTGCGTACGGGGTCGTGAGTGGAAACCGTAACGGTCTCGGGGGTGTCGTCGATGATGAGGCTAGTGCCGGTAATCTGCTCGAAAGAGCGGATGTTACGACCTTCGCGACCGATGATTCGACCTTTCAGATCATCGGAGGGGATATGGATAGTGGACACGGTGATCTGGGAAGTGTGATCAGCTGCAAGACGCTGGATGGCCACACTCAAGATCTCTCGGGCTTTTTTGTCAGCCTCTGCCTTTGTTCGCGCCTCGGAATCGCGAATGATTGCAGCCTGCTCATGCACGCACTCTTCTTTAAGTCCATCGAGAAGCTCGGTTTTAGCCTCTTCCGCAGAAAGGCCAGCAACCTGCTCGAGACGAGCATGGACCTCTGCCTCGGCTCGCTCGACATCCTTAGCGCGACGGTCAACCTGGCCTTGAAGCGAGGAAATCTGGTGTTCACGATGATCAAGCGCCTCTACGCGCTTATCAAGGCTCTGCTCACGTTGATTCAAATGGTTCTCGGAAGAACGGACCTCCCGCATGCGTTCCTGGCTTTCACGCTCTGCGGCCTGCTTCATCTTCAAGGCCTCGTCTTTAGCCTCAAGGAGAGCCTCATGCTTCAAACGCTCAGCCTCTTGCTTTGCATTCGTCAAAGTGGTCTCGGCTTCGCGCGTGGTGGCATCGTTTCGATCTTTCAGCATCTTCTGCATAAGGAAGTAGCCGATAGCAAAACCAACGATAATCGCTACGATTGCAGCAATCACGATTTCGATCATCTGTTTCCCTTTCGTGTTAGCAACGTATAGTGAAAAGGCAAAAAGGGCAGAAAAAATGCCCTGGTATACCGGGGCAAGAGCACACGCTGGCATGAAGCAACACTATTAAGTTCTCTATATATACAAAAGCACCGATTCAGGTGCGTAAGCTCTAGCTAATCAATAATAGCTTGAAAAACTGAGCTTGACTAGCATTGACACGGTACCGGCAAGATCGCGTTACGAATATTGCGAACACGAAAGATCTTGATCGTTCTCCGTGAAAGCATTGACCCATTTATTCGCAATCTCAACGGAAAGAGCCATAGGATAGCCAGCGCGGATGAGCTTACCGTAAGCCGCTTGACGCGCATTCTTCGCCCGCGGAGGCTTCTTGCAGAGCAACGAATAGGCACAATCACGCTGACTGGGCCTATCGATCAGGTACTCTTCAGGGAACCCCGGGAGCGCAGCCTCTGCATCGATGCCGTGGCTGCGCAATTCGCGCACAATGCCATCTAGACCCTTGCCTTGACTTAGGCGCGAGCGCACAAGCGTATCGGCGAAACGCTCATCGTCGAGAAAACGATGCTCTTGCGCCCTGCGAATCGCCTTCTCCACAGCGTCCTGTTGAAGACCCTCACGGATAAGGCGGGCTCTGGTTTCATAGATAGACCTATCCCTAACCTTCACCCATCTAAGGATCTTTCTGAAGGCAAGGCTCTGCTCGTCTTGAGGTACAGGGCCAGATCCCGCTGTTTCAACCAGGAATCCAGCCTTTGAATCCAAAGCAACAACCATAAGGGTGCTACTGTTCCTGCGAATCGCCCGTTGAGAGCTGAGCGGTTTCACCAGCTACTGCCGGCAACCCATATTCAGAACGGATCTTGCTTTCTATCTCGTTTCGGATATCAGGGTTTTCCTGCAGGGTTCTTTTAGCTGCTTCCCTGCCCTGCCCCAAGCGCTCTTCCCCGTAATTGAACCATGAGCCGCTCTTTTTAACCAAGCCAGCTTCCACGCCCATATCGAGGATACAGCCTTCTTTGGAGATACCCTCACCGTACATGATGTCGAATTCGGCTTGGCGGAATGGGGGCGCAACCTTGTTCTTTACCACCTTCACGCGAACTCGGTTGCCGATGAAGTCGCCATCCTTTTTCACCGAATCGAAACGACGAACATCGAGGCGAACGCTGGAATAGAACTTGAGCGCACGGCCCCCGGTGGTTGTTTCGGGGTTGCCGAACATAACCCCGATCTTCTCACGCAGCTGATTGATGAAGACGCAGGTGGTGTTCGAGCGGGAAAGGGAACCTGCGAGCTTTCGCAGAGCCTGGCTCATAAGACGAGCCTGGAGGCCTACGGTGGTATCGCCGATTTCCCCTTCGATCTCGGCACGCGGGACAAGGGCGGCAACGGAGTCTACCACGACGCAATCGATGGCACCGCTGCGAACGAGCATGTCGCATATCTCGAGAGCCTGTTCGCCGGTATCGGGCTGAGAGATGAGCATCTCGTCGACATCGACACCGAGTTTCGCAGCGTAAACGGGATCGAGCGCATGTTCCGCATCGATAAAGGCGACCACTCCCCCAGCGGCTTGAGCTTCTGCGATGATATGCAGCGCAAGGGTGGTTTTGCCGCTGGCCTCAGGTCCATAGATCTCAACGATTCGCCCTCGAGGCACACCGCCGATGCCGAGCGCAATATCGAGAGGCAACGCGCCTGTTGGGATAACCCCAACCTGCATGCTGGTATTCTCGCCCAACCTCATGATCGAGCCCTTCCCGAATTTCTGCTCGATCTGGTCGGTGGTTATCTTAAGTGCTTTCGCCTTGTCCTGGCTCATTTCTTCTCCTATACGAAGGTACTGCATTTGGACGGAATCAAGATTACACGAACACCTGTTCGAATGCAACCATTGCCGCCGCTGCCGTCTATGGTAGTCAGGGAAACTTAAACGTCAGAGAAGGAGATGCGAAACCGATGATAGATCAGTCTGAAAGCGGTTCAGTTCCGGTTGGATCAATCGAGAACAAAAGCAATTCAAGGGCAAACAGAACCGTTTGGGCGCGAACCTGGTCTCGATCACCCGCGAAATGGCGTAGATAGGTCTTAACCCCTTCTGCGTCCGCCAAGCCGAACCACACGGTGCCGATCGGCTTTCCCGGGACGGCGCCACCTGGACCAGCAATGCCAGTCACCGCAACGGCAATGTCGGAACCGGCGATTCGACGAGAGCCGATCGCCATAGAGGCGGCAACCTCTGAGCTAACTGCACCAACCCGTCGTAAATCTTCGGGAGAGACCCCGAGCACATTGACCTTCACCTCGTTCGAGTAGCTGATGATGCCGCCTTCGACAACGCTCGAGCTGCCAGGAATCGAGGTAAGGGCCCCACCTATTAAGCCGCCAGTACAGCTTTCGGCGGTGGAAAGCCTCATGCTTTTGTCTTTGGCCTCCGCCACAACGGTTTTCGCTGCCTTGCTGATGTCCAACTCGCTCGGAAACTCGACCTTGGTCGTTGCCGGGTCATCTACCCCTCCCTCGGCCGAGGACCCGATCGAGCCAAACCCGAGGATAGGGGCGCTCTTGACGAAATAATCGATCATGGAGACAACCGTAAGCACCAGGGCTATGACCATGAAGAACCATGAAACGGCATAGAGCGTGATCTCCATGTCGGGGTGAAGGGAAAGAAGCTGATTGGACCCTTTGACGATGAAGAGCAGGATAGCGATTATCTGGAAAACCGTCTTCGCCTTACCGTACCAACTGGCCGCAACAACGATGCCATGGGTAGCGACCAGCATGCGCAAACCGGAAACGATGAACTCGCGCGCAATGATAAGCAGCGCAACCCAGGAGGGCAGCAACTGAAGCTCAACCAGTGAAAGAAGCGCTGCGGCCACAAGGATCTTATCGGCCAAAGGATCGATGAACTTACCGAAATTCGTAACCTCTCCCCTGCTGCGGGCCAAATACCCATCGAGCGCATCGGTGCAGGACAAGACCGCGAAGATGAGCGCCGCAACCCAAGGCTTCCATGCTTCAGCGTCAGGCCATTGGGGAAGATAGTCGGGCCATGGGCTGATAATGGCAACGACGAAAACCGGAACAAGCAGGATGCGAATCAGCGTGACAACGTTGGCTGGGGTCCAAAGCGTCGTTTCATCAAAGTCCTGGCTACTCACCAAGAGCCTCCATCTCGTACATTAGCGTATCACCGATGGTCACGCGCACGAATTGACCAACTTCGCCGTTGTCCAAATACGTCACGCCGTCGACATCGGGAGCTTGACATTGTGCCCTACCGTAGAGCTGCCCGTCGTCTTCCCTGCCAAGAACCAACACGTCCAATTGCGACCCCACACGCTGCGACACCATGTAGGAGGAAACAGAATCGGCTATGTCACGCAGTTGGGCAACGCGATCCCGCTTGACATCATCGTCTATTTGACCGGGCATCGTGGCAGCAGGCGTTCCGTCTTCGGGCGAGTAGGCGAAGATGCCGACATAGTCGAACTCCGCTTCTGAGACAAAATCACACAGTTCGTCGAACTGCTCATCCGTTTCCCCAGGATAACCAGCAATCAAGGTGGTTCGGATGGAGACAGAGGGGATGCGCTCACGAATGCGCTTTACCATATCCTCGTATTCCTTGCGTGAACCCTGACGATTCATGGACTCAAGTATTTCAGGATCACAATGCTGAAGAGGAATATCGAAGTAATTGCAGATATTGCTATGGGAGGAAACAACATCGAGCAATTCATCGGTTAAGCCTGCAGGCTGAAGGTACATCACCCTAAACCATGTTGCGGGATAGGCTTCAGCAAGGCTGCCGAGCAGCCATGCAAGGGAGCGGCGGGGCTTCAGATCCAGTCCCCAAATGCCTGAATCCTGGGCGATCAGGACAATCTCCTTTGTGCCGGCATCGACCATAGCATCAACCTCGGAACGTATGTCCTCGTATTCGAAGCTATGGTACCTTCCACGGATATAGGGAATGGTGCAAAACGAGCAGAAGCGATTGCAACCATCGGAGATCTTTACATACTCGCTGGGAGAATACGTGAATGCGACTTCATATTGATCCTTGTTGCTGGATCGGCCGAAAAGAGAGTCCATAACCTGAACGATATCGTCTTCCTTGGAGCAAGGAACGATGCGATCAGCCTCTGATAGCTCGGCATTCAGCTCATCTCCGTAACGGGAGGGCAAGCAACCACATACCACAAGCTTAGTATCACCGGCTTTGACCGAATCGAAACCCGCAACCTCGAAAATAGCCTCAAGGCTCTCCTCGGTTGCCGATTGGATGAACGAGCAGGTGTTGACGACTATGCAGTCACTGGGCTCGTCCAATGACACGATGTTGTAGCCCGCACGAATCAGATCCTGCTGCATATGAGCTGAATCGGCTTCGTTTTTGGCGCAGCCCATAGTAAGAAAGGCAATATCCTTAGTCATGGTTCGGCAATGATCCTAGCGGTAGTTGTTGAACTGGAGAGGCTGGCCGTAGTCTTGACCCTTGAGGAAAGCGATTACCTCTTGCAGGGTATCCAACTTAGCACCGGAAACGCGAAGCTTGTCTCCTTCGATGGTGACCTTCACCTTGAGCTTGGTGCCCTTTATGTCCTTGTTGATCTTCCCAGCGGTTTCGCGGTCGATCCCCTCAACAACCTTTGCGGTTTGGCGAACGCTCCCGCCGGAAGCCGCTTCAAGCTTGCCCCAATCGAGGGAGTTGAGCTCAACCCCACGCTTAACGAGCTTGGAGGTAAGGACATCCTTGACTTGAGAGCATACGAAATCGCTCGGAGCGGATACGATGAGGGTCTTAGCGCTCTTGTCAAGCGCGATATCGGCGCCGGACCCTTTTAGATCGTAACGCTGGGCTATTTCCTTTTTGGCCTGCCCAAACGCATTGTCCACTTCTTGCATGTCGACCTGGGAGACCACATCGAAACTTGATTCTTTAGCCATGGAAATCCTTTCCGTATAAGCGAAACGCCGGACCGGTACGCCGGCGCCCTGAAATCAACAGCAGAAACGAAAGAGCGGTTTGCAACCTGCCTATTGTTGCGTCTTCGAAGAAGAGCTCGTCGATGAGCCAGTGCTGGTGGAGCTTGATGAAGCGCTGCTGGACGAAGCGGATGCGGCAGTGCCCGAATCCCGTTTGGCATTGGGGTGAGCGGTATACCATTGCTCGAGGATGTCGCTGAAGATGTAGGTGGTATTCACTATGCCCGAGCTATTGGTTTCAAGCTGTTGGGCTTCGTCGTTGATGTAAACGGTAACGCCTGCGGTCTCAGTGGAAACAAAGCGGATCTTCGAAGAGCTGGTATACGACTTCTCGGTTGCCCCCGTAACCGTAGCGGACTCCTGAACAACATCGTCAACGTAGACCTCGATATATGACTGGCTGCCTTTATCCACTGTGTACTTGAGGGTGAACTCAGTAGGTGCCGTCTCGACAACCGTTGACTGCTGCTGCGTAGAATCCTGCTGCTTGCTAGCGGCCTCATCGGTAGTGGTCCCAACGCTTTGGGCGCCCGTAACGGGGATGTTCGCCTGGGTCTGCGTTTGATGGGACATGGCGAGGGCAAGAACCAAAGCCACCACAACAACGACAACAGCAATAACCACAATGGCGATATTCCTGTTTCGGTGCGGGTTAGGGATATTGCGCGGCGCAGAGTACATGTTGCCGTATTTTCCCTCGCCCATGGCGGATCGTCTGGCCTTGTGGGTGGAGGATTGCCCACCTTGAAGCGTGGGATATACGTCAGGGTTCTGGGAATACACCGCCCGGCCATACCCGTTGCTGCTGCCATCGTATTGGTTGCGATCATCGAAAGTGCTGCTGGAGCGGGTTCGCGAACCAGAAGACCTTACACGATCGAACGAAGATGTCGAAGAGCGCGAAGCTCTGGAATCCCTAGACGGATCGTGCATGCGGATGGCCTCGCTGACATTCTGATGAGCCTGCTCAACCTGGAAAGCATATTCCTGATCCAAGTACATTCCCGGCTGACGTCTTGCGCGTTCAAGCCAAGAAGGCGGGAATAGGCAATGATCATGTTCCTCGCATACCCACGCGAAGGCATACGACGAAAATCGCTGTTTTCGATGGCAACGATGATGTCTTGGCGGATTCGAAGCTCACGGGAAACAGACGCCAAATCCCAGCCCTTGGCAAGACGGGCTTCTTTCAAGACGTTGCCGAAGCTGATTTGATGCATTGCGTCCCCCTCTCCTAGTCGAAACCGTTATTCATCGTTTTGCTCGAATGCCTTGATGGTTTCAAGCTCCATCGGGTCAACCAGCACCTCTCTGGGCTTTGAACCATTGGGAGGCCCAACTATGCCCTTTTCCTCCAACAGGTCCATGATCCTTCCCGCACGAGAATAGCCCACGCTTAAGCGACGCTGGAGGTTCGAGGTTGACCCCATGCCAGAAGAGCAGACGATCTCTGCAGCCTCCCACACCAGCGGGTCATCGGAACCCGAAGCTGTTCCGCCAGAACCATCGGGCATGGAATCACCAAGGGTAATAAGGTTGGTCTTCAGAATATCATTGTGGTATTCGGGCTCGCCTTGGGTCTTCAATTTCTCCACGACAGCGGAAATCTCGTCCTCAGAAACGAAGCAGCCCTGGATACGCTGCGGCTTGGCAAGCTCGGGTTTCGAGAGAAGAAGGTCGCCCAGGCCGATGAGGTTCTCCGCGCCCGGCGTGTCGAGGATAACGCGCGAGTCGATGCCGGAAGCGACGTTGAATGCGATTCGGTTGGTGATATTGGCTTTGATGAGGCCGGTAACCACATTGGTGGACGGGCGCTGCGTGGCAACGATAAGGTGGATGCCCGCTGCTCGCGCAAGCTGCGCCAAGCGGGAGATGGAGAACTCCACCTCTTTGCCAACGTTCATCATGAGGTCGGCAAGCTCATCGATGATTATCACGATATACGGCATCTCCGATGCGGGGGCATCGTTGATTTCCAAGCCTTTCTGCACCTTTGCGTTGTACTGACCGATATTGCGTGCACCGATGCCGCTGAACACCTTCAACCGTCGCTCCATCTCAGCGACCGCCCATGAAAGCGCGCTGGCAGCTTCCCTCGCCTCGGTTACCACGGGAACATAAAGATGGGGAATCCCGTTATAGGGGGTAAACTCAACACGCTTCGGATCGATCATGATCATGCGCACCTCCGAAGGAGTGGCGCGCATGAGGATAGACATGATGAAGCCGTTGATGGCAACCGACTTGCCCGAACCGGTGGTACCGCCGATAAGAAGATGCGGCATAGTGGCCAAGTCGCTGACAATGCTCTGACCCTCGACGTCTTTACCGATGGCTATCTGAAGCGGACCGGGCTTTGCATCCTTGATGACGTCCCCCAAGAACACCGTTTCCCGTTGCTTGTTCGGCACCTCGATTCCCACGTAATTGGTACCCGGAATCGGCGCGAAAATGCGAACACCGGGGGCAGCTAGGGCCAAGGCGATATCGTCCGTAAGATTGGACACGCGGTTCACGCGAACGCCCGAAGGCAGATCGACCTTGAATAAGGTTACGGTAGGACCATGAACCCAACCGACGACATCGGCCCCAACACCGAAATCGGCCAAGGTTTCCTGCAAAAGCATTCCCGTTGCGCGAAGCGATGCCTCGCTTTCCTTGGTCACCGGCGTCTTTTCGGCGGTGTTCAAAAGGCTCATATCGGGAAGCTCAAAGCCCTCCAGAGGCTCGGGTGAAGCAACATCGGAGGCCTTCTTGCGGGCAGAGCCAGTGCCCGTTTCTTTCTTTGGGGCGGTAGCCTCTTGTGCTTGAGACTTTGCCTCGGGTTCCGGTCGAGAGCCGAGCTTGCGAGTCATCTGACGTGGTTCGGGGGCCTTTCCGTCTTGACCGGAATCCTGGAACGCCAAGGTCCTGCCAGCTACCGCGCTCGCGCGCTGACCGTTGGTATTACGAGGGCGACCAGCTTTCTTGTTCCCAGCGATAACCTCGGTTTCCCGGTTCGCGAGTCCATCGCTGTGATTAAGGGCTTGGGTGGGCATCTGCGCCATGGCAGACGACACAACATCGCTATTTGCCGGTTTTGCCTTCGGAGCGCGCTTGATGCGCGCGATGGAGAAACGCGGCATATTCGAGAAACCGTCACCTGGCTCTTCTTCGTCGTAGTCTACCCCATCGCTATGGCGGCCACGGACTTTCTCGATTACCGAAGAGACAGAGAAGCCGATGATGATAAAGGCGATGACCACGAGGCCGATCATGGCTATCATGGTCACCTCGAAACCGAGCAACTCAAGACCGGCCCAGGCAATCCCGGCACCAAGGTATCCACCATGTTTCACTAAAAGCACTTGAATGAAAAGGCTGTTGGGGTCGTTGTTCACCAACGGAGTGAAAAGGGCCATGATTGTGAGGAAGGCCACGAAAAGCAAAGCGAAGCCGATAGCCACGCGCGCCGGAACCATTTGGCTGTCGAAGCGGACAAGAAGCGTGACAGCAAGCCCCGCCAGCATGAACGGAAGCACATAGGCACCTATCCCCAGGCAGAGCTTCAGCCCAAGCGAAAGCGCACCGGTCAGTACGCCGTCGGGACTTAAGAAGGACGTGGCGAACAGGGCAACAGCAAGAACGATGAGCGAAACCGCAGCTATGTCGCGGCGTGAGCGGTCGTCAAGGATTCGGCCGGCCGATGGCCGTGCCGCATCCTGCTTGGGAGCAGACTTGCCCTGCTCGCTTGAGAGCGAGCGGCGGCCTCCCGGCTGAAAGGCCGCCTTTTCCGCAGCCTTCCGACCACGACTTGTCCTGTTTGCTGCCATCTTGTTCCTTTATTGGGTGTATAGGTGGTTCGTTTAGGATCGACGGTAAGACGAGGGTTATACCTCAAGTATGTTCATTACGACAAGGGGACGCTGATTGGTGCGCTCCCAGAGAATGGAAAGGAGCGCACTGCGAGCCGCCCTCTTCACGGCACGGCTATCTTCCCCTTTCGAGAGAGAGCGCTTCAGTGCCGATGACACGGCATTGCGCACGGCATCAACGAACTGGGGCTCATCGCCGCCAGGGATGCCATGCATCTCGACCTGAACGGAGCCCTGAAGATCGTGGGTGCCTTTCTTGACTGCGCAGGCGATAACCGCGACGCCTTGGGAACCGAGGTTTGTGCGCTCGTTCAAGACGAACTCAGAAGTATCGCCCACGCTAAGACCGTCAACCAGGATTATGCCGCTTTGCACCGGCTTGCCCCGCTTGACGCCCTTGGCCGTAAGCTCAAGCGTCTCACCGTTTTCGCAAATGAAGATGTTCTTCTTGGAAACCCCTGTGACCTGCGCAAGCTCGGCATGCGCGCGAAGATGGGTGGCCTCGCCATGAACAGGCATGAAGAACTTGGGCTGGACGATGGAAAGAACCAACTTCAGCTCTTCAGCGGAGGCATGACCGGAAACGTGAACGCGAGCGCGGGACTTGTCGTAAACATCCGCACCGATCTTCGCGAGGTCATTGGTTACCTTGGTGACGGCCTTCTCGTTGCCGGGAACAGGGGTGGCCGAGATGATGACGGTATCACCCTCCTCAACGGTAATGGTCTTGTGGTTGTCGCTCGCGATTCGGGCCAAGGCAGAAAGAGGCTCTCCCTGCGAGCCCGTGCACATGACGACGTATGAATCGGACGGCATGCCCTTCAGGTCATAGGCATCGATGATGTCTTTGTCGGCGATCTTCAGATAGCCAAGCCTACGGGCGATGTCGGTATTCTGAACCATGGAGCGACCGGTAACGGCGACCTTGCGGCCGTTGCGAATCGCCGCATCGCAGATCTGCTGCATACGATGGATGTGGGACGCGAAGGAGGCAACGATAACTCGACCCTTGGCGTTGGAGATGATGGTGTTCAGAGCCTTGCCCACCTCACGCTCCGAAGGAGTGAAATTCGGGTTGGTGGCATTCGTCGAGTCCGACATCATAAGGTCGACGCCTTCTTCGCTGAATCGCGAAAGAGCAGCAAAGTCGGTGCGCACGCCATCGATAGGGCTCTGATCGAGCTTGAAGTCGCCGGTATGGAGCACATTACCGGCAGGAGAACGGAAAAATGCACCCACCGCACCCGGAATGGAATGGTTGACGGCGAAGAACTCAACCGACATGCAACCCAGTTTCAACGTTTGTCCGGCTTTGATCTCGCAGAGCTTGGCATTCTTGATCTTATGCTCCTTGAGCTTGCCCTCGATAAGGCCGAGGGTAAGCTTCGTGGCATAGACGGGAACCTTGCGGTCAAGATCCTTGAGCAGATACGGCAGGCTTCCAGTATGGTCCTCGTGACCATGGGTGATAACTATGCCCCGCAGCTTGTCCGCATGCTCCAGCACATAGGAGTAATCAGGCAAGATCAAGTCAACGCCAGGATGGTTGTCATCAGGGAACATAAGCCCGGCATCATCGAGGATCATATCGTTGCCGCACTCGAAAGCGGTCATGTTCTTTCCGATGGCATCAAGGCCACCAAGCGGGATGATGCGAAGCTTTGCCTTGGGGTCGCGCTGCTTGGCCCCTGCCGCAGAACGGCTGGAGCCCTTTCCGGAACCCCCACGACGCTGTTTCTTGGCAGGAGGCTTAGAGTTGCCTTGGGCATCATCGAACTTGGAAAGCTTAGGGCGCTCCACATCGAGGTGAACGTGTTTCACCGATTCGAGAGGGCGAGATGCGCGGGTATCTTTTGGTCTATTCGTCTCGTCAGTCATGTACTTCCTTGTCTATAGTCCTTTTATACGTCAAATACCCTACGCGCCCTGAAAAGGCGCGTAGGGTTTACTTCTTACGTGCATCTGCTCAGGTTGATGAGCAGATTATTCAATTGGGGCAATACCTTTTACCAAGCGGTTAGGCAAGTACCCCGACCTCACGCATGACCTGAGCAAGATGAGCAGACTGCTCAGGCGTTGCGTCAACGAGGGGAAGGCGTACCCCACCCACATTGAAGCCACTGAGGTTGAGAGCTTCCTTGACCATGATGGGGTTGGCTGTGACGAACAGCTCGTCCATCAGAGGTAGAAGCTTCTGGTTGACTATGGCAGCTTCTTCGAACCTGCCCTCGGCGCAAAGTGTCGTTATCTCCTTCATACGACCTGGGGCCACATTGCCGGTAGTCGAGATAACGCCAGCCGCACCGATCTTCATCATATCGAAGGTGAGAGAGTCGTCACCGGAGTATACATCGAAGTTCGCCGGGGCATTGTCGATGATCTGCTTTACCTGCTCGAGGTTGCCGGATGCTTCCTTGATGGCAACGATGTTCTCCACCTCGTTTGCGAGACGCAAAGTGGTTTCAGGCAACATGTTGATGCCGGTACGTCCAGGAATGTTGTAAAGGATGATGGGCAGGTCTACCGCATTTGCGATAGTCTTGAAATGCTGGTAAAGGCCTTCCTGCGGAGGCTTGTTGTAATAGGGGACGACAAGCATAAAGCCATCTACCCCAAGCTTTTGCACGTCCTTGGCGAAGTCGACGGTATCGGCGGTGCAGTTGTCGCCAACGTTTGCGATGATGGGGATCTCGCCACCTACCTCAGAGACAACTGCCTCAAAAAGCTGCATTTTCTGAGGATAGAATACCGTGGGGCTCTCGCCGGTGGTGCCGTTGATGATAAGGGCATCGCTGCCGCCATCGACCAGACGACGGGCCAGGGCGCGCGCCTGCTTGAGATCAAGTTCTCGGTTCTCATCGAACGGGGTGACCATTGCGGGGATCATGCGGCCAAAACGCGGCTCGGTAGCAGTCATGTTGTGTCTCCTTCGATTACGAAACGATGTCGCTCATTATTGCATGATGGGAGCTAACGCGCCATGAAGTTCTCCAAACCAACAACCAAGCCGTCGCATTTGCCCACTGAACGGATTCCAAGTAGCACCCCTGGCATGTAGGAGGTGCGATCCCAGGAGTCGTGACGGATGGTGAGGGTCTGCCCCATCGAACCGAAAACCACTTCCTGGCTCGCAACGTAACCCATGGATCGAACAGAGTGCACTGGCACGCCATCCACCAGTGCGCCACGTGCCCCCTCGCAGCCTTGGATCTCGGTTTCGCTTCCGGGTGCAGCGCTCTCGAAGTCGCGCGCGTCCGCAATGAGCTGGGCGGTGCGAACGGCGGTACCGCTCGGTGCGTCTTTCTTGTTGCAATGATGGAACTCGAGAACCTCGGCCTCAGGGAAATACGGTGCAGCGGCCTTCGCGAACTCCATCATCAGAACAGCCCCGGTGGTGAAATTGGGCGCATAGAACAAACAGGTCCCCTGTTTCGCGGAGTCGGCAAGCTTGCTCAGGGTATCATCGCTCATGCCGGTAGTACCGACAACGCAGTCAACGCCAGCGGGCAGGGCCACCGAAAGCGTCTTAGCGACGACGGCTGGCTGGGTAAAATCGACCAGAACGTCGAATTCACAAGAGGAAAGTGCTTCCTCGATTGTCTGGAAAGTGGCGAAGGGGACTTCTTTCTGGAAGGGGTCGATACCGCAAGCTACCTCCATATCGGCGGCGGCGGAAACGGCATCTACAACAGCGGAGCCCATTCGACCCGCATAACCGGCAACAGCAACGGCGATCATCTTATCTCTCCTTAACTTATGCCAACTAGGGCATGAACCTATGAAGTACTGAAGTCCAAGTATCACATACCAAGCGAAGACTGTAGCTCGGTTTGACTGAACGGCGAAACGACAGCGATACACGGCTTGGCGGGAAGCATGCTCTGCGCCAACTGCAGCACCTGTTCCGAAGTAACCATGCGATAGGCCTCGGTCTGCTCCTCAGGGCTAACCTGAGGCAGATCAAGCGTTTCCCGTTTTCCCAGACGCACCATATGGGCATTGGTCGATTCGAGACCCAATAGCAGCTGCCCGCACATAAGCTCAACGTTGCGATCGAGCTCATCTGCCGGGACAGGGTCATTGGCTATGCGCTCCAGCTCTTCCCTGATCAACCCAACCACATCCTCTGCGTTATCGGGGCGCGTCCCCGCATAGACGCACCACTGCCCCAGCCCCTGATATGCACCCTGGGATGCGAAGATGGAGTAAGCAAGGCCCCGTTTTTCACGGACTTCCTGGAAAAGACGGGAGGACATCGATCCACCGAGGATCGTGGTAAGGACACTTGCCACATAGCGCTGATCGTGGCCGAGGGGAAGCCATGGCACGCCGTAGACGATATGGGCCTGCTCGATATCGCGTGTTTGGCAGAACAAACCTTCATGGAAGGTTGCGGATTGCAGAAGGCGCTTGGCCTTGTTTCCAGGCCTGATATCAGCGAATAGCCGCTCGCATAAGGCGACCAAGGCATCATGGTCGACATTTCCGGCTGCGGAAACCGTAAGGTTCCCGGCGTGGTAGTGCTCGCTATGGAAGGCAGCGCAATCGGCATGCTCATAGGACCCCACTCTTTGACGGGTACCCAAAACCGGAAGGCCAAGCTCATGGCCAGCGAGGCTTTTCTGGCTGAAGAGCTCGAAAACGAAATCATCGGGAGCATCTTCCGAGCGGGCGATCTCCTCTATGACGACTTCCCTCTCAGTGTCGATGGCTTCCTGGGAGAAGGAGCTGTGAATGACCATTTCCGCCAACACGGACAAGGCCTGCTCCATCTTGTCGTCTACGAAGCGGGAGTAATAGCATGTGTATTCCTTGGAAGTGAATGCATTCAACTCAGCGCCCAAACGGTCGAAGTGCATCGAGATCTCCAGAGGCCCCTTGGTAGGAGTCCCCTTGAACATCATATGCTCCATGAAATGGGTAAGCCCTGCCTGGTCAGCGTCTTCATCCCTGGAACCGACATTGAACCAAAGACCCAACGAGACGGATCTGACCCCAGGCATGGGGTACGTGATAACGGTCAAACCATTGGCTAATACGGACTTGCGGTACAACACCTGTTCTTGCCTTTCTGAGCTCGCTCGATCATTCCTGCAAGGAAGCCTTCAGGGCCTGTGCGAGCTGATCGGGGCAGCTTGTTGGACGCGGACCGCACTTGATTCCCTCGAGACGCTTCACAACCTCTTCAACGGGCATACCTTCGACAAGAGCCGAAACGCCCTGCGTGTTGCCATTGCAGCCGCCTTTGAAGGAAACGCTGCGGACAATCCCATCCTCGACCTCGAAATCTATCGCTTTGGAGCAGGTTCCTCTTGTGGTGAATGTTGGCATTTCCACACCTCTTTCTGTAAAAGAAAGCCTCCCGCCGTGACGGGAGGCTTTGCGATTGATGCGCGCTTAACCAGGCAATGGGCTCTGAGCCTGGGCAGGAAAAGAACATTCCCGCAAAGCGAATCTGATTATAGCCTAGTGCTCGCTATGCTCGCTGTTGTTATGGCGGCGGCGGGGCTTACGGCCACCGTTGCCGCGACCACCTTTGCGATCGTCGTCGTGGTGACGTGCGGGGCGCTCGGCGCTTACCACGTCAGGCTTGTCGACGCGGTCGAGGCTGATCTTGCCGTTGTCGGAAACCTCGATAACCTCAACCTTTACGATATCGCCGATGCTGAGAACATCTTCCACCTTGCCAACGCGGCCGTTGGCCATACGGGAGATATGCAGCAGGCCGTCTTTGCCAGGAGTCAGGCGGATGAATGCGCCGAAGTCCTTGATGCCCACAACCTCGCCATCGTACACTTCGCCAACTTCGGGAATCTTCACGATGCCCAAGATAGCGGCCTTAGCAGCTGCACCGCCCTCTTCGTCGATGGAGGCAATGCGAACCGTGCCGTCTTCTTCGATCTCGATGGTGGTGTTCGTCTCTTCCTGCAGGCCACGGATCACCTTGCCGCCGGAGCCGATGACATCGCGAATCTTATCGGACGGGATGTGGATGGTCTCGATATGCGGAGCGTAGGGAGAGATCTCGCTGCGCGGAGCGTCGATAGCCTGAAGCATATTCTCCATGATGAAGGCGCGGCCTTCCTTTGCCTGCTTCAGCGCACGCGCGAGGATGTCGACGGAAAGGCCCTTGGCCTTGTTGTCCATCTGCAGCGCGGTGATTCCGTTGGCAGTGCCGCATACCTTGAAGTCCATATCGCCCAGGAAGTCTTCCAAGCCCTGGATGTCGGAGAGAATGACGATGTCGTCGCCTTCCTTGATAAGGCCCATGGCGATACCGGCAACAGGAGCCTTGATCGGCACGCCAGCGTCCATCAGTGCAAGTGTGGAACCGCAGGTGGAAGCCATGGAGGAAGAGCCATTGGATTCCAGGATCTCGGACACCACGCGGATTGCGTAGGGGAATTCCTCTTCATCGGGAAGAACCGGGATAAGCGCGCGCTCGGCAAGGGCGCCATGACCAACCTCGCGGCGCTTGGGGGCACCCATGCGGCCAACCTCGCCGGTGCAGTACGGCGGGAAGTTGTACTGGTGCATGTAGCGCTTGCCCTCGCACGGGTCGATGGTGTCAAGGCGCTGCCATTCATTGAGCATACCAAGGGTGGCAACGGAAAGAGCCTGGGTCTGGCCGCGCTGGAACAGGCCGGAGCCATGGACGCGCGGCAGGTAGCCGGCCTTGATGTACAGAGGACGGATCTCGTCGCTGCGACGACCGTCGGCGCGCTCGCCGGTCTCGATAACCATGGCGCGCATGGCGTGCTTCTCGAGCGATTTCAGAGCTGCAGCGATATCGCTGCCCCAAGCGGAGCGCTCTTCCTCGGTGAAGTCGTTTTCCTTCACGGAAGCCTTCAGAGCTTCAACCTTGCCCATGCGAGAGAGCTTGTCGGCATCCTTCAGGGCTGCAGACATCTCGCCGAAGTAGGCGTCGACGCGCTCGGCGATGGAGGGGTCGGCAACATGGATAGGCCATTCCTTGGGCTGGGGGTTCACCTTGGCCAGGAACTCGGACTGCTTGGCGCAGAAGGCGGCGATGGCTTCCTGACCGAAGGTCATGGCAGCGAGCATGTCCTCCTCGCTGATCTCCTGGGCGCCAGCTTCCACCATAGAGATGTAGTCGGCAGTACCGGCGATGGTGAGCTCCAAGTCGGAGTTCTCTTCCTCTTCATAGGTGGGGTTCACGATGAACTCGCCGGAGTCGATGTCGCGGCCGATGCGCACGCAGGCTGCCGGGCCGTCGAACGGAGCGCTGGCCACCATAAGGGCGGCAGAAGCGCCGGCAACGGAGATGGTGTCAGGCGGGTTCTCGCCATCGACCACGAACGTGGTGGCGACGATGTGAACTTCCTGCTTGAAGCCGTCGGCGAAGCCGGGGCGAATAGGACGGTCGATCATGCGGGCGGTAAGAATGCCCTTGTCGGATGCCTTGCCCTCACGCTTCAGGTAACCGCCGGGAATGCGGCCCACGGCGTACATCTTCTCCATGAAGTCGACCGTCAGCGGGAAGAAGTCATAGTCCTTCTCCTGCTCGGAGATAACAGCGGTAACGAGCACAGTGGTGTCACCGCAGGTTACCTTGACTGCACCGGATGCCTGCTTGGCAAGCTCTCCGGTGGAAAACGTGTAGTGCTTCCCGTAGAGGTCGAACGATTCGGTGATTTGTTCCATTCTTTCTTTCACTTCCCTTGCGCCCTATTGCGCAAAGCCTCTTTGCGCCCCCTTTTCAGGCGCACGAGCAGCAATGGCCTCCATTGCCGACCGCTTTATATACAAAAAGCCCGCTGGTGCGGGCTGATTGCTTAGATGTTGTCGCGAATGCCGAGCTTCTTGATGAGTTCGCGGTACTCGATAACATCGCGGTTCTTGATGTACACGAGCAGGCGACGACGCTTACCTACGAGCATGAGCAGGCCGCGACGGGTGTGGTGATCCTTCGGGTGCTCCTTGAGGTGCTCGGTGAGGTTGCGGATACGCTCGGAGAGGATTGCGACCTGTACCTCTGCGCTACCGGAGTCCTGGGGGTTCTTACCGAACTCCGCCATGAGCTCTGCGGTGCGTTCTTTGGAGATGCTAAGCTTGCTGGGCATCTTTCCACCTTTCTACATCTAATTCCCTTCAAGCCGAGCCAACAAGCGGGTGGAGCATGCAGGCTAGGCATGAAGCCTTCTTGCTGCGATTTGCAACCTGCTCAGTATACGCGAGGAACGTATTCACGAAGATGAGAATCTTCTTTGTGTGCGAACCGTGAAGATAGCCCGGGGGGCAGAGGCCAAACAGCCGGCGCCCGCGTCCTTGTACCGCATATTGCCGAGTGTACCCTTGCGAACCCTTCCCGCACCGCGTTACGCTTCCAGGTGTCTTCGTGCTTCTCTACTCGCACCCCACGTGGCGCTTGGAGTGAGAAGCCCTATTAATGCCATGCAACGTACCGAGAAGACCGGTGTGAAGCTGCCCGCATGCCGCTACCGAGGTTATCAAATAGATTCTAGGTAAGTGCGGCTGGTTCCCAAAGCCCGCAAAGCAGCACTACAACGGGCTCGAGATCAGGAAATCAAGCGACTTCAAGCGCAGCCCCAGATGCTGGCGGATCCACACTTGCAGGAAACGCATAAGCTCAAGGCAGGTACGGGCATCGGGGCTGAACTGCACGATCTGGTCGAACGTACCGAACAGCAGCGAATGAACCCAGGCAAGAATATTCCGGTCGTAGAACATGGTGTCGAACCCAGCACAGCAGTCGCTGCACAAAGCGCCACCGTCCAAGACGGAAAACGGAACTTGCCGCGAGCCTTCCTTCAACTGAAGGGGCTTTCCGCAGGCAACGCACAGCTCCACCCGCGGGCGGAACCCCAGCACGGCCAAGATCTTCAGCAGCTCAGCCGACGTGATGAGAGAATAAGGGCACTCCGCCCCGTCGAACGCGGAAAGCGCGGCGCGGGCCATGGGAAACAGACGCGTGTCCCGCAAGCTGTCCTGCGAAGCCCGATCCAGCAGCTCAATGATGGGCGCCGCCGCCTGCATAAGCGAGATATCGGATCGCAAATGGGCATTGCCCTGAACGAGGCGCGCCTCTTTCACAATGTCGAGCGAGCGCCCCTGCGAGAGCAGAAGGTCACAGACGGCATACACCTCCAAGCGCGACGAGAACGGCGAGCTTGGCTTTCGGGCGCCCTTAGCGATAGCCCGAAGCTGGGAACCGTCTTCAGCGAGCAACGTGCAGATGACGTCGCTCTCCCCCAGTTTGGTTCGGCGCAGCACCAGCGCACACAGGCTGTAGGTTTTGGAGGCCACTGGGCTTAAGCGCCCTCGCCGTAGCCGAAACGGCGGATCTGGTTCAAGTCGCGGCGCCAGTTCTTGCGCACCTTCACGCGCAGATCCAAGAACACCTTATGCCCCAGCAGGGTCTCAAGATCCTGGCGGGCCTGTGTGCCAACTTCCTTGATGGCATCGCCGTTCTTGCCGATGATGATGCCCTTCTGGCTTTCGCGTTCCACGTAAACGGAGGCGTAGATACGCTGAAGGTTCTTCCTTCGGTTGTAGTCCATCGCGTCCACCACCACTCCAACGGCATGCGGCACTTCATCGTGCGCTGTGAGCAGGATCTTCTCGCGAATGAACTCGGCGATGATGACCTCAAGCGGCTGATCGGTTTCCATGTCGGCCGGGAACCACATGGGGCCTTCGGGCAAGCGGGACACAACGGCATCGATGAACCGATCCAACCCTTCACCGGTGATGGAAGAAAGCTCTACCACATCGTCCCATTCGCCCAGCCCAACGGCTTTCTGGCGCTGAGCCTGACGCTGCTCCTCGTCGACGAGATCGACCTTCGAGAGCACGAGGATCTTGGGGCATTTCGCCTTGGAGAGCTCCGAGATAACCCACTCGTCCCCGCGGCCGAACGGAGCCGAGGCATCCAGCAGGAACGCAGCGACATCGATGCCGTCGAGCGATTTCAACGCCGTGGTGTTAAGCTCTTCGCCCAGAGCATCATGGGGCTTATGCACGCCCGGGGTGTCCACAATGACCATCTGGTGCGTGTCGGTGGTATGCACCGCGCGAAAACGGTGACGCGTGGTTTGGGCAGTCGGCGAGGCAATGGCCAGTTTCTTGCCCATAAGCGCATTGAGCAAGGTCGATTTACCAGAGCTGGGACGACCGACCAGCGTAACGAAGCCGGACCGGAATGCGGCAACGTTCTTAAGTGCTGAAGAATCGTTCATAAGGTCCTAACTGACGAATGGGATTACACAAGGGTAAGCAACGCAAGGATGCGTGGCAGGAAAACAACGACACCGATGGCAAACGATGCGATGCTGAATAACAGCACTCCCCCCGCAGCAGCGTCCTTCGCCTTACGGGCAAGCTCGTGGAACTCGGGGCTAGCAAGATCAACAACGGCCTCGACGGAGGAGTTGATGCACTCGCCCCCAAGAACCAAACCGAAACAGGCGATCACAACGATCCACTCCAACTCGCTGATCCCGAAGGCGAACCCCAAAACGATGCAGAGCACCATAAAACAGAGCTCGATGTGGAAATTACGCTCATGGGATGTATCGATCACGCCCTGCAGGGCGCAGCGAAAGGCAGATGCCAAGGAAAAGCCCTTGCGCGTCATGACTTGACCTGCTCCCATTCGCCAATCAACTTCTCCTCCAGCGCATGCATGACCTGATAGTCCTCATCTTCAATGTGATCATAGCCGCACAGATGAAGAAGGCTGTGCACCACCAGAAGGGTTACCTCCTCCTCGAACGTAGTTCCGTACTCCTTGGTTTGCCTCAGGGCAACATCGGTGGCGATGATGGTGTCACCCAGCTCGAACTCTTCGACATCTTCCAGCTCCTCATCCTCAAACGGGATGTTGTCGCATTCGAAGGAGAGCACATCGGTTGGCCGGTCGACACCACGGTAGTCACGGTTCAGCTCATGGATGCGCTGATCGGTGACGAAGCTGATGGAAACATCGGTGCAGGCAGGAAGCCCCATCTTCTCCATAACGAATTTCGCAAGGCCTTCCAGATCGATGCCATTGACGTATTCTCCCCCATGCTCAACAAGCACGTTTACTTCCATGTTAGGACCCCCATCGAGGTTATAGGCGTAGGTTCATTTCCTCCGCGCGGGCATAAGCCGCGACGATTTTGGCAACAAGCGAATGTCGAACCACATCGGTGTTCTTGAACTCGCAGAAGGCGATGTCCTCCAGCCCATCAAGGACCTGGCGAACGGTTTTCAGGCCAGAGATCCCCTTTGGCAAATCGGCTTGGGTGATATCTCCGGTAACCACCATTTTCGATCCCATACCCAAACGGGTGAGGAACATCTTCATCTGCCGGGGGGTGGTGTTCTGAGCCTCGTCCAAAACGACAAAGGCGTCATTCAACGTACGGCCGCGCATAAATGCCAAAGGCGCGATCTCGATAGTTCCATCCTGGAGGAGTTTATTGGCCTTGGCGCCGTCCATAAGCTCAAAAAGGGCATCGTAGAGCGGACGGATGTAGGGATCTATTTTCTCGGTGAGCGACCCCGGGAGAAAACCCAGGTTTTCTCCGGCCTCCACCACAGGACGTGCAAGGACGATACGGCTGACCTGCTTATCCTCAAGGGCCTTCACCGCCATCGCCATGGCAAGATACGTCTTGCCGGTACCGGCAGGACCGATACCGAAGGTTATGACATTCCGGCGGATGGCATCGATGTATCGTTTCTGCGTAGGGGTCTTTGGGCGAACAGCCCTCCCGCGATGCGTGACGATAACGTCGTTCTTCATTGACGCGGGAGCAAGCTCGCCGGTTTTCGCCAACCCGATAGAACGCTTCACATCGTCCCGGGTAATCGCATCCCCCCGCTCCAAGCTCTTGATAAGGCTAAGGAACAAGGTAGTAAGCGAATGAAGCGCCAGAGGATCACCCTGAATAACGAGCATGTTGCCGTGGAGCGTGATGGTGGCATCGAAGCTGTCCGATATCAATCGAAGGAATTCGTCTTGAGGCCCAAGCAATGCGGCTGGCGCAATTGCATCAGGAATAACAAGTGAGGTGTTCTGAGATTCAGTCATAGTTGCATGATACCTCGAATCGCGAGCCCATCAGGAAAAGAAGGTTAAGCTGCCCTCGTCTAAACCTGCAAGCTCCCTTTCAACAAGACTGCCGGGAAGAAGCGAGTCAGGAACCCGCACACGAAAATACGACTCGGACATGCCGATGCCTTCCTGCTCTACCGCCACTCGCTCTATTGATCCGACCTGGTTCTTGGCAAAGCTGAGACGCAGATCATCGCCCAAAGCGCCGAGCCTATGCGATCGGCTCTCCTTCAATTGCGGCGGAATCTGGTCGTTGCGCTCAGCAGCCGGGGTGCCCTTTCTCCTGGAATAACGGAACACGTGGATCTTCGAAAAGCCAACTTCCTTCGCCAAGCTCAAGCTTTGCTCGAAATCCTGGTCGGATTCTCCCGGAAAGCCGACGATCATGTCTGTGGTAAGGGAGATCCCCGGCACACGGCGCTTAAGATCTTCGATGATCTGCAGAAAGCGCTCCGCAGAATAAGGTCGGTTCATCTGCTCGAGAACCTTAGAGGACCCGGACTGCAGCGGCAGATGGAGATGACGGCACACACGCCCGTCGGAATCGGCCATGACCTGGACAAACTCAGAATCAAGCGAACACGGCTCAATCGAACCGATGCGCAGGCGCACATCGCGATGGCCAGAGTCATCGAGTGCGGACAGCGTCTGACGAACCAGCTTGCCCAGACGAATTCTGGATGTCCCCGCCCCGCAGCAATAGGAACCGAGATCAATGCCGGTGAACACAAGCTCTTTCGCTCCCGCGTCCGCAAGATCCACAGCCTCCCGAAACACCTCTCCTGCCGGCTTAGACCAGGCTTTGCCCCTCGCTACGTGCACGATGCAATACGTGCAAGAATGATTGCAACCATCCTGCACTTTCATCGAGACGCGTGTGGGGAAGTAATCACCGACGCGCACCAATGCATCAGCCTTGGATGCAAGGGCGGATTCCCCCTCATCAAGAAGGTCGATCTTGTCCACCACACAAACACGCTCATCGAGCTGATCAAAGAAAGCGGGGTCGATGGATACGGCGCATCCTGTTACCAGAACCTTGGCGCAGGGGTTGGTGCGCAGCACGCGACGGATGGTCTTACGGGTTTTCTTGTCGGCTTCCTCCGTAACAGTGCAGGTGTTGACCACCACCACATCGGCTTCCTCGAGGGAAGTGAGTCGGTCGCCTTTGCCCTGGTACGAAAGGGCGATTGTGTCAGACTCCACCCGATTCACCTTGCAGCCAAGGTTCACGACGTTGACGTTCACGATCGAGCCTCCAGTTCGTAAAGAACCAGTGCGGGGGCTACGATACCCGCAGTTTCCGTTCGAAGGATGGACGAGCCCAGGCTGACCGCACAGGCGTTGCTGCAGCAAGAAAGCAAGGTGCGGACTTCTTCTGCGGAAAGGCCGCCCTCAGGACCGATGACCACAGCCACATGGGCCTGGCGGGGCAAGACGCCTTGGCTGCACAGAATCTCGTCCAGAGCTCGCCGGATAGTCGATTCGAGATCAGCTTCCTCCCAGCACACCAGCACCGCCGTTGCGGAATCAACGGCGGAAGCAACCTCGGATATTCCCAGCGGCAATGAGATATCGGGCATATTGGGCCTACCGCTTTGCATTGATGCACTTTTCGCTATGGCCTTCCAGCGCGACTGACGGGCCAGAGCCTTCTTGGCATCGAGCTTAACCACGCTACGCTCGCAAACGAAGGGAATAAACGAACTGATGCCGACCTCGGTGGCATGTCTAACGATGGAGTCCATCTTATCGCCCTTGGCCAACCCTTGGACCAAGGTAACCTGGGGTCTTTTCGGCGCATGCAAACGCTGGGCTATGGAAACCTCGAAAACGCCAGGCCCAAAAGAGGCAACCTCGCACTCGAAGTAATCAGATGACGCATCGACGACGGCAATATGCTCACCCGGCTGAAGCCGCAGCACCTTTGCGTGCTTGGCATCGTCCGCAGAGACCTGAAGCTGGAAAGCATGATCCGTCTCAAGGGAGAGCACCTGACTCTCCAGAAAGAAATGAGGCAACGACATAACGATAGCGCTGTGCCCTAGTTATTGAAGGCATCGCGCAGCTTCTGCAGGGGACTGCGCTGCTCGTTAACGTTCTCACCCATCTCATCGGCCAAACGCTCAAGGATCGCGCGTTCTCCCTTCGAGATGCGGGTAGGGATCTTCACCTCTACATGAACAAACAAATCACCGCGCGCATCGCTGCGGAAACGCGGCATACCGAAGCCCTTGACCCGAACAACCTGGCCATACTGGCAACCTTCAGGGATGGTTACCTGAACTTTCTCCCCTTCGAAGATGCCGTCAAGCTCGATGCGCGAACCAAGCGCAGCTTGAACCATGCCAATGGCGGCAGAGCAGTGGAGGTCGTCCCCATCCCGCTCGAAGAACTCATGATCCTCAACGCGGATGGTGACCGTAAGGTTGCCCGGCTTCGCTCCGCGAACGCCGGCTTCGCCATAACCGGTGAGTCGAAGCTGTTGACCATCGCGGATGCCGACAGGAATATCAACCGAAACGCGCTGACGGTCCGGCACCCTGCCCTGGCCATCGCACTCCGAGCAGGGATTCTCGATGATCTTGCCAGAACCGGAACAATGGGGACACGTCGAGGCGGATTGCATAGCGCCCAAGAAGGTCTGCTGAACCGTGACTACCCGTCCCTGCCCGTTGCAATCGGGGCAGGTGACCTCTTTGCCGTCTTTGCCAAGGCCCGTTCCCTCGCAATCGGGGCAAGGCGCCAAGCGGTCGTAGACGATTTCCTTCTTCATGCCCGTGGCGGCTTCCTCGAGCGTGATACGCACGCCTACGCCCATATCACGGCCTTCCTTGCGCACGTTCGAGCCGCCGCCGTTCCCGCCGAAGAACGAGCTGAAGATGTCGCCCATCCCGCCAAAGCCGCCAAGGATATCCTCCAAGTCGACATACTGCGGGCCGCCAGCGCTCCCGGCAGCACCTGGAATGGTGCCGAACCTGTCGTACTGAGCGCGCTTGCTCGGGTCGCTCAACACGTCATAGGCCTCGTTGAGCTCCTTGAAGCGATCTTCCGCATCGGGCTCTTTGTTCACATCGGGATGGAGCTTGCGGGCCTTCTTGCGGAAGGCTTTCTTGATCTCATCATCACTTGCGCTCTTGTCAACGCCGAGCACCTCGTACAAATCGTTTGCCATGGGTGTAATAATCTCGCTTTCAGGAACTTAACTGTCTTTAAGGATGCTTCTGGCAGTGCGCACCGCCTTGAGCACCTGCGAATAATCCATGCGTGTAGGGCCGATTATCAGGATCAGCCCACTATGCTCCTTACCGCCGAAGCGATTGGCGATAAGGGAAACGCTGTTCAGCGCCTCTGAGTCGTTTTCGTGACCGATACGCACGACCGGAGCGTCTTGCGTTATAGCCTCTTCGAACACGCGAAGAAGCATGGTATCACCTTCAAGCTCCTCAAGCACCGGCATCAAGCACGATGAATCACTGAATTCGGGCTTGCCGAGCAGGTGGGACATGCCCAATGGATGGCCCTTGACAGCACCTTGGTCTTTAAGGCACGCAAGTATCTCCGCCATGACCGTCTGGAAAAGGCCATCGTGCACCTCTGAGAGATCGAAGGGCAGGCTCTCTGAAACGGCAGAGATCGAGCGCCCCGAAAGCAACCGATTCAAAAGCTCTTGGGTATGCGACACTTCCTCGTTGGAATAATCGTGAGGAAGATCTATCTGACGATTCAGAACCTGCCCGTCTTCTGTGACCACCACTGCGATAAGGCGCCGCGGCGACAAGAGCACGAGGCTCACCAGGTGTATATCGACCGAAAGGAAACGGGGAGGGACCAGAAGCGTCATGCAGTCGGTGAAGCGCGAAAGGGCTGCAGAGGTCCTGTCGAATAGATCATCCAGATCGCCCGCAGCGCTGCGCAGCTCGTCGAGAAGGGAGTCGTCGGCGGTGAAATCTTCGCGGGAAAGCAGATCATCGACAAAGGCTCGGTAACCGAAATCAGTGGGGATGCGTCCTGCCGAAGTGTGCGGTTGGGCAAGGTAGCCCATTTCCTCGAGGGAGGAAAGCTCGTTTCGAACCGTGGCTGAGCTCACTCCAAGGTTGTATCGCTCAACCAACGCGCGCGAACCAACCGGCATAGCGCATGCGATGTATTCCTCGATCAGAGCCCGTAAGATCAATTGGCGCCGACCAGACAACATCGCATACCTCCTTCAACCTGCTGAGTATTCGTTTGCCGATCCGTTCTGAAAGCATTTTAGCAGCGAGCATGCAAGAGTGCTAATCCGTTACGCACAGGACACCTATCATCGCAAACCATGGGAATCAGCCTAGGGCGCAAGCGCGTAGAGCTCGCCGAAGAGATGGTTGCCGAATAGCCACCCCTTTTCAGTTGGGATCCAGGAATCCCCACTCTTTACAACATAACCATCGGCTTCCAGCTTCCGGAACGCTGAGGGCGCCTGAGGAAGCAGTATCGCACTGGCATTGAGCATATCGAAGGAAACGCCTTCGCTCATGCGCATGCGCAGCATAAGGTCTTCGGCAGCCATCTGGAACGGGTCGAGCGCCTCTACCACATGTTTGCCTTCAACACGCTGCCGCTCAAGCTGGTTCTGGCGCATGGTTACTGCGCCATCGCCCAGGCCAAGGTATGGTTTTGCCGTCCAATACGCGGAGTTGTGACGAGACTCGAATCCAGGATACGCATAGCTAGCAACCTCGTAGCGACGCATCCCAGCATCACAAAGCACCTCGGCAGCCACCAACATCAAATCCGCGCCGGCATCCTCATCGACGAGAACGCGCCCCGAGTTTGCGAGTCTCTCCAGCGGAGTTCCCTCTTCAACCATAAGCGGATACACGCTGACGTGCTTTACCCCCAGGGAAAGGGCCAGTTCCAAATCACCGCGGAACTGCTCGGCGGTCTGGCCAGGCAACCCGCACATCAAGTCGATGCTGACGTTCTCGAAACGCTCATGTGCGGCAGCTATGGCGCGTTGAGCCTGATCAGAGGTATGAACTCGGCCAAGGGACCGAAGGAGATCGTCGTTGAAGCTCTGAACACCTAGAGAAACGCGGTTGGCTCCCAAGGCATATACGTCCTTCACCATGCGCTCGTCCAGGCTGTCTGGATTGGCTTCGACCGTACATTCGACTTCAGGCGTGAGATGCATGGAAACCGATAGGGCATATAGAACAGACGACAGGCGTGCGTTGCCAAGGAAGCTGGGGGTGCCGCCGCCAAGATAAACGGTTTCGACACTGCCTAGCTCGTTGTTTCGCGAAGCAACACGGATATCGGAAACCATGCGCAGGGTATATTCGTCAAGCTCATCGCTGGTTGGGCTTACAGCACGGGTCTTGAAATCACAGTACAGGCAACGCTGCTTGCAAAAGGGGATATGCAGATACAACGCCCGATAAGGCTCCCAATCCATCGCCCTACCCCACCTGACAGCTGTGACGGGCGGCCTCTTGGAATATAGCCTCGAAGTCCTCGTATGCAACGGCGTCGTTCACCTGCCGGCGGAACACCGCGGCATCCTTCATCCCCGCCAAATACCACATCGCGTGCTTGCGCATACGGACGATGTTGGCGCCCGAGATCTGCGACAGCAGCTTGGCGTGCCGGGTTGCCAAGGCCATCTTCCCTTCAGCCGTAGGCCCATCGCATCCCTGCCCACCGACCAAACACGATGCTATGTCCTGAAACACCCATGGATTGCCCTGCGCAGCACGGCCCACCATCACCGCATCGCAGCCGGTTTGGTCGAGCATGGCCTTGGCACTAGCCCCATCAACGACATCGCCGTTTCCCACGACGGGAATGGACAGGGCTTGCTTGATGCGGCAAATGATTCCCCAATCCGCGGCACCGCGATAGAACTGCTGCGCGTAACGCCCGTGCACGGCAACCGCAGCAGCGCCAGAGCCCTGAGCCATCAAGGCAAACTCCAGCGCGGTCTCATTGTCTTGCTCGAACCCGCGACGGAATTTCACGGTAACGGGGACGTTTACCGCACGCGCAACCGAATCGATGATCCGGGAAGCCAAGGAGGGATCGCGCATCAATGCGGACCCATCGCCCTTGCCGGCTATCTTGCGGGCGGGGCAACCCATGTTTATGTCTATGGAAAAAAGACGCTCCCCCATGGCGTCTTCAACCCATTTAGCCTGATCGGCCATGGTGTCCGGCTCGTGGCCGAACAATTGAACCGAAACCTTCTCCTCGTTGGGTGCAAGGTCGAGCAGATGAGTGGTTTTCTCATTGGCGTAGCTCAACGCCTTGGCGGAGACCATCTCGGTATACGTAAGCTGCGCCCCCAACTCAAGGCACAGGCGCCGGAATACCGCATCGCCCACGCCGGCCATGGGCGCAAGAATGATTCGTCGATCGTCATAGAGCACGGTTAGGCACCAACCTACGACGCAATGGCTATGAACTGAACAGTGGCAACAGCGAATAAGACGATAAAGGCAAGCACGACGGCAACGCAGCCGCACCCAAGAGCCGCCTTCGAACCAGCAGACATCCGGGCCTGCTCGGCTTCCTTCGCCGCCTTCTTCTCATCGAAGGGATCGTTGAGCCAATCGTATTCCTCACGGTTCTTCGCCAACGGGAAAGCCCTCCTACTCGTCTACTTTGAGGATAGCCATGAACGCTTCCTGGGGAACCTCTACATTGCCGATGTTCTTCATGCGCTTCTTCCCCCGCTTCTGCTTTTCCAAGAGCTTGCGCTTACGCGAGATATCGCCGCCATAGCATTTGGCAAGCACGTCCTTGCGCACGGCTCGTACGGTCTGGCGAGAAAGCACGCGAGCGCCGACGGCGGCCTGGATAGGCACCTCGAACTGCTGACGCGGGATGATCTCCTTCAGCTTTTCGGTAAGCACACGACCGCGGTCGTAGGCCTTGTCGGAATGCACGATGAAAGAAAGCGCATCGATGGGTTTCCCGGAAAGAAGGATGTCGAGCTTCACAAGCTTGGAGGGCTTGTACTCGTCGAAATCGTAGTCAAGCGAGGCATAGCCCTTCGTCCTGCTTTTCAGCTGGTCGAAGTAGTCCATGATCAGCTCGGACAAGGGCATCTCCCAAAGCATTTCCACGGTGTTGGTGTTCAGGTAGTTCATGGTCTTGAACTCGCCGCGGCGGGCAACGGTAAGCTCCATTACGGCACCGACATAGTCGGGCGGGATAAGGATCTTCGCCTTGAGGTAGGGTTCTTCGATATGGTCGATCTCGCTGTTGTCGGGCATGTCCTGCGGCGAGTGGAGCGAGATCATCTCGCCATCGGTCTTGAACACATGGTACTCAACCGACGGCGCGGTCGCCAACAGGTCCAGCCCGAATTCACGCTCAAGGCGCTCCTTCACCACCTCCATGTGCAGGAGGCCAAGGAAACCGACACGGAAACCAAAGCCGAGGGCATGGCTGTTCTCGGCTTCGTACACAAGCGCCGGGTCGTTCAGGGTGAGCTTCGACAGAGCATCTTTCAGCTCCTCATATTGGTCGGCCTCGATCGGGAACAGGCCGGTGTACACCATGGGCTTCACGTCGCGGTAGCCCGGAAGGGGCTCTTCGCAGCCGCCCGTTTCGAGCGTAACGGTGTCGCCCACTTTCACCTTCGAAGGGTCTTTCAAGCCCGTGACCAGATAGCCTACCTCGCCCACGCCCAGCTCTTCGCAGGGAACCTCGGTAGGACGGCGCACGCCAACCTCTTCCACCAATGCGTGGGTATCGGTTGCCATCATGCGGATGGCCTGGCCTTTGCGCATGGATCCGTTCACGATGCGCACCAAAGCCACCACGCCGCGATAGGCATCGAAATAGGAATCGAAGATAAGCGCGGAAAGCGGCGCATCCGCGTCCCCTTCCGGATGGGGGATGTTGTATACGATGGCCTCGAGCAGGTCGTGCACGCCTTCGCCGGTTTTGCCGCTGGCAAGAACCGCATCGTCGGCGGGAATGGCAAGGCCGTCCTCGATCTCGCCGCGAACGCGCTCGGGCTCGGCAGCGGGAAGGTCGATCTTGTTGATAAGGGGCACGATCTCAAGGTTGGCGTTCATTGCCATCATGGCGTTGGCCACCGTTTGGGCTTCGATGCCCTGGGTGGCATCAACAACCAGGACCGCGCCTTCGCACGCCGCAAGGGAACGGGACACCTCATAGGTGAAGTCGACATGGCCCGGCGTATCGATGAGGTTGAAATGGTACAGCTGGCCATCGTCGGCAGTGTAGTCCACGCGAACCGCCTGGCTCTTGATGGTGATGCCGCGCTCTCGCTCGATATCCATCGAGTCAAGCAGCTGCTCTTGCATGTCGCGCTTCGATACGGTGTCGGTAAGCTCAAGGATACGGTCGGAAAGCGTAGACTTGCCGTGATCGATATGGGCAATGATGCTGAAATTCCTTATGTAGGTTGGATTTAGTGCCATGGTTTCCTATCGCTGTGAAAGCAGTAAAGCTCCGCTCAGATACTTCGGGTAAGTCGACAATATTGGATTCTAACCCACTAGTTGCATTGTGCAGTTGACTTCGCAATAATAGAGCAACTGCTATCTGGGCACGATCGAATACTTGTGGTAAGATCCTAGAGTTTTCGTCTACAGAAAAATAAATAATACGGAGGATAAAACGTGGCGAACATTAAAAGTCAGAAGAAGCGAATCATCACCAACGAAAAGGCACGTATGCGTAACCGTGCAGTTCGTTCTGAGCTTAAGACCGCCATCCGCGTTGTCCGTGAGGCCGTAGAGGCCAAGGACGGTGCTAAGGCTTATGCGGCAGCTCTTAACGCATGCCGTCTGCTCGACAAGGCTGTAAGCAAGGGCGTCATCCACAAGCGTCAGGCTGCCAACCGCAAGAGCGGCGTTATGAAGCTCGCCAACACCGTTGTAACCGCCGAAGATATCGCTGCTTACAAGCCCGCAGAGAAGAAGGCTGCTGCCGCAACCGGCAACAAGAAGGCTGCTGCAAAAGCTGCCCGCAAGGAGGCCATGGCTGCTGCGGAGGCTGAAAAGGCCAAGCGTCGCGAGGCTACCCAGAAGGCCCAGAAGGCTGCCGCAGAGAAGAAGGCCGCTGAAGAAGCTGCCGCTGCTGCAGAGGAAGCTTCCGAAGAAGAGACTGCTGAGTAAATCGGTTCCGAATCCATTCAGGATCCATCCGCATATCAACAAGAAAGGGGCTCATTCGAGCCCCTTTCTTGTGCTTGAAACGCTTTCAGTGCATATATCTTCTTTAGACGCACATTGCAGAACTCGCTGTTTGGCAGGAACACTACCCCGTTCAGGATTTCTTGCAAACACCCAGCATCCAGGCGATGAATTCTTGGGATTGATCCGACCCGCTCTTCATCGCCTGCTCCGCATCGCGCGCAGCACACAGAGCCGCGATAAGCTCGTCCATGGAAAACATCTGCGCGAAAGCCCGATGGTTCTTCAAGCGCCAATCCGGCATCTTAAGCACCGAGGCAATACGCGCCTGCTCTCCCCTTCGCGTAAGGGCCTGCACGGTAATCAGCTCACGAATGCGCGTGGTGCACATAGCCAGCAGCGCGAAGGGCGAGGTACCGCCAAGGCGGTTCATAAGGTAGATGCACCGCGAGGCGTTCCTACGTGAAAACGCGTCAACGAAATCCCATGGCTTCACTTCGGCGGTTCGGGCCACCAACGCCAGCACTTCATTCTCGTTAACCGGGTCGGTGCCCCTATGGGAAAGGGACAGCTTCTTGAGCTCGCCATCAAGCGCAACCGTGTTTGCTCCGACAAGATCGATAAGAGCAGCTGCGGCTCCATGGGTCAACGCTACCCCATGACCAACGGCCATCGAGCGCACGGCGCCGGCTAGATCACGTCGTGCAAAAGGAGAGCAGTCGATGACCGCGGTTTTTCCGATAGCGGCAACAGCTTTGAAAAGCCGTGTGTTCTTGGCCAGTTTGGTGCCCAGAAGCGCCAAGACCGTTGTCTGGCACGGGGCCTTAAGATACGAGACAATCAGCTCGGTATCGGCTTTCCTCATCTTGTCGACATCATGAACCTCGACCAGCCTTACCTCGCTAGCAAAAGGCAAGGTATTCGCAGCAGAAACAATCTGCTCCCCTGTGCAGGTTGCACCGGAAAAAGTCTCGGAATTGAAAGATAAGTCGCCCATCTTGCGTAAACGCTCACGTAGGCGTTTGATAACTGTTTCCCGCTTAAGCTCATCTTCACCCACAATAAGGTAGACGGGCAGAAGAGGTGCTTGTTTCTTAGAAGTAGCCATGGATTGGATTCTAGCGCATGCAATAAACGCTGATTCCCGCCGATTCCAAACTACATACCACCGTGCCCTGGGTGTCCGTCCTAAACACCTGCGCACCTTGCTCCTGCAGATACTCAATGGTCTGTGCTGCTGGGTGGCCGTATCTGTTCGTGCTGCCAACGCTTACCAATGCCAATTCCGGCTTAAGATCTTCAGCCAACTCGCTAGTCATTGCCGCCTTTGCCCCATGATGGCTCACTTTCAGGATATCCACCCGCCCAACAGCTCCCGAATCCTCCAGAACCTGCAGCGTTTCACTTTCTGCGTCCCCTCCAAACAAGCCGCTCCATTCAGGGACGCCGTCAGAATCCAAATCGCTGCGCATCAGCAGCACCACGCTATCCTGGTTACCGCCTTCGTCTTCCAAGGAAGGAGGCGAGATGCATTTCAAAGACAAAGCGCCAACCCGCAACGTATTTCCAACAGAAAGCTCCTCGATATTCGACGATCCAACCAAGGCAGAAGCCTCGCCAACAAGTGAGTTGGTCTTGTCTGTGCCAAGGCCTTTAATCCCGTGAGCCACGAAAACCCGATCGCACGATACAACGCCCCGCAATGCCGGCAAGCTTCCGCAATGATCATCGTCCGGATGAGTAATAACGACTGCATCCAAGTGATGTACGCCCTGTCCGGCAAGGGCGGAAAGCAACTTGGTTGTCTGGTTCCCGGTATCCACCAGCAAAGTGGCCCCTTTGCTCTTAAACAGGATGGAATCGCCCTGCCCCACATCCAGCATGCTCACCGACGTGCCGATCGCATTGCGATACAAACCGAAAGAAAAGCAGACGGCGCACACCAGAAACAAGATACCGATGGTTCGGACCGGCGCCCTAACCGGCCACACGCACCAAAGAAGGGCAACGGCCAGAAGGCAGACGGCAACAAGAAGCCAAAACGGCAAGGATACCGGAACGGCAGCGAAAGGAAATGCGGACAGCACACCAACCACATGGGCAAACAAATAGCAGAAACCATAGGCCACCAGCGCGAACAACGCCCCGACACCAGGGATATCTATGGCAACGAACCCTAAAACGCCGAAAATGCAGGAAGCGCTCACCAAAGGGACCGTAATGCTATTCGCCATGGGAGCAATCAGGGAGAATTGCGAAAAGGCAGCAATGCTTAAGGGGAACGTGAGCAGCAATGCGGCAAGCGTCATTGCAAACGGCTCAACAAGCAAGCTTCTTACCCTGCCTCCTGCAGCCGGTAGCCAAGCTACCATCAAGGGAGTGAACAAGACGATTCCCAAAGTCGAAAAAGCAGAGAGCGCAAACGACAACGAGTACGCAGCAGAAGGGTCTATCGCGATCAAACCAACCACAGCAACACCCAACGAGGAAAGCGCATACGAACGCCTATGAGCCGCAAACGAAACAAGGCCCACGGTAGCCATAACACTCGCTCGCAGGCACGATATAGGAAAGCCCACCATCACCAGATACATGAGCAGGAACACCAACTGCACCGAAGCACTGACCCTGCGGGATACGCTGAAAGCCTTAAGCACAGAATTGACCAACCCCAAAACGATAACCAGGTGCGCCCCCGAAACAGCAACCATATGCGCAAGGCCGCAGATCTTAACATCCTGGTACACGGATTGCGCGAACAGCTGCTGTCTTTCCCCGATTACCAGGGCTTTCAATACCGCAGTAGAAGCTTGGTCTAAGCGATAGCTGTCTGCCAAGCCATCGATGAAGGTGGAAAATGACATCCTGATGTCCGAAAGAGCCCCTAAACGCGAAGATTCGAGCTGCACGATATCGGAAGGAGAGCAGCCAAGGGCAACTTGCTTTCGGTCGTAGGACGCAACCACGGAATCGCGAGGGCGCGAAAAAGACGCCCGTGCTGTAATCTCGTCGCCATACGCCACATCCGCAGCATTAAGGAAAAGCTTCACTTTGATGCTGCGTCCAGGCAGCCAATGCAACGAATCACCACGCACCCAAGCTTCCGCATAGGTTGAATACCCGAAGTCACCTTCGCTCACATCTTCCGTAATCCGAAACTCCATCTGCGAACCCGAAAGGTCTTGCCACGAGTCGCGTACCTGATGGATGCCTTTAAGCGCCAAGGCCGAGGCAAGGCATCCCAAACAAAGCGCAAGGCATAGAACCAATACCAGCTCTCCCCTAGATCGCCGAAGCTGCAGAACTATCGCAGCAGCGAACAAAACGGTGAGTGCTACTGCACCTAAAGCCAAGCCGCCAGTCCACTCGAACGGTACTTGACCGGCAGCATAAGAACCGAGCCAAAACGAGCATCCGAACAGAAACAGCGGAGGCAAGGAAGGTCGCTGCGGACGTTGATCTGACATCGAAATCGAATCAGACCGTGATGCTGTCTTTGATGGCCGCATATCTTTTGTCGCCGATTCCCGAAACGTTCTTTATTTCTTCGATGGATTTGAACGATCCGTTCTGCTGGCGGTAGTCGATGATCTTCTGCGCGGTAGACTCTCCGATACCCTTCAGGGTGGTGAGCTGGTCGGCAGTAGCCGTATTGATATTCACCTTCCCCGAGGCAACCGTAGAACCAGCGTCGGCACCTGAGGAAGAAGAGCCAGAAGGGCTTTCCCCAGAGGCTGAATCGAAAGCGCTCGACTGCGTGCTTCCCACGACGATCTGTTCCCCATCGCTGACTTGCCTGGCAAGGTTAACCGAGAGCTGATCGGCATCGAAGGAAAAACCGCCCGCAGCGTTCACCGCATCGGAAACACGCGAGCCAGATTGCAGCTCCACCATGCCAGGAGCCTCAACCGCCCCAACTACATGCACATAGATAAGCTGGGGCGCTGCAAGTTCAGCTCCCTCGCCGGATTCAGTCTGCCCAGAGGATGATTCGCTGCGGTCAACAACCACACCGGGGCTGGAAAACAATCCCCAAGCCGAAAGACATACCGCAACCACTACCGCGATAGAAATAAACGCAATACCTGTCAGCGCAAGGGGGTTGATGCGCGAAACCCCCAGCTTGGATCGCAGCGAGTCTACCTCGTCCAAAAAAGACATCCCTATCCCCTCCCATCAAGGGGAGAGCATAGGGATGAATCCTGAACTATTTGCGAAGCCGATGCGAAAGCGATGCGAAAAAAGTTGGAAGCTAAGGACTATTCACCGTCCGTTGCCTTAGCCTTGCACCCCTTAGGCGGACGATACGAAGGGCATTGATAATCTCTGATCTCCACTGCTTCCACTGCTTCTTCGATCCACTGGGCAAAGGGAAGCTCTGCCTCAACCTCTTCAACGCGCGGAAGCTTTGCATGGGTTTCGGGGTTACGCGGCATAAAGAGCGTGCAGCAGTCCGGCGCATCCTGAGACGAGATCTCGAAAGTGCCCAGCTGCTCTGCCTGCGCGATGATCTCGAGCTTATCGAAACCGATCAGGGGACGGTACACCGGCAAGCTTACCGCCGCGTTCGTGCACAGCATGTTGTCCATGGTCTGCGAGGCAACTTGCCCAAGACTTTCGCCCGTGACCAGCGATTTTGCGCCCTCTTTACAGGCAATGGCCTCGGCAACTTTGAACATAAGCCTGCGGTACATGATCACGCGAAGCTCCGGCGGAACCTGCGCGGCAATCTCACGCTGATAGGTTCCGATAGGAACAATGTAAAGACGTGCAAAACAACCGGTGCGCTCAAGAACATGAGCGATATCCTCCAGAAGGTACTCGCTTGTTGCGGAGGTTTCCGGCCTACCCGAGAAATGAACGCCGATGCACGTTGCACCACGACGGGCCATGCGCCACGTTGCAACCGGAGAATCGATGCCGGCAGAAAGAAGGCAAACTGCCTTACCGGCGCTGCCAACAGGCAAACCGCCGATTCCGGGAATGGACCTTCCGTAGATGTACGTCCAACCCTGGATAACCTCAACACGAACCTCTACATCCGGGTTCTTCATCTGAACCTTCTTGTCGGGGAACGCTTTGCAAAGCGCCGCCCCCACAAGCTTGTTCATCTGCATAGAATCCGTAGCGAAATCGGTATGGTTGCGTCGCGCCGAAACCTTGAACGTCTGAAAGCTGCCCGCATCGGCAAGGGCCTTAACCGCGGTATCGTACATGACCTCGAGGTCCTGCTCGCACCGATAGCCACTGGAAACACGGGCGATTCCCGGCACCCCAGCGATCTGATCGGCAACATTGCACGCATCCTCAAAAGAGGAATCGGCAGGAAGGAAGATGCAGATCCTGCCAGAAATTCGCTTGATCTTGATCCCATCGCGCAAAAGCGCCTTGATGTTGGAAACAAGGCGCTTTTCAAATTGGGCTCGATTATGGCCTTTCAGGCCTATCTCATGATAATGAACTAGGCAAACGCGACGAAGCGTCTGCCCTTCGAGCTCGGTATTTTGCATAAGAATCAGTGGTTGTGGATGTCGATGGTATCAGGTGCGTAGGAGACATCGCCCTTTGCGATCTCATCAAAGGCGATGGAAAGAGGACGACGGTTGGCGGCACGGGCGATATCGACAGCGGTCTGAAGCTGGATTGCACGATTGCGCTGACCGCGCATCATCTCGTTGATATCGTGCGCACGCTTGGACGCCAAGGAGCACAGCAGGAATCGGTCATTGTCCGTTTTGTCCAACAGGACATCGATCTTAGGATCAATAAGGCTCATCGTTGAATGGTTCCTCTCGTATCATCTGCAAACGAGGCAATATAAGCTACCAGCTCATCAGTTGCTCGGATCAAGTCATCGTTGACAACCCGAACATCATACTCCATTTTGCTCGCTAGCTCCACCTTTGCGGTTTCCATGCGCTTGCGTATAACCTCTTCTGTTTCGGTACCGCGACCACGAAGGCGTCGCTCGAGCTCTTCGATGGACGGGGGCTCGATGAAGATCAAATGAGCCTGCGGCATGGCCTTGCGAACCTGCAGGGCTCCTTGAACATCGATCTCAAGAATAACTTGGAACCCCGTTTCCATATGCTCCTGCACGCTCGACTTCAAGGTGCCATAGGAATTACCGTGAACGGTCGCCCACTCAAGGAATCCACCTTGGGAAACAAGCTCATCGAAACGCGATTGGTCCATGAAGTAATAGCTGATGCCATCACTCTCGCCCGGGCGAGGCTGCCGGGTTGTGGCGGAAACCGAAACCCACGCATCGGGTATGACGTCAAGCAACCTAGAAACCAAAGTGCCCTTTCCGGCCCCCGAGGGGCCGGAAAGGACGAATAGATTCCCTTTGCGCATACTAACCAAGACGCTCGAGAAGCGCAGTGCGCTGGCGCTCGCCCAATCCCTTAAGACGGCGGGACTCCGCAATGCCGATCTCGGCCATGATCTTGCTGGCCTTGGCCTCGCCGTAACCCGGGAGGGTCTCAATGAGGGTGAAAGCCTTCATGCGGCCGATGACCGGGTCGTCTCTCATATCGAGGACGTCTTTGAGCGAAAGTGCGCCGCTCTTCAGGTCTTCGCGAACCTTTGCCCTCTTCGTACGCGCAGCCTTAGCCTTCTCCAATGCCTGCTGGCGCTCTTCGGGCGTCAACTCTGGTACTGCCATTTTCGCTCCCTTTCTACCCGCTGAAGCCCCTGCCGTATCGAGTCAGGGCTCAGCATTGTGCAGAACTGAAATCACACAATCCTGCAATTTTGACCAGTTCAGGTTAAAATTCTCTATATCGCCCTGAACAGCCCTAATAGTAATTAAATTCGACTAGAAACGGACAGATTCTTCTCAAATCAGCTAAATTTTCAAAGACCCTTTGAAAATTTCGTCTATTTTCCATCAATATCACCGATATGTAGAACAAATATGCAGATTTTTTGACCTGACCCCCCAATCCAACGCACAAACCTGAAAAGGATCACCGAACCGGCTTAAGCAGCTTTTCGAATAGCCCAACAACCTCACTATGCGAAGCATCGCGGGGATTACCGGGGAAGCAGGCATCGTTCATGGCATCGGTTGCCAGCTGGTCCAGGTCTTCCGCCGCCAAATCCTCGCAAATAGCGGGAATCCCAACATCTTCAGCGAGCTTACGCACCTCCGCAATCGCTGCATCCGCTGCGCATGCAGCGCTCATTCCCGCAGTGTTGACTCCCATAGCGCAAGCAACATCGGCCAACCGCTCTTCAACAACGGGCTTGTTGAATTCCATCGCAATGGGAAGAAGCATTGCGCAGGCAACGCCATGCGGCGTGTCATAATGCGCCGAAAGCGTATGGGCCATTGCGTGATCGATCCCTAGACCTACATTGGAAAATCCCATTCCCGCAATGTACTGACCGAGGGCCATTTTCTCTCGTCCTATTCCAGGAGCACCGCTCTTGGCCTCTTCAACCGAGCAGCGAAGATACGAAGAGATCATCTCGATAGCTTTCAAGTGGAACATGTCGGAAAGCTCCCAAGCCGCCTTGGTGGTATAGCCCTCGATAGCATGCGTTAGGGCATCCATCCCCGTAGCAGCAGTAAGACCCGCCGGCATAGAGGCCATCATGTCGGGATCGACCACAGCGACATCGGGGATATCGTTGACGTCTACGCAAACGAACTTGCGCACTGCATCAGGATCGGTGATCACATAATTGATGGTCACCTCCGCTGCAGTGCCGGCCGTCGTAGGCACCGCAATGGTGAACGTCGCATGATTTCGGGTATCAGCCACGCCTTCCAGCGAAACCACATCCGAAAACTCGGGATTTTCGGCAATGATGCCGATCCCCTTCGCGGTGTCCATCGACGACCCGCCGCCGATAGCAACTATCGCATCTGCTCCCGACTCCTTGAAGGCGGCTACGCCGTCCTTGACATTCTGAATGGTTGGGTTTGCCTTGATCTTGTCGAACAGTACCCATGGAATGCCCGCAGCATCGAGCTCACCGGTAACCTTGGCCACAACCCCAAAACCGACAAGATCCGGGTCGGAGCATACGAATACTTTCCCCAAGCCCCTACGCTGAATCTCGCCAGGTATCTCTTTGATAGCCCCGGAACCGTGATAAGAAACGTTGTTCAGTACAAATCGATTAGTGCACATAGCTAACCCCTCCTAAAAAATATGATCCGCACAGAGCGAAACCCCCATGCAATTCAGTTTAACGCGAAAGAGCCGTAATTACGAACGCGTTCATTCTTACTTCGAGCGCCCTGCCAGCCATTTGGACCCCGCTTACCCAAATAGACAGAGCAACGACAGTATCCGCTAAAATAAGCGGCAAAAGACAGTCCGTCCCAGCCAGGAGGTTGGAGTGATGTTCGATACCTGTTGCACCTATGAACCCACTAGGAGCATGCGCGACGAAAAAGAGGATGCGATTGCGCAGATGGCGTTAGGCGAAACAATGCTGAGCTTGCCCAGACCGCGAGAAATATACCTTTCCGATGTGCACGGCGAATACGGCACGTTCCTGCACGTTGTCCGAAGCGGCTGCGATTCGGTTCAAACGTTGGTCCATAAGGCCTATGCCGACTCTCATTGCCCCATCGCAGAAGCAGACCTTTCCACCCTTATCTGCTACCCGGAGGAAAAACTTGCCCTCTTGGCAGAGAGGGCGCCTGAGGAATCCGCCTTCTACCAATCGGTGCTCATCGGCGTTGCCTCGGTGCTCGAAGAGGCAACCCGTTCCTGCTCGCACATACACGTGCTGCATGCTATACCTGCGGAGTACCGCACAGTCGCCGTGCAGCTTTTGGGGTTGAACCAGGAACAACTGGGCAAATCCTCGGCGGCAATAGCGGCAAAGCCCTGCGTAACCGGCGTCATACGAGCCCTTTGCGCAGGCGTGAGAGCCGCAGCCGCCAGTGCCATCCATTTGGTCGGCGATGTATACGATAGGGGTCCTTACCCCGACAAGATCATGGAAGAGATCTCTTCCAATCCCGCGATCGACATACAGTGGGGCAACCATGATGTGGTTTGGATGGGCGCAGCTCTTGGCCAACGAGGATGTATCGCACATGTTGTGCGCAACTGCGCACGTTACGGCAACCTGTCCATCCTCACCGATGCCTACGGAATCGATCTTCTTCCCTTGGCAAGGTTCGCGCTTAGCGCCTACAGGGACGATCCTTGCGTTGCGTTTGGTCTCAAGGGCAATCCCGATCTGCCCGAAAAGGAGCTGGATCTGAACGTGAAGATCCAAAAAGCCATGGCGATCCTGCAATTCAAGGCTGAGGCAAGGCTCATAGACGAGAACCCGGCGTTTGGCCTGGAAGACCGTAAGCTTCTTCATCGTATAGATTGGCAGAAGGGCAGCATCGAGGTTGACGGCGTTGAATACACCCTTACCGATACCGTGTTCCCCACGGTGAACCCCGACGACCCCTACACGCTGACCCCCGAAGAGGAACAGGTGATGCGCAGCCTGGAGCACTCGTTCCAAAACAGCGAGAAGCTGCAGCGACACATGCGGCTGTTCCTCCAACACGGCAGTCTGTACAAAATACAGAACAACGCCCTCATGTTCCATGCCTGTGTGCCGCTGAATGCCGACGGCTCACTAAAAGAGGCCAACGTGTACGGGCGCAAGCTCAAGGGCAAAGAACTGTTCGACGCAGTTGATTCCTATGTTCGCACAGCATTCAGTGCCACCAACCAGACTGAGAAGAAAAGGGGCTGCGACCTGCTGTGGTACCTGTGGCTAGGCGACGCATCGCCGCTGTTCGCCAAAAGCAAGATGGCCACATTCGAGCTGTACCTTATCGCAGAGAAGGAAGCGCGCAAAGAGGTTAAGAACGCCTTCTACACGCTCTACGAGAACGAGGATACGGTTAATGCCATCTTCAAGGACTTCGGCATGGATCCAGAGCACGCTTACATAGTTTGCGGGCATGTTCCCGTCAAGGTGAAGGACGGCGAAAGCCCCATAAAGTGCAACGGCAAGGTGATCGTGGTGGACGGAGGGATGTCTTCTGCCTATCGGAAAACAACAGGGATCGGCGGACTGGTTCTGCTGTCAGATTCCCAAGGCGTAAGGCTGGCTACGCTACAGCCATATGCCGGCACAGACGCCGCAATTAGGGAGAATGCGGGCCTTGAAACCGCCATCACCGTGATCCAAGACCACCCATCCATGCCCACGGTAGCGGAAACCGATCAGGGGGCATCGATTCTCTCGCGTCTCAGCTCCCTCGAGTCGGCAACGGCAAGGTGATCAAACCCCGAAAATCAGCCTCAGTGAATGAGAAGCAGTGCCTATAGGCTGAAAACGCACGCACGTAACCGCAAAACGGAACTTGACCCCAGGTCTCTATTCGCCGAGACATGGGGTCATCTTTTACCAACCTGTTACTAAAGATCAGGCGTTTCGTTTAAAATGCACGTTTGGCTGCAAGCAAGGAAACTGATGCTGAGGCCGAATGCCATACACACCGAATGGAGGACTAATGTCCCAACTATCCGACCTTGGGAAAGAAGCCAAGGACGACTTAGAGCAAGCTGCAGCGGAGATAAACGAGAGCAACGCCCGCCTTCCCTGGTATAAAAAGCTCTCCCTTACCACTTGGATCTTCATAGCCCTTATCTTAGGCGTCCTTGCAGGCCTGGCGCTGCAGTCCAACCCCGATATCGCCACCACGTATATCAAGCCGTTCGGCACCGTGTTCCTTAACCTGATCAAGATGATCGTGGTTCCGCTCGTCATCTTTACCATGGTTGCGGGCGTCATCTCGCTTTCCGATATCAAGCGCGTGGGAGCAATCGGCGGCAAAACCATCGTGTACTACCTTGTTACAACCGCGTTTGCAATCACTATCGGCTTGGTGATTGCAAACGTATTCGCCGTAGGCGCCGATGCAAACCTCAGCACGCAAGGGCTTGAGTATCAAGCTAAGGAACAGCCCTCGTTCATCGACACGCTCGTGAACATCTTCCCCTCCAACTTCATCCAACCCATGTCCGACGCGAACATGCTGCAGGTTATCGTTATCGCCCTCTTCTTCGGCTTCGGCATCCTGGCTGCCGGCAAGAAAGCCAAGCCCGTTGCCGATTTTGTCAACGGCATGAGCGAGGTTTGCATCAAGATCATGCAAGCAATCATCAGCTTCGCCCCCTTCGGCGTCTTCGGCCTCATCACCCCGGTCATCGCATCTAACGGCCCAGAAGTCCTGCTCCCCTTGCTGAAGCTGATCCTTGTCGCGTACCTAGCCATGATCCTTCATATGGTTGTGGTGTATTCCGGCTTGGTAAGGCTGTTGGCCAAGATGAGCCCGATCAAATTCTTCAAGAACCAAATGCCCGCCATGGCCTTCGCTTTCGCTTCCGCCTCTTCGGTCGGCACCCTCCCCGTGAATATGCAGTGTTCCAAGAAGCTGGGCGTGTCAAATGAGGTCTCGAGTTTCGTCCTCCCGCTTGGTGCCACCATCAACATGGATGGAACCGCGATCTACCAGGGCGTTTGCGCTATCTTCATCGCCCAGGTCTTCGGCATCGACCTTACCATCGGCCAAGAGATCACCATCATCCTTACCGCAGTGCTCGCGTCCATCGGAACCGCTGGCGTTCCAAGCTCAGGCATGATCATGCTGGCAATGGTGCTTCAGTCGGTGGGCCTGCCGGTTGAGGGCATCGCGCTAGTTGCCGGCGTGGACCGTATCCTCGATATGATGCGCACCACCGTGAACATCACCGGCGACCAGTCCGCCGCAGTTGTCGTGAACTACCTCGAGCAGCGCAAGGCAAGGAAAGCGCAGAAGAAGGCAGCAGCGGCTTAACCACTGCGCAATGCAATCAAAGCGTCCAACCCGAACGGCCCCGAGCATTTCGCTTGGGGCCGTTCGCTTGCCCTACAATAACCAAAAGCGATGTTAGGAGCGCAGATGGAACGTATCGCAAGTTTTTCCGTAGATCACAATGCACTTGAACCTGGAGTGTATGTTTCCCGTAGCGACGCCGATGGGGAAACCGGTTGCGTCACCACCACGTTCGACCTACGAATGACCGCGCCCAATCGAGAGCCGGTTATGGACACTGCCGCCGTCCATGCCCTCGAACATCTGGGTGCCACCTTCTTGCGCAATGACGCAGAATGGAAAGACCGGGTTATATACTTCGGCCCCATGGGTTGCAGGACCGGCTTCTACCTTGTGGTGTTCGGCGCCTACGATCCAACGGACATCGCCGGACTGGTAACCAGGCTCTTCGAGTTTGCGGCAACGTTCGAGGGCGAGATCCCCGGAGCCAAGCCTGAAGAATGCGGCAACTACCATGATTCAGATCTAAACCAGGCAAAATGGTGGGCATCTCGCTACGTGCGGAAGACCCTTTCCTGCCTAGACAATGCGCATACCCACTACCCCGCCATTCTTGCATAGTTGCAAGATAATTGCGCAAGCAAATAGACATCGGCGGAGACAAGCCCTAAGCACACCGTACGAAAGGTTTTCGTATGCCTAATTCGAGCAACAATTCCGTTGGCATCATCGGCGCCATGCAAGTAGAGGTACAGCATCTGAGCCAAACCATGAACGAAGAAGGAGAAGTCGAGGTTTTCCATACTGCCGGCATGACCTTCGAGTCGGGGACGCTGAATGGGAAACCTGTTGTCGTGGTGCGCAGCGGAATAGGCATGGTGAACGCCGCCCTATGCGCGCAAGTGCTCATCGAGCATTTCGGAGTAAGCTGCATCGTGAACACCGGCGTGGCCGGATCGCTTGACGCAAAGATCGGCATAGGGGATATCGTGGTAGCCACCGATGCCGTGAACCACGTCATGGACGTTCAGAACCTCGGCTACAAGCCGGGGCAGAACCCCGACTTCGATCTAGTAGCCTTCCCTGCCTCACCAGCGTTGACATCGGCCGCATTGAAGGCCGCAAAAACCCTTAACCTGACTGCGCATGAAGGCCGTATAGCATCGGGCGACCGCTTCGTAAGGGAAAGCGACGACAAGGAGCGCATCGTCAACCTGTTCAACGCAAGCTGCTGCGAGATGGAAGGCGCCGCCATCGCCCAAGCATGTTATCTGGGCAACGTGCCCTACCTCATAGTTCGCGCCATTTCCGATAAAGCCGATGGAAGCGCATCAGTCGACTACCCCACCTTCGAGGCGAAGGCGGCAAAGGATTGCGCAAGCCTTACCATGCAGCTCCTCACCGCCCTCGAGTAACGTCGCTCGAGTCGACGTCCCTCGCCTCAAACTGGTTGGCTGATATGGAAACGCTTCAATATCAGCCAACCAAAACAAGACGCGCCCATAAAGCAACCGGCCCCGATCGATCACGAACAGGGCCGGTTGCTTTATCTATCAAAGATCATTTGTGGTAGAAGCGTCGCTGCTCGAACTTCGGTTCGCAGCTCACATTCAAACCAAGGGTACGGTACAGGCGCTCATCGACCGTGGAGACGATGATGCTGAAATGAGCATCGCAACCCTTCAGCTTGCCGAGCTGCTTCATGAGTAGCGCAGCCGTTTCGTCGTTTCTCGAGCTCACCGCGAGCGCCATCAGCGTCTCGTCGGAATGAAGGCGCGGATTCGTGCTGTTCAGATGCTCGGTCTTCAGATTACACAGCGGCTCGATAACCTCGTCGCTGATCACCAGGGCGTCATCCCCCACTTCTGCGAGCGCCTTAAGGGCGTTCATCAGAAGCGACGAGGCGCAACCCATAAGGTGACCGGTCTTGCCGGTGACCAATGTGCCATCGGGGAGCTCGATGGCACCGGCAGGGCCGCCCGTTAGCCGCTCCTTCTTAAGCGCCTCTGCGCGGGCAGGCAACACATCGGGTGTGATACCGACGCGGCTCATAAGCAGCTCGATCTTATGCAGCTCGTTTTCCCCAGCGCCGAATCGCTTCAGCTTGACGCCTGCCTGGAAATACCGGCGCGCGATTTCCTTGCAGGAAGCTTCACGGCATGCGTCATCGTCCACGATGGCGAACCCAGCCATATTCACACCCATATCCGTGGGAGAGTTGTAGGGGCTTTCGCCCTGAATGCGCTCGAGCATCGCCTTCAGCACCGGGAAGATCTCAACATCACGGTTGTAGTTCACCGTTGTTTCGCCGTAGGCCTCCATGTGGAAGGGGTCGATGATATTGTCATCGTCGAGGTCGGCTGTAGCTGCCTCGTAGGCAACGTTCACCGGATGCAGAAGAGGGAGGTTCCAGATAGGGAACGTCTCGTACTTGGCATATCCGGCGGTTACCCCATGCTTGTGCTCTTGGTAGAGCTGCGATAGGCAAGTAGCCATCTTCCCAGAACCAGGGCCGGGTGCGGTAACCACAACCAGCGGGCGCGAGGTTTCAAGGTAATCGTTCTTCCCGTAGCCATCGTCGCTCACAATGATGTCGATGTCGTGGGGGTAACCAGCGATTGGATAGTGAAGGTAACTGGTGACACCGAGCGAATCGAGGCGATGTCGGAAGGCCTCGGCCTTGGGCTGGCCGGCAAAGTGGGTGATAACGACACTGCCCACGAACAGCCCCATGCCCGTAAAGATGTCCATAAGCCGCAAGACGTCCTCATCGTAGGTGATGCCCAAATCGCCCCGCACCTTGCTTTGCTCAATATGATTAGCGTTGATGGCGATAACCACTTCCACATCATCGGAAAGGCTCTTAAGCATGCGGATCTTACTGTCTGGCTGAAATCCAGGAAGAACGCGAGAAGCGTGGTAATCGTCGAACAGCTTGCCGCCGAACTCAAGGTACAACTTCCCACCGAATTGACCGATACGCTCTTTGATGTGCTCAGCCTGAAGGGAAATGTATTTGTCGTTGTCAAAACCGATTCTCATGGCTAACAGCGCCTCGCTTCTTAGGAAGATTGTCTCGATGGTGCGGGAAATTCCAGTGGCTCCCATAGTAGCAGGACATGTCGACCACAAACCGGCGCCAGCGAATAGCAGGCAATGATTGTTCCCGATTTAGTTTTATGCACATTCTTATAGAGGGATCAACCCCCAAATTTACTGCAACATGTTCATTTCAAACGTGAATAGATATATAACAGATTCTATTATTCAGTGAATAGGTTCAGTAATTTCGAATAAATAGGGTTAACTTGTTCATTATTTCGAATCTCTACGCAGGACATTCATAAACAAGTCTGAATAGACCCTTTTTGCGCCCTACCGAAAACAATAACTGGTTCATGGTTGAAGGGAACATGTTATTGTGCCTTGAATGGTTCCATAGCGTGAACCTATTATTTCACCCGGAGATCTCGATAGTTTTGCCCACACTTGTGGTTTAAATTCATTGACTTCGATTCGCACGAATCAAATAATAGCTATTGGTCATTTTGTGCGAGCCCATGTTCCCCAACATCAAACAGGGCCGGCGCGAATTGTCCGTTCGGTAGCTCCCCCGCTCCGAAACGCACTCACCCCGAGTGCAAAGGCCTCCCCAAGCCAAATCACCGGTTGTCCGGTAACCCCTGTTTTGACTTCTGAGGCGCATTATCCCCCAGGGCGAAAGCCCTCGATGCGAAAGGAAGGTTTCAATGGCTTCTGATGCTTTGAACTCTTCTTACCATGGCATCGCAGCTCGTTTGGACCGCCTGCCGATCTCTGGCTTCCACAAGAAGATCTTGTGGCTGCTCGCCGGCATCACGTTCTGCGACTCCGTTGACATGGCTGTTGGTGGCCCGATCGGCAACATCCTGCAGAACACCTACGACGCAGCTGGCAACCAGTGGATGACGCTGGAGCAGTTCGCGCTGTTCAACTCCATCACCATGATCGGCTACCTTATCGGTGGCCTTATGGCAGGCGCCCTTTCCGACGGCATCGGCCGTAAGAAGGCAGTGCTCATCTGCGGCTCCATCTTCACCGCATTCTGCTTCGTGGCAGCCGGCTCGCCCGACGCCACGTTCCTCACCGCATGCCGCTTCTTCATGGGCCTCGGCCTGGGCGCTGCGTTCCCTGCAGGCTATTCCGCCCTTACCGAGTTCACGCCCCCGACGAAGCGCGGCAAGTACCAGTCCTACGTTGGCCTGATCGCCAACTGCGGCACCCTGGTCGCCTCCGCCATGAACATGGTTGTTCTGCCCCTGCTGGGTTGGCGTCCCGTGTTCATCATCTGCGGTGCTATCGGTGCCCTGGTGGTTGTTCTCTGCCTCTTCTTCCTCGATGAGTCTCCTCGTTGGCTGGCCATGAAGGGCCACAACTCCGAGGCCGATGCGATCGTGAACAAGTACGAGTCCATCGCCTCTTCCAAGCATGGTACTCTGGCTGAGGTTTCCGATGACGAGATCAATGCTCGCGCTTCCGAGGAAAAGGTAGAGGATCTGCCTTGGAGCTTCCTGTTCAAGAAGAAGATGATCTTCCGTACACTAACCGCTATGTTCATCTGCTTTGCCATGAATGTATTCGTGTACACCGTCATCACTTGGACCCCCACCATCCTTACCAAGAACGGCTTCGACCCGCACATGTCCACCACCCTTACCGTGGTCATGCAGCTGGGCATCCCCGTTGGTGTTGGCGCCCTGACGTTCTACGTTGAGAAGGTTGGCCGTAAGACCATCCTCATCGTGACCTACCTGCTCATCGCGATCATCGGTCCTATCTGGGCATCCTTGCCTACCGAGAACACCGCGCTGATCATGCTCATCGGCTTCCTGCTCTGTGTTTGCACGTTCACCAACTCCGTTACCACCGCAGCTATCTACCTGTCCGAGCCCTTCCCCACCGCTTGCCGCATCCGTGGCGCCGGTGTTGCGAACGCCTTCGGTCGTCTGGCAGGCATCCTGAGCCCGATGTGGATCTCCTTCCTGATCACCACCTCTCTGGGCACCATGGGCGTTTTCCTGATCAACGCCATCCTGGCAATCTTCATGGCTGTATGGCTGGGCATCTTCGGTGTTGAGACTCGCGGCCGTACGCTCGAGGACATCACCAAGGGTCTGCTCGACTAGCAGAACAGACACATACCTGATTCACCCGAATCAAACCAAAAGAGGAGCTCTAGGGGGAGCTCCTCTTTTCATGCCTCAAAACAGGATGCGATTCGACACGCTTTGTGCCAACGACGGCTATGTAAACGGATGTGGCTCTGGAGTGCCAACGGAAATCAGCCGAGGCATGCCCAATCTATAGGCTGGCTTCCCCGCCGCTTAAGAAATTCGTTAGCTTCGGAAAATGGGCGGGAGCCGATAAAGGCCCGAAGCTGTCCGCTCCTGCGGTTCGCCGACAGGGGCGACGGATGGGTGGAATTCAGCGCAAGCTTATTTTCCAACGCAGCCTTGCCCGCATCGCGCTGGGCGGCCTCGATGACCTGGATGGCATTCTTGCCCCACCCCATGAACACGACGGGGCAATCTAGCTCGAAACAGCGCCTTACCAGATAGTTGGTAAGCACCTGCCAACCGAGCTTGCTATGCGAATTCGCAGCGTGTTCCTGAACGGTGAGGGTGGCATTAAGTAGCAGTACCCCTTGCTTTGCCCAGGGCGTGAGGTCCCCACTTTCGGGAACGGCGCAACCGATATCGGCAGCCAGCTCCTTATATATGTTGCGAAGACTCGGCGGAAGCTTCTGTCCTTCAGGAACAGAAAACGACAGGCCCATTGCCTGATTCGGCCCATGGTAGGGATCCTGACCCAGGATAACCACCTTGACGTCATGCGGATGAACAAGATTCAAGGCATTGAGGATAAGGCCCTGCGGAGGGTATATAACCTGCGATTCGCGCAGTTCACTCACGCGCTTCAAGAGGGAGCAAGTTACATCCCGAACCTCTTCAGGGGCATCGTCTATCCACGCGCGGATGTTCGCCTCATCGCACATTGAAGAGCCTAATCCACTTGCACAAGCGAGAATACTTCAGCATCGGTTGCCTGAGCGATGGCCTTGCGCGGCTCCAGGAACGCAAGCTCCAGAATGAAGCCGAAGCCTTCAACCTTAGCGCCGGCTTGCTCAATGAGCTCAACCTGTGCAACAGCAGTGCCGCCGGTAGCAACCAGATCGTCCACGAGCAGCACAACATCGTTCTTGTCTATGGCATCAAGGTGGATCTGCAACTCATCGGTGCCGTATTCCAACTCGTACGTTGCCGAGCGAACCTCACGCGGGAGCTTGCCGGGCTTTCGCGCAGGCACAAAGCCAGCGCCCAGTCGATACGCAACCGGAGCACCGATGATAAAGCCGCGAGCTTCAGCGCCAACGACCTTGGTGATACCCCTTCCGGCAAAATGATCTACCAACGAATCGACAGCCCGAGCCAGGCCCTGAGGATCTTTCAGCAAGGTGGTTATGTCCTTGAACACAACGCCGGGCTGCGGGTAATCAGGGATATCCGTGATAAGACTGGCTAGGCTAACATCCGACATAGCAGACCTCTCTCGTAGATTGCGCAACGCTCGTTATTGTAGCGCCGCAATGGCGCAAATTCGTGGTAATCCGCCAATAGAAGCCCCCATTTGCAACGCTCAACGCAGCGAAACAAGAGGGTATGAATTCGGGAGCTCGCCTTTGCTAACCAGGTACTTCAGATACGCCATGGTTTGCGTTACCAGCGAACGCCTGCCGAATATCGGCCGGTCTTCCCATGGCGTCCGGCGATCAGCCTTTGTGGAAAGGTAGGCCAATTCCCCCGGATCGGTGCAGCCTGATTCGCAGACGGATCTAAACGACTTCACCTGGCGATGATAATGGTCGGAGATCTTCGCACATCGGGCCGAAAGCGACTGCCCTTCTTCGCCGTGGCCGGTAAGGATCAACGATGCGGAAAGCTTGCCCAAACGGTTGTTCGTGCCAAGCAGGATTGCCAGCTGATCGTCGTCGCCTTCCACCATCACGGGCGGATACCCGTTGAACAGCACTTGATCCCCGCCTACGAAAACGCCGGCATCCTTATCGAACAGGCAGAGATGATGCATGTCGTGGCCAGGTGTTTCCAACGTACGAAGGGAATATCCCCCAACCTCAACCACATCCCCTTCGCGAAGCTGGGTAAGCTGGCCGGCAAAGCAACCCGTAAGTGTCATAGGCTCCCAGTATGCCGGGTCGTAAACGTCATCGAGCCCGTGAGCCGCGCTGACCCTGCGCTCGATAGAGCCTATCTCCGAGGCGGCCATAACCGGCGTGCCGCGATCGGCGAACCTAGCGAGCCCACCGAACACACGCATCCCCGGGCGCCAGATACGCGAAAGACCGGCACAGTGGTCCCAATGGAAGTGCGTGATGAACACATCTACCGTATCCCAGGGAATGCCCAGCTTTCGCAATGCTGAATCGAACGCAGAAAACGTTTCTGGCTCATCGCATCCGCAATCGACGATAAGGGAACGGCCGCTATCGTTTACGCCATCAGCCTTGAACACATACGAGTTGGTTGGGCCTATGGCTTGGGGCATGGGAAGATCAAGCCGGTACAAGCCGCGCGACAACTCCTCGATGCGCGGCCTTTCCGAATATACGATAGGCATACGAGCCATAGAGCACCCCTCCCCTGCAGATTTCCAATAGGCTGACACCAGTGCGGGCATTCACCAAGCGGCATCGACGCCAAACTCACGTCAAAAGCCAACGGTCTGACGCAACGCCGAAGCACAGCTCACATCAAAATAGCAAGTCCTCTGTCGCACCGCCCCGATACGCCCAAAGGCAGCCACAAGCAACCCTTCAGCTAAGCGGTTTTCCTTAAGAATACGCTCTTCTCTTCAAGGGTGGGTATCTCGTCACTGCATTCCTCTTCGATGTTGCCGTCGTAGACGTAATGCTGCGTTTCCTTGGCGACCATACCCGTCATAACCAAAACCATGATGATGTTGGGGATAGACATAAGGGCGTTGGCGATGTCGGTAGCCGTCCAGGCAATATCGCCCACGCCGATGCCGCCCAAGAAGCCCATGCAGATGTACAGGCCTAGGTACAGCGGCACCCAACGGCGGCCGAACAGGTACAGCGTCACGCGCTCGCCGTAGTAGCTCCAGCCCAGGATGGTGGAGTAAGCGAAGCAGATGATGCCCAGCATAAGAACCGGTGTGCCAATATGCGGAATAGTAGCGAACACCGCATTGGTAAGGGTAGCACCGTCGGTGACCCCCGTATCGGCAATAAGCGTAGGATGAGCGCACAGAGTGCTTACGATTACCAGGCCGCTGACCAGGCAGATAACCACCGTGCACCAAAACGGACCGGTCATGGCAACCAAGGCCTGGCGAGCCGGGTTCTTCGATGCCGCAGCAGAGGAAACCAAGGGGGCGGTGCCCAAGCCGGCCTCGTTGGAGAACAGGCCTCGAGCGCAGCCGAACTGCAGCGCCACCATGATGCCGGAGCCAACTGCCCCGCCGAAGGCAGCGCGAGGGGTGAACGCGCATTCGAAGATAAGCTGCAGCGCTTCAACAAGGTAGCCCGAATTGCATATCAAAATATAGAGGCACCCCAGGATATAGGCGCCGCCCATGAAAGGCACCAGCTTCTCGCAGATGCTGGAAACCTTCTGAAGGCCGCCTACGATGATAAGCAGTGCTGTGCCGCACACGAAAGCGGCAACGATCCACGGCTCGATGCCGAAATTCGCCTGGACAACACTGGTGATAGCGCTGGTCTGAACAGCGCAACCGATACCGAAGATGGTGAAGCACGCCATAACCGAAAACCATATGGCCGCCAGCTTTGCCCACCAAGGCACTGTGCCGTCTTCCCGCTTGAAGCGCTGCTCCCAAACGTGCATGGCGCCGCCCATCATCTGGCCGCGCCAATCCTTTACGCGGAACTTCATTGCCGCGAACACTTCCGTGTACTTCGTTGCCATGCCCAGGATGCCGGTAAGCCACATCCACAGCACGGCACCGGGACCGCCGGAAAGCACCGCAGTGGCCACACCGACGATAGAGCCGGTGCCAAGCGTCGAGGCAAGCGAGGTTGCCATAGCTCCGAAGTTGCTGATATCGCCTTCTGCACCATCGTCTTTGGTCACCGAAAGCTTAAGCGCCAAGGGGAGTTTCCGCTGGATACCCTTGGTGCGGATGGTGGTGTAGATGTGGCATCCCAGAAGAAGGATGATCATCGGTGGACCCCAAACTGCAGCGTCCACCGTATTGAGTAGTTCCGTGATATCCATTTCGTACCTGTTTCGTATCAAAGGGAAAGAGCTAAATGGGTATTTTAGTCTTACTTAATAATTATTTAAGCAATCATTCACAAAAGACCATTACCCTCAAGGCGAACGGTACAGGTGCTCCCCAGATCAATGGAAATAGTTGCTGAAATGGTCACATAGAAAACGATAAAACCCTGTGGCCAGCTCGTTTTGTCGGGAATGACGAGCCAGCCATACATACACCTCGCGACGTTGCTCAATGTCGAGCGGCAACAAGGACACACCCTGCCCGACTTCCGAGCCCCAGCTATGCTCGGGCCAAAAACCCACGCCCAAGCCGAGGCCGATCATCTTGCGCACAACGCTCGGGTTGTCGCTCTCGAAGGTGACGTGCGGTTCGAAGCCCGTTGCGGCACAGAGCTCATGGGTAAACCGGCTGAATCCCGAAGAGGACGAAAGAGAGATGAAATCAAGGGCTTGAAGCTCGTCCAACGGCACAGGAACGCGTGAGAAACCCTTGGACAACGGGCAGGCGATCATCACACGTTCCGAATAGCACTGCTTCTGTGCGAAGATTTCAGGAGGAGTGGAATCAACAACCACATCCGCTTTGTCGCCTTCAGTTTGAACGGACTGCGTAAGGACAACTCCATGCTCAGGCTCGCGCACCAACCACTCCGCAATAGCATTTGCCGCTATGTGGGAAGCTGCGCCAAGGTGAACACGAACCTGAGACGACTGCATGGCGCCGGCCGAGGAAACCTCGGAGCACACTTCCTGCAACTCCAAGAACAGAGGCCGCAGACGCCGCTGGAACAACCTTCCTTCCCCTGTGAGTCTAAGCCCCCTGCCTTCTCTACGGAAAAGCTCGACTCCCAATTCCTGCTCCAAGCGGGAAATAGAGCGGCTCAGAGCCGGTTGGGCAATGTGAAGCCTGCGCGCGCTGCGCGTCATGTGCTCCGATTCCGCCACCTCGAGGAAATATTTCATCTGCTCGGTATCCATTGAGTAAATAATAATCGATTTGCATCATTCAATGACTGATTGATATTTGAATTGAATCTGTTCAGGGCTTAGGGTGTGCACCCGAAATAATGTTAAAGACGAAGGAGCCACCCCACGATGATCGCGCAAGTGCTGGAGGCAGCGATGCTCATCTGTTTCGGCCTGTCATGGCCCATCAACGCCTACAAGAATTACCGGGCAGGTACTGCGGCAGGCACCAGCTGGCAGTTCATCCTGCTCATCACCGCCGGATATGTGGCAGGCATCATCGCGAAATTCTCTGCCGAAGCAGTCAACTGGGTGCTTGCGGTGTACTTCCTGAACCTGTTCTGCCTTGCCATCAACTGGGGAGTGTACTTCCGTAATCGCAAATTAGACAAGGCAAGGCTTGCTGCCGCCAGCACCGAGAAAGAACTGCCCACCTCAGTTGGAAGGCTGCTCATAGCCACTGACGGATCTAAGGCATCACTCGATGCCATCGGTTTCGCAGCCCATGCCATAGACCTCAAGAAGGTGAAATCGATCGAGCTTGTTTCCGTTGCAGAAACTACCTCTCCTGCCAGCACGGAAATGGCGGAGCAAGCCAACGACCGCGCAGCCGAGCTGCTGGCGAGCTACGGAGCGGAATGCAACCGGAAGGTATGCATTGGCGAAGCGGCGGCCGTTATCGTGGGCGAAGCAGCAAAGCATAACTCCAACCTGGTAGTAATGGGGTCTCGAGGGCTCAGCGGATTTAAGGGCATGTTGCTCGGCAGTGTGAGCAAGGCGGTTACGGATAACGTCTCCTGTCCCGTCTTGGTGGTGAAATAAACCCAAACACTTGTGCGAAACGACCGTCTTGCCCTTCCACACTCCAAAAATCCGAAGCGGCATCCAGCATTGCCTAAGTGCCGCTTCGTGCATTTCTTGCGGTTTAGTGAAACGATTTCACAACGAGGCGGCACAGGCAAACGCAATCAGGCTAACCTTTCAATCCAGAAAGGCGGTAGGATGCAGCTCAAAAACAAGACACACATTTCTCCACTGGCAAAAGGAACGATGCTGCCATCGAAGGTGAACTATCTTGCCGACGACTACGAGAAAAAGCCTACCAGCTGGCGCATCCGCATTATCTGGCTGCTTGCCCTGTTGCTTATCGGATTGGGGGTCGCCCTGTTCCGTTCCGGGGCTATGGCCGCAGGAATAACCGTGATCGCAGCAACTTTGGCAGCAATCCTCATAGTCTTCATTGCCGGGCATTTTCTGCTTGTAAATACGCTGGGACACAAGGATTTGCCGCAATCGCAGGACAACCCTGGCGGTTGGCTGTCCTCCGACACCGCAATGCAGTCTATAGCCCCGAACCTCAGCGATGAGGAATTGGCAACGATCAGCTCGAACCGCGCAGATGAGGCAAGTGCGGTTCACGCCTGGCTGGAAACCTGCACGGTAGCGCGACGGATTCAGGTTCGCTCAGACGACAATACGTTGCTTTCGGGAAGGATGTATCCGGCAAGCCGGCGCCAGCGCCCCTGGGTGGTCTTTTTCCATGGATTCGGAGGAAGCTGGCGAGACAATTTGGGACATGCCCGCGCCTATGCCGAGCTCGACTTCAACATAATGCTTGTTGATATGAGGGGCCACAACGAAAGCGATGGAAACTGGACGGGATTGGGCTGGATCGACCGACGGGATGTTGTAGCTTGGTGCAGCTGGATCGTTGCGCGAACCGGACAGAATACCCAAATAGTACTTCACGGACAGGGATACGGCGCTTCATCCATACTCATGGCAACGCAAGAGCGAGACCTTCCCCGCCAGGTTTGCGGCTGTATCTGCGATACGGCTTTCACCGATGCATGGAACAAGATCTATGGGCTGCTCGGAGAAGGCATAGGTCGGCCTCACCCTAAACTCGACCTGATTCGATACGCCTTGTGTAAAGAGCCGAACGGATACGATCTAGCCGAGGCAAAGCCTCTTTCAAAGGTTTACGGCTCAAACATTCCCCTCCTCATCATCCACGGCGAGGAAGATATTCTCACCGCACCTTATATGGGAGCTTTCCTAGCAATGGCAGCAGGCTGCGATCATGAACCTATTATCGAGCGCTTCGCAGGAAGGGCATGTGGCGAACAGGCATCCGGCGCCCTCATATGCAAGAGCGCGGCAGGAAGCGAGTTCCTGCTTATCCCCCATGCAGGGCATTGCCAATCATGCTTCGCCGATCCAGCCACCTACTACGGCGAAGTGTTCGGCTTTGTCGCACTGCATGTGGACCTCACGCTGAATGAGGATGCAGAGGAATAGGATCAGCTGCGATACCGAGGTTTTTAAACCAGCGTAGGGGTTTAAACCTTGCCCTTAGGGACGGCCGTTGATGGAGCGGCTGTCTTGCGCATACGACAGGTCGTTCACTCCGGAAGAAAAAACCGTGGACGAATAGCCAGTTGACGAGGATTCGTTGCCGGCATTAACCAAGGAGACGAACGAGAGCACCGAGATAATGACCGCTATAAGGAGCAGGACAAGCGAAAGGATAAGAAACCGAAAATTTGCGCGCTCTTCTCGCATTAGACGTCTTTCATTGTGGATTTAAGCTTTGTTTGACATCCTTATACTTTAGCAGAACAAATACCCAACTCCCACACCGGAAGGGACGCCAAGAACCTCGAGCATTGAATGTGCCAGCATGGTTACATAGAAAACCCTTGATTCCGAACTTAGCTAAAATACAAAGGTAAAACCATCCAAGGAATCGAGTTTCCCATGCCCATGTCAAAAGAAGAACGTAAAGCGGAAGCAGCAAAGCATCTCTCATTTGTAAGAGGGCTTTTCCCCAGTGAGACAGAGGCATCGGCAGCCTCCGTCAAGATCTACGAAGATGGCGAAGGGCGAGAGCTACCCCTTCCCGAGCCTGCGGCTCGGGAAACGAGCACGGAGGTAACCACGGCATTCTCTGTGTCGGCTCTATACCGAACCCACGGAAAATCGCTGCTGGTCGACCCTGCATCATTTACCCGTCCTGGTGGCAATTACGAAGAGGGGGCTTTTGGACCAGAGCAGGTCATCTGCTCTGAGAGCAACCTCTATCCTATCCTCGATGGCATTGCCGGCGAGTATCATCGAAAGAATCGTGGGTTCTCACGCGGCCAGCTCTTCACCGACCGCGCCGCCTACCTAACCGATGTCGTATTCAGCCGCGAAGGCCAGATCCGCAAGGCAGACGTTCTTGTTGTACCCGAGCCGAACCGTCAGCATGCCTTGGAGAACCACCGCTCCGAGAGGGAATGCGACACCTGCCTGGCGGCCCGCATAGAGACTATTCTGCGAATTGCCGCAGCCAACGGCGTGGATAACCTCATCGTGGGCGCCTTCGGTTGCGGTCGACAAGGGTTCCCTGCCGATCAGGTGATCGAGCTTTTCCAGAGCTGGATCTCCGCCAATCCAGGCTCCATCCCCCACATCGTCTTCGCGGTACCCCGCTTCCAGTTCGATGCCTTCGACAGCGCGTTCGGCACGCCAGAGCCGCCCGCAGAAGCAGTGATACCCGAAAGCGAAGAGGAAGAGGACGAGGACGCCTTCGATCCGAACGATCTGCCCGAAGGCGTTACGCTTCGTTGACAACGGCCTTAATGGTTGGGCTCCGCAGAACCTTTGCTCTGCGGAGCCCACCGTTTCCACATGCGCAGCAGGACTCCGAAGCGCAAGGGCAGCGCGGAATCGCTATGCGGTGATATCCGCAACAGCCACAGGGATTGCGGCTTTCAAGGAATCGAAGCTCGTTTCGATCTGGCAGCCTATGCGCCCGCCTGAGAATATGACCTGCTCGTAAAGAAGCGCCGTTTCGTCGATGGTTGTGGTGAACAGCTTTTTCATGCCCAACGGCGAGCACCCGCCATGAATATAGCCGGTGAGCCCCAAAAGCTCTTTCGACTTGATCATATGGATGGATTTCTCGCCAACGGCATTAGCCGCTTTCTTCAAATCGAGTTCTAAGGCAACGGGGACCATGAACACATAGTGCTCCCCGCTCTTGCCTACTGTTACCAAGGTCTTGAACACCTTGTCGGGATCTTCACCCAGCATCCGCGCAACCTCAACCCCCGAAACTGCCTGTGGGCACTCGAACCAGTAAGCCTGATACGGCTGCTTGGCACGCTCAAGCTCACGCATGGCATTCGTCTTCTTGTCGGCTTGCTTAGCCACGGCTCCCCCTTTGCAACTAGCCTATTCATCCGAACCGATATCGTTGGCTACCGAGCCGGCCATTTCTTCCAGCTCGACCACCGGATCGGCTCCCTCGGAAGCAGCCGGGGGCTGGCTGCTTGCGCTGCCGCCCACTTCGGCCGAAACCGTCATGTTATGGAAACGCTGTTGCAGCCATTCATCGGAGAACGCCTGATCCAGCAGCACATCGATCTGGGTCTTCGGCGGGATGTCTTGGGTTCGCTCACCCTCGCGATGAAGCGCTAACACGGTAACAACGGCGTTAACCAACATGAACGCAGCAAGAACAATACTCAAGGATTGGAATAAACCGCCTTCGAACTTGTTGCGAAACCGGCTCTGGACACCCTTCACAACGGGAAGTATGAAACGGACCCAGAACAACCCGAGGGTACCCCACATTACGCCGAAAAAGAAATTTGTGCGTCCGTTGATAGAGCCAAACGTACCGGTGTAATCCCAGGCAATCGCATGCCAAAAGGTTTCCATCATCCAGCTTGCGCTGTACTCAAGGACGGCACCCACCACCATGGCAATGAGGAAGATAATCAGGTCGTGGGTATAGTAAAAACGGTTCAAGAAAAGGGTAAGGGCAACCGCGCCAACCCCATAAATGGGGCTGAACGGACCCCAAACCAAACCCGCTCGGCTCTCATATCCACCGTAAACCACAACATGGAACAGATCCTCCAGGCCAAGGCCGAGCACGGAAGCAACCATGAAGATCCAGAACAGGAGGGAAAGGCTCAAATCCAAGTATGCTGGAGCCATCTGCGCGCGAAACGAGTTGACGAAATCAGAATCGGCAATTCTTTCGATGAATCCGCGGAATCCAGGAGAGCGAAGTTGGGACTCCTCCTGGTTTGAGCACTGATCAGTAATCTGGCTATCTTCAAAACGGCTCTTATCCATAACAAGCAACTATACAGGGTGAACGTGCTCACGTCACTTGCTCAACACCCTCGATGAAGCAAGGAGAATAAAAGCTCCCTGCGAGATCACATAGCTTCTGCCGGTTGCGATAACATATCCCCATCTGAACATATATTGCCGGTGCGAATCGGTTTGACGAAAGGATGGCGCCCATGCGTCTGCTCGAAGAGCGAATCCAAAAAGACGGCGTGGTAAAAAGCGCCGATGTGCTGAAGGTAGACTCCTTCCTGAACCATCAGATGGATATCTCCCTTTTCGAGCAGATGGCGGAAGAATGGAAGCGCTGCTTCGAGGGAAAGCCTATCAACAAGATCCTCACCATCGAAGCATCCGGCATCGGAATTGCCGCCATCGTGGCTCGAGTTTTCAATGTGCCGGTCGTGTTCGCGAAAAAGGCCCAGAGCATCAACTTGGACGGAACGGTTTACGCAACCCGCGTGCAATCCTTTACGCACGGCAAGGTTTTCGATGTCATCGTCTCGAAAAAGTTCGTTGGCCCGGAAGACCATCTGCTGCTCATCGATGACTTCATGGCCAATGGCTGCGCCATGAACGGCCTGATCGAGGTCTGCGAAGACGCAGGCGCCACCATCGAGGGAATCGGCATCGCCGTTGAAAAGGGTTTCCAGGATGGTGGGGCAAAGCTTCGTAAACGCGGCTATCATCTCGAGTCGCTGGCCATCGTGGATGCCATGGACCCTGAAACGGGAGAGATCACGTTCCGATGAGCAATAACCCTTCCAGCGCCCCTACCGATGCTGAGGTTCAGCAGAACCTGCAGCAGTTCAATGGCTCGATTTCCTTAGCCCGAGCCCTCCCCTATGGGATCCAGCATGTACTGGCAATGTTCGTTGCGAACCTCGCCCCCATCGCCATCATAGCTGCAGCGGCCGGTTTCGATGCCGCAACCACCTCGATGCTGATCCAAAACGCGATGCTTGTAGCGGGCATCGGCACCTTCGTTCAACTGTTCGCTATCTGGCGGGTAGGAGCGAAAATGCCCATCGTCATGGGCGTGAGCTTCACCTTCGTTACCGTGCTCTGCGGTATTGCCGCCATGTACGGCTACAACGCCGCCATAGGTGCGGTGATAGTAGGTGGCCTGCTGGAAGGTGTGCTTGGCCTGTTTGCAAAGTACTGGCGCCGTTTCATCACACCGATAGTCTCGGCCGTAGTGGTTACGGCCATTGGCTTCTCGCTGCTTTCAGTTGGCGCCGAAAGCTTCGGCGGAGGGTCGGGCGCAGCTGATTTCGGAAGCCCGGAAAACCTGGTGCTTGGCTTCGTCTCCCTGGTGGCATGCCTGGTATTCCAAGGTCTAGCCAAGGGGAGCAAGAAACAGCTTTCCGTTCTGTTCGGCTTGGCGGTTGGCTACGTGCTGGCGCTTATCATGGGGAAAGTGGACTTCTCCGCATTCCAGGGAATAGCCCCCCTTTCCCTTCCGCAGCTCATGCCCTTCACGCCCGAGTTCCAACCGGGCGCCATCATCGCCGTAGCGTTGCTGTACCTGGTAAGCGCTGCTGAAACGCTCGGCGATACGGCTGCCCTTGCCGCAATCGGCTTCCATCGAGTTCCAACCGAACGCGAGTTCAGCGGAGCAGTTGCAGCCGATGGCCTTACCAGCTCGCTTGCCGGATGCTTTGGGTGCAGCCCGCTTACCACCTTCGCTCAGAATATCGGGCTCATCGCCATGACAAAGGTTGTGAACCGAAAGGCTTTGGCATGCGGCGCAGGGATCCTGGTACTTGCCGCGTTCGTACCCGCCATAAGCGCCGTTTTCAGCTCGCTTCCAGATGCTGTGCTTGGCGGCTGCACCATCATGATGTTCGGCAACATCGTGCTTTCAGGTTTCCAGATGATCGCCAGCGCAGGCTTTTCTCAACGCAACATCACCATTGCAGCTATCTCGCTTGCCCTCGGCATAGGATTCACTCAGGTGAGCGACATCTTCATTGCATTCCCCGAGCTGATACAGAATATCTTCGTGGGCAACAGCGTTGCCCTTACGTTCCTTTCTGCCGTGGTTCTTTCGTTTGCGCTGCCGAGAGACACCACGGTGAACGGTCCCCTGGTCGTTTCCAGTACCAGCATGGAAGGCAGGGATTCTAATCAAACAACGGAGAAGAAGCCCGAAGACGCATCGACCCAAGGAGAAAAGACCAATGGGCAGTGAAGATCAAAAGACCGTTATCATCGGCGTGAGCGGCTGCATTGCCGCTTATAAGACTTGCGAGATCATCCGCGGACTCCAGAAGGCCGGAGTGCGCGCGAAGGTAGTGATGACCGAGCACGCCACCCACTTCATCAACCCGCTCACCTTCCGCTCGCTTACTCACGAGCCTGTTGCGGTTGGATTGTTCGACGACCCTTCAGATCCTATCCATCATATCTCGTTGGCACAGGAAGCCGATGTTCTGCTGCTGGCACCATGTACCGCAAATGTGATGGCGAAAGCGGCTCACGGTATTGCCGATGATCTTCTTACCACTACCGTGCTGGCAACCACGGCTCCCGTGCTGGTTGCCCCCGCCATGAACGTCCACATGTACGAAAACGCAGCCACGCAAGCGAATATGCGCACCCTTCAAAGTAGGGGTTTCCACTTCGTCGAAGCAGACTCCGGCTATCTTGCCTGTGGGGACATAGGAAAAGGGCGCTTGGCCGATCCCGTACATATTGTCGAGGCATGCCTTACGCTGCTTCAAACGGCAGATCAGCGCCGAAAGCAAGACTATCTGGGGAAGCGAGTGATGGTCACCGCAGGCCCCACAGTAGAACCGATTGACCCCGTGCGCTACCTCACTAACCGCTCATCAGGAAAGTTCGGCTACGCATTGGCTACCGCTGCAGCGAAACGAGGTGCTGAGGTAACGCTGATCTCCGGGCCGGTTGCCTTGCCGGCTCCCGCAAATGTGGCCATGGAGTACGTGGAAAGCGCCCAGGATATGCTCGAAGCAGCCTCTAAGGCATTCGAGGAATCCGACATCGCCCTGTTCGCCGCAGCAGTTGCCGACGTTCGGCCGGCCGCGCCCGCCGATAAGAAATTGAAGAAGGGCATCAACGACAAGGAGCTAAGCGCCATTCAACTGGTAGAGAACCCAGACATCCTGAAAACGCTCGGCCACCAGAAGAAGCAGCAGGTTGTCGTCGGATTCGCCGCCGAGACCAACGATGCGGTTGATAACGCAAACAAGAAGCTGACTAAGAAGAATGCCGACATGATAGTTGCCAACGAGGTCGGCGCGGACAAGACCTTCGGCAAAGACGACGATGAGATATGGCTGGTAACTGCCGAAGGCGTTGAGCATATCGACCCTGCACCTAAGGCCCAGCTTGCCCATTGCATTCTGACGAAAGCCCTGGAGCTCCAGCAAACCGAATGATGTGATTGCACCAATTAGGTTTTCAGACTCCGAAAGAAAGCGGGTTGCATTTAAGCGCTCCACTCCAGCTCAAGCCCTGCAAGGCATTGATGCCTTGCAGGGCTTGCTGGGCAAAAGCCTACCCCACAGGCTCGAATGGGCCGCTGAAAGCAAAACGGTACTGTCCTAGACAAAAAAGCAGGTCAGACATTTAAAACATCTGACCTGCTTAAATAAGCTGGTCGGGTTGACAGGATTCGAACCTGCGACCCCTTGACCCCCAGTCAAGTGCGCTACCAAACTGCGCCACCACCCGATGTGAATCAATGCTTGAGCTGGTCGGGTGGACAGGATTCGAACCTGCGACCCCTTGACCCCCAGTCAAGTGCGCTACCAAACTGCGCCACAACCCGAACTATTTGGTTGCTTCCTTCCGAAGCAGCTTGATTATATTAACTCAAATGCAAGCGAATGGAAAGGGGTATTTTCCTAAACTTTGACGAAGCTGAAAGATTCCACTTCGTCAGGCGAGCAACCTTCCGGCAAGCGAACGCCACGCCCCTCGGCGCAGTACTTGGCGAGCACTTCCCTGCCGAACCCGGTAAGCCCGATACGACGCTCGGAGAGCTTGTTTAAGACACCTTGAAGGTCAGAAGGAAGCGGCGCCAGGAATTCCAGGGTATCACCCGTGCGCGGATGCTCGAATTCAACGAAATACGAATGCAGGAACTGACGCGCTAGGCCTAGATTGTCCGCCTTGCCGGGGGTGCCGTACATAGGGTCGCCAACACACCAGTGGCGAATGTACTCCATGTGCACGCGGATCTGATGCGTGCGTCCTGAATAGAGCTTGCACTCGATAAGACTGAAGCCATTGTCTTTATTTGAGGACTCAAATCGTTCCAGCACCTTGAATGTAGTAACCGAGGAACGAGCCTGGGGCTTATCGGAAACCTGCATACGCGTCCGCACCTTGTCGGAACGGAAGATAGGCGCATCGATGAGCCCGGTATCGCTGGCAATGTTCCCATGAACCAGGCAAAGGTAGCGGCGATTCACGTTACGGGAGCGGATCTCATCCTGCAGCTGAAAGCCCGTCTCATCGTTCTTGGCAACAAGCATGAGCCCACTGGTGTCGCCGTCAAGGCGATGGACGATCCCCGGCCTATCGTCTCCCTGGATATGCGCAAGGTTCTCACGCCCATAGCGATAAATCAACGCATTGGACAACGTTCCATCAGGGTGGCCAGGAGATGGATGGCATATAAGGCCAGCCTGCTTGTTAAGAACTGCAAGATCGTCATCGTCATAGTAGACATCGAGCGGGATGTCCTGCGGCTCCAAGAACACGCGATCGTTAGACTCGAACTCCTCGTAGACGATGAAGTCGCCCGTATGCACGATGGTCTTCTTCGTTGGCGCAGCGCCACTCACGAACACCTTGCCGGCCTCGATCTGCTTAACGGCCTTGCTGCGACTTTCATACAGGCCCGATTCGTACAGGAACGAATCGAGGCGCATATCGTTGTAATTTTCGGTAACCGTGGTGGATAGGCTTCGAGCCATGGATCACTCCTTTTCGCCGGAACAGCCCGCTTTGGGCTCCCTTGCCATCTGCGCTATCAAGGCAATGAACAAGAGGGCTATACCGCAGGTAACGCCAATATCAGCCACATTGAATGTTGGGAAATCCATGAACAGAGGCGTAATGAAATCGACCACATAGCCGTTCGCTATGCGGTCTACCAAGTTGCCGACGCCACCGGCAAACAGCAAGCCAAGGGAAATCGCCTCGAGCATTCCATAATGCCTGGCGCTGTACACAGCGAAAACAGCTATGGCAACGCACATGGCGGCAGTAACGATGGATATCACCGGAATGGCGCCGGAAAAAGCACCCCAGGCAACCCCCCGGTTGTGAACAAGATTAAGCTGAATCAAGCCAAAAATATCGGGAACCACCACGTCACCAACTGCATAGTTGCCGTTGATTGCCACCTTGGTAACCCGATCAAGGACAAACCACAAAACAGCGCAACCACCCCAAAGGGCAAGGTTGCGCCTGAAAGCGGTGCTGCCCTTTGGGGCAGCACCTTCATTTCCTTCGGAAGCAACAGGCCTCAAAAGCCACTACTCCTCTTCAGCAAAACCGATGGCGTCAAGAGCATCGCCGCAGCGCTCGCATACGCAAGGATGATTGGCATTGGCGCCAAGCTCGCGGAAATTCCAGCAACGTGGGCATTTCTCACCCTGAGCGGGAAGCACCTCGCAGGAAAGCTCTTCACCCTCGACGAACTCCACGCCAGCGACGATGAACAGCTCTTCGAATACCGCAACATCGTATGCCGACAAAGCCGAAAGGGAGGCGGAAGGAACGGAAACCTTAACGGCAGCTTCCTGGCTCTTCTTGATAACCTTCTGGCCTCGAGCGTCCTCGAGTGCCTTAGTTACCGTATCACGCACCTCCATGATGGTTTCCCATTCAGCCTGAAGGGCTGAGGTATCAACGGGCAAGACAGGATTGAAGCTTTCGCGCGTGGGCCAAGACGCAAGCTGAACGGACTCTTCGCGTCCCTGACGCTCGAGGATAGAGGATGGGTAGTTCTGCCAAACCTCTTCGGTGGTGAAAGTGAGCACAGGAGCCAGAACACGAACCAGTACTTCAAGGATGTTCATAAGCACTGTCTGAACAGCACGACGGCGAGTGCTTTCAGGAGCCTCGGAGTACAAACGGTCTTTCGCCACATCCATGTACACGTTGGATAGGTCGTTCACGAAATCATATGCGGCACGGTACACGCCGTGGAAGCGGTACTCGTCATAGGCCTTCGTTACCTCTTCGAGCAACAAAGCGGTCTTGGCCATCATGTACTGATCGATGGGCTCAAGGGCATCCCAGGAAACCGTGTCCGTGGCATCGTTGAAATCATCGATATTGCCAAGCAGGAAACGGAAGGTGTTGCGGAATTTGCGGTAGGTATCGGAAGTGCGCTGAAGGATCTCGTCGCCGATGGAAACATCCTGGCTGTAATCGACCGAGCTGGTCCACATGCGCAGAACCTCTGCACCGAGTTTCTTGTTAACCTCGTTCGGGTCGATGGTGTTGCCCAAAGACTTCGACATCTTCTTGCCGTCTTTGTCCATAGTGAAGCCACAGCTGATGACGTTCTTGTACGGAGGGATGCCATAGGCGGCAACGCTGGTCAGCAAGGAAGACTGGAACCAGCCGCGATGCTGGTCGGAGCCCTCCAGGTAGACATCGGCTGGTCGCTGCAAGTAGTCGCGGGCCTCGCAAACGGATGTATGGCTTACGCCCGACTCCCACCAAACGTCCAAAACGTCCTTATCGGACTGCAGGTGATCAACGCCTGCACCGCACTTCGGGCAGCAGGTATCAGCAGGGAGGAATTCAGCAGGGTCCTTCTTATACCAGGCATCCGCGCCTTCAGTCTTGAACAGATCGATAACGGCGTCGAACGTCTCGGCCGTAGCAACCGTTTCCCCGCAGGAATCGCAGGTGAAAACCGGAATGGGCACACCCCAGAAACGCTGGCGGGAAATGCACCAATCCGGGCGGTCGGCAACCATAGCGCCGATGCGGTTGGAAGCCCAAGCGGGGAACCAGTTCACCTGATCCTTGATGGCTTTGGTGGCCTTTTCGCGGATGCCGGTTTTGTCCATGGAGACGAACCACTGGGTGGTTGCGCGGAAGATGACGGGCTCGTGGCACCGCCAGCAATGAGGATAACTGTGGTCGATATCCTCATGCAGGATAAGCATGCCGTGCTCTTCCAGCCATTTGATGATGGCAGGGTTGGCCTCGTTGACGTCCATACCGCCCCAGGGGCCACCGTAGCCGAACGTATCGCCCACATAGAACTTACCGTCATCGTCCACCGGCATGATAACCGGGATATCGAACTTCATGCCAGCGTTGTAGTCGTCGACGCCATGGCCGGGAGCACCGTGGACGATGCCCGTGCCGTCTTCCAGCGTGACGTAGTCTGCGTAGATGAACTTGCCTACCTCGCCCTGGTCGCCGAAGATGGGCTGCTTGTACTCGTTGCCGGCAAGATCGGTGCCGGACATGGCCCATTCGGAGCCATCGGCTCCAAGGGCAAGTACGTTGCCCCAGCCGAAACGCTCGCAGCACTTCTCAACCAAATCACGGGCAACGATGGTTGCGCGGCCCTCTACCACAACGGCCACGTACTCGGCAGCCGGGTGCAGGATGACGCAGGCGTCGGCGGGAAGCGTCCAAGGAGTTGTGGTCCAGATAGCCACATCGAGCTTTCCCTCGTAAGCCTCGAGCCCAGCGGGGACGGTGGTCATCTCGAAACGCACGAAGATGGCAGGACTCACCTCGTTGCTGTACTCGATCTCGGCTTCAGCCAAGGCGGTGTGGCAGTGGCTGCACCAGTGGATAGGCTTGCGGCCGCGGTACACGCTGCCGTCAAGGTAGAGCTTCTTGAAGATCTCGATGTTGCCGGCCTCGTATTCGGGCAGGTAGGTAAGGTACGGGTTGTCCCATTCACCGCGAACGCCCAAGCGCTTGAAGCCTTCGCGCTGGCCATCGAGCTGCTTGGTGGCGTACTCGCGGCAGATCTTGCGGAAGGTAGCAGTGTCGATCTTGGCCATCTTCTCTTCGCCAAGCTGCTCTTCCACCTTGTTCTCGATGGGGAGGCCGTGGCAATCCCAGCCGGGAACGTACGGCGCATAGTATCCTCGCATCGACTTGTACTTCACGATGAAGTCTTTGAGGATCTTGTTGAAGGCATGACCGATATGGATGGGGCCGTTAGCATACGGCGGGCCATCGTGCAGGATGAAGGGCTCGTTGTCCTTGTTCTTCTCCAGCACCTTCGCATAGATATCGATGTCGTTCCAATACTGAAGGCGCTTAGGTTCGTTCTCGGGCAAATTCGCACGCATCGCGAAGTCGGTGCGCGGCAGGTTCATGGTTTGCTTGTAGCTGTTGGCCACGGTGCGACCTTTCTTCATCCTCGTTTGCAGGGTAACCAGTAGATTATAGCCGAACAGGCTGAAGAAACGTAACGCATTAAGCCCTTTGCCAAGCCCTACTGCTCCTCTTGCTGGAACCTGGTGGCACCGCCTTCTTTGCTCACCGTTGCCTTGACGTGCTGGGTCTGCGTGCCTGTCCCGTTCAGCACGCCACGCTCGATCGAGCAGTCCTCGAAGTCCCTCCCCCGCGAGAGGATGATGTAGCTCTCGTCAACAAGCTTATCGTTTGTGGGATCGAGGCCTATCCAGTTGCTGCCGTCGAACACCTCCACCCAAGCATGCGTTGCGCCCTCTCCTTCCATCAGGCCGGCACAATAGCGGGCAGGAATGCCCTCCACCCGGCACAGCATTATCAAGACCTGTGCGTAATCCTGGCATACACCAGCAGCCAACCCGAATGCCTCACGGGCCGTGGTCTTCACGGACGTCGCCCCACCGTCATACGTAAAATGCCGATACACTGCATGCATCAGGTCGCATGCCTTTTTCACCACCGGGGCATGGGGAACGCATTGCAGGATGTGCCGCGCGAAAACCTCGGCCTCATGACTTGGTTGAGTGTAGAGCGAAGGCTGCAGATACATCGGGTGCGCCACCTCGGTGTCAGTGGCCTCCTGATCCACCACCACCAGTCCATAGCTCACGAACGAGAAGCACTCGTGCGGCTCGAGGATGCATCCCACGTGGAGGCGATTGCCGAATCCATCGGACAGCTCGCGCAGATGGGTGCCGGGCGTGATGATAAGCTGAGAATCCAATATTTTCTGAAAAGGAGTGGAGCGCGGAGCGCAACGTAAGACGAAGCTGTGCGCCGTAACCGGTTCCGAAAACTCTAAGTGCGTCTCAAACGAGTAGCTCAAAATCCTCATCGCAACCCGCTCCTAGAAGATCTTCTCTACCAGATCAAGCATCTTCGAGAGCTGCTCAGGCGAAGCATTCCGGGGGAAGTCGTCATCATATATGAGCACGATGAGGTCCTTGAAGCTGGCGCGATCATACGAGATGCCCATGCGATCGATACGGCTGGCTAGCTTATGGGCCTCCCTTTCAAGCTGATCAAGCTTGTAACCCAAACGAAGGAACAGGTCCATGCGCTCGATGCTGAACCCGCATTTAACGATATTGCGCGCCACATCGTCGACGACGTAATCGTCCGAGCAGCCCTTGAAGGCCATGATGTCGTCGATGATGAGCGCACAGTCCAACATGGGAGCATCGCTTTCGGCGGCATGGGCAAGGCTGTTCACCGCCATCTGGACGTACGCAATGGTCTCGGTGCCTATGACGTCACGGAGCACCACTGCATTGTCGTATGCAGCCTCGAGCGAACGCTTGATGCTGGAAGGGCAATCTGCGCCGAACAGGCAACGGTTGAACAAGGAAACCGTGTCGTCCTCATGTGGATCGAATCCCAAGGAGCTCAATTGGTCCTTCCATAAGCCATCGGCCGAGTCGATGGCCTTGTCGTAAGTCGACATGATGAAGGTCAAAGTGGTATGTGAGCGCTCTATATAGCGTCCCAGCCAAAACAGATGGTCGATCTTGTCAAGCGAAAGCGATCCCATAGTGGGTTCCTCCTAGAGAACGTGAGGGAAGAAAGCTGCCGTACCTGAGCAGCAGAACAGGTACGATGTGTTGCGGTGCACCGCACTAGCTACGATGTGACGCTGCAACCATCGCCAACCTCGGCCAAGGAAGGCTTCTCGGGCACTTCACTGGCAGCACGTATCGCAGCAGCCTCCTCGTCGGTCCCTGCTATATCGGCACCCAGCACCCAGGTGTCCTTGAAGCCACCTCCCTGAGAGGAGTTCACCACCGCTGATCCCGCGATACGCGAATAGCGGGTAAGACCACTCGGCCATACCTTGGTGGAGCCATTAGAAAGGACGAAAGCACGCAGGTCAGCCTTGCGGGGAACCTCTTCCCCATCGATGAACGTGGGAAGGCAGAGAAAATCGATAACCTCTTGCGCGATAAAGCGCCGAGGCTCTAGCTTGATCTTCTGAAGCAGAGCCGACAACTCGTCTTCGGGAAGCTCCGAGCCGAACACCACGCCGTAACCGCCAGCCTCTGCAACGTCCTTGATAACCAGCTCATCCGCATGTTCCAGCACATATGCAAGGTCGTCGGGATAATACGGCAAGTAAGTTGGGGCGTTGTGCAGGATGGGCTCTTCGTCTAAGTAGTACTCGATCATCTTAGGTACGAAGTAATATATGCCCTTGTCGTCGGCGGCGCCATTGCCTGGGGCGTTCACGATGGCAACGTTGCCGGCACGATACGCGCTCATCAGGTTTGGCACGCCGATCAGGCTCTCCGGCACGAAGCATAGAGGGTCTAAATACTCGTCGGAGGTGCGGCGGTACACGGCGCCTACCCGCTTGCTCTCGTTCGCATCACGGTAAAACAACTGCAAATCCTGCACGAAGAGCTCATTGGGCTCCGCAAGAACCGCCCCCGCCTTTTCAGCCAGATACGAATGCTCGAAATATGCAGCGTTGTAACGCCCTGGGGTCAGAACCACGTTTATGCCACCGCAGTTCACGTAGTCCATGGTTTCGCGCAGAAGCTCGCCATAGTTTCGATTGTCTTTAATGGAAAGCGTACGGAAGGTCTCGGCATCGCATCTTCTACACAGCCGGCGCGCAATGAGCGGGTAGGAAGCACCTGAGGGAATACGCAGGTTGTCTTCCAGCACATACCAGACCCCATCATCGCCTTCTACGAGATCAATACCCGAGATATGAGAGAAAATGCCCTTTGGTGGCATAATTCCCTCGCATTGCGGAAGGTAGCCCGAAGAGGCAAATGCGAACGTCTCGGGCACTATCCCGTCTTTTATAATGCGCTTTTCACCATAAAGATCACGCAGATAGGCATTCAAAGCATCAACGCGTTGGATCAGTCCGCGTTCGAGGTACTCCCATTGCGATGCGGTGATTATGCGCGGAATAGCATCGAAGGGAAACAGCCGTTCCTTGAATTCTCCGTGCTTGTACAATCCGAATTTGACTCCATAACGCGCAAGCTGAGAGTTGATCTTTGGGGTTTGCTCCACAAGCTTCGTGTACATCGCTACCTCCTGCTTTATCTCTAAGAAGGAGGTTAAAAGCACAAAGTTACATGGGAATGTCACCAGTGTTAACGAGGTGCAACGACGGGATGAACCGATGTTAACAATCATGAACCACGCTCATGGAAAGAAGTTCAGAATTCATCTTTGAGTCCAAGATGGCGCACTAGAATAAAAACAAGGTTTTATTGATGGGGATCGATGGACCAAGGAGGGCGTTTACCATGGCTAACGGAAAAACCCAGAGCGCGGCAAAGCTCTACACGCGCGTGAACATCGATGAATGCCTCTATACGGACAACTTCCACTGCGGGCATGCCTGTATAAGCTGCGGCCACTGCGAGGACATCTGCCCCGCCCAGGCAATCAAGCTAGTTCAGGGCAAACCGACTTGGATCAAGGAAGAATGCTTCATGTGCTTCGGATGCCTTCGCCTGTGCCCAACCTCGGCCATCCGCTACGGCGAGGCCGAAAGCAAACAGGAAAACCGAGAAGTGGCAATGGCCTCATAACGCCAGGCGGAAACGGTCTCCAGTTGCTCGACCGATTAGGTCGAGCAACAGCCAACATCCCAAAATAGGCACGAAAAACAAATATGCCGGCAGGTGCACTGCCGGCATATCGAGTTAAGCGATCGAACCAACCTGATTCTTTATCCCTACGGTGGATGAGATCTTCTCCCCCAACTCGGACATGTCTGCCCGATTCTCTTTCCTCATGAACTTGCCATGCTCCGGGCAAACTCCGTGATACCTCACCTCGCCAGGGGCAAGCTCTACAGTGATATCAACCACCATTGCGCATTTTGGGCAGGTGCCCATCGATTCAGTGCAAGGGATCTTCATCTCAAACCCCACCTTTCTGTAGGCCGCATCGTTCTGTTGGCTTATCCCAACGAAGAACACGTTTCACAGAAATGAACGCGTTCATTCTTCGTTACAGAACACATCTTAACGCTTTGAGGAGAATTTTGAACCCGGTAATACGAATCGATGTTTACACATATCGAATGAACTTATTGATGAAAAGATAGGTGGGTCGAAGCACCTAAACGCCAATGGGAAGCCTACGCAACGAAATCGTAGATAACCTTGAGGAAGAAGATCGCCAACACGGTAACGGTGATTGGCTTGGCTACCGCACCACCGTTCTTGGTGAAGCTGTGCGAGCCCAGGTAATTGCCCAACATGTTGAACAAACCGGCAAGCAGACCCAAGAGGATAACCACCTGGCCGTTCAGCAAAAACACCACCAAAGCCGCAACGTTAGTGGTGAGGTTGATGGCCTTAGTGACACCCGCAGCAGAATCAAGGCGCAAATGCGCCACACCGGTGAGCAGCAGCATCAAGAACGTTCCCGTTCCTGGGCCATAGAAGCCATCGTAGACGCCAACGGCAAGGGCAATGCCCATGCACAACAGCGCGGTTTTCCTCGCGCTGTACGATTCCAGACCAGCCGCATCGAACGACTTCGATCGCATCACATAGACGGCCGTAAGGGGCAGGAGGACCAAAAGGAACACCCGAAGGAATCCGTCGTCGGCAAGAAGCAGCAAGTTGGAGCCTATCGCAGAGCCAGCGAAGGCGAATGCGATACTCGGAAGCGCCAAGCGCAAGTTTATCATCCCGGACTTCGCGTAATGAAAGGTGGCAACCGCCGTCCCCATGGATGAGCTGAGCTTGTTGGTGGCGATAGCCGCATGAGTGGGGACGCCGGCGATCATGTAGGCGGGCAAACTGATAAGACCACCGCCGCCGGCAATGGCGTCTACATAGCCGGCAAGGAACACCAGAGCAACGATAACGGCAAGGCCCCAGGGCTCCACACCGAAAAGATGCGTCACTATGTCGAACACCATTTCCACAGCGCATGCGATTCTACACATAGAACATGTTCAACAACAGCACGCAACTGCCAACAAAGCCTGAGCAGACATCGTGTGAAAAATAAGAGGCAGGCGAAGCTCACATGCATCGCCTGCCTCTTGGAAGACATATCGGATTTGACAACCAGCCGGAAGAACCAACCCCGTGCTTTATGCCTGAGTGGTTTGAACCTCGTCTTCCGTATGGAATTCCACAGTAGAGCCCTGGGTTACCGCGGCACCCTTCTGCTGCTCCTCAAGGTTTGCCTTTGCCACGCTGATCATAAGCTTGATACGGTTCAGCTGGTTCACCTCGGAAGCACCGGGATCATAGTCGACGGCAACGATGTTGGTGCCCTTGTAACGGCGACGCAGCTCCTTGATCACCGATTTACCCACCACATGGTTAGGCAAGCAGGCGAATGGCTGGGCACACACGATGTTTGGGGCGCCGTTGCGGATGAGCTCGCACATCTCGGCAGTAAGCAGCCAGCCCTCACCCATGGAATTGCACAGGGACAGGATCTCCTCGGCATAGCTTGCCAACTCAAAGATGTCGGTGGGCGCTTCAAAGCGGCTCGACTTCTCGAGTGCATCGTTGGCTGGCTTGCGGAGCTTTGCGATCATCTTCAGCGCCGCCTTCGCACCGGCAGCGCCCTTCTTCGATTTGCCAACACCTTCCTGCTGGAAGATGGAGCCAGCTATTCCGAACAGGAAGAACTCGATAAGGCCAGGAACAACCGCTTCACAGCCTTCTGCTTCGATGACATCGACGACCTGATTGTTCGCCGTGGGGTGGAACTTAACCAAGATCTCCCCAACCACGCCAACGCGAGGCTTAGTGCCCTCACCCTGCAGCGGCAAGTTGTCGAAGTCCTCGACGATAGCACGAACAGTTTTCTTGTAACGACCGAACTTCTCGCCTTCCTGCACCTGGGCTTTGCATTTGGCCATCCAGTAGTCGAACAGGCGCTGCGCCGAGCCAGGCTCGATTTCGTAGGGGCGCGTGCGGTACAGGCACTGCATCAGGAGGTCACCGTACTCAAGCGCGAAAATAGCGTTGTAGAGCATGGTCGCAGTTACCTTGAAGCCCGGATTGGACTCATCGAGCTTCTTGAAGGCAAGGGAGATCACCGGGATATGCGGCAGCCCAGCCGCCTTCAATGCCTTGCGAATCAGCGAGATATAGTTAGTTGCACGGCAACCGCCGCCTGTCTGGGTAATAATGACGGCAAGCTTGTCGGTGTCGTAACGCCCCGAAGTCACTGCTTCCATGATCTGGCCGGTAACCAGGATGGACGGGTAGCAAATATCGTTGTTCACGTATTTCAAGCCAGCATCCACCGCACCATGGTCCACAGCGGGCAGCAACTCAAGGTTGTAACCGTTGGCGCGGAAGATGGGAACAAGCAAGTCGAAGTGGATTGGCGCCATCTGCGGGCAAAGGATAGTGTAGCCCGCCTCCTTCATTTCCTTGGTGAACTGCACCTTCTCGAAGGCCGTGCTCTCGGCATCGCGGGCATGCGAACCAGCAGCAGGCCAGCCCTGGGAGTGCGCCAGCTCGGCGGCAACCGCGGCCCCGGCCTCAGCCTCGCGCTTGCCGGTTTTACCTTCGATGGCAGCTTCACGGGCTGCCACATCTGCTTCGAGCCTGTCCGCGTCGATTCCGCAAGCGGGGCAGCCTCCGGCAACCGAGGACTGCTCGGCACGCTCGTCGGCCTGATCCTTCAAGGCGGCAAGCAGGCTGCGTACGCGGATACGGGCAGCACCCAGGTTGGACACCTCGTCGATCTTCAGCACCGTGTAGATCTTGCCCGAGCCTTCCAGGATCTCCTGCACCTGGTCGGTGGTGATGGCGTCCAGGCCACAGCCGAAGCTGTTCAGCTGGATCATATCCAAATCATCGCGCTGGGTTACCACCTTCGCAGCACGGTAAAGACGCGTATGGTACATCCACTGGTCAACGGCGCGCAGCGGGCGCTCTACCTGTCCCAAGTGTGCCACGGAATCTTCGGTGAACACAGCCAAGCCGAAGCTGGTAAGCAACTCGGGGATAGCGTGGTTTATCTCCGGGTCGCCATGGTACGGGCGGCCAGCAAGCACAATGCCATGCACCCCATGCTCTTCGATCCATTTCAAGGTTTCCATGCCCTTGCTATGGATGTCCTCGTGCACCTGCTCGTCTTCAGCCCACGCAGCATCAACGGCAGCGTCGACTTCCGCCTGAGTAGGAGCAACGCCTTCGCCCATCAGCTCAGGGTGCTTTTCTACCAGCTCGACGTACAGGCGTTCCTTCAATTTGTCCTTCATGTGGTACGGAACGAAGGGGTTCAAGAACTGGATATCGGTTTCATTAAGCGCATCAACGTTGAGCTTCAGGGCTTCCGAATAGCTCATAACGATAGGGCAATTGAAGTGGTTGCCTGCGGTTTCGTCTTCCATGCGCTCGTATTTGGCGCAGGGCATCCAAATGAAGTCGATGTCCTTTTCCAGCAGGTTCATGATATGACCATGCGAGAGCTTGGCTGGGTAGCAAACGCTTTCCGAGGGCATGGATTCAATGCCAGCCTCATAGGTTTTCTTGGTAGACGGGTCGGAAAGCTCCACACGGAAGCCAAGCTTCGTGAAGAAGGTGAACCAGAACGGGTAGTTCTCGTACATGTTCAATGCACGAGGGATGCCCACCGTGGCACGCGTGGCTTCTTCCTTGGAAAGCGGCTTGTAGCAGTCGAACATCCGCTGGGTTTTGTAGTCGAATAGGTTCGGTACCTTGGCAGCTTCCTGCGCCAGCCCCGCGCCCTTCTCGCAGCGGTTGCCGGTGATGAAGCGGCGATGCTTGCCGGTGGCCTCGTCTACGCCGAAGTCGTTGATGGTGAGCAGGCAGTGGTTGGAGCACGCCTTACAGCGAACGTTGCGATGGGTGGGCTCCAAGGCGTTGAGCGCCTGCAGGCCCAGCATGCTGGTGTGAGCGCGCTGGCCGGTTTGAGCTTCAGCCAGATGAGCGCGATCGCGGGCAAGGAGCGCAGCACCGAAGGCACCCATGTTGCCGGCGATGTCGGGGCGTACGGCGTTGGTTTCGGCAAGCTGCTCGAACGCGCGCAGAACCGCATCGTTCAAGAACGTGCCGCCCTGGACGATGACCTTCTTGCCCACCTCACGCGGGTCGCGGATCTTGATGACCTTGAACAAGGCGTTCTTGATAACCGAAAGAGCAAGCCCGGCGGCGATGTCGCCCACCGTGGCGCCTTCCTTCTGCGCCTGCTTCACGCGGCTGTTCATGAACACCGTGCAACGGCTGCCCAAGTCAACGGGATGCTCCGCCTTAATGGCGCTTTGCGCGAACTCGGAAACATCCAGGTTCAGGCCGCTTGCGAAGCTCTCGATGAAGCTGCCGCAGCCAGAAGAGCACGCCTCGTTCAGCATGATATGGTCGATTACGCCGTCTTTCACACGCAGGCACTTCATGTCCTGACCGCCGATGTCCAAGATGAACTCGACGCCGGGGAGCATCTCCTGCGAGCCGCGCAAGTGCGCAACGGTTTCGATCTCGCCGGAGTCGACGCGAAGCGCCTCGAGCAGCAAGGCCTCGCCGTAGCCGGTTACCGTCGCATGGCCGATGGTGACCCTCGGGTTGCCCTGATCATCGGTTGGAAGCGTTTGGTACAGCTCGGCCACCGCGCGCTTTGCGCAACCGAGCACGTCGCCCTTGTTGTTCACATAGCTGCTCCACAGAAGAGCTCCATCTTCGGAGATCAACGCGCTCTTGAAGGTGGTGGAACCGGCATCTATGCCCAGGTAGGCCGTGCCTTCATACTTAGCAAGGTCGGCGCGGCGTACTTTCTCGCTGTCGTGGCGGCCCTTGAATTCAGCGTAGTCGGCCTCGTCTTTGAACAGCGGGGGCAGGCGAACAACTTCGCTGCCCTGCACATCGCCCAGGTTCTCCAAGCGCTCAACAACGCTGGAAAGCAGCTCCGCCTTCGCGCCGGAGCCCGCCAAGGCGCAACCGCTGGCAACGAACAGGTGGGCGTTGTCGGGGACGATGATGTGCTCGTCGTCGAGCTCGAGGGTTTCGTAGAAGCGCTTGCGAAGCTCGGGCAGGTACTGCAAGGGGCCACCTAGGAAAGCCACGTAGCCGCGGATGGGGCGGCCGCACGCCAAGCCGGAAATGGTCTGCGTTACCACCGACTGGAAGATGGAAGCAGCGATGTCTTCCTTCTTCGCACCCTCGTTCAAAAGGGGCTGCACGTCCGTCTTGGCGAACACGCCGCAGCGGCTGGCGATGGGATACAGGACGGTATGGTGCTGCGCAAGTTCGTTCAGGCCAGTTGCGTCGGTGTCGAGCAAAGCCGCCATCTGGTCGATGAACGCGCCCGTGCCGCCCGCGCACGTGCCGTTCATGCGCTGCTCGATGCCGTTGTCGAAGTAGATGATCTTGGCATCCTCGCCGCCGAGCTCGATGGCAACATCGGTCTTCGGGATGAACGTCTCTACCGCCGTCTTCGAGGCGATAACCTCTTGGACGAACTCCAGCCCCAGCCACTGCGAAAGCAGCAAGCCGCCGGAACCGGTGATGGCGACCGTGACTTCCTTATCGGGGAACTGCGCGGATGCCTCTTTCAGCACCTCGAGCACCGTAGCGCGAACATCGGCGTGATGGCGGCGATATACCGAGTAGATGATCTGATCGTCGGCATCGAGCACCGCCACTTTCACCGTGGTGGAACCGACGTCGATGCCCAAGTGCAGGGCGCAGTTATCAGCGGAGGTTGTCATCTCGAATCTCCTCACATTCGAATGGGCTCGCCGGGCTTGATGAACAGAAGGCGCATGGCGATAAGCGCCATTTCCTCAGAGGTTTCCTTCATCCCGGTTTCAATCCAATGGTTAATAACGCCTAAATACGCAGAGGCATAGAAGGCAAGGTAGTACTCAACGAACGAGTCGGGGCTTTCCCGATACTTTTCGTGCAAAACGCTTTGTATCAAATGGGTGCACACAGAATCGCGCAGACGCTGGCCGAAAGCCGCATCACCACCAGGGCCTAGGACGGCATGCAGGAAGCTTCCCTGTTTGCGCAGGTAGTCGAACAGCTCAACCAGGAACGGCAAAGGCCTCTTCATCACACAGGTAGCCAACACGTCCTTGACGCTCAGCGAATCCATCTGCGACTGGATGTGAAGCAGGTCGGCCATCACCTCGTCTTCGAAGGTGGCCAGCAGATGGTCTTTATCGTGGAAGTGGTTATAGAACGTGCCGCGGTTCAGGTCGGCCGCAGAGCATAGGTCGTTCACTGTAATGGCATCGAAGCCCTTTTCCTCGATAAGGGAAATGAGCGCTTGACGCAAGGCGCGCTTGGAACGCGTGATGCGACGGTCCTCCGCAGAGCAGGGCACGGCTTCGCCTTGCTGCTTCTCCAAAGCGGCATCTGCCACCGAAAACCTCTTCCCCCCTGACCATCTGGCGAAACGGGCTCAGTTCGACAAAACGATCATTAATGAACACAGTGTGCAAAAACATAGTAGCAAGGCATACCTGCGCAAGCAAGGAACGACCATCAAAAGCCCATCGGCGAAGCAGAAGAAACCTCTACAGGGAATCCCTTCCCTGGATACCAGCTGCAGAAGGAACTGCAAATGCGGCAAGGTAAGAACGGTTGCGATGGATTCGGTTTGCCGACCACTACAGCAAGAAACCCCTCGGCGGCATCGAAAGATCAAGCCGATCGAATATCCCCCACCCCACGCGAAAACAGCAAAGAGCCCCGACAAAGACGTTGTCGGGGCTCGACGAAGCAGTTCGCGTGTTCGCGGACTAATTCTTAAGAGAGTTCAACGGTGCGGGCATGCGGCCGCCACGGTGAGCGAAAACGCTGCCTGCAAACTGGTTAACCGGCATGACGGGCGCGTAGCCCAGCAGGCCGCCGAAGTCGAGCTTGTCGCCCACACCCTTGCCGATGGCGGGAATAAGTCGAACTGCGGTGGTCTTGTTGTTGATCATGCCGATCGCGCACTCATCGGCGATTATGCCGAAAATGGCTTCGACGCTGGTATCGCCCGGAATGGCGATCATGTCCAAGCCAACGGAGCACACGCAGGTCATGGCTTCCAGCTTCTGCAAGCACAGGGCGCCTGATTCGGCTGCGCGGATCATTCCAGCGTCTTCAGATACAGGAATGAAGGCGCCGGACAGGCCGCCGACGCTGGAGCTGGCCATAACGCCACCCTTCTTCACTGCGTCGTTGAGCATGGCAAGAGCCGCCGTGGTACCAGGGCCTCCGCACTGGCCAACGCCGATAGCCTCCAAGATCTCGGCAACGGAATCGCCTTCTGCGGGGGTGGGAGCAAGAGAGAGGTCAAGGATGCCCTTCTGCACGCCAAGGCGGCGGCTGGCCTCGCGGCTCATGAGCTCACCGGCGCGCGTGATCTTGAAAGCGGTTGCCTTGATGGCCTCGGCGATAGAGGTCATATCGGCGTCCTTGGGCATGTTGCGCAGCACGTTGTTCACCACGCCCGGGCCGGAAACGCCTACGTTCACTACGGCATCGGCCTCGCCGGAACCATGGAAGGCGCCAGCCATGAAGGGATTGTCCTCTACGGCGTTGCAGAACACAACGAGCTTCCCGGCACCGATGCAGTCGCGATCAGCGGTGAGCTCAGCGGACTTCTTCACCATCTGGGCCATCTTGAAAGCGGCATCCATGTTGATGCCCGCACGGGTGGAGCCCACGTTCACCGAGGCGCACACATTATCGGTGGCAGCCAGAGCTTCGGGAATTGAGTTCATAAGGTTCTCATCGGCGCGGGATGCACCCTTGTGAACCAATGCGGAAAAACCACCTACGAAGTCAACGCCGACTTCCTTGCCAGCCTTGTCCATGGCAATGGCTATGGGGGAAAGGTCGGTTGCCTGAGTCGCAGCACAGATCTCCGCGATAGGGGTAACCGAGATGCGCTTGTTCACGATCGGGATGCCGTACTCACGTTCTAGCTGCTCGGCCGTGGGAACCAGCTTTTCCGCGGCAGTGGTCATGCGGTCATACACCCTTTGCGCCATGACGTTTATGTCCTCGTGGGTGCAGCCGCGCAGGTTCAGGCCAAGTGTGATCGTGCGGATATCCAAGTGCTGCTTGCTGACCATCGCCAGCGTTTCAGCGATTTCCTCCGGAGTGATCTGCATGTGAAACAATCCCTTTCGTACGGTTTCAACAGACTTTAAAATTCTAGCACTGCCCGCACTAGACGATGCGCGCAACGCAAGCGCTTACGCAATGGAAACGAACACCCGCACAAAAGCAGTCACAGCGAAAACGGGCGGATTCCCTTTACCGCAATGTCCTTTATCCCCAAAAACGACCGCAAGTCGAAATCAACCTCGTCATCGATCTCCAAGCCTCTGTCCAGAATCAGCAGCTCGCCGAAGGGTGCTTCGAACACACCGCAGTTCTGCGCCTTGAGCTTAGGGGTATCCTTGTCGCGGACAAATCGGGAATGCAGCTCGGTCATGTCGGCGCAGCAGCCTTTAGGGCTGATGGGCTCAACCGCTATGCAGTGGTACCCCTTGCGCTCCATGTAGGCCAGCAACTTCTCCGATGCCGTGACGCGAACCTCCCTCACTGCGGGCCGCCTTCGAAGGTAGCGTACACCAGGTATTCCACGTTGCCCTCGGCTCCCTTGATGGAAGACTCCACCACGCCGTTCACGCAGAATCCAGCATGGCCAAGCGCTTCTTCAACCTCACCCACTACACGCTGCCGAACAGATGCGTCACGGACAATGCCATGGTCGGTTTCCTCATGCTGGCTCTCGAATTGCGGCTTGATAAGGCCCAGGAAAACACTGCCCGCCCGGCACAAGCTCGCGAACACGCCCACCAACTGCGCCAAGCCAATGAAGCTCAAATCGCATACCACCATATCGAATGGCGCGCCCAGGGAAACCGGGTCGGCGGTACGTATGTTCGTGCGCTCGAAAACCGTGACACGGTGGTCTTGCCGCAGACTCCATGCCAGCTGCCCGTAATTCACATCCACGCAGGCAACGCTTGCCGCACCCGCCTGGAGCAGGCAATCGGAGAAACCACCCGTAGAGGAGCCAACATCGATGCAGCGCAGACCATCGACGCACACCCCGAAATAGTCCAGCGCCCCTTGGAGCTTGTGGCCGCCGCGCGAAACGAATCGCCTGGTGTTCTTAACGAAGATGTCGGCATCGGGGCGGACCTTCAGCGCCGCGCTGGAAACATACACATCGTCGACGCGCACCTCGTGCGCGATGACGGCGCGCAAAGCCGTATCCTTATCCGGGAAATAACCCAACTCGATGAGCAAATCATCCAAACGAACCTTAGCCACGGCTACTCACCGTTGCCCGAGGAAGGTGCAGGGTTGCCAGAAGCGCCTGCGGCATCTTCACCCGCAGATCCCTGGGGTTCACCAAAAAGACCCATGGCCGAACTGCGCTCATCGTCTGTGGGAACCAACCCGGTTTCAATCAGCTTCAGGAAGTCCTGCTCAGAAAGAATGGGCACACCCAGGCTTTCTGCCTTAGTCCGTTTCGAGCCGGCAGCCTCGCCGCAGATCACATAGCTGGTCTTCTTCGAGACGCTGCCCGAAACCTTGGCGCCGTATTCCTTCAGGCGGTCCCCTGCTTCGGTGCGCGTCATGCCCGACTCAACCAGGCTGCCGGTGAGAACGAAGGTCATCCCGGCGAGCGTCTGGGGCTTGGTCTGGCCCTGGGCCTCTTCCTCCATCGTCACGCCGGCGGCTGCAAGACGCTCGATAACTTTCCGGTTGTCTTCGGTATTGAAGAAATCGCAGATGCTGCGAGCTATGACCGACCCTACTCCATCGATGGCGGCCAGGTCCTCTTCCTTGGCCTGGGACAGCAGCTTCATCGAGGGATAAGCCCGGGCAATGCCCTCGGCCATGGTCTTGCCCACATGGCGGATGCCCAGCCCGAACAGCACTCGGGCAAGCGAGCGCTGCTTGCTTGCCTCAATGGCAGCAATCAGCTTGGAAGCGACTACGGTACCGAGCTCTATTGCCTCGCCTTCTTTGTTGGTGCGCCCCACATACAGGTGGGCAAGCTGGCTTTCCGTAAGATCATAGAAATCAGCAACATCGGTAAGCTGCCCTGAATCGATCAATCGAGCGGTTATCTCCTCGCCCATGCCCTCGATATCCAGCGCGCCGCGGCTTGCCCAATGGATAAGCCTCTCGTGCGCCTGAGCAGGACAGTCGATCGACACACAGCGATAGGCTGCCTCGCCTTCCTCGCGCACGATGGGCGATCCGCAGCTTGGGCAAACCTTCGGCATGACCCAAGGCTTCGATCCTTCAGGGCGGAGCGAGAGAATGGGGCCCAGCACCTCGGGGATCACATCACCGGCCTTGCGCACGATAACGGTGTCGCCGACCCGCACGTCCTTGCGCTGCACCTCGTCTTCGTTGTGCAGCGTGGCTCGCGCGACGGTCGATCCGGCAACCAGCACCGGATCCAATTCTGCGACCGGCGTGCAAGCCCCGGTGCGCCCCACCTGGACGGTGATACCGCGAAGGACGGTGGTCTTCTCCTCGGGCGGGAACTTGTAGGCAATGGCCCAACGAGGCGCGCGGGCGGTATAGCCAAGCTCATGCTGCAAGGCGAACGAGTCCACCTTCACCACCACACCGTCGATCTCATAAGGAAGGTCAGCGCGTTTCTCCAGGCACTCCTCGCAGAAACTGTGCACCTCATCACGGGTTTTGCACAACTTGACATCTGGATTCACGTGAAAACCGCAGCTGCGAAGCCATTGCAGCAGCTCCCACTGCCCCGAAGCCTTGATGGCGCTGTCACGGGCAATGGCGTAAATGAAGGTTGAGAGCTCACGCTGCGCAGTGATGCTAGGATCCTTCTGACGCAAGGACCCAGCGGCCGCATTGCGTGGGTTTGCGAAAGTCTTGTTGCCCTGTGCTCTTTCCCGCTCGTTCAGCGCCTCGAAACTGGCCTTCGACATATAGATCTCGCCGCGGACCTCGATAGACTCGATGCGCTCATCGATATCCGCCCTGCCTTCGTCCATCAGACGCAGGGGGATGTCATGAACCGTGCGCACATTGACCGTCACGTCTTCGCCGGTGGTACCGTCACCTCGTGTGGCCGCCTTAACCAATCGGCCATTCTGGTAGGTAAGCGCAAGCGAGGAACCGTCGATCTTCAACTCGCAAACCAAGGGGGCGAACTTGCCCAAGGCAGACTCCGTGCGGTCCATCCACGCATCGAGCTCGCCGAAATCCATGGCATTATCAAGGGAATACAGGCGCTCTTCATGGACAACCGGCGCGAACTGATTGCCCACAGCGCCGCCAACGCGCTGGCTAGGCGAAGACGGGTCAAACAAGGAAGGATGCAGATGCTCGATGTCACGCAGCTCGCGCATCAACGAGTCGAAAGCCGCATCGGATATCTGCGGGTCGTCCAGAACGTAGTACCGATGGGTGTGGTACTCGATCTCACGGCGCAAACGAACAACGCGCTCGGCCAACGATTCTTCAACAGATTGATTCGAAGATTCGGTAGACACGAAAGAACAGTCCTCTCATAAACTCATGAACAGCTGCAGCAGCAAGCAATGCCCTTTGGTGGGCTACGGTAGTTTTTGCTACGCGCGCTGAATGCGTTGGATGGCCTCGGGGATGGCTTCAAGAACGTCCTCGGCAGCAACGCTGACGATCCCCCTCCGCTCGCTGGCGATTATCCCCGCAACAGCATGTACGGCAACGCCCAAACGTGCAGCATCGAACGCAGGCTTACCCTGGGCAAGGAAGCCCCCGATGGTGCCAGCAAGGACATCACCGGTTCCGGCCTTGGCAAGGGCAGCGGTTCCAAAATCGATCGTGAATGCGCTATCAGGAGAGGCGATAACCGTATCTTGCCCTTTCAGAACAACGATGCTGCCGTAGCACACCGAAAGGGAACGGGCGGCCTCTGTTTGGGAGAACCGGGATAGGTCTATCGAGTACGGGGCGGCAAGCCGCTGGGCTTCCCCCCAATGAGGGGTAAGGACCGTAGCTATGCCCTGCCTCTGGCGCCGAAGCAGCAACTTGCGCATTTTCGGAACCGCAATGAGCGAGAGGGCGCCTCCGTCTACCAACGCAGCAGCGTTGCCGCGCTTAAGGATACGCCGCAGGGCTGTTTCGGCATCGGTATCTGCCACATCGAACCCGGCTCCGATGACGAAGGCACCGGGATACTGCGCGGGAACGACGGAAACCGGATCGATATCGGAAAAGGAAGAGACGACCAACGAAGGTCGATACTGCTGCAATAGCTTCACGTTGCGCCGGCTGGTGAACACCTGGGTGTAACCAGCGCCAGCAAGCTGCGTTGAAACCGAGCACATCATGGCAGCCCCGGGGTAAGCCGGCGAACCGGCAACCACCACGGCCTTGCCGCGGGAGTACTTGTGCGCATCAGCGGCCGGAACGGGAACCATCGGTGCGAATTCTGCAAGATCAGGCATTCTCAAGAGCCCTCTTTCTGGGTAGCGGGAATCTCGTCCAAAAGCGAGCGGACCTCTTTGAAGCGGCGGTTGAGGTCATGGGCGGGGTTCGCTTTCTTAGGCTCGGCTTTTTCGCGATCATCGGCCGTAAGAGCCAGGGCACACGCAACCGCCTCGGTATGCGTGTAGGAAAGCGAAAGAGGGATCTCCTCGATGCCAAGTTCCCTGGCAGCCGCTGCCGCCCTTCCCTTCAAGCGAACATGGGGCTTGCCCTTCGAACCAAGCACCACTTCCACATCGGCAGCCTTGATACCCCGGGAAAACCCCGTGCCCAGCGCTTTCAGGACCGCCTCCTTCGCCGCGAAGCGCGTGGCGTAATGGTACTCAGGTTGCGCAGTGGAGTCGCAATACGCACGCTCTTCGCACGAAAACGAGCGCTCCACGAATGCAGGCGAGCGCTTCATGATGGCACGGATCCGCCCTATCTCCACAATGTCAACGCCCATGGAAACGCTTTCGGGGAGGATGCCCTGTACCTGAGCGCTTTCGGCAACGGAGCCCAAGGCCTTTTGCGCCGAAGCAGAGTTGCCCAGGTTTTCAGCAGATGCAGCCATGGCACCTACTCGACGGTTACCGACTTGGCAAGGTTGCGCGGCTGGTCGACATCGCACCCGCGGGAAACCGCAACTGCTCGCGCGAGGAGCTGCAGAGGCACGCTGGCCGTGATGGGCATGAACGCATCTCGGACCTTAGGGATGTAGATAACGTGGTCGGCAACCTTCTTGATAGCCTCATCGCCTTCGGTTGCGATGGCAATGATCTTGGCACCGCGGCTCTTCGACTCCTCGAGGTTGGAAACCGTCTTATCGTAGGTAGCGCTCTGCGTCGCCACGGCAACAATCGGGAACCCGTCATCGAGCAAGGCGATGGGGCCATGCTTCATCTCACCCGCGGCATAGGCCTCAGCATGGATGTAGCTTATTTCCTTGAGCTTCAAAGCCCCTTCGTAGCAAGTCGCTTCGCCCAGCCCGCGACCGATGTAGAGCGTGGACTGGCGTCCATCGAAGAAGTGGGCGGCCTCATCGATAGCCGAAGTATCGTGAAGGATCTCCTCGATTTGGTCGGCAGTATCGGCCAACTCGCTGAACAGCATGCGAACCTGGTTCAGCGTGAGCTTGCCCTTGGCACGGCCGAGCAGCAGAGCCAGAAGCGTGAGGCTTACCACCTGGCCGATGAACGACTTCGTGGAGGCAACCGCGATCTCCTTGTTGGCCTTTGTGTAGATCACGCCATCAGACTCTCGCGCCACAGGCGAGCCGATAACGTTGGTGATGCCGAAGACCTTGGCACCCTTGATACGCGCATCGCGGATAGCGGCAAGGGTATCGGCCGTCTCGCCCGACTGGGAAACGGCCACCACCAACGTGGTGGGCGTGATGATGGGATTGCGGTAGCGGAACTCGCTGGCAACCTCAACCTCGGTGGGGATGCGTGCCCAGCCCTCGATGAGGTTCTTGGCGATAAGGCCAGCATGGAACGAGGTGCCGCAGCCGATCAGGTACACGCGGTCAATGAAATTCAGTTCCTGGCGCGTAAGGGTAAGCTCGTCGATAGAGATCTCATGGCCGGACATTCGGCCGGCGAGCGTATCGCGCACCACGCGCGGCTGCTCATGGATCTCCTTCAGCATAAAATCAGGGTAACCGCCCTTTTCCGCCACATCGATGTCCCAATCCACATGGGTAACCTCAGGCTGGATTGCCCTGCCTTGGGCATCGAAGTAATCGATATGGCTAGGGCTCATAACCGCGAACTGGCCATCGTCAAGGATCACCACATCACGTGTGGCATCGATAAGGGCGATGATATCGGAGGCAACGTAGCTGCCCTCCGAGCCGGTACCCAGTACGATAGGGGAATCCTTGCGGGTAACCACGATTTCATCGGGAGTATCAACGCAAATGGCTGCAAGGCCGTATGCACCCACCAAACGATCAGCCGCAGCACGGACCGCTTCAAGCAGATTACCCTCGTAGGCTTCCTCGATAAGGTGTGCGGCAACCTCGGTGTCGGTATCGGAGCTGAACACGTGCCCCTTGCCTTCAAGCTCGGAGCGGAGCTCGGCAAAGTTCTCGATGATGCCGTTATGCACCACGGCGATGCCGTCGGAACAACCGGTATGGGGGTGGGCATTGCGCTCGGAGGGAGCGCCGTGGGTAGCCCAACGGGTATGGCCGATGCCGCACGTACCCAGGCACATGTCGGGCTGCACGGCGTCCACCAACTCGGAAACTTTGCCAAGGCGCTTCACGATATTGATGGCATCGCCATCGTTCACTGCGATGCCCGCCGAGTCGTAACCGCGATACTCCAAACGCTTCAAGCCCTCCAGCAGCACCTGCTTTGCCTGGACAGAGCCTGTGAAGCCGACGATTCCGCACATATAGAAACCCCCATGAACTAGAGAATTGGCATTGATTGAGCGCGTTAATTCTACCGTATGCCCGGTTACCTGCTCATTAACGGCACCATGGCTCCATAACGAAAAGCACCCTGCAGCGTATAACCACAGGGCGCTTCAAGGGACATGGACTGTCCGTTAAAGGGCGCTTCGGTAGATTGAGCGCGCATCGTCAAGGTTTATCGGCTTGAAGCAGCCGAACACCTCGCCCTTGTTTTGGCGCAACCCAGGGATGAATCTCTCGATATCGGCCTCCTTTATCCCGAAGTCGCCCAAGGTGCGCGGCATGCCCAACGAGGCGAAGAAATCTTGCAGGGCCTCTATGCCGTCTCGCGCCGCCTTGTCCATCGCCTGGTCGGAGGCATCCTCCGGCTCGATCCCGAACACGGCGTAGGCGAATTCCGCGAACCGGGCAACATCATTGGAATAGACATAGCGCATCCACGCCGGCATGATAACCGCCAAACCCGCACCATGCGTGATGGAGACATCGAAAGCGGAGAGCTCATGCTCCAGGCCGTGGCTTGCCCAGTCGCCAACTCGCGCCCCATGCTTGCGGCCGATGCCTGCGATGCCGTTGTGCGCCAGCGTGCCCGCCCACATAATGTTCGCACGAGCATCGTAATCGGCAGGAGACTGCATCACCGTTCGAGCGGAAGCCATAATAGCGCGCAAGAGCCCTGTGGCAATGTTGTCGGTAACGGGAACCGGGCCTGCACCGCTGAAGTAACGCTCCATGATGTGCGCCATCATGTCAGTAACGCCGGCGGCGGTTTGGTACGGAGGCAGCGTGAAGGTAAGCTCCGGATCCATGAAGGCCGCAATAGGACGGATGATGTCAGATCCCATGCCGCTCTTCAAACCAAGCTCGTCGTTGCTGATAACGCACGAATTCGAAGCCTCGGAACCTGCAGCCGGAATGGTGAGCACGCAGGCAACGGGCACGGTATGGGTGATAGGCGCCTTCTTGCATGAGAAGTCCCATGGGTCGCCATCGTAGTCGTAGGCAACGCCGACAGCCTTGGCACAGTCGATGACGCTGCCGCCGCCAACGGCGACGATAACGTCTACGCCCTGCTTGCGCGCAATGGAAACGCCTTCGCGAACGCTGGAAACCTCAGGGTTCGGGCGCACACCGCCCAGCTCGCACACACGCAGGCCGGCAGCCGCAAGTGAGTTCTTCACCCGATCGAGCGTTCCGCTCCTTACCACCGAACCCTTTCCGTAAACAACAAGGGCGCTCTTGAAGCCCCTATCCGCAAGGTTGGAGCCGACTCCATCGGTCACACCCTTCCCAAACACGAACTCGGTTGGCGAATAGAACGTGAAATCATTCATAGCTGGTTCCCTTCCCTAATCCAATCAAAAGAATACGCCGGAAAGACACACCCGAAAGCCTGCCCCACACGCACGGCGCCAGGTTATAGCTTTTCCTTTGCCTTAAGGTTAACGCTGGTTCCCAGTCGAAACGCGGGTAGCAGCCATTGAGGATTACCGAACCAATAGCTTTGCATTGAGTGAATCAATAGCTAATAGCGGAAATATCCCATCTGCGTCCTTTCAGCGAATCAACCTTGTTACCATTGGCCACATGGATAATCGCGGTAAACATCAACCCAAAGGAAGCCAGCAACAAGCAGGGCATGGCTTCCCCAGCGCGCCCATAGCAGTCATAGCCGTCACGGTAGCCCTTTTGATAGGCATAGCGATCGGCGGGAGCAGCTGCTCCTCTTCCCCCGGCTACAACTGGGAGAACCTAGAGAACGAGAACGGCCGCATGGTGTACTACGAAGACGGCGATGCCGTCTCTGCCACCGGCATAGATGTGTCGGATCTCCAAGGCGACATCGACTGGTACGCGGTGAAAAGCGACGGCGTGGACTTCGCCATGCTACGCTGCGGCCGCCGCGGGCAAACCGAAGGCGGCCTGTACACCGATTCGAGGTTCTTCCAAAACGTAACAGGCGCAACCCAAGCTGGGCTGCCTTTCGGTGTGTACTTCTACTCCCAAGCAGTGAACGAGCAGGAGGCCAAAGAAGAAGCCGAATATGTTCTGAGCCTGATAAACGGCTGCGGCGTGCGATATCCCGTGGTGTACGACCAGGAAAACGTCACCGGTGCCGAAGCGCGCGCCAACGGACTTTCCAGCGAGCAACTGACAAAGAACGCGCAAACGTTCTGCAGCACCGTGAGAAACGCTGGCTATACTCCCATGATCTACGGCAACCAGTACGACCTAAGCCGCCTGAGCGTAAGCCAGCTCGAGTGCTCGATTTGGTATGCCGAATACGACTGCAAGCACCCCACCAGCACGTTCCACGACCTTATCATGTGGCAGTATTCACACACCGGCACGGTTTCCGGGGTGAGCACTCAGGTAGACCTGAACATCCTGTTCCCAAACAATTGGATCACCCCGGAACGCTAAATCGGGGTTGTGCCGCATTGAGAACCTTCCGATCCCACCGGCAAAATTGCGAGCAAGCAGTATCTTGCAATGAGTCGAGGGGCCGAAAGCCCCTCGAAAAAGTACGTAAATCCCACTGGGTAGGATCAAGCTCAGAACGCCGATCGAATACGGCGAACGCAGGCAGTTGCACCTACTCGGCCTTCTCCACGAAGTTGGCGTTGGCAAGGATCCAGCCAGCTGCCTTCATCCTGGCAGCGCCTTCCTTCAGAAGCGGACCGCGGCCCGACTTCTGCATGGCCTCAAGCGCTTCTTCCTCACGGCCAGGAGCGATGTTCTTCATGGCAACGATCATATCGGCAGGCTCGAGCTTCAGCCCCTCATGACGGAAGATCGCATCAAGAATGAAGCCCTGAAGCAGCTGATTGCCCGCTTGGGCGGAAAGGTTCTTGCGCACCTCTTCTTCGGTAAGGTTCTGCTGGGCGTAGAAAGCCTCGAGCTGAATGCCCTCCGACGCAAGCTGGGAAAGGAAGGTCTCGAACAGCTCCTGCGTCATTATCTCGATCATCTTGTCGGACACCTCGCCCGTGAAACGCTTGGCGTACTCTTCCATGGCAGCCGCCATCTTCGCCTGCTCGTAACGGCTGGCAAGCTCCTCTTCGGAAGTGGCACGGAAGGTGTTGCGCAGCTCTTCGACGGTAGAGATGTTCATGGGCTTCAGGTTCTCGGCAACCCATTCATCGCTGATCTCGGGAACCTCAAGCGCTGGGTCGTCGGCGCCAACGCCCTGCTTGGCGGCGGAGAATTGGCGAACCAGCATGGAAACCTGCTCGTCGATGTCAGCCTCGTTCACGCGGGGCTTGGGTTGGATGGAAACCGTGACGGGCTCGTAGGTGGAAAGCTCGAACTCAGGCTTCACCAGCACCGTCATATCGAACGAGAACATCTTGTCGGGTTCGGGCGTTTCGTCCGATTCGATGCCGTAGGTAGAAATGGGCAGGCAACCGTGCTTTTCCAGCGCAAACGGAACAAGGTAATTGATGATGGCAGTGTAGATGGCGTGTTGAGCGTCCTCTTCGCCCAGGGCGTTCACGATCTTCTGCTGCGAGGTTTCGCCTTCCTGATTTTCCAGCTGGTACTGCAGCACAAACGAATCCAGGCCGTCGGTGAATGCCTTGCCCATTTCCGCGGCGGAGGCGGAGATACGCAGACGAACCTCTTCGCCGTTGTCCTTCAAATTCTCTATCTTCATGGGGTTCCTTTCTTTGGAAGCAGTGCGGCCGCCATTACATGGCTTGCCATAATCTTAGGTAAACTGTTCTGGCGCCCTTGAGCGCTGCGCGGTTCTACCGCGAAAAGGGCCGGATCGTCTACGAAAGGGGCTCTATCCGTGATTAACGACGATAACGAAACCAGCGAAAAGCGCTATACCCTGCGCCCCACCTTCACTCCCCTGCCAAGCAAAGCCGCTGCACGCGGGAACCACAGAGCACCAACGATCGAAGAACAGCCGAAAGCGAGCAAACCGCACACCAACCGCCCCACAACATCTTCGGATGCCCATAAAGCCACCACCTCACCCTGTGGGGCATCGTCAAGCAGCCCGATCCGGGCAGCCAACGAGGACGACGATCTATACGACCCGTACTCCGACTACCACGACGGAACCCTGAAAGCCGCCGAATTCGAGGAAGACCCTTGGCGCTAGCCGCCCTGCCATCAGAAGCCAAAAGGATTCCAGACGCTAGCCGTTGCAAAAGCCCCGCTACCCGGAAAAGCATGCCGCTCACAACGACTCACACATGCTGCTAGCCACCCAACGAACCCCCAGAACAGCAAAAAAACCCGCTCCGGGGAGCGGGCTTCAAAAGCTTGGAAGCTGAAGACTACAGAGCCTTCTTGGCAACCTCGACCAGGGAAGCAAATGCCTCGGGGTCGTTGATGGCCATATCGGAGAGAACCTTGCGGTCCAGCTCGACGCCAGCCTTCTTCAGGCCGTTCATGAACACGGAGTAGGAAAGGCCGTTGATGCGAGCTGCAGCGTTGATGCGGGTGATCCAGAGACGGCGGATCTCTCGCTTCTTTGCACGACGATCGCGGTACTGGTACTGGAGCGAATGCTGAACCTGTTCCTTCGCAGCGCGATAGGAGCGGGACTTTGCACCGTAATAACCCTTTGCACGGTTGAGAACGGTACGGCGCTTCTTATGAGCGGATACTGCGCGCTTTACACGAGGCATACTGAATTCCTCCCTTTACTATCGAAGACCAAGATTGCGTGCGATTACCTTCTTGTCGGCTGCAGCAACCTCAGTTTCGTGACGGAAATTACGCTTACGCTTCTGGCTCTTCTTGGTCAGAATGTGAGACTTGTAAGCCTTGGAGCGCATGATCTTACCGGAGCCGGTAACGCGGAAGCGCTTTGCGGTGCCGGAATGAGTCTTCATCTTGGGCATTATTTGTCCTTCCCTTGTTCTTCCTTCTTTTTCTTCACCGCCGCGGGCAACGGGGCGATGAGCATATGCATGTTGCGGCCTTCCATCTTAGGCTGGTTTTCGATAACCGCTACATCCTTAAGATCATCGGCCAGACGTTCCAGGATGCTCAGGCCCTGTTCGGGATGAGACATCTCACGACCACGGAACATGATGGTGATCTTGACCTTGGAACCTGCCTCCAAGAAGCGAAGCACGTGCTTCTTCTTGGTGGTGTAGTCGCCCACATCGATCTTCGGGCGGAACTTCATTTCCTTGGTTTCAACCTTGCTCTGGTTCTTTCGAGCCTGCTTGGCCTTGATAGCCTGATCGTACTTGAACTTACCGTAGTCCATGATGCGACATACCGGCGGCTTGGCCTGAGGCGCGATCTCAACCAAGTCATAGCCCTGGTCATCGGCGATGCGCTGGGCTTGCTCGATGGGATAGATCCCCAACTGCGACCCATCATAGGCGATCAGGCGGCATTCTTTGACCCTGATTGCGTCATTGAGCCTTGGTTCTTGAGCTGCTATGGTGCCCACCTCCTTCTTCCTGTGTTTGGTGCTACCATGCACGAACCATTCTGCGCTGAAAAAAGAAAAACCTGCGATCACTCAGATTGCAGGCCACACAAAACCTCTTGCAAGCAAGAACGGTATTCACATGACCCATCAGCAACCGAAAGCGCCGATCTGGGTGGAAGCAGATGCTTCTCTTGAAACAGCTTTAGTAGAATACCATTCCCCACCGCCCTGTAAAGAGGAAATTCGCACATTTTGAAAAAGCACCTTATGGTGCGGTGAATGCGGCGCAGTGGAGGCGATGCGGCCTGGCACGTCCCAAAAAAGGCGTAGACCTGGACAGAGCCCGCGTCCGCACAATTTGGGCGCTGCGGCGCAGGGCTGAGTCCGGGCATACCGCATGTACAGAGAAGAACGGTTAGCCTCCAAGCCCCGCAGGCAAAGCATCATACGACGCCGAGCTGGACGCAAAGCGACATTATTATCGCCAGGACCAGCGGGATGCCGAAAGCCACAACCAGGAATTCGGCCCAGAGCGGCCAACGGCACAAGCTGGGGAACTTTCGGCGCAGCAGCCGCCGGTCGGCAAGTTCGTAGCAGATGCAGGTAACGGAACCACCTAGGAAAAGCAGGTACTCCACCATCCGAACCCACAATGGATAACCGTACTCAGGAACGTTTTCCTGCGGGAAAAAGCAGCAGGCAAGGCAGGACGCAACAACCAGCACCCATAGCAAGCCCAAGACAACATCCCAGGCTAAACCTACATCGATAGGAACGCGGTTTGCGGCAGCGAAGATGCGGCCACTCAAGCCCTTGCGAGGCTGACTGGCAACCGAGACGGCGGTAGGGGCCGCTTCGTCAACAGGAGCAGCAAACTTGGCGGTAGAGTCCACCTCCCCTTCAGCTGCGCCGTCAACCTCCGCATTTGCAGCACCGCCACAGCACGAAGCGGGAGATTGGGTCGCAACCTGCGGACTATCCGTACCAGGCATAACAACGAGTATCCCGCTGCCAATAGAGGAGTTGCCGCCTAAGCGGGTTCGGTACACTTTGGCCGCCTGCAGAAATGCCCGCTCGAGCGCAGATGCGCTCACGTAGCGTGCGGCAGGGTCGAAAGCGCAGGCAACCGAAATAACCTCAGAGAACTCAGGCGGAACCGAAGGGCAAGCAAAACCCCGCTTTCGATCCTCGGCCTTCGCCGCACGCTCGGTAAGCAGATAGAAAAGCAGCATGCCAAGCGAATACACATCGCTGCGCACATCGGTCTGCCCGAACCCGAATTGCTCGGGCGGTGCATATTCGCGGGTGCCAAAACGCACGGTGTCCGAATCGGAGCCCTCGTTGTACACGCGGGCAATCCCGAAATCTATCAGGGTAACCCTATCCCAGGAAAGTATGACATTCGAGGGCTTCAAGTCGCGATGGATGATGGGCGGGCTGAAGGATTCGTGCAGCTCGCATACCGCACGGCACACCAAGGGAAACACTCTTTCGGCAAGCTCCGGCGATGCGCCGCACCTGCGCACGGCATCTTTCATGGTTTCGCCCTGCACGTATTCCATCAATACGACCAGCTCGTCCTTCAGCTCGTAGCAGTCGTAGATGCGCGGCAGATACCGAAACGCTCGGCCGCTTCCCCACGCGTCGAAGATAGTGGGATACGCAGAGCCAAGGCCTGTTCCCAAATGCAGCTTCTTGCGGACAAGCGGACCCCCGGAAGCCCCCTTGCCGGCGGAACAAACAACCTTTTCCGTAACCTCGAACTCGGTTTGCTTCAGGGTTTGAAGCACCTGGATTTCATCGTCATGCTCGATGGCCGCAAGGAACGCGGCAAGCTCATCTTCGGTGCCTGTGAGTCCCCCGCTGCGGTGGCCATAAGGCGATGGCCCATCGACAGAACAAGCATTCTGCGCACAAAAGCGACCCCGCCGTTCTTCGGAACAGGCAGGGTCGCTGACCGCAAGATCATGCCCTCTGGACTCATAGAAACGCGTCTTGCTCATGAGCAGATGGTCTCTTCCCCGAAGCGGTACAGCTCTTCTTCCGTTCTCTGCAACGAGTAGCCATGTTTGACGGAGAAGATGATGATGGCATCTCGCCTGTTCTTGCAGTAGAGCCCATTGGCACCAGCTGCCTGAAGAAGACGATCGGTTTCCCGCAGGTCCAGCCCCATGGCGAAGGCGATCTGAAGAACCTTGTTACGCGAAGCCTTGCGCGTTCCCTTAAAGATCTGATAGCCGAAGGTGTTGTTCAGCCCAGCATCCCGAACGACTGCCGACTGCTTCAGCCCCTTCTCGTTAAGGAGCTGCTGAAGATACTCGGAAAGGGAACGTTCGCCAACTGCGGTATTGCCGACAAAGCTGTCGATAGAAGGCGAAGAAAGAAGCTCGCTGAGCAGCTCCTCGGTCAAAGGCTCCTCCATGCGGCGCTTCCTCCTTCGTCACCATTTCGCATCCGAGATCATTCTAATGCCAATAGAGTCGTTGACGGAGGGAGCGCCGAAAAAGGGTGCTACAGGTTGGCGATTGCGTAATCAGCTTCTTCCTCAGTGAACTTCTCGCCGTATTCACTAGTGAGCTGGTCATGGATGGCCGAAGGAGACATGCTCATCTGATCCTGATAGGTTTTTGCCTTCGCAAGGGCATTGGCGTTCCAGTCGGCTTTCACGTTATCGATAGCATACTGAGCTGCTTCAACAGAGAACTTTTCACCGTACTCGCTTGTGAGCTGGTCATAAAGTCCTTGTTTGGACAGGTGCATTGCGTTGGCGTACGTGTCGGCTTTCTTCAATGCAGATCTATACTCAGTCGGTACATCAGCGGCCTTGGTCTCCGAAGAAGCCGTGCTCGATTCGGGCAATGCCTGTGACTCGCTGGAGGCAGCTTGTGTCGAGCTGGAAGCGGAACCTGATGAAGAGATCTGCGAGCCTCCTGGAGCGGCTCCAGCACCCGCTGCAGCGCAAACGATCACTACTACAATGATCCAGAACCAGACACGCTTATATATGGGTTTCTTCGCTGGAACGGCTGGGCCAGCTGAATTCGCGTCGGGCTGCTGTGATGCCTGATTGTCGTTGCTCATACTATTCCTTCCCTCAAAGAGCCATCGCATAACCGCAGATGACGCCATTACTGTTGAGGGAAAAGATATAGGAACCAGGAACGGGATTCATTAGCTGGCAGCTAAAAGGACCTGATGTCACACTGAAATACGCTATTGGACCCTATAATACATTCCCGCACATGAAGTGCCATTTTTTCAGAAGCACGATATGATCCCATAGAACCTTGCAAGACGCTCTGCTAAGTCACCTTTGTACCGATATCTGTACCACCTGCAGTATCGAGCACATCGCTCATAAGAACCAAGAAATTGGACCTTACGGAAGCCACCCGTCGACTATTCATCCCAAGGATGCGAGGTAAGATGCCAGCCATCGCAGTAGGGGCAACGATAGATAGAAAGGCCGGTGCGGCCATTTTCCTCGCACCAAGCAAGGTTTTCCTCGGCCTCGGCACGCGATGCGTAGCGGTTCTTCGAACCACATGCCTTGTGCTTCCGAGCGGCGTCCTTTTCGGCTTCCATCTTGTCGCGGCGTGCGCCCTCACGGGCGAAAGCCCCGTCCAACGAGGCGAAAGGATCAAGGCTCGCAGAGAATTCTGCTTTCTGCTTCGACCAAGCTGAACGCTTCTTGCTGCCCATGATGCCTCCTTCGATCCACGCACTCAGCTTACCAAAGAGATATACCGCTCATCGTATTCCGCCAACAATAATGATCTGAAATATCTAACTCCAGAAAAAAGGAAGGGCCCCGAAGGGCCCTTCCCGGAAAGAAACGAAGCGAAAACGCTTAGCTTACTTGTTTGCCAAAGCAGCATGAGCTGCTGCAAGGCGTGCCAGGGGCACACGGTACGGGGAGCAGCTTACGTAATCAAGGCCGATGCCGTAGAAGGTCTTGATGGAATCCGGGTCGCCGCCATGCTCGCCGCAGACACCGCAAACGATGTCGGGGTTGCCCTGATGACCCAGCTCAACGCCCATCTTAACAAGCTTGGCAACGCCGGGGTCTACCGTAGCGAAGGGGTTGTAGGGCAGGATGCGCTCAGCAAGGTACTGGGAGATGAACTCTGCCTCTACGTCGTCGCGGGAGAAGCCGAACGTGGTCTGGGTAAGGTCGTTGGTACCGAAGCTGAAGAAGTCTGCCTTGGTGGCAATCTCGTCGGCGGTAACGGCTGCACGCGGAAGCTCGATCATGGTGCCGATCTTGATGTCCAGCTCCACGCCCTGCTCGCTGGCAACCTCGGCGATAACGCCTTCTGCCTGCTGGCGCAGCTTTGCCAGCTCGGGAACAACGGAGACCAGCGGGATCATGATCTCGGGCTGCGGGTTCAGGCCTTCCTTCTTAAGCTCGGCAGCAGCGGTTGCGATGGCGCGAACCTGCATCTCTGCCAAGATGGGGTACTTGATTGCCAGGCGGCAACCACGCAGGCCCAGCATGGGGTTGGCCTCTGCGAAGGAGTCGATCTGCTCCATAAGGGCGCGCTTCTTCTCGATAACCGCAGCGTCGCCGCCGGTAGCCTCGAGGCGCGCGATCTCTACATCGAGGGCACGTGCGGACTCCAGGAACTCATGCAGCGGCGGATCAAGCAGGCGAACGATAACCGGCAGGCCGTCCATAGCACGGAACATGCCCAAGAAGTCGCCCGTCTGAGCCTTGAACAGATCGGCGCAGGCCTTCTCGCGGATGGACTCGTCGTCGTTCAGGATGAAGGTCTGGATGATCTGCTTGCGCTCGCCCAGGAACATATGCTCGGTACGGCAAAGGCCGATGCCCTGTGCGCCGAAGTCGCGGGCAAGCTGAGCATCCTCGGGGTTGTCGGCGTTGGCGCGAACACCCATGGTGCGGAACTCGTCTGCCCATTCAAGGATGGTGTCAAGGTCGCCGGCGAGCTCGGGCTGAACCAGCTCGACTGCGCCCAGCACAACGATACCGGTGGTACCGTCCAGCGAGATCATGTCGCCTTCCTTGATAACGATATCGGTGCCGGTGATAGCCGCCTGCTTTGCTTCGGCATCGATCTTCAGTGCATCTACGCCGCAGACACACGGTGCACCCATGCCACGGGCGATAACGGCTGCATGGGAAGTCTTGCCACCATGGGAGGTGAGCACGCCTTCGGCAGCGATCATGCCGGCAAGGTCGTCGGGAGTGGTTTCCCAGCGAACCAGAACGGTCTTGCGACCTTCCTTGGCTGCAGCGACGGCATCCTCGGCGGAGAACACGGCTTCGCCCACGGCAGCGCCGGGGGATGCGTTCAGGCCCTTGGCGACAACATCGTAGTCAGCCTTGGCATCGAACTGCGGGTGAAGCAGCTGGTCGAGCTGCTCGGGGTCTACGCGCTGGACAGCCTCTTCCTTGGTGATGAGGCCTTCCTGCTCCATCTCGATGGCAATATGGAGTGCGGCGGCAGCAGTGCGCTTGCCCACACGGGTCTGCAGCATCCACAGCTTGCCCTGCTCGATGGTGAACTCGATGTCGCACATATCGCGGAAATGGTTTTCCAGGATGGTGAACACCTCTTCGAGCTCACGACCGGCTTCTTCAAGACCAGGCGTGTTCTTGAGCTCGGCAATGGGGCTGGTGTTGCGGATACCTGCAACAACGTCTTCGCCCTGGGCGTTTACCAGATAGTCGCCGTAGAATTCCTTTTCACCGTTTGCGGGATTGCGGGTGAACGCAACGCCGGTGGCGGAAGTGTTGCCCTTGTTGCCGAAGATCATGGACTGCACGTTCACTGCCGTGCCCAGATCATCGGAGATCTTGTTCTGCTTGCGGTACAGGATTGCGCGGGGGTTGTTCCAGCTGCCGAACACGGCCTCGATTGCCAGCTGCAGCTGAGTGTCGGGGCTCTGCGGGAACTGGACCTGGCCGTCTACGACGAGGGAAGGATACTCCTCGGCGCTGACGTTCTCAGTGAAGATCTTCTTGAACTCAGCCACGAGCTCCTGCAGGTCTTCTGCGGTAAGGTCCGTATCGGACTCGACGCCGCGACTGCGCTTCATTATGTTGATGGCATTCTCGAACAGATCGCCGTCGAGTCCCATAACAACATTGGAGAACATCTGGATGAAGCGACGATAGGAGTCCCATGCGAAGCGGGGGTTTTCCGTCTGCTTGATAAGGCCGTTGATGGACTGATCGTTCAAACCGAGGTTCAAAACGGTGTCCATCATGCCCGGCATGGACATGGGGGCACCGGAGCGAACGGAGACCAGCAGCGGATCCTCCGCATCGCCGATCTTCTTGCCGATGCGCTGCTCAAGGTCGAGTCGGTATTCCTGGATAGTGTCAAGAACGCCCTCAGGCCACGTGTTGTCAGAGTTTGCGTACTCCATACACGTCTGGCAGGAAATCGTGAATCCCGGAGGCACCGGCAGGCCGATGTTGGCCATCTCGGCGAGGTTCGCGCCCTTGCCGCCGAGGATGGGCTTCATGTTGGTGTTGCCCTCCGTAACGTTCTTGCCGTTTGCGTCCTTGCCGAATGCGTAGACGCGCTTAAGTTGGTCCGTCACCATCTTCTCCTTAGACTAAACGTTTCTCTCTCAATCCCGCGGCGCAAAGACCTGTGGGTGAGCGTTCTCATAATATCGTAAAATCTCTTGCGCTGTTTCTTCGATAGCCCTGTTATCAGTGCGAACAACGATGCAACCGAGCTTCCTCATCAGTGCTCTGGCGCTTTCCAAATCCTGGTACACACACTCCAAATCTGCATATGAGGCAGCCACATTGCTGGCATTTCCCAGACGCCTCTTGCGTATATCCGAAAGGATTTCTGGGGAGATGATCAAGCCGAACAAGCGCGTTGGATCAACTTCGTAAATCTCTTTAGGCGGCTCGCTTTGGGGGTCGAGCGGCACATTGGCCACACGGTAACCCATCTGCGAAAGGTAGATGGAAAGCGGCGTTTTCGATGAGCGGGACACGCCGATAAGGACGATGTCGGCCTCGGGAAGGTCTTGCGGGTTGCGCCCGTCGTCGTGGGAAATAGTGAACTCCATGGCCTCGATGCGGCGGAAGTAGTACTCATTCACCGAATGCAGGCGACCCGGTTCGTTAAGCGGGCTTTTGCCCGTAGCAAGGGAAAGCGCGTTCAGGGCATTGCCCATAAGGTCGACACCGAGGATCTGATCGGGATGCCGCTCGATGTACTCGCCCATCGCATTTCGCATCTTCTCGTCAACCAAGGTATAGAACACCACAAAGGGAGTGAAACCGCGGCTTACATGGAAGTCATAGTGGGCATTCAGCTCTTCGATCATGCTTTCAGGCGAAACCACGCGCGGCAGGATCTCGATAGCCGGATCGAACACCTCGAAGCTCGCGGCCGCAGCGCGCACTAAGGTTTGCGCGGTAGTGCCTACCGAGTCGGATACGACGTGTATCACCGGAAAGCCATCATGGGCTTTGCCTTGGGTCATCCAATTCTGCATCTTAACCTCCCCTTAGAAAGGAAACGGCCCCAAACGGGGCCGCATTTTCCAACGATTACTTCGCCTTAGAAAGCAGCGAGAAGTCGGCCACGTTGGCGAAAACGCCAACGAAACGGTTCAACAGCCGCAGACGGTTCTGGCGGAGTGCCGTATCCTCGTCCATGACCATCACCTCAGCGAAAAACGCGTCGATAGGCTTGCGAAGCGACGCGAGCTTTGCCAATGCACCCTCATAGTCGTTCGAAGACAGTGCTTGGGCGACCGCAGTCTCTGCCGATGAGACCGCTTCCAGCAGCTGCTTTTCCACTGGGGCAAGCAGGGACTCGTCCACCTGGGCGCCCAGATCCCCTTCACGCAGGTTGTTCGCGCGGGCATGAGCGGTAGCCAGGTCCTCGAATGCCTCGGGCTGTTCGCTGCGTGCGGCCTCAAGGGCGCGAACGCGGCTGATAAGCTCTACGGGCTCGCGTATGCCTGCAGCCAAAACCGCATCGATGGCGTCTGGACTGCTGCCGCCATCGCGCAACATGACCTTGGTGCGGGTGACGAAGAAATCAACAACCTGCGAAAGGGCTTCTTCCCTATCGAAGGAGATACCCTGATCGGCATAGGAATCAAGAGAGGCTTCGATGGCAGGCACCAGCTGAACGTCGACGTCGTCGCACTGCAGCATGGCAACAATGCCGATGGCGCTGCGGCGCAGGGCGAACGGATCCGAGGAGCCGGTAGGGCCTTGGCCGACAGCGAACAGACCGCACACCGTATCAAGCTTGTCGGCAATGGCCACGATCTTGCCGACTGCCGTTTCCGGAACCTCATCACCGGCAAAACGCGGGCGATAATGCTGCTGAATGGCCTGGGCAACCTGCTCGGTTTCCCCGCTGGCCGCAGCGTAGTAGCTGCCCATAACGCCCTGTACGCTGGTGAACTCGATTACCGCGCTGGTTACCAGGTCCGCCTTGCACAGGTGCGCAGCACGCTCCACATCGGAGAGATCTTGGCCGGAAATGCCCGAATCCTTGGCAAGGTGATCGGCAAGGCACTCGATACGCACCGTCTTGTCCAGAACCGTGCCCAGCTTTTCCTGGAACACCACTTCGCCCAAACGAGCCACATAGGCTTCCAAGGGCTGCTTGAGGTCCTCGTCGTAGAAGAACTTCGCATCGTAGAGACGCGCGCGAACCACACGCTCGTTGCCATCGATGATGGTATCGGAGCAGGCAGGATCGCCGTTACCCACCACGATAAAGCGGTTGGTGAGCTTGCCGTCCTTGTCGTAGAGCGGGAAATAGCGCTGGTGCATGAGCATGGCGTCCACGATGATTTCCTCGGGAACCTGCAGGAACTCCTTGTCGAAAGTGCCCACCAGAACCGTGGGATACTCAGCAAGATTGGTAACCTCTACCAGGGTTTTCTGCGGCAGAACGGCTGTATAGCCGGTTTCGGCTTCTGCCTTGGCAACGCCTTCGCGGATTACTGCCTCACGCTCCTCCTGGGAGGGGACTACGTAGGCCTTGCGAACCACATCGACCAACTCATCGGCGCTGGCAATCTCGAAGGGGCCAGGGGCAAGGAAGCGATGACCACGCGTGAGCCTGCCGGCATCAAGCCCGGCAAAGCGGAAATCCACCACTTCGGTGCCGAACAACGCCACAAACCAGCGGATGGGGCGCGTGAAATACTCGTTCTGGGAGCCCCAGCGCTGGGAGCGCGGCCAAGAGATGCCGCGGACAATCGAATCCAGCACAGAGGGGATAAGGGTGACCACCTGTACGGAAGGGGTGCACGTGCGCGCATACACGTAACCGTCTTCAACAACCAGCTGGGAAGCATCGATGCCTTTGCCGCGGGCAAAGCCCTGCGCAGCCTTGGTGGGATTGCCGTCCCCATCGAATGCGATCTTGGCGGAAGGGCCCTTGAACACCTCGTTCTTTTCCTCAGTCGCGGCAGGAATGCCCTCGGCCATCACGATAAGACGACGCGGAGAGCTGTAGATGTTCACCTGTCCATGGGGAATTGCGGCGTTGTCCAGCAGTTCCGGGACAAGCTTTTCAAGCTGCTTGACGGCATTGGCAAGATCGAACGCGGGAATCTCCTCGGTGCCGATCTCGAAAGCGAGCGTACGCTGTTCCATCTGCTACTCCCCCTTCTTCTCGTCTGCGCCCTCGGGCACGATGCCAACCACATGCTCCAAATACGCAGCGCAGCAGGCCTTGGCGATGGTGCGCACGCGCAGGATGTAGCCCATACGCTCGGTGGCGCTGATGACGCCGCGCGCATCAAGCAGGTTGAAGGCATGGGAGCACTTCAGCACGTAATCGTAGGCCGGCAGCGGCAGGCCCTTTTCCAGGGTGCGCTGGCATTCGGCCTCGTAGCGGTCGAACTCGCCGAACAGCAGGTCGGTATCGGCCACCTCGAAGTTGTAGGCGGAGAACTCGCGCTCGTTTTCCAGGAACACGTCACCGTAGGTGAACACCGTGCCGTCTGCGCCGCGAGCCCACACCAGGTCGTAGACGGAATCTACACCCTGGATGTACATAGCCAAACGCTCAAGGCCATAGGTGATTTCCGAGGGAACGGGACGGCACTCGAAGCCGCCTACCTGCTGGAAGTAGGTGAACTGGGTAACCTCCATGCCGTTGAGCCAAACTTCCCAACCAAGGCCCCAGGCGCCGAGCGTCGGGCTTTCCCAGTCATCTTCCACGAAACGGATATCGTGCTTTTCCACTTCGATGCCGATGGCGCGCAACGATTCCAGGTAGAGCTCCTGCACGTTGTCGGGCGAAGGCTTCATAAGAACCTGGAACTGGTAGTAATGCTGCAGGCGGTTGGGGTTTTCGCCGTAGCGGCCGTCTGCAGGGCGGCGGCAGGGTTGCACGTAGGCGGCCTTCCAGGCATCAGGGCCCAGGCTGCGAAGCGTGGTTGCCGTATGGAACGTGCCCGCACCCACTTCGTTGTCGTAGGGCTGCATAATCACGCAGCCCAGGTTTGCCCAGTAGCGCTGCAAGCGCAGGATCATGTCCTGGAACGTCAGGACCTGGGAGGCATCGGAGGCTGCCATGCCTTCCTCGTGGTTAGTCATCTATGCTCCTTAATCGTTATACGATCCGTGGTTACTCGAGGGTACCGATACGGCTCAGCGGCCAATACTCGAACACCGCTTTGCCGAATATGGAATTGGTGGGAATACTGCCGAAGTAACGGGAGTCGGATGAGTTCTCCCGGTTATCCCCCATAACCCATACATAGCCCGCAGGCACCGTGTAGGGATACGAGATATCAATGTTGCCGGCAGTAAGGGACAGTGGATAAGAATCACCTTGGGCATATGACTCGATCTGCTGGACACCGTCGATGTAGACAGACCCGTCGACCAGGTCAACGGTTTGCCCTTCCGTGGCGATTACGCGCTTCACCAGCACGCGCGAAGGAACCTGAGGGTCGGAGAAGACCACGATATCGCCCGCAACGGGAGAGCTGAAGCGGTAGCTCACCTTTTCAGCGAAGAGCCTATCGCCGGTCATAATGGTGGTTTCCATGGAAGCAGAGGGAACCTCGAACGGTTCGCACACATACGTCCTGATCCCCCACGCGGCAACCAGGACGACGGCTATGCAGATAAGGAAGTGAAGGAAACGGCGAATAAGACTGGGAGATTCAGTACCCGCATGATATCCGTAATGCAAGAGGTTCCCTTCCCTTTCAAGGGGTTGCTGTCGAGTTCGGTCGAATAGTCCCACTATAAAGCAAATGGCGGTTACCCGCCACAGATGCAGTCAAGCGTTTGTCACCGCTCCAAAGCAAGGAACTTGCGATCCTTTTCGGTAAGGTTCGCATCGTCTAGCAGGTCAGGGCGCCATTTTTGGGTACGCAAAAGGCTTTGCTCCCTGCGCCATTGCGTGATCCTCGCATGATGGCCCGAAAGGAGAACCTCCGGCACATCCATGCCTCGATAGCTGGCAGGACGTGTGTACTGAGGATATTCCAGCAAACCATCGTAGAAGCTCTCATCGACCGCGCTGCCCTCATCGCCCAGCACTCCGTCGATACGGCGAACCACCGCATCGATTACCACCATGGAAGCAAGCTCGCCACTGGTAAGCACGTAATCGCCCAAAGAGATGACCTTGTCGGCCAAAGTGTAGGCACGCTCATCGATGCCCTCGTAGTGGCCGCAGATGAAGAACAGATGGTCTTCCTTGGCAAGCTCCAGCGTCATGGCATCGTCGAAACGCTCGCCGGTAGGAGAGAGGAAGACAACATAGGGCTTCTTAGGTGCCGCGGCGAACAGCTGATCGGTAGCCTCGAAGATGGGCTCGCACTTCATGACCAGGCCCTGACCGCCGCCATAGGGCTCATCATCGGTGGTGCGGTGCTTGTCGTGCGTCCAGTCACGCAGATCGTGGGCCGTGAAGTCGAGGAAGCCCTTTTCCTGGGCTATGCGCATCATCGACTCGTTCATTATGGAGTCGTAGCACTGGGGAAAAACCGATAAGGTCTCTATCTTCAAGGGATACGCTCCTAAAGTTCCAGCAAGCCGTCGGGCAGATTCATGGTAAGCGTGTTGGTCTTAGGATCCACCCCTGCGATGAACTCTTCGACCAGGGGGATGAACACCGATTCGGCCTGCTGAGCGCCCTCCTCCCTGGGGCAAACCTCCAGCAATGGATGGGCGGGGTTTTCCAGCACATCGACCACAACGCCAACCGGTCCAGCTTGCTCGTCGACAACGTTAAAGCCAAAGAGCCCTGAGCCTACCTGCTGGTCGAAACCTTCCGGAAGCACCGCGCGGGGAACAAGGCAATAATGGCCCTCAAGCTTTTCGGCCTGCGTGCGATCGATGACGGAATCGAAGTACACGATATGCCTCCCCTGCCCTATTTCCACCACCTGCTCAACCGTGGCGCAACGCGGCATTCGCAGCACAGGAGGCACGAAGGTAACCTCCATGCCTGGCTGCAGCAAAAAAGGAAGACCTTCCGCCTGCTTGACGGAAAGTCCTCCTTCATTGTTCTTAGCCTTCAAAAGGCTAGCGATATTGACCCAAGGATCCATGGACGGCAAAAGCCTTATTCGTCAACAAGCTCGACTTCAACATCGAAGCCGTGACGGGAACCTGCGGCGCGGGAAAGCGTACGGATGGCTTTGATCACGCGACCCTGACGCCCGATTACCTTGCCGGCATCGGCTTCATCCACACGGATCTCGATAAGAACCGCGCCGTCTTCGGTGTCGGTAGTCTCGATGCACACAGCATCGGGAGTGTCGACCAAAGGCAGTACCAGCGACTCTACGAGCCCTGAGATATCTTCGCGCGAATCCGCCATGGGTTAGGCGTTCTTACGCTCTGCCTCGATGAGGCGTGCAACGGTGTCGGTGGGCTTTGCGCCGTTGGCAACCCACTCGTCGACCTTGGCGAGGTCGATCTTCACAGCTGCAGGGGTGGTGCAGGGGTTGTAGGAACCAACCTGCTCGATATAGCGACCGTCGCGACGAGCGCGGGAGTCTGCTACGACAATGCGGTAATAAGGTGCCTTTTTAGCGCCGTGACGGGCGAGACGAATCTTGACTGCCATCGAGTTGTTCTCCTTCTAAACATTTGAGCGACCCGATGGTAAATGCCGAGCGGGTCGCAAAACAGCGGTTATAGATATTACCTCTTGAACACGGAATCATCAAGCCCGCTCATCATGTCCTGCATCTTCTTCACATCGGACAGGCGCATACCGCCCATACCGGGGATGCCCATCCGCTGCTTGGCCTTCTTGGCCTTCTTCCCCTTCTTACCCTTGCCTTTGCCCTTGCGGTTTTGCTGGGCCTCTTGGGCATTCATGATGGAGCGCATCATCTTCTTGGTCTCAGTGAACTGCTTCAGGAGCTGGTTCACCTGGAACACCTTCACGCCGGCGCCTGCAGCGACGCGCGCCTTGCGAGAGCCGTTCAAGATTTCGGGATGCTCGCGCTCGGCCTTGGTCATGGAACCGATGATCACCGCCATCTCGTCGAGCGCATGCTCGTTTACCTGGCCTTCGCGCATGGCCTTGTCGCCGCCAGGAAGCGCGCTGATGAGCTTCTGCACGCCGCCCATCTTGCTTACCTGCTGCTTCATCATAAGGAAGTCGTTCAGCGTAAGGTTGCCGCGCGCCATGCGCTCGGCTTCCTCCTGCTCAACCTCTTCGGCACGCAGCTTCGATGCGGACTCGATGATGCTCACGACATCGCCCATGCCAAGGATGCGCTTAGCCATGCGGTCGGGATGGAAGCGCTCCAGCGAATCGGGTTTTTCTCCCGAGGAGATGAACATGATGGGCTTGCCGGTTACCTGCTTGATGGAAAGAGCGCCGCCGCCGCGGGCATCACCGTCCATCTTGGACATGATCACGCCATCGAAATCGACGCGATCGGAAAAAGCCTTCGCCACGTTCACGGCGTCCTGACCGGTCATGGCATCTACCACCATGTAGATCTGCTCGGGCTCCACAGCAGCCTTGATCGCCTCGGCTTCCGCCATCATGTCCTCATCGACGTGCAATCGGCCCGCCGTGTCGACTATGACCACATCGCGCAGCGAGTCGATGGCATCACGGACGCCTTCCTTGGCGATTGCCACCGGGTCATTCCCCTCGCCGCGGTACACGCGCACACCGATCTCTTTGCCGAGCGTTTCCAGCTGGTCGGCAGCTGCCGGGCGGTACACGTCGCATGCGCACAGAAGCGGGTTGTGGTTCTGCTGCTTCAGCAGGTAGGCGAGCTTGGCAGCGGCCGTAGTCTTGCCCGAGCCCTGAAGGCCCACGAGCATGATGACGTTGGGGATGCGGCTGGAGAGCTGCAAAGGGGCGCTTTCCTTGCCCAGCAGCTCAGTGAGCTCTTCGAGCACGATCTTGATGACGTTCTGGCCCGGAGTGAGCGAGTCGAGCACCTCGGCGGTAAGGCACCGCTCTTTCGTGCTCTTCACGAACGACTTCACTACCTTGAAGTTGACATCGGCTTCCAGCAGCGCCATGCGTATCTCACGCATGGCCGCATCGATATCTTCCTCGGTCAGGCGACCCTTGCCGCGCAGGCCCGAGAAAATGCCCTGGAGCTTTTCGGAAAGGTTATCGAACATCGGCCATGTCTCCAATCAGCGCGCGTGCGAAGTCGTGCGCATCGAAATCCTGCAGGTCGTCTATGCCCTCGCCCACGCCGATCTTGTAGATGGGGAGCTCGAGCTCATGGGAAACGGCAAGCGCGATGCCGCCCTTGGCAGTGCCGTCGAGCTTGGTAACGATAACGCCATCGAGATCGAGCGCCTTGTTGAACTCCCGCGCCTGCTGCAAGCCGTTTTGCCCGGTGGTGGCATCGATGACCAGCACCGTGTACACGGGGATGCTCGCGCGCTTGCGAACCACGTTCACCACCTTCTGCAGCTCACGCATAAGGTCGTCGGAGGTGTGCAAACGCCCAGCCGTGTCGATGATAACCAGGTTGGAACCGTTCTTTTCAGCCACCTCGATAGCCTCGAAGCACACGCTGGCCGGATCGCTGCCGCGGTCGCGCGAGACGATCTGAACGCCGCTGCGCTGAGCCCACACCTGAAGCTGCTCGATGGCGGCCGCGCGGAACGTGTCGGCCCCGCAAAGAAGCACGTTGCGCCCCTTTTCTTTATAGGCAGCGGCGAGTTTGCCGGCCGTGGTGGTTTTACCGGAGCCGTTGATGCCAACGAACATCACCAGCGAAGGGCTTTCCTCGAACACATCGGTTTCCGGCGGAGTGAAGGTGGACGCCATCTGGTCGGTGAGCATGTCGAACACGGCAAAGGCATCAGGCAGGGCCTTGCGCTTGGCTTGATCGCGCAGCTCCTCGATGATGGAGTCAGCCGCGGATGCGCCGATGTCTGCCAGGATCAGGGTTTCTTCCAGCTCTTCCCAGAATTCCTCGTCGACATCCGGGCCTCGGTCGAGCAGGATGTTCATCTGCTCCTTGAACTTGTCGCGGGAGCGATGAAGGCCTTCGTTGATCTTGTCGAAGAATCCCATTTAACCCTCCTTGCGGGTAGCTTTTTCGAGTTTCTGGCTCAGCACCTTGGTGATGCCGTCTGCCTGCATCGATACACCATACAATATGTCAGCCGATTCCATGGTGCGGCGCTGGTGCGTGATCATGATGAACTGAGTCTCGTTGCGCACCACGTTGATGTAGGCGATAAGGCGACGCAGGTTCGTGTCGTCGAGCGCCGCCTCCACCTCATCCAAAATGTAGAATGGCGTTTGGCGGATACGGTACACCGCGAAGAGCAGGGCCATAGCGGTCATCGACTTCTCGCCACCGGAAAGCAGCGACATCTTCTTCACGCGCTTGCCAACCGGTTGGGCGTTCACGTCGACACCGGTGTTCTCCAGATCGTCCGGATCAAGTAGCGAAAGATGGGCTTGGCCTCCAGGGAACAAGGTTGAGAATATCTCTGAGAAATTTGCGTTAACCTGCTCGAACGTAGCAATGAAATCATCGCGCATACGCTCATCGATCACTTCCACTATACGGGCGAGCGATTTGCGCGCTTGGCGCATATCGGCCAATTGGGAGCTCAGATAGCCATAACGCGTGCTGACCTGCTCGAATTCCTCGGCTGCATCAGGGTTTACCGCGCCCATGCCCTTGATGCGTCGCTCAAGCGAAGCGGCCTGCTCTTCAGCCTGCAGACGGTTGTCAAGCGGTTGCAGCCCAAGCGCGGTTTCGAGCGGGGTTGCGCAATCCTGCACAATGACGTTGATGCCAGATTCGACCTGGACTTCAAGACGACCCTTCTCTATACGCACATCGGCAACGCGGGAAGAATGGGCCTCAAGACGGTCGCGCGCCTCGCGGGAAGCTTTGGTTGCCTGGGCGATCTTGCCGTGAAGGGCACGTGATGATTCAAGTTCATTGGCCGACTCGCGCTCCAGGCGAGCCGAGAGCAGCGATGCCGCATCGGAAAGCGACCTGAGCGTGGAGAGCAAGCCGGAAGCGCGGTCGGCTGCACCGCGCGCAATGGCGATACGCCGCGAAGATGAGGCATCCTCCCTGCTGGAAGATGCGATCTCCTGCTCGCGGGTAGCCACCATACGCTGCGCATAGGCCTTGCGCTCCGATAAGCGAGCCGCTTCGAGGCGGGCGTCTGAAACCTTTTCCGAAAGCGAGACGATGTCGCGCTTCAGGGGCGATATCTTCTGCTCGATGCCCGCAACGCTCTCCTTGCTGAGCTCGAGCTGAGCAAGGACCTGGGTCAGCTCGCCTTCGAGCTGGTCAGAATCAGGCTGGGCCTTTTCAAGGAACGCACGATTTTCCTCTTGTTCTTTCAGCAAACGCTCGTTTTCCCGCTCAAGCTCGGTGACGGATTGGGCGGCAGAGACAGCGTCTCGTCGTGCAGACTCACTGCGCCCCTTTGCGCTTGCCAGCTCTTCCGATAGTTTGAGGGACTCCGTTTGCGCTTCACGCAACCGAGCCTCTACCGCCTCGTCCTCCTCCTTGGCAGAACCGTAGCGCTGTTCACAGCAGGCTTCGGCGGCCTTGGCTGCCTCAAGCGCACGGCGGCGCGCAAGTGCACCGTTCTCCCTGTCTGCATCGGAGATGCGGAACAGAGAGACCTTGCCGCAGGTGTCAACCACGCAACCGTCCGGCGAGGCAAACCTGAGCGATCGTCCTTCGCATTCGCGCGTCAACCGCAACGACTCGTCAAGGGACTCGGTAAGCACCACATCGCCCAACAGCGCCTCTGCCTGCGCCTCGAAGCCAGAGGCAACGGTTATACGCTCCAGCAACCTTGTGCCGGGCGCAGCCTGCGCCTCCCTGGGCACCGCAGGAGAGAACACCGCCGAAACCATGCCGACTGCTTCCGAGGAAAGCGATTCGTGCAAAAAGGAAACCGCCTGCGTCTCGCTGGGAGCCAAAACAGCCTGCAGGTCGTTGCCCAACAGGGCTTCTACCAAAGCATCGATGCCCTCGGGGGCAGAAACCACATGCGAGAGCAGTGCAGATTCGGGCGCCACGGATTCCATGACGGAAAGGGAATGCGCCAGAAGGGCGTTTGATGCCTCGCTGGCACGCTCAAGCTCTTCAAGGGCAGCACGCTCAGCCGCCGCCTGGGAAAGATCCTTACGGGCGGCATCGAGCTGCTTGCGGGCGGCATCGCGGGAAACGACCAACCGGCCCAATGAAGAACGCGCCTCTGAATCGCGCTGAGAAAGAGCATCGTATTCGGCCGCGAGCGAATCCGCCAATGCCGAAAGCCCGGACGACTTCCGGCGAGCAGCGGAAAGACGCTCAGCGGAATCGGCGACATGGGCATCGATAACCTGTGCACGGGCAAGCTTCTCGGAGAGGTTCTCCTTCAAGGCCTGCTGAGCGGCCTGGATGGTATCGCGCCGATGGGTTAAGGCCCGCTGCTCGCTGGTTAGGGTATCGAGCCGCTTGCGCAGATCGTTTCGCTCGTTCACGCGCTGGGTATAAGAGATCTCCAGATCACCGCGAAGCTTTTCGGCCTGGTCGGACTTAGCGCAAGCCTCTCCGGCAGCCTGACGGGCATCTGCCAGTTCCTTTTGGGCTGCGTTACGGCGCACCCTGCCCTCTTCAACGTAGCGCGAAAGGCGCTCTGTTTCCGAAAGGTAGCCCGTGCGTTTTTCCTGCAACAGGATGACGGTTGAGCTCAAACGCTCGTAAGCGGCCTGCGCACGACGGTAATTGCCGTTCAAATCGTTTTCCATTGAGCTGCGCTCATGCAATTCGCCCTGAAGGCCATCGAGCACCGCTTCGGATGATGCCAGCTCCTCCTTAAGGACAGACTGCTGCTCATCGAGGGCTTTCTCGTTTTCGAGGATTTCGTCCCAACGACGCTGCAGCTCGCGGAGGTCATCGACGGCAAGGCTCAGCCGCAAGCCCGATAGCTCCGTCGAAAGCTGCTCGTGCAAACGGGCCTTCTTCGCCTTGCGTTCGAGTGGCTTAAGCTGACGCTCGACTTCCGCGGTGATGTCGTTCACGCGAGCCAGATGAGCATCCATCCGGGAAAGCTTGCGTTCGCTCTTCGCCTTACGTTCCTTGTGCTTCAGGATGCCGGCAGCCTCTTCGATAAGGGCGCGTCGGTCTTCAGGCCGGGAGGAAAGCACTGAATCGAGCTTGCCCTGGGAGATGATGGAATTGGTGCCGGTGCCCATGCCCGAGTCGTGCAGGATATCGAGCACGTCCATGCGACGCACCACATTGCCGTTGATGAGGTATTCGCTTTCACCGCTGCGGTACATGCGTCTGCCAATGGAAACCTCGGCAAAATCGACCGGAAGAGTGCCGTCGGAATTGTCGAGAAGAAGCTCAACCTCGGCAACGGATACGGGTTTGCGGGCAGAAGAGCCCGCGAAGATGACGTCCTCCATGGACTGGCCACGCAGGTTCTTGGCATTGCGCTCGCCGAGAACCCATAGAACAGCATCGGAGATGTTGGATTTGCCGGAGCCGTTGGGACCCACCACAGCTGCAATGCCCGGCTCGAATCTCATGACCGTACGATCGGCAAAGGACTTGAAGCCTTTCATGGTCAACGACTTGAGGTACACCTGAGCCCCTTTACTGCTGCTTTTTCTGCTTGCGGGCCTTCTGCTCTGCCTGCTTGCGGGCTTTTTCCTCGGCCTTGGCAGCCTTGATGGCAGCCTTGGCTTCCGCCTTGCGTTTCTTGTCTTCGGGGCTTTTGCCCTCGAACAGGGAGCCCAAGATCTCAAGCGCGGATTTTGCAGCCTGGCTTTCGGATTCCTTCTTGGTGCGGCCCACGCCACGAGCGATCGACCTCATGCCAACGAACACCTGCGTGACGAAGGTGCGATCGTGCGGAGGACCCTGGGTTTCAACCAAGCGGTAGGTGGGGGTTATGCCGTCTTCCTGCAGGCGCTCCTGGAGCACGCTCTTCGGGTTCTCGGGCTCTTTTGCCATATCCTCGCTCATGCGAACGATAAGCGTGCGTTTCACGAAAGCAGATGCAGACTCGATGCCGCCATCGAGGTACAAGGCCGCCACCAACGACTCGTAGACGTTTTCCAGCGCAGAATGAAGGCCGCGCCTTCCCGTGCCGCGTTCAGACGAGCCGAAGAAGATAACATCGGAGAGACCCAGGTCCTTGCCCACTTCCGAAAGCGAAGCACCAGAAACCAGAGAGACCTTGATGCGGGTAAGGCCCCCCTCGTCCAAGTCAGGATAAGCATGGTATGCGCAATACGAGACAATGGCACCCAAGATGCTGTCGCCCAAGAATTCCAGGCGCTCGTATGAATCACGGATGGAATGGCCCTCAACAGCAGAAGGATGGGTGAGCGCGGTTTGCAGCAGCGATCGATTGCTGAACCTATGGCCAAGGATTTCCTCGGCTCTATCAAGGCGCTTGGTGTGTTCTGGCAATTCGTTCACGTGTGCTGCGGTTCCTAGTAGCTATGATTCGTTGATTAGAGCTGATTTTACTCGTGATGTTCCGCCTGATTAACAGTGCGCTCGATTATTCCCGAAACATCCAAACGAACCGTGCGAGCGGCGATCAGGATGCCGTTTTTGATTGCCTCTTCGCTGGAAGAGCCGTGCCCCACCAGGCAGGCACCCTTAACACCAAGGATAGGCGCACCTCCGTACGTATCGGCAGAAGTCGATTCTTTCAACTCCTTCAGGCCAGACTTCATGGTAAGCGCACCGAACTTTGCGAGCATGCTGGACATCATGATCTTCTTGACCTCGCCGAACAGGAGCTTGCTTACCCCCTCGATGGTTTTCAGGCACACATTGCCGGTAAAGCCATCGGTGACGTACACATCGGCGGCACCGTTCATGATGTCGCACCCTTCGGCATTGCCGATAAAGGAGGGAACCTGCTCTTTCATCAGCGCGAAGGACTCCTGCGCCATCTTCGAGCCTTTGGTGTCCTCGCTGCCGATGTTCAACAAGGCCACCTTGGGATCGGTCATGCCCAACACCTTTTCCGCATAGGTGGAAGCCATCTGGGCAAACTGAACCAGATAGGCAGGTTTGCAGTCGGCATTGGCGCCCACATCGCACATCACCACGGGCTTCGCCGGTGAGGGGATGATGGTGCACAGGGCCGGGCGGGAAACGCCCTTGATCCGCCCCACCACCAGAGTGGCCGCCGCAAGGCAGGCACCGGTCGAGCCAGCGGAAAAGAACCCCTGGGCAGCGCCTTCCCTGACCAGGCGATTGCCCACCACCAAGCTGGAGTCCTTCTTCTTGCGCACAGCATTGGCCGGATGCTCGTCCATGGTGATCTCTTCAGTGGTGACCTTTGCCACCACTCGATCGTGCTTGACAGCAAAGGGCTCCACAACATCGGCAGGACCGCAGGCGACAACGCGAAGCTCGCTATCGGCCCCAAGGGCACGTTCGATGCCCGGAAGCACAACCTTGGGTCCGAAATCGCCACCCAACACATCAACTGCAATTATTACTTGGTTGCCCACTGAAGCCTCCCTCGGTAATGCGGTTAACCCGCAGAAATCCCTACACAATAAAAATCCCCCGGAAAATCCGGGGGATCAAACTACCCGATTATGGCAAACACTAAGCGGTTTGGATAACCTCGCGGTCGCGATAGAAGCCGCAGTTGGGGCATACGCGATGAGGAAGCTTTGCCTCGCCGCACTGCGGGCAAACGGAACGAGAAGGCGAAGCGATCTTGTCGTTTTCGCTCCTGCGTGCGTGGGTAACTGCACGACCGGTCTTACGCTTTGGCACTGCCATGATTAATCTCCTTCTATACTGCAGGTAAACCTGAAGATCTCAAGTATGCGATTACGCGAAAAAATATCCTAGCAAAGGATCCTGCCCGAATCAAGGGCGAGTTGGCAATATCGGCGAACTATTCATCGAATTTGATATTGCGGAGGACCGAGAAGGGGTTGGGGCGGAACTCATCCTCACCATCGCCTTCGGCCGGCTTGCCGCACGCGCATTCCTCGGTGTTGAGGTTGGCTCCGCATCCAGCGCAAAGGCCTTTGCACGAATCGTCGCATAGGGGCGTATACGGCAGCTCCAGCGAAAGGGCAGCCACCAGAAGCGGTGAAAGGTCGATAACCCGGTCTTCGCCAAGGAGTTCGTACTCCTCTTTTTCCTCGTCGGTGAGTTGGACGTCCGAATCGGGGATCAGGTAATATCCCTCAACCTCCCCTTCCAGGGAATAATCCGCGGACTCCAAACAGCGAACGCAGCTGGTTTGCGCATCGCCGGTGACGATGCCGGTAACCAGCAATGCGCCACCGGTGTTGGAGACGGTTACTTCCCACGTTAGCGGACTGCCGAACGTATAGGTGTCCACACCCTGCTCAAGCTGGGCAAGCCGGTACTCACCGGAAAAAGACAAGCTCTCCGCCGGAGCGAAGAGCTGAGCAGGAACCTCGATGTTCAATGGCTCCATTAGCGACCGGAGTTAAGGGAGTTGGCGTTAAGGCGATCGCGGCAACGACGCACGCTGTTCAAAGCGGTATCCAAGCTCTGTTCAACATGGCTGAACACCTCATCGGCGAAGTCTTCGGCGCCAGCGCGCGTTTCACGCTCAAGCTCGCGGGCTTCGGCCAAGATGGTGTCTGCCTGTTGCTGGGAGATGCGGACGATCTCCTGCTCGCTGGCGATGGTGATGGCCTGGCTGCGCGCATCCTCGATAAGGCGGCTGGCCTGCGCTTCGGCTTCGTCCAGCAGAGCCTGGCGCTCGCGGATAACCTGACGGGCCTGGGCGAACTCGCTCGGGAACGTATCGCGGATCTCATCCAAGATCTCAAAGGCAGCCTGGGCGTCTACAGCTCTGAAGTTGCCACCCTTGCCGAATGCAGTCTTAGAATCCTCGATGAGCATGGTGAGCTCCTCGATAAGATTCAATACCCCTGTTTCGTCCATATACATCCTTCCGAATCATGCCCGGATTTGAGCATGAGAATATAAACATAGCTAAGCAGTTTAATTCATTGAGCTTCAAGTGTAGCAAAAAGCCACGATTTGCGAAAAACCTGCATGTTGCCTAGGCAAATACCGGGTGGCTGCAGCTCAGGCCACCCAGCCGAAAAGAAGAGCCTCATCGCCATCCAGCTCGCCAAACTGCCCAACAGGTCTCCGGACCGCCATAAGGCAACCTCGCCCTTTTCGGGGCGTTCAGCCTTACCTACTACGAGTTCTTGGCAGCGTACGCATCGGCGAAGTACTCGCGCAAGGCAACCTCAACGCAGGGGGGAACGAAACCCTTCACATCGCCGCCCATCGATGCCATTTCACGAATGATGGAGGAAGAGAGGTACATGAACTTCGGCGGGGACATGATGAAGAAAGTCTCCAAATCCTTGGAGAGCTCGTAGTTGAGCGCCGTCATCTGGAACTCGTACTCGAAGTCGGTAATGGCGCGCAGGCCCTTCACCACGACATGGGCATCTAGCTGATGCACGCAATCCACCAACAGGCCCTCAAAGCTGATTACCCGAACGTTGGGAAGGTCGGCAACCGCTTCGGTTGCAAGGCGTACACGCGTTTCAAGCTTGAAGATGGGGCTCTTCTTGGCCGACTTCGCAACCGCGACCACCACTTCATCGAAAATCTGCGCCGCACGGGAGATAACATCGAAGTGCCCTGCGGTAATGGGATCGAATGTTCCCGGTATAACCGCTCGTTTCATCTATTCTTCCTTCCTCAATGTTATAAGCGAGGTGGCCCCGTAATCTTTTGCGGAGACCAGGGAATATTCTAGCGTATCGAGGGCATCCTCTACCTGCTGCTTGTCCTTTTTGGCGAACTCGTAGCACACCAAGGCGCCTGGCGCCAGCCTTCCCGCTTCGTCCAACCCGCAGACCAGATCGAGCACCTTGGCCGCCTCATAGGCATAAGGCGGGTCCAGGAACACCAGGTCATAGGGTGCCGCTGCGAACTGGGGTAGGGCAAATGCGTCGCCCCGTCGCAGAGCATAGCGGGTACGCGGCAGCCGCAACGATGCGATGTTTGCCTCGATGACGCGCTGAGCATCCCTGCCCTGCTCGCAGAAGGTCGCATGCGCTGCGCCACGGCTCAGGGTTTCCAGGCCAAGCGCGCCGGAACCGGCAAAGGCATCGAGCACGCGCGCGCCCTCAAGGGTTCCGCGTGCGCTGGTAAGCGAGCTCATAAGCGCCTCGCGCACCCTGTCGGTGGTAGGACGGGTGGAATCGCCCTTCAGGGATTTAAGTGGCCTACCCCTGAATTCGCCGGAGATGATCCTCAATGCTTCCTCGCCTTCCGTAGTACGTTCAGCTCGCGCAGAGCCAACGTCCGTTCCCCTTCGCTGAACTGGGCTGGATCGAACAGGTTGCGGGCATCATGGTAGGCGGCTTCGATAACCGCCTTGTCACGCACAACGTTCACCAACCGCAGCGGAGTGCATCCATGCTGTCGGTCTCCGAAGATATCGCCCTCGCGGCGCATTGACAAGTCGCGCTCTGAAAGCGCGAAGCCGTCGTCAGTGGCTTCCATCGCCCGCAAACGCTCCATTGCCTGTGGCGCACGGGAACGGGAAACAAGGAACACCTGACCGGGATGGGAGCCGCGGCCAACCCTTCCTCGCAGTTGATGCAGCTGCGCCAAGCCGAAACGATCGGCGTCTTCCACGATCATGACCGTGGCATTGGGAACGTCGACGCCCACTTCTATGACGGTCGTGCAGACTAGCACATCGATCGAGCCCTCGCGGAACCGCCTCATCACCCACTCTTTTTCCCCAGCCTGCATCTTGCCATGCAGCAGGGCAACCTTCGCCTGCGGCACAACCTGCGCCTGCAGGATCTCCGTATGGGTTGTGGCCGCTGCCAGGGTATCGCCCAGATCATCGTGCTCGATGCCCCACTCCACCGTGGCATACTCAACCGTGCTTTCCATGGAGGCCTCGTCAGCCACATCCTTCTCTGGCTCAGGGAGCTTCAGCCCGATAAGCGGGCACACAACATAGGCTTGCTCGCCACGGGCGATGGCCTGCCGAAGCGCATCGTAGGCAATGCCCTCTTCCGAGAAATGGCACACCTTCGTGGTGCGCCCCCTCTGCTGCGAGGGAGCCTGATGCAGATAGGAAAGCGAAAGCCCACCGTAAAGAGCCAGCGCAAGGGAGCGAGGGATGGGAGTGGCAGTAAGGGAAAGGACATCGCAACCAGGCGCCTTGGCAGCAAGGGCCAGACGCTGTTCCACGCCGAAGCGCTGCTGCTCGTCTATGCATACCAGAGAGCAACGCTTGGCAACCACGTCATCACTTAGCAATGCGTGGGTGCCGAACAGCACCTGAACCGAACCAGAGCGAAAGCCATCAAGGATCAGGTCACGCTGCTCAGAGGGTGTTGAGCCGGTCAGCACAGCCCAGGCAACCCCTACCGAATCAAGCAATTCACCCAAGGCTTTGCCATACTGCGAAACCAGCACCTCGGTAGGGCCCATGAGCATCGCCTGTGTGCCGCTTTGGGCCGCGGCGACAAGCGCAAAGCAGGCAACCAGGGTCTTTCCCGTTCCCACATCGCCCAGGAGAAGATGGCTCATTGATGAAGGCTGCGCCATCCGGTCAAGGATCTGACGAACCGCCTGGCTCTGATCCCCGGTAAGCCGGAATGGCAGCGCCGCGCGCAATGCATCCACAGCGGCACCTTCGACCGTATGGGAAAAAGGGGTTGCACCCGCTGAACGTTCCTGCTCGCGCTGCAGAAGGTCAAGCTCCAAGAAGAACAGCTCTTCGTAGCGTAGGCGGCGCCGGGCCTGCTGCGCATCGTCCATGCTATCGGGCTGGTGCACCGCCCGCAGCGACTCCCAGCGAGAGTACAGACGGTACTTCCTTCGCAGGGAAAGCGGCAAGGGGTCGTAGCAACCACGAACCATCGATACGGCATTGGAAACCATGCGGCTAACCATGTTGCGCGAGAGCTTCGCGCACGCAGGGTGAACGGGCAGCACCTTGCCCTGAACCTCATCGCCCGGTTCACGGGCCTCGATAAGAGGGTTGACCATCCTCTTGAACCCATAGTTGAACTCGACCTTACCGGCAACCGTGACATCCATGCCTGCCTTTACCCGATCGGCCATCCAGGGCTGGTTGAAGCAGGTGGCGATAATGATGCCGGTGTCGTCGACAAGGGAAACCTCAACGAGGGAGAGGCGAGGTCGGGGGTTCTTGCGCTTTACCTCGTATACCTTGACCGCAAGCGTGCACTGGGAGCCGATGACAGCCTGCTGGATGGTGCATACCTGGGAAAGGTCGATGTAGCGGCGTGGGTAGCAGGAAAGAAGATCGCGTACCGAGGAGACGCCCATGGAAGAAGCAAGGGCCTGCGCGCGTGAAGCGCTGACCTGCTTCACCGAGGAGACAGGCGAATCAAGCGACAAAGAAGCACGAAGGCGGTCGAGGCCTAAGCCCCGATCCGCCAACGGATGTTCAGCAGAACCGCTCAAGGTAAGCAGCTGGAATCTTACTCAACAGAAAGGATGATGGGATACAAGGGCTGCTCGCCGCGATGCGAATCGATCTCCAAGTCCTCGTACTGATCCTCGATCTGGGCGCAAAGGGCCTCAAGATCGCCATCGGGGTAATCCTCGCCGGCAAGGATGGTGAGCGTGTCGGCGTCCTCGGCATCGAGCACCTCGAGAACGCGCATAACGGCATCCTCGATGGAGTTGGAGACAACCTCGAGCTCTCCATCGGCGATGCCGATAACGTCACCGCTGTGGATGGGGTTGCCATGCACGTCCTTGGAGTCTTTGACGGCCGTGGTAACCTCGCCCGTCTTGACCTCTTCGCGAGCCTCGGTCATGGCTTCGACGTTCTCCTCAATAGATGCATCCTCATCGAAGGCGAACAGGGCGCTGAACGCCTCGGGCACGCTCTTCGTGGGAACAACCATGCAGGGCTTCTCGGAAACCTCCGCGCAAGACTGCGATGCCATGATGATGTTGCTGTTGTTGGGCAGGATGATGACGGAATCGGCGTTCACAGCGTTAACCGCATCGAGCAGTTCCTTGGTGGAGGGGTTCATGGTTTGACCACCGGAAACAACGTAATCAACGCCCAAGCTCTCCAGGATGGCAGCATTGCCCGAACCGGCAGCAACGGAAACGAAGCCGATCTGCTTGCGTTCCTTCTTCTGCTCTGCTTCAAGCTTCTCGGTGCGCTCTTCGCTTTGCAGCTTCATGTTATGGATGAAAACCTCGAAGATTTCGCCGCGCTCCAGGAAGTAAGCCAGGACCTTGTCGGGGGTGTTGGAATGCACATGCACCTTGAACTTGGGGGTGCTGCCCACGCACAGCTCGCAGTCGCCCATGGTGGAAAGGAAATCGAGAGCCTCTTCGGGGTTCAGCGTCTCGGAGTTAACCAAAAACTCGTTGCAGTACTTGTACTTGGAGCCTTCCCAGTCGTTGATCTGCTCGATCTCGACCTTGGGGGCCGCAGTGCGGGCGAAAGCCAGCTCATCACCCATGGTCTCGGCGCGGCCGGTCAGGGCTGCAACGAACGCATCGAAGAAGATGGCGATGCCGAAACCGCCGGCATCCACCACCCCGTTCTCCTTCAACACGGGAAGGAATTCAGGGGTACGCTGCACGGAAGCGTAGGATTCGCCCACGATAAACTGCAGGCCCTCGTCCAAGTCCATCTTCTTCTTACGGGCTTTATGAGCCGCCTGAGCGGTGTCTCGCAGAACGGTGAGGATGGTGCCCTCCACCGGCTTTCGAACAGCATTGAAGGCAACCTCGACAGAGCGGTTGAATGCATCGTCTACAGCAACCAAGTCGAAGGACTCGTGGCCGGCAATGCCCTCGCACAGGCCGCGCATGATCTGGGATGTGATAACACCAGAATTGCCGCGCGCGCCCATGAGGGCACCCGTGGTAACGGCGCGACGACGGTCGTCATCGGAAGCGCCGATGGGAAGGTTAGCCAAATTCTCTACCACCATGGCCAAGGTGAGGGACATGTTGGTGCCCGTGTCTCCATCGGGAACCGGGAAGACGTTAAGGCGATTGATCTCATCCTTACGATCGCCCAATGCCTTCGCGGCAGCCGCAATCGCATTGACGATGTCGTTAGATGTGTAATTGCTCATAGTGGGGATTGCTCCTAAAAAGACTGCAGATGCTTGTGCGCGGAATTAACGAACCTTGATGCCCTGAACATGCACGTTCACGCCTGCCAGGTTCGGCACAAACTCTTTGAGGGCAAAGCTGACCTGCTCGACAAGGTTGGTCGAGACCGCATTGATATTCACCCCGTGTTCGAGGATGACATAGAGGCTTACGCAGGTTCCCTCTTCATTGGTGGAGACCAGAATGCCCCTGCGAAGGCGAGACTGAGGAAGGATCTTCGCCAGGCCGTCTACCGCATTGGGGGCAGCCATGCCCACAACGCCATAGCACTCAAGAGCGGCATGGCCGGCAACGTCGGCAATGACGTCTTCGGAAACAATGAGGTCTCCAGCGATTTCGTTACCCATGTGCATATCCTTTCACGGGAGCCTAATCACACCAGGCGCCCAATGACTATTGACCAATGAATTAGTATAACCGATGCAAAAACAACCCCCGGTTCGACTCATCTCCTACGCAGGGAACGCACAACTGCTTAGTTTGCCTAACTATCGCCTTAACATCAGTTGCAGGCATTGTGTTTTCAGGACTTATTGCGCAATGTAGGCAGAAAGCATGCTATCCTTGCTCCTCGATTGCCAATGCCTTTGAGTTTTTTCCGTACGGAACAGCTTCACTGTGATATAGTGTTCAGGCTATTGGAAATCAGCGGTTTCAACCGTATCGAAAATACGAAGTAAATGGAGTTGATCAAGAATGTCCAAAGTATGCGAGATCTGCGGTAAGGCACCGGTTGCTGGTCGTAGCATCAGCCACTCTCATCGCGTGAGCAACCGTACCTTCCGTCCGAACATCCAGAAGATCACCATCAAGGTGAACGGCAAGGTTAAGCGCGCCAACGTCTGTACGAAGTGCATGAAGGCTGGTAAGGTAGAGCGCGCCTAGCGCAACCTTCCAACAGGACATTTGCTCCGGTATTTTCAAAGCCGTCTCAATTGAGACGGCTTTTTTCTGTATCGGCCATCACTGGAATACCCTCAGGCCCAGGAAAAGGGCGAAACACCGCCTTCGGTCTTTTCCTCAATGATCCCAGGCAAAAAGCAGGGGTGCCGAAACCGACACCCCTGCTTTCGAGAAAGTGGATCTTGACCAGCCCTATTTGAACTTGAACACGCTTTTCAGATCGTTCACGGTCCCAGAGAGCTCAGAGACCACATCCTTGCTGTCCTTCAGGATACCGCCCAAGGTACGTCCCGCATCCTTGAGATTGTCCTTCATCTCATCGGAGATAAGGAGCTTGCCCTCTTCTTTCGCCTCATCATCTTTCGATGATCCAACAGCCTCCACATCATCAACGGCTGGAGCCTGATCATCGGCTCCAGTTGCAGCGGAAGTCTCGTTGCGGTCAGCCGAATCCGAATCAAACGCAGAGGTGCCGCCCTCTTCCGCCGATGGGTTCTCCCCGGCAGGCTTCGAGTCCGGTTCTTCGTCGGATGCCGGAATGAGCTTCTGTATCTCACACTGGATAAGGTACACTTTGTCGTCCACTTTATCCAACTGCTTGGCAAACTGGGGCTGATCAGAGGGAAGGGCCCTTACCGCCGCTTCCACGTCGTCGAGACGCGCATGCAACGTACTTATCATCTTCAGTACTTGTTCGTTCATATTCAGCTCCTTAGCGATAGCGCTGCTTCATGGCACGCTCTATCTCGCGCTTGGAATCTCGCTCGGCCATGGCCGCGCGCTTATCATAGAGTTTTTTACCACGTGCAACCGCCAACTCTATCTTCACGCGAGAGTTCTGGTCGAAGTAGATCTTTATCGGCACAAGCGCCATGCCCTTTTCCTGGGTCTTGCGCTCAAGCTCTCGAATCTCCTTGCGATGCAGCAAGAGCTTTCGCTTACGGTCGGGATCGGGGTTCGCCAGATTGCCATGGCTGTAAGGCGAGATATGAAGGTTGTTCACCCACACCTCCCCTTTGCGGATCAGCGCAAAGCAATCGGTGAGTTGGCAATTGTTCTCACGCAAGGAGCACACTTCGGTGCCGGTAAGCACCACTCCCGCTTCGTAGGTATTCAGGATCTCGTAATCATGAAAGGCTCGACGGTTCTTCGCCAACACCTTTGTTTCCCTTTTCGCCATACGCTACATCCCAGGAACGAACGAAACGCCTGAATCGAGATCGACGATAAAGCGCTTCAACAACGCAACCGTGTCCTCGATGTCGGAGAGTTTGAGCACTTCAGAAGGTGTGTGCATGTAACGGATGGGAATCGAAACCAAGCCCGAAGCACAGCCACCGCGCTGAACCTGCATCGCAGATGCATCGGTACCAGAATTGCCAGGCTCCGCTTCGAACTGGACCTTGATGCCTTCGGCCTTGGCCGCAGCGCATAGCCGCTCGAAAACGATCGGGTTGATGTTCGGGCCACGGGCAATGACCGGGCCGCCCCCGCATTCGATCGAACCGTAACGCGAAGCATCCAAGCCCGGATAATCGGTTGCATGCGTGGTATCCAGGGCAATAGCAACATCGGGATTCACCGCAAAAGAAGAGGCGAGCGCGCCTCGCGAACCTATCTCCTCCTGAACGGAAGCACAGCAGACGTACTCGGCAGCGACATCGCCGATCTTCTTAAGCTCTTCCATTACCCGGGAAACCACGTATACCCCAGCCTTGTCATCGAATGCGCGCGAAACAGCCATGCCTTTCCCGTACTTCTCGAAGCCGACGCCGTAGGTTGCCACATCACCGATACGCACAAGGCTCTTCACGCGGCGAGCCGACATTCCGAGATCGATAAACAGACCGCTGATGGGAGTAACCTTCGCACGCTCTTCTGCCTCGATAAGATGAATGGGCTTGCGCCCGACAACGCCACGGAACACCCCTTCGCGCGTGTGGACGTCGACGCGCAGGCCCGGGAGGATAGCAGCGTCCACGCCTCCTACCGGCGCCACATGCAAGAAACCTTTGTCATCGATGGCCTTGACCATCAAGCCTACCTCATCCATATGGGCAGAGATCAACACCAATGGGGCCTTACCGTCACCATCGAGCTTTGCATGGACCGAGCCCATGACATCGGTTGCGATCACGTCTGCCACATCGGCAAGACGATTGCGCACCAAACGCGCGATCGCCACCTCACAGCCCGTCACAGAAGGCGTTTCCAAAAGCTCTTTGAGAAAGGCCTTATCGACTTTCGCCATATCGTTTACCCCTATCCATTGAGGCCCATGTCGAATCGACGCAGGCAGGAATTTCACCTACCCATTATATCAGCGGGCAGCATGCAGCGGCCTAACCGTGGGTATTGGCAAGCTTGAAGGAAAGCCGTCTTTCACGGGGATGCGCACCGACCAGCACCACGTCCAAGCGCTGGCCCAACCGGTAACGGATGCCCGTAGACGAACCGATGAGCATCTGACGCTCGGGCTCGAAAGAGAAATACTCATCCCCCAGCTCCTCAACGGGAAGCGATCCGGCGGCAGTGCACTCCAAGCGAACCATCAACCCAAAGCTGGAGACTTGGGATACGATGCCGCTGTAGGTTGAGCCGATGAAATGCTGCAGGTACTCAACGATTTTCGTGAGCTGCGATTGGCGCGCCGCCTTTTCCGCCTCGCGCTCCATATGTGATGAGTGCTCGGCCATCCAAGGCAAGCTGTTCTTCTGCGCCTCGAACGTAGCGCTATGCCCGAAGAACGCTTCCTTGCACATTCGATGCACCAACAGGTCGGGATATCGTCGAATCGGACTGGTGAAATGGCAGTACGACTCCAGCGCCAGCCCGTAATGGGAACCGTGGGCAGCTCGGTACACCGCGCGCTTCATCGAACGCAGCAACAAGGTGTTCACCAACTCCTTTTGGGGGAAGCCTTCAACAAGGGAGAGAACCTTCTGCAGCTCGTCGGGATTGCCGGCGCAGAACAAACGCTTGTCCACGTCGCCGAAAAGCGGCCATTCCTGCAGCATTTCATACAACGATCTAAGCATATCGCCGTCTGGCTCGTCGTGGATACGGTAGACGCACGGCAGCCCCTGGCCCTCCAGCCATTGTGCAACCAGCGAGTTCGCCAAGATCATGGCTTCCTCGATAAGGGAGGTGGCATCGCTGCGTTTGCGATAGACGATTCCCGTAGGGCGACCTCCTGCATCCAGAACAGCTTTGGCTTCCACTCGGTCGAAATCCATGCAGCCGTCCTTCTTGCGCCTGGCATGCAGGGCTTTCGCAAGCAGATCCAGCGCAACCACCCTTGTCCGCAAATCAGCCATCGTATCGGCATCCAACGGAACAGAGCCTTGGGGTATGTCACAGGCAGAGATATCCTTCGATAGATCACGAGGATTCCCTTCAGGACCCTTGCAATCATTGAGAAGGCACTGTGCCTGCTCATAGGAAAGCCGTGCCTTGGAACGGATAACCGATGGGAACACCTCGAAGGAGCGGACAACACCTTCGGGCGAGACAAGCACTTGCACGGTTACCGCAGCCCTATCTTGACAGGGGAGCAAAGAGCAAAGTCCGTTGCTCAAGCGCTCGGGAAGCATAGGGATGACGCGATCGACCAAGTACACTGAAGTGGCACGTCGACGCGCATCGAGATCCAACGACGAATCGAAAGGCACAAACTGCGACACATCGGCAATGTGAACACCCAGAAGAAGGTCTTCGCCCCTGCGCTCCAACGATATCGCATCGTCGAAGTCCCTCGCATCGACGGGATCGATCGTGAAGACGAGATCGCTGCGCAAATCTCGATAGCCACGTGCAAGAAGGGTTGCAACATCGAGGGGGCATTCTTCTGCCTGCCGCAGGGCGGAATCCGAGAACTCGGTTTCAAATTGATGCTCGGCAACTATAAGGTCGATGTCGATACCGCTGTCGCCTTCGGCGCCCAGCACGCGGACCACGATACCGGTGGCCGCAGAATTGCGCGTTGGGAACTCGATGATACGCACCTCAACGATATCCCCATCGTTTACCTGCGGAGCATCGGCGCGAAGGGTGAAGATATCGCAGGGAACCCGCGGGTCTTCGGGAACGACGACACCGAAAGGCTCAGCCACCTCGTACCGACCGATAAGGGTTTCCCGAGCACGCATGATAACCCGCAGCACTCGGGCAGCAGGCTTGTGGCTACGGGATGGCGGCAGATGAGGGCAAGAAGAGCCCAACCGCGCCACTTCCACAAGGTCTCCCGGAAACGCGCCATTCGTTTTAGCAGCTGGAACGAAGAATTCGCCTTCAGCTGTTTTGACAAAGCCGAAGCCTTGCGCGTTGAGCTCGAGGATTCCTTGCGGACGAGCCTTTGGGCGCCTTCGAGCCTTCGCACTGCGTCTTGCCATGCCCGCCCCTTAGAGCCTTGATCGAACCGAATCGGTGGCCACCGTTTCCTGAGTAGTATCGTTAGAGGTCTCCACATTCGGGGAAATTCCATTGCCATCGATCTGCCGACCGCTGGAAGTCAAATAGTAGGCAGCGGTGTAGCGGATAGAGCCGCCAAACGAAAGTGGCTGCATAGCCTGGATAGAACCCTTGCCCTGGGTCTTTTCCCCAACGATCTGGGCGCGACCAGATTCCTGCAACGCGGCAGCAAGGACCTCGGCACATCCTGCGGTACGCTCATTGGCAAGCACCGCCAACGGGGCCGAGGTAAGCGTTTGCCCATCGGCGCTGCGAGAAGTGGTGCCACTGGGGGTTTCGATTTGAACCACAACGCCACTGGGAATGAACAGCGAGGCAATGCCCACAGCCTGGGTAAGGTATCCGCCCGGAACATCACGAAGGTCAAGTACAAAGGCCTGCGCCCCTTGGGAAACCGAATCGTTGATGGCAGCCGCAACCTTCGAATCGGAGTCGGAGGTGATCTGCTTGAGGTCTATAGTGCACACGCCATCGGCGACACTCCAAGTAACGTTGTCCTGAGAGTCAGATGAGAAAGTAAGGTTCGTCCCAAAAGTGGTTATTGCTTCGCCAGATTTCTGGGCAGGGCGTGCCCACGTAACGTAGACGTCCTCCCCTTCGGTACGGGAAAGGGCATCGATTACCTCAGGCGTGCTCCAAGAGGTCTTGGAAACACCATCGATGGAAAGAACGTAATCCCCTGCCTGGATCCCCGATGCACTGGCGGCAGAATCTTCGAACACGTCTGAGGCGAAGCACTTGCCGTCAGCCTCTCCAAAGAGAACGCCAATTCCCGCTTCAGGGTTCTTCGTGCTGGCGAGATAAGCGCGATAGCTTGTTTCATCGTAATAGCGCAAGAACGCGTCATCCGTGGCAGAGGCGTAGGCGCTCAGCACCTTGGCAGTAACCTGATTCAGGTCGTAATCGTTCATGCTGCTTTTGCTCAGCACGCCTTCCATTTCGGCTACACGGGCAGAGATGGAATCGTAGGTGTCTCCCGAAACGGTTAGACCAGGGTTTACCTGGGTATCGACATCGAAGGAATCGAATCCCATCGCATTGAGCAAAACAGTATTGCCGCGAACAAAGAAACCCGCGCAAAAAACCAGGCATATGAAAATGCAAGCACCGAGAAACTTCACGATGCTTGCATTCCTTTTGTTGGAAGAATCCACCTTCGTGGCTCTTTTAAGTTCTTTCACCAACGAACCTTCTGTATCGGCTTTATAACGAGCCTATCTTACACCTTTACTCGACCCCATATCATGCCAGAAGACGGTGTAGAACACTAAAGTACATTTCCGCAGGTGAAAAGCCGTTTTTCAGAAACATGACACAACCCCGTAAGACCTCGCAAGACACTCCATTCAGGTTCCTTTGCACCGGAATTTGTACCACCTGCACCATCGAGAGCACCACACATAACGGCCCAAAACCAACGAAGCGCCTCTCAAGAATTCACCCGGGAGGAGCTTCCGCACAAATATTTCGACAACCTGAAAGCCAACCAGCCACTCCCCTACGCGCGCAGAACGGGAAACTCCAAATGGGACGTGTCGCGCGCTTCCCCTATGGGGTACTTCTTCTCCATCGCATCGATTACGTCCCAATCCGGAAGGTACTCGAAACAGGCAGATGTGTACCTGTGCCTCGCATCGGTCAGCTGCCGCCTCAGCTCATCGGAGGGCATCACCCCGGCGTCGACGCACCGGTTGAACTTGGCAAGAAGCCGCTCGTGCTCCTCCCAGGCCCGCTTCACGTTGCGCTCGTCGCACCGGTCGGTGCTGGAAGAGCTGGCTATCAGGTATATCGGGTAAACCACCATATCCGAAGCATCAACGATGCCGACGAACAGGCCACAGCCCAAGCGCAGTAAGCTCAATCAAAACAGAACGCCCCAAAGAAAAGGACTCCTGCAGTTTATGAACCGCAGGAGTCCTTTCTTCATGTTCGGTAAGCCGTCCGAAACCACTTTTCACTGATGCCTGAGACGCGGTTCGGGCATCTCCGGTACAAATCAGTAAACTATTTGTACCGCATTTGTACCAGAAGCCGCCCCAGACCAATCAAACCGATTTCAAACAAGCATCTGATCTGCCCTTTTGCAGTCCAGCATCAGACAACTCGATCAAATCGACCTAAGTTACACCTTCAGATAACGGCGCATCGCAAACAGGGAGCCCAGCACACCGATAACCAGACCGGCGATGAGCAAAGCGATGTAGATAAGCAGGAACAGGCCCAAATCAAGGTTGATGGGAAGCCACGGCAACGCCACCGCCATGGAGGGAAGCAACATATTGCGCGAAAGCTCCAGGATAAGGATGGCGAGCAAAGCGCCGATGATGGCGTGCAGGGATCCTTCCGCCAGGAAGGGCCCGCGGATGAAGCCGTTCGAGGCGCCAACCAAGCGCATGATCGCAATTTCCTTGCGGCGAGCCAGAATCGCAAGGCGAATGGTGTTGTTGATGAAGATGAAGGCGATGAAGATCAACAGCGCGATAAGGGCAATGCCGGCCGTACGGATGGCATTGGTGAGACTGAAGAGCTTATCGACCGTCTTCTGGCCATACTGCAGAGAATCGGAAGGATCGCTCGGGTTGTCGCAGATGCTCACGAAGCTCTGGTTTGCCAGGATCTGCGAGGCGATGTCCTGAACGCTCTGTGCGTCATCGAGCTGCACATCGATGGAGGCAGGAAGCGGGTTCTGGCCATCCAGCTGATCGACGATCTCGGGGTTCGAGGTGGACTTGCGGAAGTTCTCCAATGCCTGATCCTTCGTGGTGAAGGACACACTCTCGACGCCATTGTAAGTTTTCACCTGGTCCATGACCTTCTGGATATCAGACTCAGATGCATTGTCATCAACGTACGCGGTAATGGAAACCTGGTTTTCAACCGAGGCGACAACGTTGTTGACGATGGCGCCGGCGATGCAGAAGATACCGATGATGAGCAACGACAGGAAGATCGTGATGATGGAACCAAGCGTCGTTGAAAGATTGCGCGTGAACCCGGTAAGGGACTCGCGGAAGAAATAGAACAGACTAGACATCGAAACCGTACACTCCCCTATCCTGGTCGCGCGTTAGGACACCCTTATCGAGGGCGATAACGCGGCGGCGCATGTTGTCCACCATCTCGCGATCGTGCGTGGCAACAAGCACTGTGGTGCCCGTGCGGTTGATGCGCTCAAGCAGATCCATGATGCCGCGCGAGTTCTGCGGGTCGAGGTTGCCCGTAGGCTCGTCACAGATCAACAGCGGAGGACGGTTCACGATAGCGCGTGCGATGGACACGCGTTGCTGTTCGCCGCCGGAAAGCTGGTCGGGACGCTTGTTGAGCTTGTCCTGCAAGCCTACCAGGCGCAGGACCTCAGGCACCTGCGTGCGGATAACATGACGCGACTTCCCGATTACCTCAAGGGCGAACGCAACATTCTCGAAAACGGTCTTGTTCGGCAACAGCTTGAAGTCCTGGAAAACGCAGCCGATGTTGCGGCGCAGGTAGGGCACGCGCCAGTTACGCATGCTGGTAAGGTCTTCGTCTGCTATGTAGATATGACCCTTGGTGGGCTTGATCTGACGGATAAGCAGGTTGATGAAGGTGGATTTGCCCGAACCGGAATGACCAACCAGGAACACGAATTCACCAGGGAAGATATGAAGCGAGATGTCGTTCAGCGCCGGGTTGTTGGGCTGAGCCTCGTAGATCTTGGTGACGTGCTCCAACGTGATCACGGGGTTTCCCGTGTACTGGGGAGCAGACTCCACATTGACAACAGGCAGCGACTGCGAAAGCTGAGAAGCTACCTGGTTCACCGACTGCTGATGCTGGGCGTGCTTGCCCAACGAGCCGGTGTTTTGCTCGTTAGCCACAGTTATGCTCCATTCATAGCGTGTTTACTGAGACAAAAATCAGTATATCAGGCATGTTTTCTGGCCATGACCGTCTTCACGGCTTCAACAAGCGATGCAGCATCAAGGCCGAAGTACTTCAGCAGCTCGTTGAACTCACCCGACTTGCCGAATCGGTCATGCACGCCAACCAGCTCGAGCGGGCAGGGGAACTTCTGCGCGCACAGCTCGGATACCGCAGACCCGAGGCCTCCGTAGATGGAATGCTCTTCGGCAACCACGGCGCAGCCGGTCTTGGAAAGCGAGGCCAAGATGGTCTCCTCATCAAGGGGCTTCACGCAGAATGCATCGATGACCTCGGCGGAGATTCCCTGCTCAGCAAGCATGTCTGCGGCCTTCATTGCCTCGGCGATCTCCACCCCGCAGGCAACGATGGTAACGTCTGCGCCCTCGCGCAGCACGTATGCCTTGCCCAATTCAAGCTCGACATCGGGTGCGTACACAGCAGGAACGGCCGCACGGCCCATACGGATGTACACAGGGCCTTCGGTGTCGGCGGCAAGGCGGACAGCGGCACGGCAAGCGGCATAATCGGCGGGAACGAATACGCGCATGTTGGGAAGCCCGCGCATGAGCGAGATGTCTTCCAGCATCTGATGCGAACCGCCGTCGGGCCCAACCGAGATGCCGGCATGGGTGGGAGCAACCTTCACGTTGAGGTTGGAGTAGCACACGGTGTTGCGGATCTGATCGTAGCAGCGGCCGGTGCCGAACACTGCGAACGAGCCGGTGTAAGCGATGTTGCCCGCCAGCGAGAGGCCGGCAGCAACGTCGATCATGTTCTGCTCGGCGATGCCGACGTTGAAGAGCCTATCGGCGTTTTCCGGGCAGGCAGCAGCAAAGGCCTTGGTGGTGGTGGAGCCAGTGAGATCGGCATCTACCGCAACGACCTTCTTGCCTTCTGCGGCCAACTCCGCCAGCGTCTTGCCGAATGCGGCACGGGTTGCCTTCTTTTCCTGTGCCTGTTCAGGGGTTGCGAGCTGTACCACGTTAGTTCACTCCATTCAGCTTGGCGCGGGCTTCGGCAAGCTCTGCCAGGGCGCGCTCGGTTTCCTCGTCGTTGGGGGCTTTGCCGTGCCAGCCTGCCTGGTCTTCCATGAACGACACGCCCTTGCCCTTCACCGTATGGGCGATGACCATCTTCGGCTGCTCGGTATCGGAAGCCTTAAGGCTGGAAAACAACTGGATAAGGGCATCGATATCGTGACCGTTCACCTCGTGCACTTCCCAACCGAAAGCAGCGAACTTGGCCGCAAGCGTGCCGCTGGCGCAAACATCTTCAACATGGCCGTCGATCTGGAGACCGTTCAAGTCGACCACGGCGATAAGGTTGCCCAGCTTCTGGTGGGCTGCGAAGGTGGCAGCCTCCCACACCTGGCCTTCCTGGGTTTCGCCGTCGCCCATGACGGTGAACACGCGGTTGGGAAGCTTGTCCAGCTTGAAGCCGGCCGCCAATCCGGCAGCGATGGAAAGGCCCTGGCCCAAAGAGCCGGTGGAAACCTCTACCCCCGGGCACAGGCTGGAATCGGGATGGCCCTGAAGGCGGGTGCCCAGCTTGCGCAGGGTTTTCAGCTCGTCTACCGGGAAATAGCCCGCTTCGGCCAAAGTGGCGTACAGAGCAGGTGCTGCATGACCCTTCGCCAGGATGAAGCGATCGCGCTCGGGGTTGTTCGGGTTTGCTGACTCGTGCTTCAGGACGCCACCGAAATATAGCGCCGCGAGGATGTCGGTACAGGAGAGCGAGCCGCCAGGGTGGCCGCTGCCCGCATCATGGAGCATCGTGATGATGTCTGTGCGCACGGCACAGGCTTTTTCCTTAGCTGGCAGGGAATTCATGGCTTCCTTTCGATCAAGCGCAAGATCCTTCATTACAACGAGGCCTTCCAACGATGGTAACCGACGACGAATTCGTCGATATCACCATCGAGGGCAGCTTCGACATTACCGCTCTCGATATTACTACGGGTGTCCTTTATCAGTCGATACGGATACAGCACGTAATTGCGTATCTGGCTTCCGAACGAGTTGTCCATCTTCTCGCCCTTCAAGGCCGCAAGCTCTTCCTGGCGCTTCTTCTCCTCGAGCTCGTAGAGACGGCCGCGCAGCACGCGGAATGCGGCTTCCTTGTTCTGCAGCTGCGACTTCTCGTTTTGGCAGGTAACCACGATGCCGGTGGGAATATGCGTCAAGCGCACGGCGGAGTCGGTGGTGTTCACGCACTGGCCGCCGGGTCCGCTGGCGCGATACACATCCACACGCACATCGTTGGGGTCGATCTCAATGGTTATATCGTTGTCAGGAAGAACCGGGATGACCTCGACGGCAGCGAAGGTGGTGTGGCGACGTTTCTTCTCGTCGGTAGGAGAAATGCGCACCAGGCGATGCACACCCGACTCGCTTCGCAGCATGCCATAGGCATTGCGTCCCTCTATCTGCATGCTTACGTGGTCGAGCCCAATCCCCTCCCCGGGAACAAGGTCGAGCACCTTCACCTTCCAACCCTTTTTGTCGGCGTAGCGGGCGTACATGCGATAGAGCATCTCGGTCCAGTCCTGCGCCTCAAGGCCGCCGCTGCCGGGATGGACGGAGAGGATGGCATCGCTCGCATCGAAACGACCGCTGAACCACGACTCGATCTCGAACTCGTCGAACATGCCCTGAAGGGTTCCCAGGTCGGAATCAACCTCGGAGGCGAATTCCGGGTCTTCCTGAGCAAGCTCGGAAGCCGTTTCGATATCTCCAAGAAGCGAACGGGCAGCCTCGAATCTTTCCAGCACATCGCGTATATCGGATGCTTGCTTGCTCACTTGCTGGGCGTTTTCGGTATCGTTCCAGAAATCGGGGCGGCCGATCTGCTCTTCAAGGTTAGCCAGGTCGGCTTGCTTGTCTTCAATATGCAGATAGGAATGTGCATCCCTAAGGCGCTGGCGGGCTTCTTCGATATTCATCATGTTATGTCCTCATGCGGCTGATTGCGGAAAAGGCAATGCCCCTCGCCTACCGGCAAAGGGGCATCTTCGGGCGCTGTGCAGCGTCCAACGAAACGGGCATTCACGCGCCCGTGCCTGTTCAGCGGTTTGCGCCGTGGCACTTCTTGTACTTCTTGCCGGAGCCGCAAGGGCAAGGATCGTTGCGCCCAACGTTGGCATACGGGTCGTCCTTGTCCTTTTCGATCGTGTGCGGCTTGGGTGCCTCCGGCTTCGGAGCCCCTGGAGCGCCAGCGGGAGCCTGCTGGGAAGCAGCGCGCGCGGCCTGACCGCCCTCGTTCAGGGTTTCCTCGGGGTTGGAGTACTGAACCTTGCCCGCAAGCGGATCAGGCTCTTCCTGCGGAGCCTGTTGCACCACAATGGGCGCACGCAGCAAGAAGCGCAGGAAATCCTCGTAGATGCCGGCCGTGAGGGCGGCGAAGGCGCGATGGGCTTCATCGCGGTACTCGGTAAGGGGGTCGCGTTGCCCGTAAGCACGCAGGCCGATGGATGCCTTCAGGTAGTCCATTTCCTGCAAGTGGCTCATCCAGCGGGTGTCGATGAAACGCAGCATGACCTGGCCCTCGATATCGCTGAAGGGCGCACCCACCTGGGCAGCCTTTTCGTCGAACTGAGCCTGGATACGCTCGATGAGTCCGTCGATAAGGGCGTTCACGTCGCCATCGCAGTCGACGGACTCCACCGTAAGGGTCTCAGTGCCGGTGAGCTGGGCCAGCCACTTGTTCAGTGACTCGGCATCCCAATCATCGCTGGCCGACTTCGCAGGACAGCACTCGACGACGTGCTGCTCCACGATATCTTCGATGATCTCGGGCATGCGCTCGGTAAGGTCCTTGCCGTCGAGGATAGCGTTGCGCTCAGCGTAGATGGCCTTGCGCTGCAGATTCATGACGTCGTCGTACTCAAGAACATGCTTACGTGCAGCGAAGTTCGATGCCTCCACCTGCCGCTGCGCGGTTTCGATGGCCTTGGACACCATGTTCGCCTTGATGGGCATGTCCTCAGGCATGTCCGTTTTCTCCATCATGTTGGCGATAGAGTCCATGCGCGACCCGCCGAACAGGCGCATAAGGTCGTCTTCAAGCGAAAGGTAGAACTGGGTATCACCCGGATCACCCTGACGTCCGGAACGGCCGCGCAGCTGATTGTCGATACGGCGGCTCTCATGGCGCTCGGTGCCGATAACGCACAGGCCGCCGGCAGCGCGCACTTCCTCGCTTTCACGCTTGGTGATGGCCTCGGCTTCGGCCTGAGCCTGCTTAACCTGGGCGGGCGTGGGTTCCTGGTCTTCCTCGAGGCGCTCGATGAGCATGGTCTCCGCCATAACCTCAGGATTGCCGCCAAGCAGGATGTCGGTACCGCGGCCGGCCATGTTGGTGGCAATCGTTACCGCTCCGGTACGGCCTGCCTGGGCAACGATAGCCGCCTCTCGCTCATGGTTCTTGGCGTTCAGCACCTCATGATGGATGCCTCGCTTGGAAAGAAGGCGGCTCAGGCGCTCGGAGCTTTCAATGGAAACCGTGCCCACTAGGCAGGGCTGACCCTTCGCATGGCGTGCAGCGATATCGTCGGCAACCGCATTGAACTTTGCGTCTACCGTGCGGTAGATGAGGTCGTTCTCGTCTACACGCTGCACCGGCCTGTTGGGCGGAATGGACATTACCGGAAGGCTGTAGATCTGACGGAACTCGGAATCCTCCGTCATGGCCGTGCCCGTCATGCCCGAGAGCTTGTCGTACAGGCGGAAGTAGTTCTGCAAGGTGATGGTAGCCAGCGTCTGGTTCTCTTGGCGCACCAGCACATGCTCTTTTGCTTCCAGGGCTTGATGCAGGCCCTCGGAATAACGGCGGCCTTCCATGATGCGACCTGTGAACTCGTCGACGATCTTGACCTCGCCGTTCACCACCACGTAATCGACGTCGCGATGGAACAGGAACTGGGCCTTCAAAGCCTGCTGCAGGTGGTTGGGAAGCTGGCCGGTTGGGTCACCGAAAAGGTCTTCGATGCCCAGCTGAAACTCGACTTTCTCCAGGCCGACCTCGGTAGTGTAGATGGTGCGCTTGGCCTCGTCCATCTCGAAGTCGATGTCGCGTTTCAGGGAAGGCATGATGGCGGCAAAGCGCTTGTAGGTGTCGGCCGCCTGGGTTCCCGCGCCCGAGATGATGAGCGGCGTGCGCGCCTCGTCGATGAGGATGGAGTCGACCTCGTCGACGATGGCGAACGAGTGACCGCGCTGCACGCGGCGATTTGCGCGTGGAACCATGTTGTCACGCAGGTAATCGAAGCCGAACTCGGAGTTGGTTCCGTACGTAACGTCGGCCTGGTACGCAGGGATCTTCTGAGCTGGGCCCATGCCATTTTGGATAAGCCCCACCTTCATCCCCATGAACTCGTAGATGCGACCCATCCATTTTGAGTCGCGCGCAGCCAGGTAGTCGTTCACGGTAACGATATGCACATTGTTGCCGGGAAGCGCGTTGAGGTAACCCGCGAGGGTGGAAACCAGGGTCTTGCCTTCGCCCGTGCGCATCTCGGCGATCTTCCCATCGTTCAAAGCCATGGCACCGATGAGCTGCACATCGAAATGGCGCAACCCGATGGTCCTGACGCTTGCCTCGCGCACGGCAGCGAACGCCTCGGGCATGATGTCTTCAAGGTTTTCGCCATTGGCAAGACGTTCGCGGAACACGACGGTGAGGTGCGCCAGGTCATCGTCGGAGAGGGCCTGCATGGACGGCTCAAGCTCATTGATGCGCTCAACGGTTTTCTGGTAGTTCTTCAGCGGACGGTTTTCGCCCACGCTCAAAATCTTGGAAAAGAAACCCATGATCTCTCTTTCGCTCGTTTATCCGCTTCACTCTAGCACAGCCCCTGTGACACACCGCGCACCACGGGGTCAACGGGGGCTGTTCTTCACGGCATCAACGTGCAACAGCCAGGGTATTGACGCTATTTCTTCGACACATCGCAGAGGATCTCTTGGTACAGTGCCTCCAATCTGCTGGAGCCATCGATTCCGAACCTTTCGACCAGCGCATGCCGGCAACTGACGAAAGTGGAAATCGCCCCAGCGAATTGGCCAAGCATCTTCTGCACCTTCATGTAGAGGTAGACGACGTCCTCACGCGTAGGATCGATCTCGAAGGCAAACGCTGCGAAGCGCTGAGCAGTGCGCAGTTCCCCGGCCTTGACTAACACCCTAATGCCATTGACCACCGCGTCCAGCACACGGTTCTGGTACATAACACGATACGTTTCCAGCTGCTCGTTTTCTACGCCCGGAAGAAGCGAGCCCACATACAGGCGCTCCAACTGGGAAAGCAGCGAAAGACATTCAGTTGAGTCGTTGCATCCGCGAAGACGATGGCACAGCCCGTCCACCATAACCACATCGCTTTCCACATCCAACCCTTGGAGCGACACGGTATCGCGGCTTGCTCGCAGGGCAAACGGGTCGGAATCGGAAGGGGAAAGGATCTTGCGGATATAGCTCCATAGGTTATAGAAACTCGACCGGACACAGCTGGGGTCGGACTCGGGCCAAACCACTCGCTCAAGCCAGGTTCGAGGAACATCCTTGTTATGGTTTACCAGCAGAAGGGCTATAACCACCTTGGCCTTCTTGCGTATGCTTCCAGGGTCCGTGACCGGCTCGCCGTTTCGCGTTATCTCGCACCGCCCGAACAGGTTGATGCGCAAGCCGGACGAAGAGGAGAAACGAAGGGCAGAATGCTGCGGGTTGGGCTTGCCGACGACTATCTCATCCGGCGATTTGCCTATTCCGTGGCTTTGGCGGAACTCCTCGCGAGATTCGACGGCAAGCAGGCCACCGAACACCGACGACAGCAGGGCCGAGTTCCCAGTCGCTTTGCATAGCTCGCAAACACCCATCAGGAAACCCTGCTCATCGGAAGAGGAAGAGTATTTCGTCAGCGCATCCAGGTGCAGGCAGAGCAAATCGAACCGGGTGCTGGAAGCCAAGGGCAGAGCGCAGAACTCGCTGGAGGCGCGTTTTATGCCAGCATGGGGATAGACCCGCTCGATCGCACCTCCCATACGAGACACCCCCTCGGGAAACATCGAGACCAGCTGCGAGAACCTCCCCTTGCCCATCACGAGCGCAAGCATGCAAACAGCCTCTTCGATGCAGGCAGGGGTGGTTCGAGCCAGGGAATCGGCAAATCTGCGCATCCCGTCTTCCCTATCGAGGAAAACCGCTGGCAGCATACTCTTCCCAACGGCTGGAATAGACGAGCTTTCCGAAAGGTCCATCCCATCGATGCCCGTCAAGCGGCGCGGCATCTCATCGGCAGAGAGTGCCATCTGGCGCGCATCGAGCACGACCGTCGCAACCTGAATATCGAATGCAAGGTCGAAATCGACCGTAGTAACCAGAATCTCGTTTCCCTGGGAATGAAGCGCTTGCAAAAGATCGACGAACGACTCTCTTCGCCCATCTGCTAATCGGGGGACGTCGTCGAAGACGACAAGGCGATTACCCGTCAAAGATCCGATCCCGGAAAACGCAGACCGCCCCTTGTCCAAACCAACCAAGAACTGCGGGGCATTTGCGTGAACCCAATCAACCTGATCCGGCTCAAACGCAACGCGAGCATATTGCGAAGCGAGGACGGTCTTTCCGAAAAGAGGCGGCGCGCAAATCACCCGCACAGCGCTCCTGTCGGTCAAAAGGCTCACCAACAAGCGGTCCCTTTCGATCAGCGACTCTCCAGACCCTGCTCCGGTTACCGGCGACAAACGTGGCTCCGATACGAATTTCACAGCCATTGCTCTCCCCTCCCAGTTTGTATTACGGGTGATTGGATTGCCACCGGTAGTATACGTTTCACCTGGTGTTTTATTATCTGGAGTACCCGAGCGGGGCTATTTGGGCCCCCAATGTGCCATCCCGGGGCCACAACTTCACTTCATTAGCTTAGATTTGCTGTTTTACCTGGGTATTTGCATAGCATTTAATCGGGTATCGCACCGATAGGCAACAGATCCCTGTCGAATGTAGCGAAGCGCAGCAACCGAGCCGAATCCGCTATTCGGCCATAATCAAGCATGCAAAATCCGGGGAACCCATGGATCTCGAACAGGGAATGCGCCGCCGATTACCGCCGCCAATCCAAAAGTCGTGGGCCCTGGCGGAAACGTAAAAAGGCACATGAAGACAGGCCATACATCGTATGCAATCACATTGCCCTCTGCCTCAGCTGCGCAAGATGGGCCTTCTGCATCCTTTATTTGCTAGTATGAGAACGCTAAAAGCTATCAACGCCTTGCGGTTTTGCAGGGCACCCGACCCGGGAGGAACATATGCCCACAAACTCTTCCGAACAGAAGGTTATCGTCCTCGACTTCGGCGCACAGTATGGTCAGCTTATCGCTCGTCGCGTGCGCGATCTGGGCGTTTACTCGGAAATCGTTCCCTGCGATGAAGAGGCCGACAAGATAGCCGCAATGAAGCCAAGCGCCATCATCCTTTCGGGCGGGCCGGCAAGTGTTTACGCCGAAGATGCGCCGAAAATCGACCCTAAGGTACTGGATCTTGGGCTTCCGATCTTGGGCTTCTGCTACGGACATCAAACCATCGCAGTGAACCTAGGGGGCACCGTTGGCCACACCGAGAAGGGCGAGTACGGCCCGGCAGAGCTTACCGTCAGCGAAGGCGCCCTGTTCGAGGGTACGCCTCAGAATCAAACCGTCTGGATGAGCCACCGCGATGCCGTTACCCAAGTGCCCGAAGGCTTCACGGTGACCGCATCTACCGACATTTGCCCCGTGGCTGCCATGGAATGCACTGAGCGCAAGATCTACACCACGCAGTTCCACCCCGAGGTGAAGCACTCTGAATACGGGCAGCAGATGCTTTCCAACTTCCTGTTCGACATCGCAGGCTTGAAGGCCGACTGGACCATGGATTCCATCATCGAGGATTCCGTTGCCGCCATCCGCGAAAAGGTTGGCAGCAAGCGCGTTATCCTGGGCCTTTCCGGCGGCGTGGACTCCTCTGTCGTGGCTGCGCTATGCGCAAAGGCCATCGGCAAGCAGCTGGTTTGCGTGTTCGTGAACCACGGCATGCTTCGCAAGAACGAGCCCGAGGAAGTGGAAGAAGTATTCACAAAGCAATTCGATGTTGACTTCATCCATGTGCATGCTGAAGAGCGTTACGCCAAGCTACTCGATGGCATTACCGACCCCGAGCAGAAGCGCAAGATCATCGGGACGCAGTTCTGGGAAGAATTCTTCGCTGTTGCGCAGAAGATGGACGGCATCGAGTTCTTGGCGCAGGGAACCATCTACCCCGACATCATCGAATCCGGAGCGCGTAAAACCGGCGGCAAGGCATCCACGATCAAGAGTCACCATAACCTGATCCCCTTCCCCGACGGCGTGCACTTCGATTTGATTGAACCGCTCGACCACTTCTTCAAGGACGAGGTACGGGCTTTGGGCACGGCACTTGGCCTGCCCGACCACATCGTGCACCGTCAGCCCTTCCCTGGCCCGGGTTTGGCTATCCGCATCATTGGAGCGGTAAGCCCCGAGAAGCTGGAGATCTTGAAGAACGCCGACGCCATCGTGCGCGAGGAATTGGATGCCTACAACGAGCGTCTGTACCAGGAAACCGGCGAACGCAACAGCGAGCACAGCTGCTGGCAGTACTTCGCCGTGCTGCCGGACATCAAGAGCGTTGGCGTTATGGGAGATGAGCGCACCTATCAGCGTCCCATCATCCTGCGCGCAGTTGAAAGCAGCGACGCCATGACGGCCGACTGGGCCAAGCTGCCCTATGATGTGCTGACGAAGATCAGCAGCCGCATCGTAGCCGAGGTGCCCGGCGCCAACCGCGTATGCTACGACATCACCTCCAAGCCACCTGCGACTATTGAGTGGGAATAACAAAACAGGGTTTTGACCTGGGGTGTTATTGTCCCGCTGAGTACCGCCTAGTGCCGTTTGGTACGAGGTCAGCACCAAGCCACCTGCAATTTGGGTGAGTAATCAAGTGATCCAAGCCCTCGATTCCACAAGGGATCGAGGGCTTTCTTTATGCTGATGACCTGCAAGTATACTCCCAACGTCCGTACCCTGCGGCACGGTGCGACACAGGGCGATATGCGCACCTTGCTACTACTCCCAATGCATACGGTGCGATTTTTGTCCCCGAGGTCGAGAAACGCCCGTTTCGGCCTCTGTAAACTCAAATTAAACTCAAAACGCCTTTTTCGAGACTTTGACGAGCGTTTTCGCAGGTCGCCATTTGGGAGTACGTTTTTGCGAAAACGGGTGAATACGCCCTAAATGACATGGAATGCCGCCATGTGACGCCGAGTGCCGCATGGAAGGCACACTCCCAAACCCTCCCGAAATGCCCTGATTTCCTTTGGGGAGTATGCGATTTCCACTCCGGACATGATAAAAGCCGCCCCAACGGACGGCTCAGTCAGATCTGCGACCGCTTTTAAGCCTTTAGAACGACGCTTTCCATTCCTCGTACTCTTCGGGCGAGATCTGGCCGTCTGCGAGCTCCTGACGCTTCTGCGCCCAAGCCTTGAGGGCGTGAGCGAGCTTCGGCGAATGCTCGGCGCCGGAATCGATCGACAGCCCCATGCCGTCCTCGGAGGGTCTAAGGCCATATACATCCTCCATCTGGAGGAAGACGCCGATGAGGTCCGCATAGGACTCGACGCGGTAATCCTTCAAGGCACCCTCGGAGACATCGAGCGCCTCGGCGATGCGAGGCAGCAGTTCGGGCTTCACCGCTCGGATGCCGCTCTCGTAGTGGCGGATGGCACCCTCCGTGAGGCCGACCTTCTCCGCCAGCTCGCTCTGCGTCATATGCCGCATCTTGCGGCAACGCCTGATGCTCTCGCCTGTTGCCATGCCTTGCTCCCTCCTTCGGGTTCAACCTGCTTATTTTACCACCGTACATAGTCGTACTCAAAGCCTTGACAGTACATAATCGTACGATTAGTGTTCCTACTGCAATACCGTACGAACCCGTACGTCTAAGGAGAAGCAATGACAGAGCAACAGCAGCAACGCCCGCGCTTCATGAGAGCGCAGGAGGTCGCGGACCGCCTGGGCGTCCACAAAACGACTGCCTACGAAATCATCCGCAAGGTGAACCAGAGCGGCGAGGCCGAGGGCACCTATGTGATGAGGGGACGCATCCGCAGCGACATATTCGAGCGCGTGTTCTTCCCGGGGGTGAACGACGATGCCCGCCTATAGAGACGACAGAGCCGGCACCTGGTACGTGCAGTGCTACTACAAGGATGCGGCCGGTCATAATCGCCACAAGGTGAAGCGCGGCTTTCCCACCGAGCTCGAGGCGATGCTGTGGGAGAAGGAGTTCCTCTCCGACAAGCAAAGCGCGATGGACATGGAGTTCCGCAAGTTCGTGAAGGTGTACGCCGAAGACGTACGGCCGCGCCTGCGAGAGAGCACTTGGCTTTCCAAGGAGCGCATGATCGAAGACAAGATCCTGCCGTTCTTCGGGCTAAAGCTGATGTGCATGGTGCGGCCCGTGGACATCATCAAATGGCAGAACAGCCTGACAGAGCACGTCGACGCCAATGGGAACCATTACAAGCCGACGTACCTGCGCACCCTGAACAACCAGCTCAATGCCATCTTCAACCACGCCGAGCGCTACTACGGGCTCGAGCACAACCCGGTGAAGCGCGTCGGCAAGATGGGCGGCAAGACCGCCGAGGCCATGAAGTTCTGGACCAAGGACGAGTACCTGCGCTTCAGCAAGGCGATATCGGACAAGCCTATGAGCTTCTACGCGTTCGAGGTGCTTTACTGGACCGGCATCCGCTGCGGCGAGCTGCTGGCGCTCACGCCAAGCGATTTCGATTTGAATTCGTCGACCCTCTCCGTAACCAAGTCGTACCAGCGGTTGCAGCGCCGCGACGTGGTCACGCCGCCCAAGACGCCCAACTCCGTGAGGAAGGTGCAGATGCCTAGGTTCCTGCGCGACGAGATGGCGGAGTTCATCGCCATGCGCTCGGACCTGGGCCCCGAAGACAGGCTCTTCGACACGACGAAGTACTACCTGGGCCATGAGCTCAGGCGCGGAAGCGAGGCGGCCGGCGTGAAGCGCATTCGCGTCCACGACCTGAGGCACAGCCATGTGAGCCTGCTCATAGACATGGGGTTCAGCGCGCTGGCGATAGCCGAGCGCGTGGGACACGAGGCCGTTGACATCACCTACCGATACGCGCACCTCTTCCCAACGAAACAGCAAGACATGGCGAATGCCCTGGACCGAGAGAAGGAGAACTGAAATGCCCTGCCCGAACGATGCGCGCGTGCGCAGCAAGACGATGGCGTTCCGATGCACGCCCGAGGAGTACGAGATGATCGGCCGCATGGCCGAGGCTTGCGGCATGAACAAGCAGGAATACATCATGGCCAGGCTGTCCGAAAAAGAGATCGTGGTAGCAAGCTCCCCGCGGACCCGCAAGGCCATGCGGGAATGGATCGAATCGCTCGGAAACGATTTGAGGAGAGAGGGCCAGACGGGGCGCTTGAGCGACCATCTGCAGGAACAACTGACGTTTGTGTTCAAGTACTACAACTCGCTTTGCGCAGCAGAAGGCGTCGAACCCCAAAACTCAACCAGCCCCGTCCGGAAGCGAACCGAAGCACTTACCGCGCAGCCGAGCGATAACCTCATCTTCGACATGGAGAGAGGCTGACGGGCTGCGAACTAAGACCTCGCCGCCAGCCGCGCGGCGAGGTCCTCCGCGAAGCGCTCAGCGGGATATCCGTAACCGTCGTGAGCAGCACAGCGCGATATGAAGTGGTGGTTAAGGTATTCCATCTGGCGCCACTGAAGCTTTTCGGTCATGTCGATCTCGTCAGCCCAGAGCGCATGCGCGCTCGTCATCATGTTGCCGACCGCGCGGCGCCCGTGCGTCTTGGTGAGCGCGACCTCGCCGGCAAGCGAGAGGTAATCACCGGAGCTGCACCCGCAGCACCCGACGGCGTCCTCGATG
>CAVIKC010000001.1:167983-168826 GCA_963643405.1 Succinivibrio sp.
TGCGGGAACCAAGATCCACGCGCGCAATATCCCAGCAGAAGAACAGGTCACCGCCATCAGCCGGCGCCTGCAGCGGCCGCAATCCGCACATCTTCCTGACCTCGTCAGTCAAACCGATCTCCATCAATGATCACCTCGGCGGTTGCTTCGCAGCGGCAGCTGCAGCTAAAGGCTTTCGTAATAGTTCCGGATCTTCTGAGCCATCAAGACGCGCCTCTGAGCCAGGAAATCCTCGTAGTCATCGGCGTCCATCCCGAAGATCCCCTCGGGAATGCAGTTGGCACCGAGGTTAGAGAGCAGAGCCCCCTCGTCGGCGATATCCCCGAAATAGCCCGCGCCCGAATTGATAGCATCGCGCGCTTGGCTGAAGTATTCGCCGGGGCGCTTATCGCCGATCGCGATGTTGATGCGCTTCTCCAGGTAGGTGTAGTTGGCAACCTGGTTGTAAAGGCGCTGCGGCGCGTCGATGGCCTTCCTGAGGTAAGCCTTCGGGAAAATGTGGTGGATATCGCCCACGTTGGCGATGACGTCGGCGACCTTGAAACCGTTGGTGAAAAGCGTGTTGTCGGCCGCGCGGACCTGCGAGGCGATGTAGGCCATCCAGGCGCCTGAGCGCACAGAGGTGGTAGCGAGGTCCTGCGGCAGCGTCACGTCCCAGAAGGTATCGGCAAGCCTGGAGGCGGCGATCTCCTCGTAGAACGGGATGAAGCCCTGGTCGGCGATGCGGCGCATGTCGCGGTCCATGATGGATTCGGACGATCCGGAATAGCGCCCGGTGAGCACCGACATGACGTACCAGCGCTGGACCCATCGCTTCACGTCGGTTGACGGTATGCTCTTGTC
>CAVIKC010000002.1:0-73224 GCA_963643405.1 Succinivibrio sp.
CCACGTCCGGCCAGGCCTCCGGCGGGGACGTCCTCGGGATCCCGCTGCCCCGTGCTGAGAACTACCTCAGGGCAATCGGCGCGGCCTTCCTCGCTCTGAGCGCAGTGGTCCTGCTGTTCCGAAGGATCAGGGGTTCCTGATAGCCCAAGCCGCGTCTGCTGCTCTTAAAAATGATTTGCCTCCTGTTTCTTGGGTACGAGAAACGGGAGGCATTTTTACGTCAGGGGATCCAGCTTTTCAGATTCCGCCCTTCATTCGCATTGACCTCCAGCAGCTTTGGAGCCAACCGGGCCACGTTGGATCTCACCGAAGGCAAACCATTTCAAGACAACCGAATAGCAGACCTACCTGAGGGTTACGACAGGCGATTGTCACGTGGTGCTCACGTGCTGGTCACGAGGTTTGCCGTTATGAAGTGGAGCCCCCGAACCGTCACAACGGGTATGGATACTGATTTTCAACGCAAAGGCTTGCGCATTGGATTGCTCGCTTGTCTTCATGCGTTGCAGCCGGCTATCCACCTTATGCCTGCTGAGGAAGAAGCAGATAACACAACGGGAACGGTTACTCGGGAAGCAAACATATTCGACCGTGCTCGTCAGCTACTTCCGGCCCTGCCTCGTTGCTTGCGAGGCAGGGGGTTCTCATTGCATTCGGTTCGAGCTGCAGGAACCGCTATATAGTCGAATGCGAGCGTACCGATGAAGTCGATGTCGCTTCGCTAGAAACAGATTCTTCACAACCTTCAGGTAAATCTGAAGGGCTGTCGCTGCCGGAGATCGAGGATTGGCTAAGGATTGCCGGCGGCATTGTTCTCTTGGTGAGCGCGCTGGTGCTTGTCATGCGAATAATCAGAGGTTCACGAGATTGATGTTGCTGGCTTTGCCTGGCAATGCTCAAGATAGGGGATGCAAGAAAATGGAATACAAGGCAATCGTTGTCGAATACGAGCCAAGGGCCAACAAGTTGGCAAATGCTGTTGAGTCTAAATCAAATCAGATGGCCGCCGAAGGTTGGGAACTGATCACTTTTTCGGTTACCAATTCAGCGAAGGCGATACTCGTTTTTGGAAAACCGGGGAAGTAGCTGTTTCGACCGTGGAGGGAAATCGGTTGGGACCCAGGCTGCTGCTCCATCCGGTTTTCTAAATGCGTTCTACATAGAATGTTGACGTATTGGGGTCAATTTATGGAGGCCGACGTCACTGCACTATGGTGGAGTAAACTACGCAGCGTCGCATATCCGCGGCCCGCTTCAAGTTGAAAGCCTCTATAGCATGAATGAAGAATTCGTTCGTCGCATCGACGCCCGCCTTATCTTGTCCGTCGTAGCCTGTGGCATCATGTCGTTTTCCGGCGTGGTGGTTGAAACGGCTATGAACATCACATTCCCCTCGCTCATGGGCGAGTTCGGCATCGACACCGCCACCGTGCAATGGGTTACCACCGGCTATCTGCTCGTGCTCACTGCCATCATGCCGCTTTCTTCGTTTCTGAAGCGCCGCTTCCGCAACAAGACCCTGTTCGCGGCCGCCATCTGTTGTTTTACCGCAGGCACGGTTATGTGCGCGGTAGCCCCGGTGTTTTCCCTGCTCATAGCTGGGCGTGTGGTGCAGGGCATCGGCACCGGGTTGGCATTGCCGCTCATGTTCAACATCGTTATCGAGCAGGCACCGTTCGAGAAGATGGGCCTGATGATGGGCATTGCCACGCTCATCACCGCAACGGCTCCGGCAGTGGGCCCTTCGGTTGGTGGTCTTATCGTCACGATATGGGGCTGGCGCCAGATCTTCCTGGTGCTTCTGCCGTTTCTGGCCCTCTCGGCCATGGCTGGTTTTACCTCGTTGCGCCAGGTGAGCGAAACCGAGCGCGTTTCGTTCAGCCTTCCGCAGTTCATCATGCTTTCCGGCGCGTTCGTGTGCTTCGTTTTCGCCAGCAGCTCTGCGAGCGGCGCAGGGTGGCTTAGCCCACAGGTTCTGGGATTGCTGCTGGCGGGCATCGTCCTTGCTGTCGGGTTCGCTATTCTGTCGCAGCGAAGTGCCAATCCCCTTATCCATATCGACATTTTTCGCAGCAGGTCGTTTTCGGCCAGCGTCGCGTATGTTGTGCTGTTGCAAGTCATCGTGCTGGGATTAGGCTACCTGCTTCCGTACTACGGCCAGGTAGTGAACGGGCAGGATGAGTTCGGCGCTGGCTGCCTGCTGCTGCCGGGCTGCATCATCGGCGCCATCCTTGCCCCGCTCGGTGGGCGTATTCTGGATGTGTTCGGGGCGAAGCGCCCGCTCACGTTCGGTTCTATCTGCCAGCTTGCGGCGATTATCCTGTACGCGGCGGTGTCCATCGGCGCTGTGCCATGGGTGTTTGCCCTGATCTATGTGCTCATTCCCATTTCGCAGGGCTTTTCGGCGGCGAACTCCATCACCAACGGCTTGAGCTACTTGCCCACCGATCGCAAAACCGATGGCAATGCCACCTTCAACACGTTGCAGCAGCTCGGCGGCGCGCTTGGCACTGCAGCCATGACCTCTATCGTGAACGCCGCGCAAAGTCAGTCGTCCGATCTTGTTACTGGCACCATTGCAGGCACGCAGACGGCTTTCTATGTGCTTCTGGGAATCTCGCTCGTTGCCCTGTGCTCAATGGCCATGGTGTTCGTATCCCGCTGCAGTAAGCGATAAGGTGCTCGGATCCGTTCCTATGCAACAGCTTCAATTGGAAGCAGGGCGGAATCAGGGAAGTTTGAACGTAAGGCCTGAATGCCTTGCGCCAACCTTGATAGACAGGTTGTGGAACGCTTGAAGCTTCACGCTGTCAGGGCTTGTGGGGTAAGCCGGTTGCTTTCGGTCGACCTTAAGGTTGAACCCAGTCGGAGCTTTGTGCCCTCTTGCTAAAGCAGATTGACGATTGTAGTAGTCGATCGTCCAATCGCAGATATGGCAAACTTCCCTAGTGGCATACAGGAGCCCTTCAAACTCATCGCATTGTTGTCTTCCGCGGTTTGCGAACGCTATCGCTTTGCGCTCGGCGCAAGAGAACATGCGCGTCAGCTGCTCGGATGAGCCGTCTGGGACAGACTTCACTGCTCGCATGACCTCTCCAAGGGACACGCACGAAACAGGGCAGGGCTTTTCGATTACGCAGAGGTTGTCGGTATGGATTCTGGCCACATCGTATTTCCGGCTGAAAGCGTTGCTTCTCAACAGCGTATTGAGATTATGCAGCGTTGAGGCCTGAGCTTTTCCCTTATTGAAATACTCGCAGATTGTTACTCCGTTTACGGTAAGGCCTTGGTCGTCATCCGCCACCCCGTTGAACGCAATGATCAGTTTTTGCTGCATTGCGTGCGGGACAATCAAAGCGGCACAGCCTTTCTTGGGGTTCCCGCCAGGTGTGCGAGGGAAGCGGTTTGAAAAGTAGCTCCGAATACCCCCGCCCGCTTCACTGAGCGCATCTCTTATATCGGATAGAGTTTCGGATAGGGAATCTCTGGTGGCTATTTTCCACAATTCCTCGCGGTATTTCTCCGAGGCATAGGAAAAGGCCTTCTTAACCAATGTGTTGGGTGTAACGTTCTTTCCCAAAGCAGATGCCAGCAATATGACTTTTTGCCGTTCCGTGAGTAAGCGCCCCAGGTACTGTTCACTGTTCTCTAATACCGAAATTAGACTCGAATAATAAGCCCGATACGCATCGTTTCCTCTAAGCTCGGTGTATATCCATTTATAGCCGTCTTCACGCTCGGCCATTCCATTTCGGTAATTATGCTCGTAGAGGCGAATCAAATAATCGAAAGCGCGTATCAGCTCATCAGACCCGAGTTTCTGTAGGCTTTCTTCGGGTCTTTCCGCAAGTATCTGCTCTCTGCCGTCCGGCTTTGCAGAATACAGTTTCTCTGTGTAGGAAACCAGTTCAGCAAGCGGTTCGGCCCAGGGAAGATCCCCGGGGTTTTCTTGGGTAGGATGTTCGTTTACTGCCGAGGTTAGCTCATCTTCGAAAACAGCCAGGGAACGATGCGTGAAATGGGCGTACTCCACCACGGAGCCGTTCAGCTCTTCGAGAGCGTCCTTGGATTGATCCATCTCATAAAGAAAGTCGTCTGGGGTTTTGGACCTATGACGAAACTCATCGATCTTCTCAAAACAAATCAGGTCTGCGAGCAGTGCGGGGATGAAGTTTAGCGTGTCATCTGGGCACACAAGGGCGGTATAATCCGATTCGTTATCTTCGTTGGTAGCGAGCCCCTCCAATTCCTCAACTTCGGGAATGGGAAATTCGAGCTTTATTGGGCCCCATCCTCTGCCAATGTATCTGCAGGGAATCTTCCAAGTGTGGATCACGTATTATCACCTTACGCATTCTAGAGCTGCGGTGGGCCACTCATCGTTGAGCTGCTGGTTTTGGAGCGGGCAGACGGTTTGGTGTCCTGCGGGGTCCGACGACGCTGCGTCTTTGGCCTTTCCCGGTGTAAGCTAACCTTCGGTGGATGAACGCCGCTCTCCTGCGGCCCGTAATGGATGTTTGTGCACCCGGAAACGGTGCCTTCGGCACGGCAAGTGTGCCTCCGCTCCGTACCAGGGTGCTTATGGTACTAGACGAATGTCAAAAGAATGAGCATGGCTCCTAACAATAACGGGTAGATGCCGAACAGGGGTTCCAGCTTCCGCCCATTCGAAGTTCTCTTTGCCTGCGCCGACCTCGAAGTGGTATCTCCCGATTCCCAGATCAATGCCGGAATAACGACCATCGCCCGCGGTGAGGGACACGCTGTTTCCTCTTCCTGTAACCGCATAGGGTTGCCTGTTCATTGCTGTCGGCGCATAGAGCAGGGCCTTCACGCCATCGCTGAACCACTGTGGTGTTTCGCCGTTGTATACGCTGATATCTTCGGCGGTCTTCGTCTTATGGGGAACGCCCTGGGTCTGCCCGTAGCCGATGGCGATAACGCCGTTGACGCGCACTTTTGAGCTCACTAGATGCTTTGCCGCATTCTTGCTGTCGAACATCCCTCCACACCACCATGTATTCAAGCCCAATGACTGGGCGTAAAGAATGAGGTCTGCTCCACAGTATCCCAATCTCTCGTCCAATCCGTGAAATCCCAGCTTCTCGTCCAGATCAGGGCGGTCCCGCCCCGCAAGAACGATGAAATTGCGTACGCTCCTGGCTGATAGCAGCTTTGCCATGCCGTCAAGACCATCAGAGCTGTCGGTGATCAGCTTGAGATATATTCCGTATTTCGCATTGTTGGCGGCGATCCTGTCGTTTAGCAGCATGACCGTATCGGCGGGAATGGGCTGGTCTGTGTATTTACGAACCGTATGCCTCCGTCGAATCGCTTCGCTGGCTTCCATGATTAAGCTCCTTCGGAATATCAGCTCGCCTCGTTTGGTATGGGCGACCTTGTGACGGTCAATGCGCTTAGCTTATGCGGAATGCGTGGATACTCCGTTTTGGCATTGCAACTGGTAGTTGGCCTTGTTCTCTTTCTTCCTGGGGCAAGGCCCGCATTGACAGCGCTTTCGTGCCAAGACAACAGCGTACGCTATGACCTGTGACGGAAATGAGCCTGTTCCGACGGGCACTTTTGGCTTAGCGAAGAACTGCTGGCACGCATGGGGCATTTCTTGGCGTAGAGCTTTCTTGTCAAATAAAAACCGGGCACCCATATGGATGCCCGGTTTGATTACCTTGGTTGCAAGCGGAATCTATTTCAGGTCTTCCAGCTTGCCGTGCTTCTCGTAGCGGGTAAGGCGGCTGATCTTGTTGTCATCGTCCACGAACACCACATGCGGGGCATGGGTCGGGTCGGCGAACTCCTCCGGCGTCATCTGGCAGTAGTTCATGATGATCACCTTGTCGCCCACGGTAACCAAGTGGGCTGCCGCGCCGTTCAGGCAGATAACGCCGCTGCCCGCCTCGCCTGCGATAACGTAGGTTTCCAGACGGTTGCCGTTGTTGCAGTCGGAGATGGTAACCAGCTCGTATTCCTGGATACCGGCTGCTTCCATCAAGTCAGAGTCGATGGTGATGGAGCCGATGTAGTCGAGCTCGGCTTGGGTAACCGTTGCTCGATGGATTTTGCCCTTCAGAACGTTGAGCAGCATGGGGATAGAACCAGCCTTTCCTTTGAATGATCTTCCCTCGAATGGTGTAACTGCAAATTGGTTGTACGTGCTTGTGTATAACCTGACGTATTTTCGCTCACGAATCAGTTGCGTGCAAGGTTATTCGGCAAAATCAAACAAGTAGTTGTCGATAAGGCGCGTATCGCCGATGTAGACCGCGATGGCAACCAGGCCCGACTCGCCGAAGGCATCTACCGGCTGCATATCGCCCAAATCCACTGCCTCGACGTAGTCGATGCGGGCCATGGGCTCGGCCTCGATGGTTTCGCGAACCGCCGCACGAACCACATCGGCGTTGCGCTCACCGTTTTCGATAAGCTCCTGCGCCTTGAAGATGGAACGGGAAAGGCACAGCGCCGCCTTGCGCTCCTCGGCGGAAAGGTAGGTGTTGCGGGAGCTCTTCGCCAGGCCGTCCTCCTCGCGCACGATGGGGCAACCGAACACCTTCACGTTCATGTTCAGGTCGGCAACCATGCGCTTGATGATGGCAAGCTGCTGTGCATCCTTCTGACCGAAGAAGGCCTTGTCGGGCTGAACGATGTTGAAAAGCTTGTTCACCACCGTGCACACACCGCGGAAGTGACCGGGACGCTTTGCCCCGCACAGGCTGTCGGTAAGCGTCTCCATCACCACATAGGTGTTGTAGTTCTTGGGATACATTTCCTCGGGCTCGGGATGGAACACCACATCTACGCCCTTGCTCTCGGCGATGGCGGCATCGCGCTCAAGGTCGCGCGGGTAGCTGTCGTAATCCTCGTTCGGGCCGAACTGGATGGGGTTCACGAACACGCTGGTAACCACGCGATCGCACTCGGAAACGGCGCGCTCCATCAGCGACATATGGCCTTCGTGCAAGGCACCCATGGTGGGGGTGAGGCCGATGGTGAGGCCCTCTGCCTTCCACTCGGCAACCTGAGCCTTCATCTCGGCAACGGTGGTGATGATCTTCATTCGGAAAACTCCCTTTGATGTTGAATAGCCGGCGTTGTCTGCGCCGGCTAAAGGATACAACTGTTTTGTTTCGTGCGTGCGAAGCGCTGCGTCCAAGGTTGGGCGTTTGTGTGACCAACCTGCTTGAACCGCCAGCTGTGCCGTTAGCGGCTCGCGCAGCGTCATCGCGTCTCAAGCGAGTATTTCGCCGTCTTGCAGAGCGGCGAAACTAGTACAACTTGCTCAGTGTTTCCTCGTCGATCTTGAAGGTGTGCTCTTCAGCGGGGAAGGTGCCGGCCTTCACCTCTTCATCGTAGGCCTTGAACGCGGCAGTCATCTGCGGTCCGATGTTGCCGAAGTGCTTCACGAACTTGGGCTTGAAGTCGCTGAACAGCGCCAGCATATCCTGATACACCAGGACCTGGCCATCGCACCCGGCGCCGGCACCGATGCCGATGGTGGGGATGGAGAGCTTTTCGGAGATGAGGGCGGCCAGCTTCGCCGGCACGCATTCCAGCACCACGGCGAATGCCCCGGCCTCCTGGATAGCCAGGGCGTCGTCGATCATCTGCTGAGCGCCTTCCTCGGTTTTGCCCTGTACCTTGAAGCCGCCGAAGGCGTTCACGGATTGAGGGGTAAGGCCGATGTGCGCGCAAACCGGGATGCCGGCGGTGGTGATGGCCTTGATCTGCGCAGCCACGCGCACACCGCCTTCGAGTTTCACCGCATTGGCGCGGCCTTCCTTCATAAGGCGCCCGGCGTTCTTCACCGCAAGCTCCACGGAAGGCTCATAGCTCATGAAGGGCATGTCGGCGATAACCAGGGCGTTCTTCGCACCGCGGGAAACAGCGGCGGTGTGGTGGATCATATCTTCCATGGTCACCGAAAGCGTGTCTTCGTAACCGAGCATCACCATGCCCAGCGAGTCGCCCACAAGTATGGAGTTCACTCCCGCCTCATCGACGAGCTTGGCGGTTGAGTAATCGTAGGCAGTCAACATAGAGATCTTGGTGCCCTCATCCTTCATCTTCTGGAATGTGGCAACGCTGTTCTTCATGCTCCCCTTCTTTCTGTAATGCCTTCGCACCCTACCTATATATAAGTAAACGCGCGACCACAGGATGATGATGCGCGCGCTCGCCGGTGCGTTGTTGCGATACCCGTAGTTTACACGTTCGAAACAAAGAAAAAGGGGCAACAGGGCAATTGCCATTAACCTTCGTCCAGCGGTTCCCCTTTTGCGCACCAACAGGGGAGGGTTTGGGTGGAAGATGGGCTGAAAAAGTTCAGAACAGTGGTCGGCTGCGATGCATTCCGCGTGGATTCTCAAGCGATGACCTGCGTAAACGTAATATGAAAGAATAGATACACCCGGATGCGTGGCGTTTGACAGGGTATAGGGCGGGTGATAAAGTCCTAATTCGCGTTTCCCCCGGGAGCGTGTGTTTTCGCGTGCGTATCTGCAGAACGCACAGAAAGCAAGTGTAAGTAAGTGATAGTAAAGAAAAGGAGCTGAAGCTTTGCCTACTATCAATCAGTTGGTCCGCAAGGGCCGCGCCAAGCAGGTCGACAAGCAGAAGACCCCGGCGCTCAAGGGCAACCCGCAGAAGCGCGGCGTATGCACCCGCGTGTACACCACCACCCCGAAGAAGCCGAACTCGGCACTTCGTAAGGTAGCCCGCGTCCGTCTCGTTAACGGCATGGAAGTTACCGCATACATCCCCGGCGAGGGCCACAACCTCCAGGAGCACTCCATGGTGCTCATCCGCGGCGGTCGTGTTAAGGACCTTCCTGGTGTTCGTTACAAGATCATCCGCGCTGCACTCGACTGCGCTGCTGTAGACAGCCGCCGTCAGGCTCGCAGCCGTTACGGCGCCAAGAAGCCCAAGAACTAAGTAACCCTCGCGATTATCCAATCGCTTTTACCGAAAGGAAGATATATGCCGCGTCGTGCAGCAGCAGTCCGCCGCGAAACGCAGCCGGACGCTAAGTACAACAACCGCTTGGTCACGCAGCTGATCAACAAGGTGTTGCTTGACGGTAAGAAATCTACCGCCGAGGGCATCGTCTACGGTGCTTTCGACATCGTTGCCGAGAAGACCGGTGAGGATGCCCTTACCGTATTCAAGAAGGCAATGGACAACATCCGCCCCACGCTTGAGGTAAAGCCCAAGCGCGTTGGTGGCGCAACCTACCAGGTTCCCATGGAGGTAAACTCCCGCCGTGCAACCACCCTGGCTATCCGCTGGATGGTCGACTTCTCCCGCAAGCGCAAGGAGAACACCATGCGCGAGCGCCTCGCCGCAGAGATCATGGACGCAGCCGAGAACACCGGCGCATCCATCAAGAAGCGCGAGGACCTGTACAAGATGGCCGAATCCAACCGTGCATTCTCGCACTATCGTTGGTAGGGGATAGCAATGGCTAAGACTTCGCTTGAGCATACCCGCAACATCGGCATCATGGCCCACATCGATGCCGGTAAGACCACCACTACCGAGCGCATCCTGTACTACACGGGCAAGACGCACAAGATCGGTGAGGTTCACGATGGCGCTGCCACCATGGACTGGATGGTTCAGGAGCAGGAGCGCGGCGTAACCATTACCGCTGCAGCTACCACCTGCTTCTGGAAGAAGGACGGCGTTGAGTACCGCTTCCAGATCATCGACACGCCCGGCCACGTTGACTTCACCGCCGAGGTAGAGCGCTCCCTGCGCGTACTCGACGGCTCCGTCGCCGTGTTCGACGCCGTTGCCGGCGTACAGCCCCAGTCTGAGACCGTTTGGCGTCAGGCTGAGCGCTACGGCGTACCCCGCATCGCGTTCATCAACAAGTACGACCGCGTTGGCGCGGACTTCTTCCACGCCATCCAGACCATGCGCGATCGTCTGGACGCACCGGCTGTTGCCGCTCAGATGCCCATGGGCGCTGAGGACAAGTTCTGGGGCGTAATCGACCTGGTCACCATGACCGCATGGGACTTCAAGGCCGACGACAAGGGCATGACCTACCCTGAGCCCATGGACGAGATCCCCGCCGAGTTCAAGGACGACGCAGAGATCTACCACCAGGAGCTGCTCGAGGCTGCCGCCGACTGCGACGACGACCTGATGGAAAAGGTCCTCATGGAAGAGGAAGTTTCCGTTGAGGAGCTGAAGGCCGCAATCCGCAAGGGCGTTTGCGCATGCAAGCTCAACCCCGTGTTCGTGGGCTCCGCCTACAAGAACAAGGGCGTTCAGGAGCTGCTCGACGCTGTTGTAGATTACATGCCTTCCCCGATCGACGTTCCCGCCATCAAGGGCACCAACCCCGAAACCGGCGAAGAGGACGAGCGTCCTTCCGATCCGAAGGCACCCTTCTCCTCCCTGGCGTTCAAGATCATGACCGACCCGTTCGTCGGCAAGCTCACCTACCTGCGCGTGTACTCCGGTTCCCTGGACTCCGGCTCCTACGTGCTGAACGCCTCGAAGGACAAGAAGGAGCGCATCGGCCGCCTTCTGCAGATGCACTCCAACAACCGTATCGACGTCGACTCCTGCTCCGCAGGCGACATCGTGGCTGTTGTGGGCCTGAAGAACACCACCACCGGTGACACCCTGTGCGACGAGGATGCACCTATCATCCTCGAGTCCATGCAGTTCGCCGACCCGGTTATCGACATCGCCGTCGAGCCCAAGACCAAGGCCGAGCAGGACAAGATGAGCATCGCCCTGCAGAAGCTCGCTGAAGAGGACCCGACGTTCCGCGTGTCCACCAACCATGAGACCGGCCAGACCATCATCGCCGGCATGGGCGAGCTCCACCTGGAGATCATCATCGACCGCCTGCTTCGCGAGTTCAAGGTCGAGGCAAACGTTGGCAAGCCGCAGGTAGCCTACCGCGAGCGTCCTGGCCACGAGGTCATGAACGCCGAGGGCAAGTTCGTCCGCCAGTCCGGTGGTCGCGGTCAGTACGGCCATGCCATCATCAACATGTACCCCCAGGAAGCTGGCAAGGGCTACGAGTTCGAGAACAAGATCGTTGGCGGTGTGGTTCCCAAGGAATACATCCCCGCTATCGACAAGGGCATCCAGGAAGCGCTCAACTCTGGTGTTCTGGCTGGTTACCCTGTCGAGGACATCAAGGTCGAGCTCATCGATGGTTCCTACCACGACGTCGACTCCTCCGAAGCTGCGTTCAAGGTTGCCGGTTCCATGGCTATCAAGGACGCACTGAAGAAGTCCGATCCCGTTATCCTCGAGCCTGTCATGGCCGTTGAGGTTGAGACCCCCGAGGAGTACACCGGCTTCGTTATGGGCGACATCCCCAGCCGCCGTGGCCTTATCCAGGGCCAGGAGCAGCGCGGCAACGCCGTATGCATCTCCGCTAAGGTTCCGCTGGGCCAGATGTTCGGCTACGCAACCGATCTTCGTTCCGGCACCCAGGGTCGTGCTACCTACACCATGCAGTTCGATACCTATGAGCCTGTGCCCAAGAACGTGGCAGAAGAGATTATCAGCAAGGCGGGTGGCAACGCTTAAGCCCTGCGGCTTGGCATTGCTCCGCTCACTATGGAGGTTAAAGTGGCTAAAGAGAATATCCGCATCCGCTTGAAGGGTTACGATCATGAGATCGTGGATCAGTCCACCAAGCTCATCGTCGACACCGCACAGAAGACGGGTGCCAAGGTTTCCGGTCCTATTCCGCTGCCCACCGAGCGCAACCTGTATTGCGTCGTAAAGGGCCCGCATGTGAACAAGGACTCTCGCGAGCAGTTCGAGATGCGCACCCATAAGCGCCTGATCGACATCCTGGACCCGACCCCTTCCACGGTCGATTCCCTGATGCGTCTCGATCTTCCTGCTGGCGTTGACATCGAGATCAAGCTGTAGGGGAGTGTGATACTGAATGATTAACGCTATCTACGGTACCAAAGTCGGCATGACCCAGCTGTTCGACGAGGACGGTCAGGTTACGCCTGTTACGGTTATCAAGGCTGAGCCCAACAAGGTTTGCCAGGTTAAGACCGCTGCTACCGATGGCTACGAGGCTGTTCAGCTCGGTTTCGGCACCATCAAGGAGAAGAAGGTCAACAAGCCCATGGCTGGCCATTTCGCCAAGCAGGGCGTTGAGCCCGTCCGTCATCTTCGCGAGGTTCGCGTTGCAGACGCATCCGAGCACTCCCTGGGCGAGGAGGTTACTGTTGCCAACTTCGCCGAGGTGAAGAAGGTTGACGTAACCGGCACCTCCAAGGGTAAGGGTTTCGCTGGCGTTATGCGTCGCTACAACTTCGCTGGTGGCCCTGGCGGACATGGTGCGCACTTCCATCGCGCTCCCGGTTCCGTTGGCCAGTGCGCTTATCCTTCCCGTGTGTTCAAGGGCGTTCGCCTTCCGGGTCACATGGGCTGCGATACCGTTACGACCAAGAACCTTGAAGTTATCCGCGTGGACGTTGAGGCGAACCTCATCATGCTCAAGGGTGCAGTTCCCGGCGGCAAGAATGGCGTTGTTCGCGTTCGCATGGCCTAAGAACGGTGCGAAGGAGAATATAGATTATGGCAACAATTGAAGTGAAGGACGCGAGCGGCAAGAAGGTCAACGACGCCGAGCTTTCCGCAGCTGTCTTCGAGATCGAGCCCAACGTGCATGTTATGCACGAGGTGGTTCGCTCCCAGCGCGCTGCAAGGCGCCAGGGAACCCACAACACCCTGACCCGCGGTCAGGTCCGTGGCGGCGGCAAGAAGCCTTGGCGCCAGAAGGGTACCGGTCGTGCTCGTCAGGGTACGATCCGTGCTCCGCAATGGGCAGGCGGCGGCACCGTATTCGGCCCGCATCCCCGCTCTTATGCGTTCAAGGTTCCTGCCAAGGTCGTTAAGCTGGCTATGCGCTCTGCGCTTTCTGCCAAGCTTTCCGACGGCGAACTGGTTGCAGTGGACGACTTCTCTTTCGAGAAGCCTTCCACCAAGCAGGCCGCAGCAGCACTGAAGAACCTGGGCATCGAGGGTCGTTGCACCATCGTCGTTTCCGATGAGAACGTCAACGCTTTCCTCTCGTTCCGCAACATCCCCACGGTTCGCATCATCGGTGCTTCCGAGCTCAACACGCTCGACTTCATCGACAACAAGGTGCTCGTTCTCACGAACGCTGCCCTGACCCGCATCGAGGAGGTGCTTGCATAATGAAGGATCCCCGCGAGGTTATCATCCGCCCGATCATCTCTGAGCACTCTTACGAGGGCATGGAGAACAATGTGTACACCTTCGAGGTGGCCAAGTCGGCCAACAAGATCGAGATTGCCCAGGCAGTCGAGGCTATCTTCGATGTGAAGGTAGTAAAGGTGAACACGCTGAACGTCAAGTCGAAGCCGAAGCGCGTCCGCTACCAGCTTGGTAAGACCAAGACCTGGAAGAAGGCAATGGTTACCATTGCCGAGGGCGACTCCATCGAGATCTTCGCTCAGTAAGCATTCGCTTTCACGAAGGCCCGCCAAACGGCGGGCCTTTTCGTTTGTAGCTGCATTTTCGCTTGGCACGGCATCCGTTGCGCATCTGTTTGAATCGTGTTTCCTGCATCGCCGCCGCCTTTCGTGTATGCTTTACCGTGCTGTGCAGCTGAGGGGCTCCATAGCACAGCTGCTCTGGCCCCAGGGGCCCAAAGCCCGGGAAACCCAAGCAGGAGCAATTCCCCGCACACGTTAAACAAAGAATCGGGGTATTCGTGTGAATGACGGCCAGGCTGCATGATGGTTTGGCGGAACAGGAGGAACCGCGTGAAACTGGTTGTTACCGAGAAGAACGACGCGGCTCAGAAGATCGCCGACTTGCTCGGCGCCACTAAGCCCAAGGCGGACAAGGTGTATTCCACGCCGGTGTACCGCTTCACGGTGGATGGGGAGGATTGGGTTACCATCGGCCTTCGCGGTCATATTCTGGAACCCGACTTCGCCACCGCATTGGTTTACAAGAAGCGCGGCGGATGGCGAGGGGTCACCGCCGATGGCGAGGTCATGGAGGCCGATATCCCCTCGGGCTTGCCCAAGCCCCCCTTCAAGAAGAAGAAGCCCTTTACTGAAGACGGCGTAGAGTTGAAGGCCTGGAAGATGGAGGCCTTGCCGTATTTGGTGTATTCGCCAATAGAGAAACGCCCGAAGGAAAAGGACATCATCCGTTCGCTGAAGAACCTAGCGAAGAAGGCCGATTCCATTGTGATCGCCACCGACTTCGACCGTGAGGGTGAGCTTATCGGCTCCGATGCCCTTTCGTGCATCCAGGAAGTGAACGATACCGCTCCGGTTTCCCGTGCTCGCTATTCTGCGTTCACCAAGGAAGAGATAACCCATGCGTTCAGCAATTTGGTTACGCTCGATACGAATCTTGCCTCTGCAGGCGCTTCCCGTCAGGACATCGACCTTATCTGGGGCGCGGTTCTTACGCGCTACCTTACCCTGGTGAAGTTCGCCGGCTACGGCAACGTGCGTTCCTCCGGTCGCGTTCAGACGCCCACCTTGGCGCTGATCGTTGCCAAGGAACGCGAGCGCCTAGCCTTCGTTCCCGAGGACTTCTGGGTTATCAAGGGTTCTTTCGGCGAGGGCGAGGAAGCTTTCACGGCACCGCATGCCACTGCGCGCTTCAAGGCACAGGCCGAAGCGGATGCGGCCATGGCCCATGTTGAGGGGCAGACCAGCGCCACCGTTTCGGCCATCGGCAAGCGCACGCGCAAGGTGGCCCCGCCGGTGCCTTTCAACACCACTAGCCTTATGGCGGCTGCCTCTGCCGAGGGGCTTACGCCAGCGCGCACCATGCGCTTGGCTGAAAGTCTGTATATGGACGGCTTCATCAGCTACCCGCGCGTTGACAACACCGTGTACCCCTCCTCGTTGGACCTGGGCGAAACCGTGAAGAACCTGATGGGCAATCCTGCCTACGTGCCGTACTGCAAGCAGCTGCTCTCTTCCGGCCCACTGCATGCCACGCGCGGCAAAAAGGAAACCACCGACCATCCGCCTATTTACCCTACGGCAAGCGCCACGCCCGAGCAGCTGCCTGCCGCGGAGTTCAAGCTGTACAACCTCATTGCCCGTCGTTTTTTGGCCACGCTTTCGGATGCGGCTGTGGTCGAGGGCACCAAGGTGACGCTCGAAGTGGGCGGCGAGCAGTTCGTTGCCAAGGGCGATGTGCTGGTGAAGCCTGGCTTTAGGGCCATCTACCCGTACGGCCTGAAGAAAGACGAGCAGCTGCCGGCGCTCGAGGAAGGCCAGCGTATTGCCTTTGGTGGTGCCACCTGCACGAAAGATCAGACCAAGCCCCCGGCGCGTTATTCGCAGGGCCGCTTGATCCAGGAAATGGAGAAGCTGGGTTTGGGAACCAAATCCACCCGTCACTCCATCATCGAGCGCCTTTACACCGTGAAGTACGTGCAGAACGACCCGATCGAGCCCAGCCAGCTGGGCATGGCGGTATGCGATGCGCTCGACAAGTTCGCGCCGCATATCACGCATCCTGACATGACCGCCGAGCTCGAAGAGGAAATGGACAACATCGCCGAAGGCCAGAAGACCAAGGCCGAGGTGGTAACCAATTCCCGCAACTTGCTTTCCGAGCAGCTGGCCAACCTCTTGCCCCATTCCGAGGAAGTGAAAGACGCCCTGGCTGACGCCGTTGCCGCCGATGCCTACGTGGGTCCGTGCCCCAAATGCGGCAAAGACCTGCAGCTGCGCTCTTCCCAGAAAACACGCTCGATGTTCATCGGCTGTGCCGGCTGGCCCGACTGCGACGTTACCTACCCGCTCCCCAAGGGCAAGATCGAGGCGCTGGATGAGAAGTGCCCCACCTGCGGCATGCCTCAGATAAAGGTGACGGCCTTCCGTTCCAAGCCGCGCGTGCTGTGCATCGACCCGCTGTGTGAAACCAATAAAGAGCCCGATCTCGAGGTAGGGATCTGCCCCACCTGCAAGGAGAAGGGCCTTACCAAGAAGCTTATCGCCCGCAAGAACCCGCGCACGCTGAAGCGATTCATCCGGTGCGAGAACTACGACGAGTGCGAGACGGGCTACCCGCTGCCACAGTACGGCAAGCTCACTGCCACTGAGGAAGTATGCGAAAGCTGCGGCGCGCCCATGGTGATAGTCACCACGCAGCGCGGCCCATGGAAATTGTGCCCGAACTTCAGCTGCCCCGCCAAGGAAGAGGCAGCCAAGAAGAAGGCGGAAAAGGCTGCGGCCAAGAAAACGGCCAAGAAACCTGCCGCAAAGAAGAAGGCTGCAACCAAGAAGACGGCAACGAAGAAGACGCCCGCCAAGAAGGCTTCCTCAGCAAAGGAAGAATAAGGGCATTAAGAGTAAGATAGGTTTATCTGTGCCCGAAGCGGCACTGTTGAGAAGAAAACCGTTCAGGAGGAACAATGAGCAAGGTCACTATCGTAGGTGCTGGCAACGTTGGCGCAACCGCCGCGCACATCATCGCATCCAAGAACTTGGCCGACGTCGTTTTGGTCGATGTCGCAGAGGGCCTGCCCCAGGGCAAGGCGCTCGACATGATGCATATGCGCTCGGTGGAGAAGTTCACCGTGAAGGTGACCGGTACCAACGATTACGCAGCAACCGCCGATTCCGACATCGTGGTTATCACCGCCGGCATCGCCCGCAAGCCTGGCATGACCCGCGAAGACCTTCTGGGCGTCAACTCCGGCATCATGTCCTCGGTTATCGAGCAGGCCATGGCTGCTTCCCCCAACGCCATCTACATCTGCGTAACCAACCCGCTTGACGTTATGACCTACCTGGCATTCAAGAAGTCCGGCTTGCCCGCCAACCGCCTTATGGGCATGGGCGGCGTGCTGGACTCTTCCCGCCTTTCCTTCGCCGTGTGCGAGAAGCTGGGTTGCGACCCGGCCGACGTTACCGCATGGGCACTGGGTGCCCACGGCGAGGGCATGGTGTGCTGGCCCCGCTACACTACGGTGAAGGGTACCCCCATCACCGAGCTTCTCAGCGAAGAGGAGATTGCCGAGGTTACCAAGCGCTGCACCAAGGGTGGTGCTGAGGTGGTTTCCTTCCTGAAGACGGGCTCTGCCTACTATGCTCCGGGCGCTTCCATCGCCAAGATGGTGGAGGCCATCCTCACCGACTCCAAGGAAGTCCTCAGCGTGTGCTCCTACATCGACGGCCAGTACGGCCTTTCCGATCTGTACATGAATATCCCCACTCGTTTGGGCAAGAACGGCGTCGAGGAGATCGTTGAGTTCGACCTCACGGAAGAAGAGATGGCTGCCCTTCAGGAATCCGCCGCAAGCGTGAAGAAGGGCCTGGAGAACCTTCCCGAATAGCAACCCGTGAAAGCAGTGAGCATGAAGACGGTTACCCCTGAAAGCGTGGAGGCGGCGCTGCTTCCGCTTATTCCGCAGTTGGCAACGTGTGTGCCCGACGATATCCTGTCGGGCCTGGTTGCGGCGCGTGAGGCCGAAACCGGCGCCCGTGCGCGCATTGTGTTGGACCAGTTGGTTAACAATGCCTGCGTCGCCGCCGATGACTGCGTGCCCATCTGTCAGGACACCGGTACGGTTTGGGTGTGCCTGGAAGTGGGTCCTGATGTGCTGGTTCCCGGCAACGTGTTCTCGCGGGTGAACGCGGCGGTGGGGAAGGCTTACACCGATGCGCGCCTGCGCAAGTCGGTGGTGAAAGACGCTTTGTTCGACCGTGGCAACACGCAAGACAACACCCCGGCGTTCTGCGAGGTACATTTCGTGGACGAGCCGGGCGTGTGCCGCCTGCATGTGATGCTGAAGGGCGGCGGCTCCGACAACGCCAGCCGCGTGGTGATGCTCACGCCCAGCGCGGGCAAGCAAGGGGTAATCGACACCGTGCTGAAGTGCGTGCGCGAAAAGGCCGCCAATGCCTGCCCGCCTTTGGTGGTGGGTGTGGGCGTTGGCGCCACGTTCGACAAAGTGGGTGGCTTGGCCAAGCGCGCCCTTATGCGCCCCTTGGGAACCCTGAATCCCAACCCCGAGGCCGCTGCCTTCGAGGGAGAGCTGCTTTCGGCCATCAACGCCACCGGAATCGGCGCCGGTGCGCTGGGCGGCTGTACCACTGCGTTGGGAGTGCGCGTGCTCACGGCGCCTTGCCATATCGCCGCGCTGCCCGTTGCGGTGAACATGAGCTGCTCGGCCACGCGCCGCGGAACCGTCGATGTGCCGCTTACCAACTTGGAAGGGGAGATGTAGCATGGCTGCGGACCCCATTCGCCTGAGCCTTCCCCTGAAGCCCGAAGAGGCGCGTCAGCTGCGTGCTGGCCAGGCGCTCCTGCTTTCCGGCCCCCTGTACACTTTGCGCGACGCGGGTCATCAGCGCCTGCTTGCCGAAATGGGCCAGGACGGCAAGCTGCCCTACGGTTTGGAAGGGCAGACCATCTTCTATGCCGGTCCAACGCCCTCCGCGGCCGGCAGGCCGTTCGGCGCCATCGGGCCAACCACCGCATCGCGTATGGACTTCGCTGCCCCGCACCTTATGGACTGCGGGCTGGCGGCAACCATGGGCAAGGGCACCCGCTCCCAAGAGGTGAAAGATGCCTGCGTGCGCAACGGGGCTGTTTACTTCGTGGCAGTGGGCGGCGCTGCTGCTTATCTTGCGAAGTGCATAGAATCGTGCGAAACCTTGGCCTATGATGACCTGGGCACCGAGGCGCTCAGGCGCATCTTGGTGGTTGACTTTCCCGTCTTTGTCGGCATAGACACGTTGGGCAACGACATCTACTCTCTGGACCGATAGGAACTGCTTGTGGCGGACGCTCAGGAAAATACCGTAGGCCCCGGCATCTTCATCACCTTCGAAGGTGGCGATGGCGCCGGCAAGACCACCCATATCACCTTTTTGGCGCAGTGCCTGCGCTCGATGGGCTATGAGGTTCTGTGCCTGCGAGAGCCGGGCGGAACGGCCATCGGCGAATCGCTGCGCCAGATCTTGCTGGACCCTGAAAACAAGTCCCTGTCCGATCAGGCGGAGCTCTTGCTGTACGAGGCGGCTCGCGCGCAGATCGTGAAGGAAACCATCATCCCTGCGCTTGCCCGCGGCGCTGTGGTGCTGTTGGACCGATTCTACGATTCCACGGTTGCCTACCAGGCATACGGTCGCGGCCTGCCTGTCACTTTCGTCCGTCAGGCCAATGTGTTTGCCTGCCAGGGGGTACATCCGTGCCGCACTATCTTGCTTACCACTGAGGCTCCTGCCGAAGAGGGGCTTCAGCGTGCAACGCACCATGGCGATGCCGACAGGCTCGAGCTTGCCGGGGCCGATTTCCATGCGCGCGTGAACGGCGCCTTTGCGCGCATCGCCGCCGAGAACCCGCAGCGCATCCGCACGGTTTCCTCTGCGGGCGCCAAAGACGAAACCGCCCGCGCCATCTTCCGCGAGCTGGCAGACGTTTTCGGGTGGGATGCTTCCTCGCCGGTGTGGGCCGAAGGCTTCTTCGATCCTATCCTTGAGCGTGATACAAACAAAAAAGCCCAGATCAGTCTAGGCGAGTGATACTGTGGCCGATGTCTTCGACGGAGTGTTCGGCCAGCCTCGGGTGCGGGAGTTCCTCCGTGCGACGATAGCGTCCGGCCGTGTGAGCCATGCCTACCTCCTAACTGGCCCTGCGGGCTCGAACAAGACCTCTGCCGCCTATGCGTTTGCTCAGGCCATCATCTGCGATGAAGGCGGCTGCGGCGAATGTGACGACTGCCAACGCGCTGCGCGTCGCAAGCATCCCGACATCCACTTCTACTCGCCCGAAGGCGCTCAGGGGTACCTGGTGGAGCAGGTGCGCGAGATCGTCTCGGATGTGGCGCTGGCCCCTATCCGTGCCAAGGCGAAGGTGTACATCATCGACAGGGCAGACCTGTTGGGCACCCAGGCTGCGAACGCCTTCCTCAAAACACTCGAAGAGCCGGTGGACGGTGTTACCTTCATCCTGCTGGGGCGTACGCGCGAAGGGGTGCTGCCTACCATCGTCTCACGCTGCCTGGTGGTGCCGTTTCGCCACATCCCTGCAACCGAGGCGGCGGGGATCCTGTCCCAGCGTGCGGGGGTTTCCGCCGAGAGGGCACGCATCGCCATAGAGGCGTGCGACGGGTCCATCACCAATGCCATCTCGTTTGCCAAGAGCACCGAGCGCATGGCCTTTCGCCAGCGCATCCTCGAGGTATTGGCGGGTTTGCGCCTGGCCGATGAGCGCGACGTGCTTGAATACGCCGCCGAACTGATAGAGCTCTCCAAGGCGCCCCTGGACAACGTGCGCGCCGAGCAGAGCGACGAGCTTGCCGAATCGGCCGATTACCTTACCAAGGCCGCCCTGCGCCAGATAGAGATGCGCCATAAGCGCGCCCTTACCATGGCAACGCGCACTTCGCTGCGCCAGCTCACCTCCATCATCAGGTCCTGGCTGCGCGATGTGCTCATGGTGTGCGAAGGGGGCTCGCACCTGGTGGTGAACACGGATGCCCTCGATGCGATAAACGAGGCCGCTGCCTGGTGCAGTACCGAGGGGCTTATGGGCGCATTGCGCGAAGCGTATCGAACGGATGAGGCTCTTAGCTATAATGTTTCTCCAGAAACGTGCTTAGACACGCTTCTTTTTTCGATAAGAGAGGTTTTACATGGTTCGGGTAACACCCATTAAGATGCAGACGGGAACCAAGGTCCTTTGGTTCGACCCGACCGATTTCGATATCAAGGCAGATCAGCACGTCATTGTCAAAACGGAGCGCGGCACTGAGTTCGGTACCGCCACGGCAGATGTCATGGAGGTGAGCGACGAGCTTGTCGCCGACCTGAAGTCGCCCTTGAAGCCGGTCGTGCGCCTTGCCACCGCCGAAGACGAGCAGAAGGCCGCCGATCTGGCGCGTCAGGGTGATGAGGCCCTGGTGGTGTTCAAAGAGCTTGCTGCGGAAACCAGCGATCAGATGCGCCCGGTTGCCGTGGAGTACCTGTTCGACGGCGACAAGGCCGTGTTCTACTTCGAGGCCGAGGAGCGCGTTGACTTCCGCGACTTGGTGCGTAAGCTCGCCAGCCATTTCCATGTGCGCGTCGACATGCGGCAGATCGGCGTGCGCGACAGCGCTCGCATGGTGGGTGGCTTGGGCCATTGCGGTCAAGAGCTGTGCTGCAAGCGTTTGGGCGGTGAGTTCTCCCCTGTGTCCATCCGCATGGCGAAGGAGCAGAACCTTTCCCTGAACCCCCAGAAAATATCGGGGTGCTGCGGCCGCCTGATGTGCTGCTTGCGCTATGAATACGAGACATACAAGGAAGTGAACTCGCGCGCGCCCAAGCACGGCGCCAAGATCGAGGTGCCGGGCGGCACTGCACGTGTTACCGAGGTGAACGTGCCCCTTGAGTGCGTCACCCTGCACCTGGAAGACGGGAAGTCCATCAAGGTGCCGCTTTCCGAGATGGAGGTTTCCGGCGAGGGCAAGCGCCCCAATCGCGTAAGCGAGGAAGTGTTCGAGAAGTACGCTTCGGCCGACCCGTTGGAGATGTTCGGGACCACCACGTTCGAGGTCACGTCGTTCACTGGCAAGGACAAGGTTGCCACCGAGGAGAGCCGTCGTGCCCATCGCACCGACGGCACGAAGGGCGAAACCCATCGCAAGCCGCGTCGCCGCCGCCGCGGTGGCTCCCAGGAAGGCAGGCAGGAAGGCTCCCGCTCCGATTCCGAGAAGAGGAACGGCAAGGGCAACCAGCAGCAGAAGAAGAAAGAGGGCTCATCCCGCCGCAGCCGCCGTGGCTCGGGCAAGGGTTCGAAGCCTCAGCAACAGCAGCAGCGTGGTGAAGAGCAGCGCAAGCCGAAGGCCGACCAATCCAAGCGCCCAGGACGCAACTCCTCGGGCGTCCGCAATGCTCCGCGCAAGCAGGAGGGCGCCTCCGCCTCTGCCGCCAAGGGCGGGCAGGGGGAAGTGGCTCATCGCAAGCCGCGCCGCCGTCGCCGTAAACCAGAAGGGGGATCGTCGAGCAATGCCGAGCAATGATGATTACGCGCTTTTAACCGACCTGTACCAGATCACGATGGCTCAGGGCTACTGGTCGTGCGGCAAGCTCGAGGAAGAGGGATGCTTCCATATCTTCTTCCGTGAAACGCCTTTCAAAGGCGGCTTTGCCATAGCCAGCGGCATGGACCATATTGCCGAGGTGCTTGAGAGCTTCTCGTTTTCCGATGAGAGCATCAGCTACCTTTCCTCTATCGACGCTCCCGGTGGCGGAAAGCTGTTCCGCCCCGAGTTCCTTGAGTATCTGCGTGCCATGGAGATAACGGTGGACATCGACGCGGTGTGCGAGGGCACCGTGGTGTTCCCCAACGACCCCATTGTGCGGGTCGTTGGCCCCATCGTGCAGTGCCAGCTTCTGGAAACCCAGCTGCTGAACTGCGTGAACTTTGAAACGCTGGCAGCCACCAAGGCGGCGCGCGTGTGCTTGGCCGCAGAAACGCCGGTTGCCGAGTTCGGCCTGCGCCGTGCCCAGGGCGAATCGGGCGGCATGCGTGCCAGCCGTGCGGCTATCGTAGGTGGATGCGCCAGCACCTCGAATGTGCTTGCCGGGCGCGAGTTCGGCCTTCCCGTTTCGGGGACGCATGCCCATGCTTGGGTGATGGCCTTCGATGACGAGCTCGAGGCGTTTCGTGCCTACGCCAAGGAGTTCCCCACGAACTGCGTGCTGCTGGTGGACACCTACGACATCACGCAGGGCCTGAAGAACGCCATCACGGTGGGCCTTGAGATGAAGGAGCGCGGCGAGCATTTGGCGGGTATCCGCATCGACTCGGGCGACCTTTCATGGCGTGCGAAGCAGGCTCGTCAGATGCTCGACGAAGCCGGCCTAACCGATACCGGCGTGGTGCTTTCCAACGACTTGGACGAATACGCCATCACCTCTATCCGCAATTCCGGTGCAAAGGTGGCGTCGTGGGGCGTGGGCACAAAGCTCGCAACGGCCTACGACCAGCCGGCGCTCGGCGGCGTGTACAAGCTGGCCGCGAAGCGCAACAGCGCAGACGACCCGTGGGAGCCGCGCGTGAAGGTTACGGGCCAAAGCTCCAAGCAGACCGTTCCCGGTGTGCTGGATGTGCGTCGCTACTTCCACGAAAGCGGCACCTTGGCAGGCGACATGGTGTTCGACGTTACCCAGCCGGTAAGCCGCGAGCGCATTGTGGACCCTGCCGACGAGCTGCGTCAGAAAGACCTTTCCGGCATGCGCTACGAAACCCTGCTGGAGCCCCTGGCGCGGGGTGGCCGGGTGGTTTTGCCGGCCGAGGCGCGCAGCGCCCTGGCGGCCCGCGATCGCTGCAAGAGCCAGCTTTCCCTTCTCGATGAAAGCCAGAAGCGCATCATCAACCCGCATTCCTATCCGGTTGGCCTGGAGTATTCGTTGTTCTACCGCCGCCGCGACCTGGTTTCCCATCTTTTGGGCCTTTCCTAGGGAAATGCTTGCCAAGGCCGCTGGCCCTGCGCTCGTTGCGCGTATGCAGGGTTGGCGGAATTGCCCAGTGTTTCCCTAGGCGATACCGCAAGACCTTAAGGCGCCCGAACCAGAAAGGGGCTGTGCTGCATGATCAAGGTGATAACCGACTCGGTTGCCTCGTTGCCCAAGGACCTAGCTCAGAGCGAAGGCGTTGAGGTTGTCTCCCTGTACCTGAACGAGGACGGCTACGAGCACGTTGAGTCCGAGATGGACCTGGACGGCTTCTATGCCCGCATATACGACATGGCCGACAATCCGCCGGTTTCAAGTCAGCCTTCCGCAAATACCTTCGAAGAGTTGTTCGAGGGTATTGCCCAAGCGGGCGATGAGCTTCTGGGCATATGGATCTCCACGGGTCTTTCGGGCACCTACGATGGCGCCCTGCGCGCGGCGCGTGCGGTGGAAGCCCGCAACATCGACTTCAAGTATTGCATGATCGATTCCTCTTCCTGCTGCTTCGACGAGGCGTTCCCGGTTCTGGAGGGTGCTCGTGCGGTTCGTGCGGGCAAGAGCCTGAAAGAGGCGGGGCGGGCGGTTCTCGAGGCCATCGAGTGCACGCGTTTCCTGTTCACCCCCGAAAGCCTCACCTTCCTCCAGAAGGGCGGGCGCATCGGCGGTGCTGCGGCGCTTTTGGGCAATCTCGTGCGCCTTTCCCCGGTGCTTACCGTGGTGGACGGAACCCCCGAGCCCATGGCGAAAGTACGCACCCGTAAGAAGGCCCTGAAAAAAATCCAAGAAATCCTTGAAGCGGACATTGCCCAATGCGGTGGATTGAAAGACCTGGTAGTTCACTATATCGGGGATCGCGAGCCTGCTGTGGAATGGGCGGAAGAGGCGCTCGGGCCTTTGCTGAGCCGTGCAGTGGAGGTTTTACCGGCAAGCCCTGTTATAGGATTGCATGTTGGCCCCGCCGTCGGCATCTGCTATCAGTGCAATGCGCCCCTGAGTGGGAAGCTTACCGGGCATGCTGCTTCACTGATGGTCGCCAACTAGGCCGGTCCCTACCAAGAAAGAGGCAATTGAATGGAAATAAAATGCAACCTCATCATCGATTCCTGCTGCGACTTGCCGGCAGAGGTCGTTGACCATGAGGGCGTGTACCTGCTCCAGTTCCCGTACTACGACGACGAGGGGCAGTATCTTGACGACCTGTACCGTTCGCGCAGCGCGCACGATTTCTACGAGAGCATGCGCAACGGCAACGAGCCGCACACGGCGCAGCTGCCCATCCCGTCGCTGCGTGCGGCGTTCGAATGGGCCCATGAGCAGGGTAAGCCCGCGGTGTTCCTGAGCTTCACCAGCGGCCTTTCCGGTACCTTCAGCACGGCCAGCCTGCTGTTTTCCCAGATGCAGGAGGAAATCCCTGGCCTTGACGTGCGTTTGGTTGACACCAAGCTGGCCTCGATCGCCGAGGCGTTGCTGGTGTACGAGGCAATCAACCAGCGCGACAAGGGCCTTTCCGCCGACGAGATGGTGGCTTGGGCCGAAGAGGCGCGCTTCTTCGTGAATCGCCAGTTCATGGTGGACGACCTCGAGGCGCTTCGACGCGGGGGTCGAATCCCCGCCACGGTAGCGTTCGCCGGTTCCAAACTCGACGTGAAGCCGCTGCTCGGCATCGACAACGACGGCAAGCTCACGCTTACCGGCGTGGCGCGTGGCCGCAAGAAGGGTCTGAAGGCCTTGGTGGACTTCTACCAGAAGAACAAGAGCGAGGATGTTCCCGGCCGTCATGCGATCATCGGCAACGCCGATTGCCCGAAGGACGCTGAGCGCCTAACCGCCTTGCTCTCCAAGGAGGACGATTCCCTCCTGTTCCTGCAGACCAGCATCGGTCCGGTCATAGGCAGCCATGTGGGCCCGGGGATGATCGCGCTGGTGTTCTGGGGCAAGGACTGCCGCGAAGAGCTTTCCATGGCCGATCGCATTGCCAGCAAGGTCCGTGGCAGGAAATAGCCTTTCCATGCCAGAGTCTCTTCGCCCCGATTGGGGTGGCGCGTGATGCGCGTCGGATAAGGAAGGATGTGCGCCATGAGCGCTGATGATTTGATGTTCGCCTTCGCGGGCGACGAGAGGGTAGGTGCCGGCGTGAGCGGCCTGCTTGAGGCCGCCGGTTTCGGCGCAACCGATTTGAACCGAGCCGATGTGGTGTTCACCTATTGCCCGAACACCACCGCCCTGGAAGACCTGTACTACGACACGGAAGGGCTGCTGCGCGGCACGAAGGAAGGCGCGTTCCTGGTAGACCTCAGCCCCTCCACCGTGACGTTTGCCTGCGAGCTCGATGCTGTTGCCTGCGTGAACGGGCGCGTTGCCATCGATGCGCCGCTCGTCGTCGCCGACAAGGTGCACGAGGATGCTTTCGGCGATTGCGGGAACCTGGGCATCGTTGCCGGCTGCCGCGAGGACGCCGACTACAAGGCTGTGAAGCCGTTGCTGGACGCCATCGCCCACCGCGTTATGTGGATGGGGCATGCGGGCGCAGGCCAGAAGGCGAAGGTGGCCCTTACCCTGCAGAGCGCGGCAACCCTGGTGGGTGCCGTTGAGGCGCAGGTTGCCTTGGACGCCATCGGCCATGATGTGCGCGTGTTGGGCGAAGATGTGATGGACTTCATGTCGGACATGGGCGAGGCGTCGCCCGCCCAAAGCGCATTTGCCCAGGCGTTGCTCGATGAGGAATACGATGCGCCCTTCGCCATCGAGCACCTGATGGGTGAAACCGCCGCGGCGCTTTCCTCCCTGGAAGACGATGAGCTTATCCTTCCCCAGGCCGAGGCGTGCTATCGCCTTATGGAGCTGCTTGCCCTGGTGGGCGGTATCGACTACAGCCCGGCTGCGCTGAAGCTGGTGTTCTCCGATGAGGAGACCAGCAAGCGCTACGGCCTTGATTGGGGCCGTGCTGAAGATGCCTTCGGCGAAGGCTGCGGCTGTGGCTGCGAAGACGAAGACCATGACTGCGAGTGCGGCCATGGCTCGCACGAAGACCATGAGTGCTGCGGCAAGCATCACCATGGGTAACCTGGTACAGCGTGACTGTTGCGGATAAGACAACCGAAACTGCGGGGGAACCTTCGGATTCCCCTTATTCTGCCTGTCGGTTGTGCCCGCGTTTTTGCGGGGTAGACCGAAAGCAGGGCGGCCGCGGGGTGTGCGGCGCCTCGGACGTGGTTCGCCTGGGGCGCGTTGCCCTTCATTGGTGGGAAGAGCCCTGTCTGGTGGGGGAACAGGGCAGTGGCGCCGTCTTCTTTTCCCATTGCCCGCTGCAGTGCGTGTACTGCCAGAACAAGGAGCTGGTGGCTGGGTCGGGCATCTCGGTGTCGGACGCCCAATTCGCTGCTGCCGTGCTGCGCCTGCAGAACAGCGAGCATGCGGCGAACGTCAACCTGGTAACCCCCACGCATTATGCCCCCACCATCGCTCGGGTGCTTCGGCCGCTGCGTAAGAGCGGCCGGCTGCACATCCCTGTGGTGTACAACACCTCCAGCTTTGATTCGCTGGAGGCGTTGCGCCTGATGGATGGGGTGGTGGATATCTATCTTGCCGATTTCAAGTACGCCTCTACGCAAGAGGCGGCAGAGCTTTCCCACGCACCCAACTACCCCGAGGCCGCCCTTGCGGCTATCGACGAGATGGTGCGTCAGGCGTCTGGCTGGCAGGAGGGGCCCGATGGGCTGCTGCAGTGCGGCGTGATCGTTCGCCATTTGGTGCTGCCCGGTCGCATCGGGGAGTCGAAGCGCGCGCTTGAGGTTCTTGCCAGGCGCTACGGCGGCAAAGTGCGATTGAGCATCATGAGCCAGTACACGCCGCTTGTTGGCGGGCTGGAGCGTTATGGCTTGCAGGGCCGGGTTGCCGCTGAAGAGTACGAGGAAGTGCTCGATTACGCCGATGAGCTGGGCCTGGAAGACTACTTCTGGCAGCAGGGCGATGCCGCCAAGGAAAGCTTCGTTCCCGCCTTCAACGGGGAAGGTGTGATGTAGGAAACGCTTGCCGATTCCTGCTTTTCCATGTCGATGGGAGCGCGATACTGATGAAAGCAAGAAATAAGGGAATCGGCGAACGTTTGCTTATGCAAGCGGGGCTGGTCGGAAGGAGACAGGGATGGCAGAGCATATCGAGACCACATGCGTTCAGGGAGGGTACCGCCCCGGGGATGCGGAGCCAAGGCAGGTGCCCATCTACCAGTCCACCACCTGGAAGTACGACACGTCCGAGCACATGGGCAAGCTCTTCGACCTGGAAGAGGCGGGCTATTTCTACACGCGCCTGCAGAACCCCACCAACGATTTCGTTGCCGCGAAAATCGCCGAGCTAGAGGGCGGAAGCGCTGCCATGCTCACCAGCTCGGGGCAGGCGGCGAACTTCTTCGCAGTGTTCAACATCGCCGGTAACGGCGACCATGTGGTGGCAAGCTCCGCCATCTACGGCGGCACCTACAACCTGTTGGCGCACACCATGCAGCGTATGGGCCTGGAGTGCACGTTCGTGGCGCCCGATTGCTCCGATGAGGAGCTGGAGGCGGCCTTCCGCCCCAACACCAAGGCTGTGTTCGGCGAAACCATCGCCAATCCTGCGCTTGCGGTGCTTGACATCGAGCGCTTTGCCAATGCCGCGCACGCCCACGGCGTACCGCTGATCGTCGACAACACATTCCCCACTCCCATCAACTGCCGTCCTATCGAGTGGGGCGCCGACATCGTCACTCACTCCACCACCAAGTACATGGATGGGCATGGAGCAACCGTCGGTGGCGCCATCGTGGATGCGGGCAAGTTCGACTGGATGGCGCATGCGCAGAAGTTCCCTGGCCTTACCACGCCCGATGAAAGTTACCACGGTGTGGTATATGCCCAGAAGTTCGGCCTGGGTGGGGCATTCATCACCAAGTGCACGGCCCAACTCATGCGCGATTTCGGCTCCATCCAAAGCCCACAGCACGCGTTTTTCCTGAACAGCTCGTTGGAGAGCCTGCACGTGCGCATGCCTCAGCATGTGAAGAACGGCACGGCGGTGGCGCAGTTCCTGCAGAAGCACTCGAAGATCCGCTTTGTGAGCTACCCCGGGCTCGAGGGCGATAAGTACTACGAGCTGGCGAAGAAGTACATGCCCAACGGCACGTGCGGAGTGGTGAGCTTCGGCTTCGAGGGGGGCCGTGCTGCCGCCGAGCAGTTCATGAAGAGCCTGAAGCTGGCGCAGATTGCCACCCATGTTGCCGATGCGCGCACATGCTGCCTGCATCCTGCGAATGCCACGCACCGCCAGATGAACGACGAGGAGCTTATCGCCTGCGGCATCAGCCCCGATATGGTTCGCCTTTCCTGCGGTATCGAGTCCACCGAAGACCTTATCGCCGACCTTGATCAGGCGTTGGCGCTGATTTAGGGATTCTGGGTTGGCAGGAATGGCTGCTATGGCATAATAGGCAGCGCTTTGCCGGCATGGCGCAACGGTAGCGCAACTGATTTGTAATCAGTGGGTTGCGGGTTCGATTCCTGTTGCCGGCACCACAAAAACACCAGGCCACCGGGCATTTTTCGCCTGGTGGCCTGCTTGCTTTTTGGGCTGATTTGGGGAATTGCCCACACTTTGCCCACACCTTAGATCGCTTTTGCCTCTGAGGTTTCGTTTCCCTTGGGCTGCATGATCGCCTCGAACACGCCCGCCGCCTCTTCGTCCTTGCCCGGTATCGCGTGGGAGTAAACGTTCAGCGTTGTTGCTGCGTTGGCGTGTCCTAGCCTGCTTGTGGCATCGGACGGAGCTATAGGCGCCTTAATCGAATTCCTCGGTGTAGATCTCCTCGAGCGTCTCGACCTTTACGCAGATCTCGTTGCCCTCATCGTCCATGTACCAGCAGTAGTGGCCCTTGCCGTCTTCGGTAAAGGAAAGAACCTCCCAATCCAAGTAGCGCTTCACGTTTTCCCGCGTGGGCTCTATGCCTGCGTACTCGATAACCATCAGCGCTGCGTTGATCTGCTGATCAGAGAGCTCATCGAATTTCATGGGGGTCCTTTCCGGTGGTGAAACGAGCCGGGTTTCAGTGGCGCAGTGCCGATGACCGGCCTGGGGCGGGTGCAATGGTGGGCGAATCCGGCCCACGTCTTCTGCTCACCTGCTCTGCGCATATGGGGCTGACGGAGTCGGCCAGCCATTCCTTAGGCGCTTTTCTGGATTACCGCAACGAAGGAAAGCATCCCGGCGCCGGTATTGGCGATGCCGTGGAAGCTGCCGTCTTCGCAGTAGAGCACATCGCCCTTCTTCACCTGGTACTCAACGTCGTTTTCGGTATAGGTGGCCTCGCCTTCGGTGAGGAAGTACATCTCGGAATCGCCGGAATGCTGGTGGTAGCCGATGGAGCAGCCCGGCTCGAGCGAGATCTGGGCTGCGTAAGAGCATATGCCGCCGAGTTGACCGCCTTCAAGAAGGCGGTCGCGAAGCATGCGGCCTTCGCCGCCTTCCACGTGTTCGGCGTACTGCGGCTGGCGGTTGTTGATGACGGGCATGATGTTCCTCCTCGTTTTGTGCGTCCTCGCAGGTAATTGTACCGCGTTCTTTTGTGGAGGTGATATGCAGGGTTGGTGGTGAAATGCCGCGATAATGCGTCATGGGAGGGTTAAATAGGCAACGAAATGCAGGGTATGCAGCTTTCGAGTGGAAAGAAGCCTATAATCCCCAAAGCACGAAACGCAGGGCTTGCCTTCGTGCGCACAAATCCGGTTCGCCGGAAGGGGATTAACGGAGGTCGGTGGCCTGTGGCGCGCCGGCAAGGAAGAGGAGCCTGAGTGCTAGACCAGTTGTTTGCGTCCATCTCGTTCGTGGACATCTTCAATTTCTGCGTCTTCATCGTGTTCTCGGTCTGCTATCTGTACCAGATCATCTACGTGTTCGTCTCGCTCACGAAGCAGCCCCCCCAACTCGAGGCGAAGAAGAACCATCGCTATGCCGTCATCATCGCCGCCCGTAACGAGAACGCGGTTATCGGTGACCTTATACACAGCATCCGCGTGCAGAACTACCCGCAAGAACTGATCGACATCTTCGTGGTGGCCGACAACTGCACCGATAATACCGCCGCTGTTGCCCAGGAGGCAGGCGCTATCGTGTTCCCCCGTTTCAACACTGAGCAGGTGGGCAAGGGCTATGCCCTCGATTACGGGTTCGCCTGCATCCGTCAGCATTACCGCGACAACGGCTACGAGGCCTATTTCGTCTTCGATGCCGACAACGTGCTCGACGTGAACTACTTCCGCGAGATGAACAAGACCTTCGACAACGGTGCTCTTGCCTCTACCAGCTACCGCAACTCCAAGAACTACGGCTCGAACTGGATCACTGCCGGCTATGCCGTCTGGTTCATGCGCGAGGCCAAGTACCTTTCGCAGGCTCGCCTTACCCTGGGAACCAGCTGCGCGGTATCGGGAACCGGCTTCTTCATCAGCGCCAAGGTCATCGACGAGATGGGCGGCTGGAAGTACCACATGCTCACGGAAGATATCGAGTTCTCAACCGCGTCGATCTGCAAAGGCCGCCGCATCGCGTACACGCCTACCGCCATGCTCTACGACGAGCAGCCCCTCACCTTCCGCGATTCCTGGAACCAGCGCTTCCGTTGGGCGAAGGGCTTCTACCAGGTGTTCTTCGGATATGGCGGCAAGCTGGTGAAGGGCATCTTCACCAATCCCAAGGGCACTCGTTTCGCCTGCTACGACATGCTCATGACCATTTGCCCGGCTATGCTGCTCACCATCATCACCATCATCTTCAACGCCATCATCGTGGTTCTGGGCGTCACTGGGGTTATGTCCACGGGCGTGATGATCACTTCGTCGCTCTCATCCATCTTCTTCTGCCTGTTCAACTTCACGTTGTTCATGTTCATGTTCGGCGCGCTTACCACCTTCACCGAGTGGGACAATATCCATGCGCCTGCGCATAAGAAAATCCGCTACATGTTCACCTTCCCGCTGTTCATGATCACTTACATCCCCATTGCGCTGGTAGCCTTGGTGAAGAAGGCTTCTTGGAAGCCCATCCAGCACAGCATCTCGGTGGACGTTCAGGAATTCGCCCAGGCAAACGCCAAGGATCGCATCTAGGGAACAGCTGGTTGTCCCCAGCGTGCTCTTCGGCGCTGTAGGTGGGCCTCGCTGCTGGTGCCGATTGGCTCCGATGCGCTGCGCTTTGGCGCGCTAGGCGCGGATGAAGGTAAGGCCAAGCACTTCCTCTGCGCCGGACCTGCGCAATGTGTCTGCTGCGGTGAACAGCGTCGCCCCGGTGGTGAACACATCGTCTACCAGGATCACGCGCTTGGGCACCAAAGCGCGCTTGCCCGGCTTCAGCGCCATGGAACCGCGCATGTTCTCCAGGCGCCTTTTGGCATCGAGCTGTCGTTGGTCGCGCCGCCGGCTTTGCTCCAATAGACCCAGGTAGGGAATGCCGGTGATGGAGGAAACCTCGCTGGTGATCTTCTGCATATGGTCGAAGCCGCGTTTGCGTTCGGCTCTTTTTCTGGCGGGTATGGGAACCAGCAGGCTCCCCTCCTTCCATCCAGGAGGCAGGGTGTTCGCCATCAGATCGGCCAGAACCCCCGCCATGCGCTCTTCGCCCCGGTCTTTGAAGACGGTCACCATTCTTCGCGTGGTAGGGCTGAGCATGGTGGCTGATGCGCATCCGTCCAGAGGGAAGCGCTCCATCCCGCGCCAGGATAGCGTTTGACGGTTGCATTCGCAGCAGATGCCGCGCCCCCAGGCGGCTCCGCAGGTAGGGCAGGCCTGGAGCTGGTCCAGGTAGGGCAGGTTCAGTCGACATTTTCGGCACAGCAGCTCGCCGGGCAGGTCGCACACCACGCATCGCGTTGGCCAGATGGCCTCGGCAAGCGCCAAGCCCAGGAATGCGGCGGAGTCTTTTATCGTCCCCATCTGCTTCTCTGCCCCTCTTGTCTTTGGCCGAGCTCTACATCTCTTCCATTTGCCTTCAGGCCAAGCCGGCCCACATGGCTCTAGTTTCCCCATTGTTTGTGAAATGGATGGGAAAGAAATGGGAAAACAGCCCGTTGAGCATGCTCTTCATCTGGCTTCTGAAGGCATCTGATAGACTAGGAATGCTTTTCCCAGGTCTGTGGTTGCGGTTATTCCTAGTCCAAGGCAGATGCGGTCAAAAGGATCCACGTAAGCTATCGGCTACGGCTGAAGCGAGCATGGCGCATCCTAGAGGTAAGTCGTACCGTTCGGGTTTTTTGCAACATAGGGTTGCGCGAACGAGAGGGCGATGTCCGGAAACGGGCTTGGTCCCAGTATGCGAGTGTGGGGGCAAAGACCAGGTCAGCTGGGAAAACGTGTGGTAGAGGTTAGAAGGGATCAGTAGATGAAACGCGCATCGGTTCTTGTGGTTGGCCTTGTGCTTGCCCTTGGCATGGCGCTCGCGCTTGCCGGTTGCTCTTCGGGCGGGTACACGCCCCAGGCGAAGGATCAGTCTGTAAGCGATTCCGCGCTCAAATCGTCGGGAACGCTGCGCGTTGGGGTGAACGCCTCCAATGCCCCGTATGCGGCAGAGTCTTCGGGCAGCATCATCGGCATCGATGTCGACATCGCTGCCGCCCTAGCCGACGAGATGGGCCTGAAGCTCGAGCTCGTGGATGTGGGGTCATCGGCCGATACCGCATTCACCAAGGAAAACGTTGATATCGTTATGGGCGTCACGAAAGACAACGCTGCGTACTGGAAGTCGGATGCGTATATGTCTTCGGGCGTTGCGCTGTTCTCGCTTACCCAAGGGGCGCAGGCTCCTGCCTCTTCGGGGTCCTTCACTGTTGCCGCCCAGTCCTCTTCCATGGGCGCATGGGCGGTCAGCGACCACTATGGCGAGTCTTGCCTGAAGTCCTCGACCGACCTGCAGTCGGCGTTCGAGTCGCTGAAGACCGGCGCCGTCAACTACGTTGCCTCCGATAGCACCATCGGCGAATACGTGATCCACACCTCTTCGATGCAGGCGTACCCCATCGCCTTGCTGCAGGAGCCTTCCTCGTACAGCATCGCGGTGGCAAGCACGAACACCGTGCTGCAACAAGGGGTGTCCCAGGCGCTTACCACCCTGCGCACCGGTGGCGTTATCGACGTGATCCAGGGCAAGTGGCTTGGCAGCCAACCCAGCCTTTCCTCTCTCAAGGTAGTTGAGTCCACCAAGCAGTCTTCTTCCAGCGATTCCGACAACGAGGTAACGGTGGTTACCGGCAACACTTCCTCCAGCAGCTCCACCTCATCTTCCTCTAGTTCTTCCCGAAGCAGCTCGAGCACGAGCGGCAATTGAGGTTGGGACGGATAGGCACTCTTTGTTGAAAAGGTGTCGTAACGTTTACAAACGGAGGGTGCATTTTGCTGCGCCCTCCGTTCTTTTTATTCTGGGGACAGCAGATCAGCCGCCACTCCAGCGGCGTCCCCACTCGTATCCAAGGAGCATCGTATGAACGATTCCGGCAACTATTCCAACGGGCCCGTGCCCCCCGAGGCTTGGGGCAACCCCAACGCCAGCCAGCAGGTTTCCGGCCCTGCCGCGGTTCAGGCTCCGGCAAAGAAAGGCGCCTCCCCGCTAAAAACCTTCCTGCTTGCCTTCGCCGGCGCGGCGGTCGCCTGCATCGTGTGCCTGGGCGGGTACAGCGTTGTCCATCCGTCCGGTTCCACGGTTCTGGGCAGCGATGGCAGCGGAACCAGCATTACCGTGAACGGTGAGGACACCACGCTGGCCGAAGTGGTTTCCCAGAAATGCCTCCCCTCCGTGGTGAACATCGATGTGTACACGCGCCAGCAGAGCCAGAGCCTCTACGGCATGATGGGGCAGAGCAGCAGCAGCGAGCTCACCGAGTCTTCCTTGGGGTCGGGCATCATCCTTTCCTCTGATGGCTACATCCTCACCAACTACCATGTTATCGAGGGCGCCGACCAGCTCAAGGTCAATGCCTCGGGCTCTGAGTACACGGCTACCGTGGTGGGCACCGACGAGTCCAGCGACCTTGCCGTGCTGAAGATCGATGCAAGCGGCCTTACCGCCATCGAGATCGGCTCTTCCTCCGATCTCGTGGTTGGCGAATGGGTTATGGCCGTGGGTAGCCCGTTCGGCCTCGAGCAGTCGGTTTCCACCGGCATCGTCTCGGCCACTAGCCGCACCACTTCCGCGCTCAACTCTTCGAGCAGCAGCTCCTCCAGCAGCTCCAGCGCTGTGTACACGAACATGATCCAAACCGATGCGGCCATCAATCCGGGCAACTCAGGCGGCGCCTTGGTGGACAAGGACGGCAAGCTCATCGGCGTCAACACGCTTATCGCTTCCTCCTCCGGCTCCAGCTCGGGTGTGGGCTTCGCCATCCCGGTCGACTACGCGATGAACATCGCTCAGCAGATCATCGACGGCAAAACCCCGTCCCATGCCCAGCTAGGCGTTTCCGGCACCACGGTGAACAGCCAGATTGCCCAGCGTTACAACCTTCCGGTTAGCTCCGGCGCCTATGTCACCAGCGTCAGCGTAGGCTCATCTGCTGCCAACGCCGGTATCCAGGAGGGCGACATCATCACCAAGTGCGGAGATTCCACGATAACCTCTTCTACCGATTTGGTGCTTGCAGTGCGCTCCCACAGCGTGGGCGACACCGTGTCGGTCACCTACAACCGCGATGGGCAGGAATCCACCGTGCAGGTAACGCTCGGCTCTGATTCGTAGTGGCATTGCGCCGTTCTTCCGAACTGCTCTGATTCGTATGAGGCGTGATGACGCTGTGCGGGATTCTGACGGCACAGCTGGCGGTCCAAGCAGGCTTGACGTACGAAGTACGCCTTGCGCCTGCTTTCCCACCACCTGCACTCGTAAGAATCCCGCTTGCTGGCTTACTACGCCAACCTAGGGCTTTTGCAGCTCAGGGTTTTCAATGCTGCTTCCTTTCCTTTCTCTATAGCCCCTTCCGTCCTCTTCGGGCGGAAGGGGCGCCTGTTTTTCACGTCGATCCTTCGTCTCCTTAACCAAGATTGAACGTGTTCTAAAGGGTGCAGGCTTGTGACGTGGGGAAATATGCGAGGATGAAGGCATATACAAAGATGCTATAACCTGGTAAGCACATGTTCTGCGTTGGTAGCCCTGTGACCAGCAAGTACGGTGCTATACTCCGATTTGTGGAGGCCGAAGAGGATTGCGGCTTTCAATAAGCGGCATCAATATCACGCTTGAAATGCGAGCGTCTGGATGCCGAGAGGAAGGGCTGGTCCATAGCAGGCGGGCCCTGAACAAGGGGAAGGAACCAACATGTCCGAACGTATCACTGGTCACACCGAGCTCATCGGTCTCATGGCTTATCCTATCCGCCACTCCGGCTCTCCCGCGATGCACAACGCCGCATTCGCCAAGCTCGGTTACGACTACGCTTACCTTTGCTTCGAAGTCGGTGCCGACGAGATCGAGGCTGGCGTTCAGGCTCTGCGCACGTTGAAGATGCGCGGCTCGAACATCTCCATGCCCAACAAGACCATCGTCGGCCAGTACCTCGATGAGCTTACCCCCGCTGCCCAGATGTGCGGCGCGGTGAACACCATCATCAACGACAACGGCCACCTTACCGGCACCATCACCGACGGCACCGGCTTCATGGAGTCCGCCCGCGACAACGGCATCGACCCCATCGGCAAGAAGATGACCATCTGCGGTTGCGGCGGCGCCGGCACTGCCATCGAGATCCAGGCTGCGCTCGACGGTGTGGCGGAGATCTCCATCTTCAACCGCAAGGACGACTTCTGGGCCCGCGGCGAGGAAACCGTGAAGAAGATCAACGAGATGACCGACTGCAAGGCCGCTCTGTACGACTTGGACGACCTTGACAAGCTGAAGGAGGAGATGGACAGCTCGTATCTGTTCGTCAATGCAACCAGCGTGGGCATGCCTCCGCTGCAGGATCAGTCCATCGTGCCCGACAAGTCCTTCTTCCATAAGGAGCTCAACGTCATCGATGTGCCTTACGAGCCCCGATGCTCCATCATGCGTCAGATGGCGAAGGATGCCGGCTGCAAGACCATGAACGGCCTTGGCATGATGCTCTTCCAGGGTTCCGCCGCCTTCGAGCTGTGGACCGGCGAGCCCATGCCCATCGAGTACATGAAGGAAACCCTCGGCATCAACTACGACGAGTAATCGGGCCGGCAGTAAGGAGCAACCAGCATGAAGACAGTAAACGTCCGCGGCGTGAACATCGGCGAAGGCCGCACGAAGATCTTTTCCTCTCTGTGCGGCAAGGACCTTGCCGACCTGGTAGATCAGGCACATGCCCTGCGCGGCATCCCGGTGGACGTCGCCGAATGGCGTCTTGATTGGTTCGACCAAGTATTCGACACCGAGGCCCTGCTTGCTGCGGCCAAGGTGTTGCGCGAAACCGTTGGCGACATGCCTATCCTGGCAACTTTCCGTTCCAAGGCGGAGGGTGGCGAAAAGGAGGTCGAGCCAGCGAAATACGCCGAGCTCAACAAGGCGCTTGCCGAAAGCGGCCTGGTGGACATCGTGGATATCGAGGCGTTCATGGACGATGCCATGGTTCCTCAGCTCATCGCCGATGTGCATGCCGCCGGCAAGTTCGCCCTGCTTTCCAACCACGACTTCGAGAAGACGCCTTCTTACGACCAGATCATCGCGAACTACCAGAAGATGCAGGACCTGGGCGCCGACATCGCCAAGATCTCCTACTGGCCCAACAGCCGCAAGGACGTTCTGATGACGCTCGATGCCACGCGCGAGATGTTCGAGAACCACGCGGAGATCCCGCTGCTGTGCGTTTCCATGTCGCCTCTGGGCACGCTTGCGCGCCTTACCGGCGAGTTCGTGGGAAGCTGCGCCACCTTCGGGGCCGCCAAACAGGCCTCCGCTCCCGGTCAGGTAGACGTCAAGTCGCTGGACCAGGTGCTGAACACCCTCCACGCAGCGCTCTAGCCTGCACTGTGCGTCCTTTGCGTGCAGCGCATCGGAGCATAAGACTGGGCTTTCAGTGATTTGCAAGAACCGCGGTGCAGGCCGCGGTTCTTTTTTGTGCGCGGGGGAAGGGAAGGGGCGTTTTACGGTAAGATGATCTGGATAATGACGATGAAAGGATGTGCCCATGGGCTCTGAGTACAAGTACAAGCGCGTTCTCCTGAAGCTTTCCGGTGAAGCGCTGATGGGTGAGGCCGGTTACGGCATAGATCCCAAGGTTGTCGAGGAGCTTGCGGTACAGATCAAGGAAATCGTCGAAGACGGCATCCAGCTTGCGGTCACCGTTGGCGGCGGCAACATCTTCCGCGGCCTTGCCGGTTCCGCTGAAGGCATGGATCGTGCGCAGGCGGACTACATCGGCATGCTGGCAACGTGCATGAACGCCCTTGCCTTGCAGGACGCCTTCGAGCGCCACGATATCCCCACCCGTGTGATGAGCGCTATCGAGATGCGTCAGGTTTCCGAGCCTTACATCCGCCGCCGCGCCGTCCATCACCTGGAAAAGGGCTACGTAGTCATCTTCGCTGCCGGTACGGGCAATCCGTATTTCACCACCGATACCACTGCCGCCCTGCGCGCTTGCGAGATCAACGCAGAATGCCTGATGAAGGCAACCAAGGTCGACGGCATCTACGATGCCGACCCGGTTACCAACCCCGATGCCAAGCGCTTCGAGACCATCAGCTACCTCGAGGTCCTCTCGCGCGAGCTGCATGTCATGGACTCCACGGCAACCTCGCTGTGCATGGACAACAAGCTGCCCATTCTGGTGTTCGACCTTATGGTTCCCGGCAACATCTCTCGCATCCTGAAGGGCGAGAACATCGGGACCACCGTCACCGCATAGCGCAGCGTATCCGAAGCGCCACGTGCGGCGCAGCTATTTCGCAAACCTGAAAGGGGAAGGACCCAAGATGATCAACGACATCATGGACAAGGCGCAAAAGCGCATGGAAGGCGCCGAACAGCAGCTCGCCAGCAACTTCGCTTCGGTGCGTACCGGTCGCGCCAATGCGATGATCCTCGACCGCGTGAAGGCCGACTACTATGGGGTTCCCACTCCCATCAACCAGATGGCTGCGGTGAAGACCCCCGATGCCCATACCCTGGTCATCGAGCCGTGGGACAAGTCTGCCCTCGGCGGCATCGACCACGCCATCCAGGAAGCCAACCTTGGTGTAATGCCCAACAACGACGGTTCTGTTATCCGCCTTTCCTTCCCGCCCCTTACTGAGGAGCGCCGTAAGGAGTTCGTCAAGGAATGCCGCGGCTATGCCGAGGAAAGCCGCGTTGCCGTGCGCAATGCCCGCCGCGATGCCAATTCTGCGGTAGAGAAGGCGGTTAAGGACGACGGTCTGCCCGAAGACGACCAGCGCCGCGCCGAGGCCGATATCCAGAAGCTCACCGACCAGGCTATCGCCAAGATCGATGATGCCTTGGCCAAGAAGGAAAAAGAGCTGATGGCCATTTAGCCCTCGAAGGCTATTGAAATGAGCTTTGCGCCGGCCTTACGTGCCGGCGCTTCAGGTTGACGTGCAGACAGGAAACGTTGGAGGTATACGGAAATGAGACAACCGCTTGATTACATCTTTCCCAATCCTCCTGCGGGGCTCGATCCGAAGCAGCTCGACCAGAGCCGGGTTCCGCGCCATATCGCCGTCATCATGGACGGAAACGGGCGTTGGGCGAAGAAGCGCGCGCTCAATCGACTGCGCGGGCACAAGGCTGGCATCGAGGCGGTGCGCGAGACCATCCGCTGCGCCAACGACTGCGGGGTGGACTACCTTACCATCTACTCGTTTTCCACCGAGAACTGGAAGCGCCCTCAAGACGAGGTAACCGGCCTGATGGAGCTTTTTGCCAAAACCATGTTGGCGGAAGTGGACGGCCTGCATGAAGAGCATGTGCGCGTGCGCACCATCGGCGACCTTTCGGCATTGCCCCAGGACACGCGCGATGCCTTCGACGCTGCTTGGGAGAAAACCAAGGGCAATGACGGCATGACGCTTATCGTTGCCGTGAACTACGGTTCGCGCCAGGAAATTTTGAGTGCTGCCAAGGCCTATGCCGATGCGGCCATTGCCGCGCACGATGCCGGCGGCTCCCTTGAGTTGGATGAGGCAGTCTTCGAAAAGGGCCTCGATACTGCTGATATTCCCGACCCCGACCTGCTTATCCGTACCTCGGGCGAAATGCGCATCAGCAACTTCCTGCTTTGGCAGATTGCCTACTCGGAGTTCGTGTGCACCGATGTGCTCTGGCCCGACTTCAACCGTTACGACCTTTTGCGCGCCATGCTGGAGTTCCAGGGGCGCGACCGCCGCTTCGGGGCGGTGTAGCGGATGGCGAAGACGCGCATACGCAAGCCGTTCCTCAGGGGCGAAGGCGATGCTGTGGGCAGCGGTCTTGCCACGGAGGTGCAACGCATAGAGGCCCATGCTCTTCCCGGGGAAGATCAGCAGCCTGCAAAGAAAAGGAAGCATGCGAAGCCCAAGCCGGGCAAGAAGGGCAAGCAGCCCAGCAACCTTGCGGTTCGCATCACCACCGGTGCGGTGTACATTGCGCTTACCGTTGTGTGCATCTATGCTTCCGAGCCCACCACGGCTATCTACCTTTCTGTGCTCAGCGCCATCTGCGCTGGTGAGTTCTACTATATGCTCCGCTCCGACGCGAAGCTGCCCAACGAGTTCCTGGGTATATGCGCAGCTGCGCTTTTCCCACTGGCCACCTGGCTTTTCGGCCTTTCGGGCGTCGTTGTGGTGCTGGCGTTGTTCGTGCTGTCACTGTTGGTGTGGTACGTGTTCTGGATGCCGGCGCGTATCAGCGACGTGGCGGTAAGCCTGTTCGGCGCGGTGTATACCGGCCTGGTTATGTCCACTGCCATGGTGCTGCGCGCCTCCTTGCCCGACCAGTGGGGCGCCCTGCTGGTGCTGGGCCTGTTCGCCAGCGTATGGGGCAACGATGCCTTTGCCTATCTGGTCGGATCGGCTATAGGAAAGCATAAGCTGGCGCCCCATATCTCGCCCAAGAAGAGCTGGGAAGGCTTCATCGCCGGTCTGGCCTTCGCCATGGCGTTCTGGTGCCTGCTCACAATGATCCCCGGCGTTGCCATGTCTATCCCGCAGGCGTTGGCCTTCGGTTTCCTGAATGGCCTTGCGGGTGTCTTGGGCGACTTGGTGGAAAGCCGCATCAAGCGCAATTCCGGATTCAAGGACTCGGGCACTATCATGCCCGGGCACGGTGGCCTGCTCGATCGCTGTGACTCGCAGTTCTTGGTCACGCTTACCGGAGCTATCATGCTTATCTTAGGAGGGTGCATACCCTATGCCCTGTAACGATGGAGCCTGCACTGGCGCAACTGCGATAAAGCGCCGCATCGCCGTATTGGGGTCGACTGGCTCGATCGGCACCCAAACGCTCGATGTGGCCCGTCGGCATCCTGATCGCCTGGAAGTGGTGGCGCTTGCCGCAGGCACGCGCGGCGCCGATCTGCTTGCGCAGGCCAAGGAATTCGGGGTGGGGCATATCGCCCTCGGGTCTCCCGATGCGGCGGGCCCTTCGGCAGTTGCCGAGCTCGAAGGGCATGTAGCCGGCTTCGCCGATCCCTCTTCCTCCATCGGCTTCGGCGCCGATGCCGTGCGCAGCCTTGTCCATTTGCCCGAGGTAGACGTGGTGGTGAATTCGCTGGTGGGCGCTGCCGGTCTGCAGGCGAGCTATGAGACGCTGAAAGCGGGCAAGGTGCTTGCCCTTGCCAACAAGGAGTCGTTGGTGGTGGGCGGCGATCTTATCATGCCTATGGCGGCAGAGCCGGGGCGTCTTATGCCCATCGACTCCGAGCACGGCGCCATCTACCAATGCCTTCTGGGCGAGCAGCCCAGCGAGGTTAGCAAGCTGTGGGTAACCGCTTCCGGCGGCCCTTTCCGCGGTAAGAAGCGCGCCGATTTGGAGCATATAACGCCCGCTCAAGCGCTTGCCCATCCCACCTGGAACATGGGTAGGAAGATCTCCATCGACTCTTCAACCCTTATGAACAAGGGGCTGGAAGTCATAGAGGCGCACCATCTGTTCGCCATGCCTTACGACAAGATCGAAGTGGTGGTGCAGCCGCAGAGTGCCATCCATTCCATGGTGGAGTTTTCCGACGGCAGCGTGAAGGCGCACCTGGGCACCACCGACATGCGTATTCCCATCCAGTTCGCGCTCAGCTACCCCGAACGCTGGGACGCTCCGGTACGACCGCTCGATTTCCGCACGTTGGGTTCGCTGGAATTCGCCGCGCCCGACACCGAAACCTTCCGGGCGCTTGCCCTTGCCTACCACGCCGGCAGGATAGGGGGCACGCTGCCGTGCATCATGAATGCCGCCAACGAGGTTGCGGTGGCCGCCTTCCTGGACGAAGGCCTAACCTATCTGGGTATCGCCGAATGCGTCGAGGCATCCATGGACGCCCACGAGCAGCAGGGTGTGCAGAAGGTGGAAAGCATAGAGCAGCTGCTTGCGCTGGATTCATGGGCACGCGAATACGCGAAGGGCTGGATAGCCAAGCGCTAGGCGGCTGGCGCTGTGCAGGGTTTCCGACTGCTCCGTTCGGCTTGTTGACGGTATTTCATCTGCGATGTTCTGGCTCTAGCGAAGGCAATCGCGGCGGCATTTTGCCAGTTCAGGGGTGCCCGCGCCATCCGCCTTGCGAACGACGTTCCACAGGGCGGAGCGGCGTGCTTCAATCGCCTTCCAAGAACTTGTGGATTCCCCTTCTCAAACCCGGCCATTCTGGTATCATTCAACAGGTTGCACGGTAAATCTGTGCAGTAAAGGAATAAGTGCGATGATACGCGGGGATTGTGCATACGTTCCGGCGGCAGCCACCCAACACTGCAGCCGACTTGCTACGGTCACGCTTCCAAAGTTATCGCCTTGCGTTTATTCGAATAAGGAGAAATATGTACGCAATCGTTAAGACTGGCGGCAAGCAGTACAAGGTATCCACCGGTGACTGCCTGAACGTCGAAAAGCTTGAGGGTGAGGCAGGCGACAAGGTCGCTCTTACCGCTATCGCAGTCGTTGACGGCTCCAAGGTCGTTGCCGATCCTGCCGAGGCTGCAAAGACCAAGGTAGAGGCAACCATCGTCGAGCAGTTCAAGGGCGAAAAGCAGCTCGTCTTCAAGTTCAAGAAGCGCAAGAACTACAAGAAGCTGCGCGGTCATCGTCAGAATCTGACTCGCGTTCAGATCACCAACATCGCATAGTTAAGGAGGAATACTCATGGCACACAAGAAAGGTCAAGGTTCCATCCGCAACGGCCGCGATTCCGAGTCTAAGCGTCTTGGTTGCAAGCGCTTCGCAGGTGAGTTCGTCGGTGCGGGCAACGTTCTGGTTCGTCAGCGCGGTACGCGCATCCACCCCGGTGAGAACGTGGGTCGTGGCAAGGACGATACCCTTTTCGCTCTGTGCGAAGGCACGGTAGAGTACACCAAGGGCGCACGTCGCAAGGTGCATGTTCGCCCCGAGGCGTAAGCTCCGTTAGGATATCTCGGATATTGGAAGGCCCTCTGCAAGCGTGCAGGGGGCCTTTTCGTTTAGAATCGAAGGAACATGTTTACAGACAAGGTTCGCATATTCGTAAAGGCCGGCGACGGTGGCGCTGGATGCATGTCGTTTCGTCGCGAGGCGCATGTGCCCAAGGGCGGCCCCGATGGCGGCGACGGCGGCAGGGGCGGCAACATCGTCCTAGTGGCCGACATGCGCGTTTCGTCGCTTATCGATTACCGCTTCAAGCATCATTTCAAGGCCACGCGCGGCACCCATGGCAAGGGCTCCAAGATGAACGGCGCCAACGGCGAGGATCTTGTTCTGAAGGTTCCCGTCGGCACCATCGTGCGCGAGTACGACGAGGAAACCAAGCAGACGGGTGAAGTGATTGCCGACCTTACGCACGACGGCGAGAGCATCATCGTGGCCCGTGGCGGCGTTGGCGGCCGAGGCAACACCCACTTCGTAACGCCCACGCGCCGCGCCCCTGCCTTCGCAGAGCTGGGCGTTCCCGCCGAGGAATGCTGGATCGAGCTCGAGATGAAGCTCATGGCAGATGCTGCCCTGGTGGGTGTTCCTTCTGCTGGAAAGAGCTCGCTCATCTCCCGCATGAGCGCCGCGAAGCCCAAGATCGGCGATTACCCGTTCACCACCTTGGTGCCCAACCTGGGCGTGGTGAAGGCCGACGAGTACAACTATGTGGTTGCTGATGTGCCCGGCCTGATTGAGGGCGCGCACGAAGGCAAGGGCCTGGGGCATGAGTTCCTGCGCCATGTTGAGCGCTGCGCCGTCATCCTTCATGTTATCGACCTTACCGGCGGCTACGAAGGCCGCGACCCGGTAGAGGATTACCGCATCATCAACAACGAGCTGAAGTTGTACCTGCCCGAGCTTGCGCAGCGCCCCTGCATCGTGGTGGGCAACAAGATCGACGCGCCGGGCGTGGAAGATGCGGTGAAGCGCCTTGAGGAAGAGGTGCGCCGCGATTCCATCGAGCGTGCTGGCGGCAACGAGTTCGCCGAAAGCCCGTTGAACCCCAAGGTGTTCTTCACCAGCGCAGTTACCGGCAAGGGCGTCGATGCGCTCATGAAGGCGGCGGGCTCCAAGATCGCCGAGCTGCGCGAAGCGGAGCGCAAGGCCCAGGAAGGCGTTGAGCACTTCGATCAGATCTGGCAGCATCGCCGCGACGAGCGCGACAAGCGCTTCGAGATCGAGCAGCTCTCCGAAGGCGTGTTCCGCGTTACCGGCAAGCAGATCGAGCGCATGGTTATCCAAACCGACTGGGAAAACGACGAGGCCATTGCGTTCTTGCAGCATCGTTTCAAGCGCTTGAAGCTCGACGAGGCCTTGGAGAGGGCAGGCGCCCGCGATGGGGACGAGATCCGCATCTTGGGCTGCGCCTTCGAGTTCGAGTCGGCGCGCATGCATGACGATATCTACGGAGGATTGGACATTTAGCCCATGAGGAATGGCAAGAAGGTCATAGTAATCAAGATCGGCTCTTCCACTTTGGTGAACAGCCAAGGCAAGCTCGACCGCCCGTACTTCGATGGCCTTGCTGCCCAGGTGAACGCCTTGCGCGAGCAGGGCTGGAGCCCCATCATCGTTTCCAGCGCCGCCATTGCCTGCGGGCTTGAGGCGCTGGGGATAGATGAGCGCCCAACCGATATCCCATCGCTGCAGGCGGCGGCATCGGTGGGCCAGAACGCGCTTATGTCCACCTATGCCGATTCCTTCTCCAATTACGGGATTCTTACCTCATGCGTCCTGATAACCCGCCATTCAACGGCTCAGCGCAACGCGTACCTGCACGCACGCGACACGCTCGAGCGCTTGGTCGACTTCGACGTGGTGCCCATCATCAACGAGAACGATACGGTTTCCGTCGAGCAGATCCGCTTCGGAGACAACGATACCTTGGCCGCCTTGGTTTCCTGCCTGGTGCAGGCCGATCTGTGCGTTATCTTCTCGGACATCGAGGGCTTGTACACTGCCAACCCTTCCGAAGATCCGACGGCCACCTTGGTGTCGCGTGTCGAGCGCATCACGCCCCAGCTCATGGCAACTGCGGGCGGCGTGGGCTCGAAGGTGGGCAGCGGTGGCATGATAACGAAGATCCGCGCTGCACGTGTGCTGATGCTTGCCGGTATCCCCATGGTTATCTGCCACGGGCATCGCGCGCATAGCCTGGAAGATATCGTTTCGGGCGAGCAGGTAGGCACCTACTTCGCCGCACGGACCGTCCCGCACGACATCACGCCCCGTAAGCTCTGGATCGCCTTGGGCGATACCGCCAAGGGCGTGCTCGTGGTAGACGATGGAGCCAAGGGCGCCCTGATCGAGCGCGGTTCCTCATTGCTCTCGGTGGGCATCAAGGAAGTGGAAGGCTCGTTCTTCCGCGGCGACATCGTGGATATCAAGGATGAGTCGGGGCATCTGTTCGCCCGCGGGCGCGTGAACGCCCCCTCTTCCGAGGTGAGCTTGGCGCGCGGGCGCACGCAGAAAGAGATAAAGGGCAACGAACTGCTGGTCAACCTCGGCGAAAAGCCGGCAGTCCATCGCGATGAATTGGTGGTGTTCGAATGAGCGAGGCAAAGCAGGCCGCCCTGGCGGCGAAGAGCGCGGCAACCCTTATGGCACAGGCTTCAACCGAGCAGAAGAATCAGGCACTTTTTGCTATGGCCTCTGCCCTTCGCTCCAACGAAGCCGATATCTGCGCTGCGAACCGGCAAGACTGCGAAGCAGCCAAGGAAAAGGGCATTTCCGCTTCGCTTTTGGATCGCTTGGCACTGAGCCCCGACCGCATCGAGGGCATGGCCTCTGCCCTGGAGCAGCTTGCCGCTTTGGAAGACCCAGTGGGCAAGACCATCGAGGAGCGCACGCTGTACAACGGCTTGCAGCTCCGCAAGGTCGCCGTACCCCTTGGTGTGGTGGCCATGGTGTACGAGGCGCGCCCCAACGTCACTGCCGATGCGGCGGGAATCTGCGTGAAATCGGGCAACGCCTGCGTGCTGCGCGGCGGCTCACTGGCGGTGCATTCGAATGTGGCCATCGCCCAGGTCCTCCGCAGCGCGGTGGAGGGTGCTGGGTTACCTGCCGATTCCATCGTTGCCATCGCCTCTACCGATCGAGCTGAAACCGACGAGCTGCTGCGTTTGCGCGGTTTAGTGGATGTTCTTATCCCTCGCGGCGGAGCGGGTCTTATCCAGCATTGCGTTGAGTGCGCCACGGTTCCCGTTATCGAGACAGGGGTGGGCAACTGCCATGTGTACGTGCATGGATCGGCCGACCTTCCCATGGCGCGCTCCATCATCATGAATGCGAAAACCCAGCGCCCGGGCGTATGCAACGCCTGTGAGTCGGTGCTGATCGATTCTGCGATTGCCGAAGAATTGTTGGTTCAGTTGCTGCCGCAGCTGGCACAGGCAGGTGTTACCGTGCATGGCGATGCAACGGTGGGCCGGGTTGCCAACGAGCTGGGTGACACGGTGCAAGAGCTGTTCGTTGCCGCCACGGAAGAAGACTGGGGGTGTGAGTACCTGGGCTCGGAGATCAGCATTAAGTGCATCGATGGCGGTGTTGAAGAGGCCATTGCCCATATCAACCGCTTCGGTACCGGCCATTCCGAGTGCATCGTTGCCACCGACGACGCGGCCATAGCTCGCTTCCAGCAAGGGGTTGATGCGGCAGCGGTGTATGCCAACGCCTCAACCCGCTTCACTGATGGCGGCGAATTCGGCTTGGGCGCCGAGATCGGCATCTCAACCCAAAAGCTGCATGTTCGTGGACCCTTCGCCCTCGAGGCGCTTACCAGCATGAAGTACCTTATCAGCGGCGAAGGCCAGGTTAGGGGCTAGCCATGAGTGCTATCGATGTTATCGAGGCGGTGCGCAAGGTCTCTGCCAAGGAGAAGGGATCGAAGCGTTCCGTGGTGTGCGAGCGCTTCGACGACCTGGGCAAGGACGGCAGGCCTTGCCGTTTGGGCATCATGGGCGGCACGTTCGACCCTATCCATAACGGTCACTTGGCTTGTGCGGAGCAGGCTCGTGAAGACCTGGGCCTTGACGTGATAGTGTTCATCCCCACGGCAAACCCGGTTTTCAAGCGCGATCAGCGTATCGCGCCAGCAAACGAGCGTTTGGCCATGTGCCGGGCCGCTATCGCTGATAACCCGTACTTCGATGTGAGTGATATCGAGATCGCCCGCGGTGGCGATACCTACACCATCGACACGCTTCGTGCGCTGCGAGCCCATTACCCCAAGAACGTGGAGCTGTTCTTCCTTACCGGAGCCGATGCCATTGCCACGGTGTCGAAGTGGCGCGGTGCTCAGGAGATGGGCAACCTTGCCCATTTCGTTGGTGTGGACCGCCCGGGTTTCGAGCTGACCGAGCAGAATCGCCGGCAGATCGTGGAAGACGCGAAGGGCATCACCATATCGTTCGTTACCATCGAGGCGTTGGAGATATCTTCAAGCGAGCTTCGTCGCCGTTTGGCGCAAGGAAAATCGATCCGCTACCTTACCCCGCAGGTGGTAGTGGACCACGTTATGGAGCATGAGTTCTATCGAGAGGGGGAATCCCATGGCTAAAGACAAGAAGAAGCAGCCCGCCGAGCTGGACAAGGATCAATTGAGCGAGTTCGCTTACCTTCCCACCGAAGCCGAAGGGTTCAAGCTGGAGAAGCCCTTCTGCTCTTCGAACTACAAGAAGATGAAGGGCTTGCTCATGCAGCGGGTAAGCCCCAGCCGCTACGTGCATAGCCTTTCGGTGGCAAAGACAGCCCGCAAGCTGGCACGTGCCTATGGCGTTGATGAAGACCAGGCGCGTATGGCTGGCCTTCTTCATGATTGGGACAAGGCATTAAGCCCTAAGCGCTTGGCATGCCGCGTACGGGATTTCGGTTTGCCAATAGCGCAGGAAACGGTGCAGGACATGCCTTGGGTGCTCCACGGCTCTACCGCAGCTGCGGTGTTAGGAAGGGAATTCCCCTTCCTGGGCGGCGAGGTGCTGCAGTCCATTGATCGTCATACGGTAGGCTCGCCCGATATGACCCCGCTCGACATGATCGTCTTCGTGGCCGACAAGATCGAGCCAACGCATGATGTGCCCGAATACAAGCGCCTGTATAAACAGATCGGCATCATGGGCTTGGAATACATGTTCTGTGCCGTGCTGAAGGAAGGCATGGTGCATCTGGTTAAGACGAACCGCCCCATCAGCAACGATACCGTTTTGGTTTGGAATAGATATTGCAACAGCTGCCCCAAAGGAAAGGGAGAGTAAGTGGAACAGCAGAAGACCCCGCGTGAATGCGCCCTCATCGCTGCCCGCGCTGCCGATGAGCGCAAGGCAACCGACATCATGGTAATCAGCGTCGGCGACATCATCGATGTTACCGATTTCTTCGTTATCGCCACCGGTCAGAACACCCCGCAGGTAGAGGCCATCCTCGACTCGGTGGAGGAGGCGCTTCGCAAGGAAGCGGGCATGAAGCCCATTTCCCGCGAGCAGACCAAAGATCATTCCTGGGAGCTTATCGACTACGGCGACTTCGTGGTAGACGTGTTCCAGCCGGAGGCGCGCGAGTTCTACCGCCTGGAAACGCTGTGGGGCGATGCTCCGGTGGTCGACTTGGCGGAAGCCGGCATAGAGCACCCGGAATACTCCGAGCGCATTGCCAAGCTCGTCGGCCACGTGCAGGAAGCGCGCGGCGAATAGGCTGCTTGCCCTGCTCGGCGAAGCGGAGCAGGGGGGCTGAAAACAATCTCGAATGCAGGCGTCGGTGCTCACCGGCGCCTTTTTCATGCACGGATGGCAAGGGGCGCATTCGTTTCTGGTTTCCCTTGCCTCTCAGGGGGGGAGGGCGGAAGGGAGAGCGCGAAGGCTGTGCCTGGTGAGCTGCCCACGGCCGCATAGATCCTCAAGCTTCCGTGTCCGAAATCTTGACGCAGGTCGAACAACGCAAAGCGCCTCCCTTGGACCTTGCCAAGGGAGGCGCTTGATCGTAGGGGGTGGTGTGGCGGAAGAATATTCGCGGAGCTTCCTGTCGGTTACTCGGCGGTGCTGGCTGCGGATTCGGTGCCCCATTCGTCGCAGTCTTTGCCCACCTTGAAGTCAACGCCGGCCTTGCGGCGTTCCTTGTAGTCGGCGGTGGCGGTGAACAGCGCATCGGAAAGGGAGTTCAGCGCAGTCTCCACGGAGTCTTGGATAACGCCGATGACGAAGCCGACGCCCACTACCTGCATGGCGATGTCGTTGCTGATGCCGAACAGCGAGCAGCACAGCGGGATAAGCAGCAGCGATCCGCCCGCAACTCCGGAGGCGCCGCATGCGCTAACCGCAGCAAGCACACAGAGGATGCCGGCGGTAATGGGGTTGATGGCAATGCCCATGGTGTTTGCGGCGGCGATGGACATGACCGTGATGGTGATAGCCGCGCCTGCCATGTTGATGGTTGCGCCCAGTGGGATGGACACTGAGTAGGTGTCGTGCTTGATGCCCAGGCGCTTGCACAGCTCCATGTTCACCGGGATGTTAGCGGCGGAGCTGCGTGTGAAGAACGCGTACATGCCCGAGTCCTTGATGCAGCGGAATACGATGGGGTAAGGGTTCTTGTGGATGTTCAGGAACACCAGTAGCGGGTTCACCACCAGAAGGATGAAGAACATGGCACCCAGCAGGACAAGGAGCAGTTGGCCGTACTCGATGAAGATCTCGGGGCCGTTTTCCGCAACGGAGGTGTACACCAGGCCAAGGATGCCGAACGGTGCGCAGGCGATGATCCAACGAACCACGATAGAGATAACGTGCGACATGTCACCGAAGAACTTCTTGGTACCTTCGCTGGTGTAGCGCATGGCGATGCCCAGTAGGATTGCCCAAACCAGGATGCCGATGTAGTTAGCATTCGTTAGGGCATCGACGGGGTTCACCACCATATTGCCGATGAGGGTGGTGAGCACCTCGGCGATGTCGGTGGGAGCAGCCTTGTCGGCTGCCTCTACGCCGGACAGGGTGAGCTCAACGGGGAATGCGAAACTCACGGCCACGGCAGTGAAAGCTGCAGCAAGCGTGCTGACCACATAGAGCACGATGATCGTTCTCATGGATGACGGCAGCTTAGTGCGGCACAGTGCGTTGATAACGAGGAAGAACACCAAAAACGGTGCCACTGCTTTCAGGGCGCTTACGAACAGCGTGCCCAGAAGGGTGATGACCGCAAGGTCTTTCGGGCCAAAAGCGCCCAACAGGGCGCCGATTACCAGGCCGATGATGATGCGCTTGACCAAGCTCAAGCTTGACCAAGCATTCGCGATTGTCTTCATGCTTTGCTCCTTGAGGAGGGGGTTGGGGATATGTGCGCTTCGAGGGATGAAGTGCCCTTTCCGCACAGGTTCTAAGTATAGCCAAGCGTTTACATAATGTTACGTTTGTTTCGGCTGCTATTGAGGTTGTCTGCGTGATGCCGAGACGGGGTCGTTGCGTTTGCGCTCCTGCCCAACCTGCGACCTTTATGCAGCCCTCGGTTTCGCTGCTTCCTTGAACTCCCCCGCCGTCCCATAACCGTCCGTTCCGTTGTTGGCTCTTTGGAGTACGTTGGGCTTTCTAGGACTGCGATGAGAACTTGCCCGCGGGCAAAACGAAAGCCCCCAGACGGGGGCTTTCCAAGCGAAGGAATGGCTTCGGGTGTGGAGATGGGCCTACTTTGCCTTGTACTTCTTCACCAGCTGACGGCCAGCGATGTAGTCCATGATCTCGGTGGTGCCGCCACCCATCTCATTGCCGCGGAGGTCGGCCCAGATGCGGCCAACGCGGATTTCCTTGGTGTAGCCGATGGCTGCGTAGATCGCCATGGCAAGGTCGGCAACACGGGTGAGCTCGCGGCAAGCGTAGCCCTTCAGCAGAGCAGACTCAAGACGGGTGGACTCGCCGTTGTCGAGCATGGTGACAACCTGATACAGACGGGTGCGAACATTCTGGATGATGTTCTCCATCTCGCACAGGTGCAGCTGGATGGTGGTCTGGTGGGCGATGGGCTTCTTGAAGCAGATGCGCTCGGAAGCATAGGCGCCGGCATCGTTCAGAGCGGCTTGTGCGAGGCCCAGGGAGGATGCCACAACCAGGCAGCGTTCGAACTCGAGCTTCTTCATAAGAAGCTTCCAGCCCATGCCGGGCTCGCCCAGGCGCATGTCCTCGGTAAGGACAACGTTGTCGAAGAACTGGTCGACGAACGGGATGGCCTGCTGGCCAACCTTCTCAAGATGGCCGATGGTGAAGCCGGGGGTGTCGTTGGGAACGAGCCACAGGGAGTACTTGTCGTTCTCGTAGGAAGGGTCCTCGTCCTTGGCAACGACCATGGTGTAGATGGAAAGACCGCCCAGGGTAACCCAAGTCTTCTGGCCGTTCAGCAGGTAGGTGCCATCGGGCTGCTTGCGGGTTACGCAGGTCATAGCGTTGTTGTCGGAACCGGCGGCGGGCTCGGAGATCGCGGAGCAGGCGATGCAGGTGCTCTCCACGTTCTCGATGGCGTTCATGATCATTTCCTGCTGCTCTTTGGAGCCGAAGTCGATGACGTCGGTGATGGTGTTGAAGTCGGTGACGAAGGGAAGCGTCACGCCGGTGAACTCATGGAGCTTCTCTACCAGAAGAACCTCGGTGAGCTTGTCTACGGGAACACCGCCAACCTCTTCGGGAAGGCCAAGATGCATGAAGCCTGCCTCGCGGTAAGCCATGGCAGCCTCTACGCTGATGTGATGGTCTACCTCGTAAGCCTGCTTTACTGCTTCGTCGGTGAAGTAGCGGGTTGCGTACTCATGGGCGCTCTCAATGAGCAGCTCCTGCTCGTCAGTAAGCTTGAAATCCATAACATGATCCCTTCTTTATTCCCGTTTCGAATGGAACTGCAGGCTTGTGTTAAACCGAATCTGCAGCTCAAGGGCTATCCTAGCATTTGAACACGTTTCTCTCTATGCAGGGAGCTATTCGGGTTTTGTATGGGAAAACGGGCATTCGCGCACTGCAGGTTATAGCTAAACTCAATATAGGCCTGACCTGGTATAACACGTTCATGAAAAACGCCCCCGAAGAGCGCTTCGGGGGCGAGTTGCGTCTTGCTGGCCAGCTTATTCGCGGATGGAGCGCGGGCCGAAGCTGGGCTCCGTCACCGATTCGGGCATTTCCGGGCCATCGTAGACCTTCACGGATGTGCCGTTCATCTGGTCGATTTGCTCGGCGGTGTAGCCGTAGTCGCCCATGATGCGCGCGGTGTCGTAGCCCACGGGGCGGCTGCGGCGCAGCACCGGGTCGCCCACCGAGGCCAGGCGCACCGGCGTGGTGGGCAGCACCTTGTCGCCGAAGGCGTCGTAGTGCAGGGTACGCAGCGCATCGTTTGCGAAGGCCTCTTCATCGTGCAGGATGTCTTCCGGCAAGAACAGGCGCTGGTAGGGGATCTCGTTTTCCTGGAAGATCGGCTCCCAATGCGCCCAATCTTCCGTGAGGAAGTGTTGCTCCAGCATCTTGATCACTTCGGTGTTACCGCCGCTTCCGTTGTTGATGGCGGCCGAAGTGGTATAGCGCTCGTCTCCCAAGATGGAGGTAAGCCCGATGGAGGTCATCAAATGCTCGAAGAACAGGTCGTAGCTGCCGTAGCAGATGATGAACCAAACGCCGTCTTTGGAGCGGTAGGTGTTGTTGGAGGGGCAGGTGGCGTCGTAGCGGCTCTTCGGCCAGGCATCGCCGAATTGGCTGGATGCCAGCATGATGTTCATGGCCCACAGCGCGTTGTGGTGCAGCGTAGTGGTGACCTTGTCGCCCTCGCCGGTGCGCTCCTTGCGCACAAGTGCCGCCAGCAGGCCGGCGGTAAGGGTGACTGAGCTGTTCCAGTCGCCGATGGCAGCGGGCCAGTTGATGGGCTGGTACCCTTCGCCCGCCTGCGGAAGCGATGCCAAAAAGCCGCCGCGCGCCGCGTAGGCGGTGGTGTCGAAGCCCTTGGTGTCGCGCTCGGGACCGTACTCGCCGTAGCCGCGCATCTGCCCCCAAACCAGGTGGGGATGGCGTGCGTGCACGGAATCGTAGTCGAGCCCCAGCTTCTTCAGCGCCTTGTCGCGGAAGCTGGTAACCATGATGTCGGCATCGGCAAGCAGCTTCTCCAGGAATTCCTTGCCCTTCTCGTCTTTCAGGTTCACCGAAAGGAATTCCTTGTTCAGCGAGGCCAGGTCGAAGGCGGGGTCGTCCACATCGGTTTTGCCCATGCCGAAGGCTGGGCCGTTGGTGCGGTACTCGTCGCCGGAAAACGGCTCTATCTTGTAGATGGTGGCACCCATCTCGCCCAAGATGCGCAGGCATGCCGGTGCGGCAACGTAGCCGGTAAGCTCGACGACTTTTACTCCCTCAAGACCTTTCATGCGGCCCTCCCAATCGGTAAGCGCCGACGGCTGACGGCGCGGTTTTGTCTACGTGGAAAGTGTAGCGTAGGCAGGTGAGGGGAGAACGTCCTGCCTTTGCAATGGGTTGTGCGGCCTGCCCCTATCGGTTGGGAGTCTGAAAGGCCCGGGTTCTGCTGTTTTCCCGTTGACGTGCGGCAAACGTGCAGGTTTTGCCCAGGTGGGGGATAATAGGAAAGATTACGGGTAGCGCACAAGGGTGGGCAATCACCTTCTGTCCGCTTCCCCCGAACTGTTAATCGGCGGCACATCCGGCCGTCATCGGACAGGAGAACCACATGAAATACTTCGGTACGGACGGCTTCCGCGGCGTTGCCGGCGAAAGCCTTACGGTCGAGCATGCATACAAGATCGGCCGGTTCATAGGTTGGTACTATGGCGTTCGCCAGGGACGCAAAGCGCGCGTTGTCCTGGGCAAGGACACCCGTCGTTCCAGTTACATGCTGGAAAGCGGCATGATTTCCGGCTTGGTTGCCTCGGGTGCCGATGCCTACATGCTGCATGTTATCCCCACACCGGGCCTTTCCTACGAAACTACCGACGGCGCGTTCGACTGCGGCGTTATGATCACGGCCAGCCACAACCCTTACACCGACAACGGCATCAAGTTGGTGAACTCCCAGGGCTACAAGATGGAGGAATCGCTGCTTCAGCTTATCGAGCAGTACATCGATGGCGAATACCCCGAGAAGGTCCCCATGGTTTCGGGCGATGCCATCGGGGCCACGGTCGACTACATGCAGGGGCGCAATCGCTACATCGCCCATCTTATTGCCAGCGCGAATTTCTCGCTTCAGGGTGTGAAGGTTGGCCTGGACTGCGCGAACGGCTCGGCCTCTTCGGTTGCCAAGCCCGTGTTCGATGCCTTGGGGGCTGATGTGCGCGTTATCAACAACAGCCCCGATGGCTTCAACATCAACGTCGACTGCGGCTCCACCCATATCGACCGCCTGCAGCGTTTGGTGGTTGAGCAGGGCCTTGACGTGGGCTTCGCCTTCGACGGCGACGCTGATCGCTGCCTTGCGGTGGACGAGCGCGGCCATGTGGTTGACGGCGACCTTATCCTGTACGTGTGCGGTGTGTACCTGAACAAGCACGGCCGCCTCTCTGCGGGCACGGTTGTCCCCACGGTTATGAGCAATTTCGGCGTGCTGAAAGCTTTCGAGCAGGCAAGCCTGAACTACGAGACTACGGCGGTGGGCGACAAGAACGTGTTTGCCTGCATGCACGCCAACGGCTACAGCTTGGGCGGTGAGCAATCGGGTCATGTGATCTTCGGGGACATCGCCAGTACGGGCGACGGCATCCTTACCTCGCTGCGCGTGATGGAGGTGCTGCGCGCCGAGCGCGAAACGCTTTCCCAACTGTGCGCCCCGGTGAAGCTGTACCCTCAGCTGCTTACCAATGTGCGTGTCGTGGACAAAGACGCTGCTATGCAGGATGAGGCAGTGCTGGCATCGGTGAAGCAGGCTGAGGAGTTCCTGGGCGATCGTGGCCGCGTGCTCCTGCGCGCCAGTGGCACCGAGCCCCTGATCCGCGTCTTGGCCGAAGCCCCCACCGACGAGCTGTGCGCCGAAGCCAGCGAGTTCATGCTGAAGGCCTTGGAGCCCCTGCGCGCAGAGTAATCGTTTTACGGCTGCCCAAGGAGCCTGCGGGGCAGCGCCGGGGGTTTCCGTCCCTGAATCCAAGGCCCGCCTTCTGGCGGGCCTTTCTGCTTTCTGGGTCAGGCCCAGGCAGCTCGGAACCCCGTGCCGACATCGGCTTTATGGGCATGGGATGCCGTCAGCACCGATGCTATAGCCGGTGCGGCTTCTGCAACTGCGCTGCGGCAAGCCGTACCCAGCTGCGGGGCAGCAGCCTGGTGGCGAAGGCGACGAGCTTCCAGGGAAACCCCGGCACGCACGAGGAAAGGTTCCAGCGCAAGGCCCGTCGGCCGGCCGACACGATCCCTTTGGGGCTTACTGCCAGGTGCGCCAAGATGGTGTTGCCGGCAGAGGCCCGCTCCCAGAAATCGGTTCGCACTGGGCCGGGGCACAGTGCGGTTACGTGCACGCCGCATCCCAGAAGCTCGGTATGCACCGCCTCGGAAAGCGAGCGCACATAGGCCTTCGAGGCGTAGTACGTCGCCATGAACGGCCCTTGGGGATACGAGGCGATGGAGGCGACGTTCAAGATGCCCCCTTCGCCTCGTTCTGCCATGTCCTGCCCGAACAGGCGCATCATCTTGGTGAGCGCGGCGATGTTCACTTCGAGCAGGGTCTCTTGGGTGGAAAGGTCGCTTTCCATGAACGCTGCATCATAGCCAAGCCCGGCGTTGTTCACCAAGACGCTGATGGAGAGTTCCCGGTCGGCCAACTCCCGGTGCAGTTTTGCCGGTGCGGAAGGGTCGGTGAAGTCGCAGGGGAATACAAAGGCATCTATGCCGAACTCGGCATGCAGCTCATCGGCCAGCTGCTCGAGCGCTGCCCGTTTGCGTGCCACGAGGGCAAGGTTGTTGCCGGCTTGTGCGTACTGGTGAGCAAACTCGCGTCCGAGCCCTCCGGTAGCCCCGGTGATGAGTACGGTCTGCCGCATATGCCCTCCTTCGTTTTCTGGTTAGCATAGCGCAGCACCGCAGAGGGTCGCTGCGGGTTCGCTATACTTCCTGCTATGGCGGCCTACGAACATATAACCCATGGGTTCAGCCCAGTATTCGATGAGCGCTCTACCGTTCTGGTGCTGGGCTCGTTCCCCTCGGTTCTTTCCCGCAAGAACGATTTCTACTATGGCAATCCGCAGAACCGCTTTTGGCGCATGCTCTCGGCCTTCGCTAACGCGTCTGTTCCCGAAACCATCCCTGAGAAGCGGGAGCTGCTTCTTTCGTGCGGCATCGCCCTTTGGGATGTGATCCAGGAATGCGACATAAAGGGCTCCAGCGATGCGAGCATCAAGAACGTTGTTCCGGTTCAGGTTGAGCGCATTCTTCAGAAGGCGCCGATCAAGCGCGTTGTCTGCAACGGGGCCACGGCCGGGCGCCTATACAGGAAGTACCTGCTATATAAAGTAGGCTTGCAGGCCGAGGTGCTGCCCTCAACCAGCCCGGCAAATGCGACATGGGGAACCGATCGGCTCGTTGCGCGTTGGTGCGAGGCGCTTTTGGGCACTGCGAAGGCAACCGACGACGAGGTCGCTGCGTTCGCGGAAAAGCGCGCTGAACGTTCCGAGTCAAACGGAATCGAATATGCCAGCGTGCGCATCGCGGCTCCGCAGGCTTCGAGCTATGCGGTGCATAGATCCATGCAGGGAAACAAACGCAAGGACACCAAACCTGAGCTGTTGGTGCGCAGGCGCCTGCGGGAGGCGGGGCTTGGTGGATACCGCTTGCAGTGGAAGGCGCCGGGGAGGCCCGATGTGGCGTGGCCGGGCAAGAAGGTGGCGCTGTTCATCAACGGGTGCTATTGGCATCGCTGCCCGCACTGCAACCTTTCCCTTCCCAAGAAGAACACCGAGTATTGGATTGCCAAGTTCAACCGCAATCAGGAGCGCGATGCAGAGAACCTTGCTGCTTTGCAGGAAGCAGGCTGGAAGACGCATGTGATATGGGAGTGCGAGCTGAAGAAGGGCAGGGAAGAGGCCTTGTTTGCCGCCCTTCTTCCTGAGCTGGCCTTCGAATTGGGCAAAGAGCTGCGATAGGCGGCCTTCCTGAGCCGTAGGGGATCCCGATCCCAGAGAGCTGCGCGATGGCGGCATATGGGCAGATTGTGCACGTTTTGCGAATCGTGCAGACCGCATAATTCATTCTTGCATAACGGCTGAGATGCCAGTATACTTTTCGGTTGCGTCTGGCTGTGTATGGATACACCCGGGCGCGTGGAACTCGGAATCGCCGAGGGCTTTCTCCCAAAAGTCCCCATGGCGGTGATGGAGCCCACGTAAGTCAAAGGGTCGGGAACGAACCCCCGATCCGTAGAAAGGAAGAAAATGGGAGTAAAACAGTTCAAGCCTACGAGCCCTGGACGCCGCTTCCAGACTGTTTCGGACTTTGCTGAGATCACCAGCACCAAGCCCGAGAAGTCTCTGCTGGCGCCCTTGCCGAAGAAGGCTGGCCGCAACAACAATGGTCGTATCACTACGCGCCATCAGGGTGGCGGCAACAAGCGTCGTTACCGCATCATCGACTTCAAGCGCAACAAGGACGGCGTGCCCGCCAAGGTTGCCACGATCGAGTACGATCCCAACCGCAGCGCCCGCATCGCACTCCTGCACTATGCAGACGGCGAGAAGCGCTACATCCTTCATCCGAAGGGCCTGAAGGTCGGCGAGACCATCATCTCCGGCGCTGATGCAGACATCAAGCCCGGCAACGCTCTGCCCCTTTCCGCTATCCCCGTTGGTACGCTCATCCATGCAGTTGAGCTCCAGCCCGGTCGCGGTGCCGCAATCGCCCGCTCCGCTGGCACCAGCATCCAGCTCATGGGCAAGGAAGGCAAGTACGCCATCCTGCGTATGCCCTCCTCCGAAATGCGCCGTGTTCTCATCACCTGCCGCGCAACCATCGGCGAGGTCGGCAATGCCGAGCACGGCAACATCAAGATCGGCAAGGCTGGTCGTAACCGTTGGAAGGGCATCCGCCCCACCGTCCGCGGTACTGTTATGAACCCTGTCGACCATCCTCATGGTGGCGGCGAAGGCAAGAACAAGTCTTCCGGTCGTCATCCTGTTACTCCGTGGGGCGTGTCTACCAAGGGTCATCGCACTCGCAACCCCAAGAAGGCTTCGAGCCGCCTGATCATCCGCCGTCGCAAGAAGTAGCGTCCGATCGAATAAGGAGAAACATTGAGCAGAAGTTTGAAAAAAGGTCCCTTCGTGGAGCCTCGCCTTCTCGGTCGCGTTATTGCGATGAACGAAGCTGGCGACAAGAAGGTCATCAAGACGTGGTCGCGTTCCTCCACCATCTTCCCCGAGATGGTTGGTCATACCATCGCTGTGCATGATGGTCGCAAGCACGTTCCGGTATACATCACTGAGTCCATGGTCGGCCACAAGCTCGGCGAGTTCGCACCTTCTCGTACGTTCCGCGGCCACGACAAGTAAGAAAGGGTGAAACATGGAAGCTAAAGCAATCGCTCGCTACGTACGCGTTTCGCCCCGCAAGGCGCGTATCGTCCTGAACCAGATCCGCGGCAAGGCCGTTGTCGAGGCACAGGAAACCCTGCGCTTCACCAACCGCGCTGTTGCCGAGGTTGTTGAGAAGACCCTGAACTCCGCAGTCGCAAACGCTGCGCAGAAGGGTGCCGGCAACCCCGAGAACCTCGTGGTCAAGGCCTGCTTCGCTGACGAGGGCCCCACGCTGAAGCGTATCCGCCCCCGCGCAAAGGGCTCTGCAGCTCGCATCCGCAAGCGCACCAGCCACATCACCGTTATCGTAGCAACCCGAGAGGAGGCATAGTATGGGTCAGAAGGTAAGCCCCACCGGTTTCCGTCTCGGCGTTACCGAGGACTGGCGCAGCCGTTGGTATTCCGACAAGGACTATGCTAAGAACCTTGAGAACGATCTTGCTATCCGTTCTTACCTTGACAAGCAGCTCGCCCATGCAGCCGTCTCCCGCGTGGAGATCGAGCGCGCTGGCGACAAGATCAAGGTCATCATCACCACGTCTCGCCCTGGTGTCGTGATCGGCAAGAAGGGCGCCGAGGTAGACGCTCTTCGCAAGAAGCTCAACCAGATCGCCAACGGCCCCGTTTCCGTTGAGGTCGTAGAGGTTAAGCGTCCCGAGCTCGATGCCAACCTCATCGCTCAGTCCGTCGCTGAGCAGCTCGAGAACCGCGTTGCCTTCCGCCGTGCTATGCGCAAGGCCGTTCAGTCCGCCCGCAAGAGCGGTGCCAAGGGCATCCGCATCCAGTGCGCCGGCCGTCTGGGTGGCGCTGAGATGAGCCGCCGCGAGTGGTATCGCGAGGGTCGCGTGCCGCTGCACACCCTGCGTGCGAAGATCGACTACGGCTTCTGCACCGCAGCAACCACCATGGGCTCCATCGGCATCCAGGTTTGGGTGTACCACGGTGAGGTCCTCCCTGGCCAGAAGGCTCCGCAGCCCGCACTCGAGGGCTCTTCCCGTCCTAACCGTTCCCGTCGCCGCAATAACGATAGGGGTGATAAGTAATGTTGGTACCTAAGCGCGTAAAGCACCGCAAGGTGCAGCGTGGTTCTATGAAGGGTAATGCCAAGGGTGGCACCACTCTGAACCATGGTTCTTGGGGCATCCAGGCACTTGACCGCCATTGGATCACCAACCGCCAGATCGAGGCAGCTCGTGTCGCTATGACCCGTCGCATGAACCGTACTGGTAATGTTTGGATCACGATCTTCCCCGACAAGCCCATCACGCAGAAGCCTGCTGAAACCCGCATGGGTAAGGGTAAGGGTAACCCTGAGGGCTGGGTAGCTGTTGTAAAGCCCGGCCGCATCATGTTCGAGATCGACGGCGTCGACGAGGCAACCGCAAAGGACGCTCTTCGTCTGGCCATCGACAAGTTGCCCATCAAGTGCAAGATCGTCAAGCGCGAGGCAGAAGGGCAGGAGTAAATGAAAGCAGCAGAGATCCAGAAACTTTCGGGTGAAGATCTGCAGGCTAAGCTCAAGGAAGCACGTGCAGAGCTCTTCAACCTGCGCTTCCAGATGGCTACTGGCCAGCTCGAGAACACCGCTCGCATCAAGCAGGTCAAGAAGGACATCGCTCGCATCCAGACCGAGATGCGCGCCCGCGAGCTCAAGGCCGCTCAGGCTTAGAGCTGCGATAGGAAGGTTTTAAGACATGAGTGAAGAACGTAACTCTCGTAAGGTCCGCCAGGGTGTTGTCGTAAGCATCTCCGGCGATAAGACCTGCGTCGTGCAAATCCACGAGCGCAAGCCTCATCCCGTGTATGGCAAGATGGTTAACTCCACCAAGAAGCTTCATGCCCATGACGAGAAAAATGAGGCTGGCGTGGGCGATACGGTTACCGTTATGGAAACCCGCCCGCTGTCTAAGATGAAGCGTTGGCGCCTTCTCGACATCGTAGAGAAGGCCAAGTAAGCATTCAGCTTGCTTGAAGCATCGAAAGGTATAAGCACATGATTCAAATGCAGAGCATGCTCGCCGTCGCTGACAACTCCGGCGCACGCAAGGTGCAGTGCATCAAGGTCCTGGGCGGCTCCAAGCGCCGTTACGCAGGCCTGGGTGACGTCATCATTTGCAGCGTCAAGGAGGCCATGCCCAACGGCAACGTCAAGAAGGGCGAAGTCGTCCGCTGCGTCGTAGTGCGCGTGAAGAAGGAAGTTCGCCGTAACGATGGTAGCTACATCAAGTTCGACCAGAACGCTTGCGTTCTGATCGACGGCAACGGCGCTCCCCGCGGTACGCGTATCTTCGGCCCGGTTGCACGCGAGCTTCGTGACAAGAAGTACATGAAGATCGTGTCTCTGGCACCGGAAACGCTGTAGGAGGAACACAGATGGCAAAGATGAACATCAAAAAGGGTGACAAGGTAAAGGTTCTTGCTGGCAAGGATCGCGGTGCCGAGGGCATCGTCATCGCCGCCAAGCCTGCTGCTCAGCGCGTCACCGTTGAAAAGGTCAACATCATCAAGAAGGCTATGCGCCCTACCCAGGCTAACCCCGAGGGCGGCATCTCCGAGATGGAGGCCCCGATCCACGTTTCCAACGTTATGCTGATCTGCCCCTCCTGCAAGGAGGCCACGCGTATCAACGTAAAGCGTGAAGATGGTAAAAAAGTTCGCGTTTGCAAGAAATGCGGAGCTGACATCGACTAGAATATTTAGCCGTGCTTTTTATGGCCCCCGCGCAAGCGGGGGACGCAAGGTCGGAAATCTTGCGTTTAATTCATCGAAGAAAGGTTTATTAGGACAATGGCTACTCCTCGTCTGAAGGAAAAGTATGTAAACGAAGTGCGCGATCAGCTCTTCAAGGACCTTGGTCTCACCAACGTCAACCAGATTCCCCGCCTCGAGAAGATCGTGGTGAACATGGGCGTCGGTCGTGCCGCTGGCGACAAGAAGCTCCTTGACGGCGCTATCGCTGACATGCGCGTTATCACCGGCCAGCAGCCCATGGTTACCCGTGCAAAGAAGTCCATCGCAGGCTTCCATCTGCGCGAGGGTCAGGCAATCGGCTGCAAGGTCACTCTTCGTGGCGATCGCATGTGGGAGTTCTTCGACCGCCTGATGTCCACCGCGCTTCCCCGCGTGCGTGACTTCCGCGGTTGCAACCCCAACAGCTTCGACGGTCGTGGCAACTACACCATGGGCCTCACCGAGCAGCTTATCTTCCCCGAGATCGAGTACGACAAGATCGATCGAACCCGCGGTATGGACATCACGTTCGTAACCACGGCTGAAAACAATGAGGGCGCCAAGGCACTTATGGATGCCATGGGCTTCCCGTTCGCTAAGCAGAACTAACTTCTCGTTTCAGAGAATTGGTTATAGAAAGAAGGATCTTGAATGGCTAAGAAATCGATGATCGCCAAGTCCAAGCGTGAGCCGAAGTTCTCTACGCGCCAGCACAATCGCTGCACTCGCTGTGGTCGCCCCCGTGCGTACTACCGCAAGTTCGGTCTGTGTCGCGTATGTCTTCGCGAGCTCGCTAACAAGGGCGAACTGCCAGGCGTGACCAAGGCTTCCTGGTAGGAATCTGTCAATCGGTCACGTTGTTGAGTACCGTTGGTCAAGGCGTGCGCATCATGGGTGCACACGAACCGGCCTTTCGGTTCATCACGAACAAAGGAGAAACACAACAATGAGCATGAACGATCCCATCGCAGATATGCTTACGCGTGTGCGTAACGCAAACTCTGCTGGCAAGCCGACGGTTTCCATGCCGTCCAGCAAGAAGCTTGTCGAAATCGCCCGCATCATGCAGGAAGAGGGCTACATCAACGGCTACGAGATCGAGCCGGCTCAGCCCCGCGACGTTCTCACCCTTACCCTTAAGTATGGTGAGAAGAAGGCTCGTACCATCCGCGGCATCAAGCGCATCTCCAAGCCTGGTCTGCGCATCTATGCCGGCAAGGATGAGCTTCCTCGCGTACTTGGCGGTTTGGGTACTGCTGTTATCTCGACGAGCAAGGGTGTTATGACCGACCGTGACGCGCGCAAAGAGGGCGTTGGCGGCGAAGTCATGGCATACATCTGGTAGGAAGGAAGGAGCACTAATGTCTCGTATTGGTAAGATGCCTGTTGCTATTCCTTCCGGTGTTGACGTCAAGATCGACGGCAACGTTGTCACCGTAAAGGGCAGCAAGGGCGAACTCACTCGCGAATTCAGCGAGATCCTCACCATCAAGGTTGAGGGCGAAGAGGTTATCGTAACCCGTCCCGATGATTCCCGTCAGGCAAAGAGCCTCCATGGCCTTACCCGCACCCTCATTCACAACATGATCGAGGGCGTAAGCGAAGGTTACGCTAAGAAGCTTGAGCTTGTTGGCGTTGGCTACCGTGCCGCACTCAAGGGCAAGGACCTTGAGATCCAGCTCGGTTACTCCCATCCCGTAAACGTTGCGGCTCCTGAGAACATCACTTTCGAGGTTCCCAGCCAGACCGAGATCATCGTTAAGGGCATCAGCAAAGAGCAGGTTGGCCAGGTTGCTGCAGACATCCGTGCATGGCGTAAGCCCGAGCCTTATAAGGGCAAGGGTATCCGCTATGAAGGCGAATATGTCCGTCGCAAGCTCGGCAAGGCCGCGAAGTCTGAGTAATCAGCTCAGTAGCTAGGTATTGAAGGGAATCAATTATGAAGAAGCTTCAAAAGAAACAGGCTGGGCTGCGCCGTCGTCACACTCGCGTTCGTGGCAAGATCTCCGGTACGGCTGCTCGTCCGCGTCTGTGCATCACTCGTTCCAACTCGAACATGTATGCCCAGGTAATCGATGATGTTGCTGCCAAGACCATTTGCGCAGTTTCCACCCTCGGCCCTGAATTCAAGGCAACCGAGAAGAAGGGCGCTACTGTCGAAGGCGCTGCTGCTCTCGGTGAGATCATCGGTAAGAAAGCACTGGAAAACGGTATCACCGAGGTTGTTTTCGACCGCGGCGGTAACCTGTATCATGGTCGCATCAAGGCAGTTGCCGATGGCGCCCGTGAAGCAGGCCTGAAGTTCTAAGAGAGGGTAGCTTTATGGCTCGTAAGCAAGAAAACCAGGCAGGCGTTCCCGAACTTCAGGAGCGTGTTGTCTACATCAATCGCGTTTCCAAGGTTGTCAAGGGTGGTCGCCGCTTCGCTCTGACCGCACTTGTCGTCGTTGGCGACGGTAAGGGCAAGGTCGGTATTGGCATGGGCAAGTCCCAGGAAGTGCCTACCGCCATCAAGAAGGGCGTGGAAGACGCAAAGAAGAACATGTTCTCCATCCCTCTGACCGAGGCTGGCACTCTTCCTCATGACATCATCGGTGTGTACGGCGCAGGTCGCGTTCTCCTTAAGCCTGCCACTCCTGGTACCGGCGTTATCGCTGGCGGTGCTGCTCGTGCCGTTCTTGAGCTCGCTGGTGTTAAGGACGTATTCGCCAAGTCTCTGGGCACCGACAATGTTCTGAACATCGTTAAGGCCGTTGCAGAGGGCTTGAAGGAAATGCAGAGCCCCGAGCAGGTTTCCCAGCGCCGCGGTCTCTCTGTTTCCAAGATCTACGGTTGGAAGGAGAACTAAAAATGGCTGACGCTAAGAAGACGCTTCGCATCACCCAGGTAAAGAGCTCCATCGGCTATAAGTACGATCAGGGTCGCACTCTTAAGGCCCTTGGTCTTGGCAAGATCGGTCGTACGGTTGAGCAGGTAGACAACCCTGGCGTCCGTGGCATGATTTTCAAGGTCAAGCACCTGGTAGAGGTTGAAGAGATCTAAATAGACCTCATTTAAAAGCCCGTTCGTAAGAACGGGCTTTTTCTTTGTTTGAACAAATACAGGTTTACGCAGACTTACAGGTAACCTGTGGCATAATGTTCTAGTTTGTAAGTTCGCTGGCGGCGAGCTGCCAGCACCGTTCTCGATAGGCGGGAGCGGTATAGCGTAAAAAGGAGTTATAACATGGAACTTAAGGATCTGAAGCCGGCAGAGGGCTCTCGCACCAACCGTAAGCGTGTGGGTCGCGGTCCTGCATCTGGCACCGGCAAGACTGCCGGACGTGGCCTGAACGGCCAGAAGTCTCGCTCTGGTGGGGCTAAGGGCAACGGCTTCGAGGGTGGTCAGACCCCCCTGGCACGCCGTCTTCCTAAGCTGCCCGGTTTCCGCAACATCAACCATGTTGAGTATCTGCCCGTCAATGTTTCCCGCATTGAGAAGTATTTCGAGGCTGGCGAAACCGTCGACGGCGAGTCCTTGGTTGCCAAGGGCATCATCAAGCATTCCACCGACCTGGTTAAGGTTCTGGGCGATGGCGAGATCACCAAGGCTGTTACCGTAAAGGTAGACAAGGTATCCGCTTCCGCTAAGGCCAAGATCGAGGCTGCTGGCGGAAAGGTCGAAGAGCCTTGCTAAGTTCCCTCGTACAGGCATTCAAGGTCCCGGAGCTCAGGAACAAGATCCTGTTCACTCTGGGTATCTTGGCGCTATACCGTTTTGGCGCGTATCTGCCGGTTCCGGGCATTCCCTTCCAAGCGTTCGCCAACTCCTTCCAGGATCAGGGCGTTTCGATGGTTATGCTCGACCTTTTCACTGGCGGTGCGTTGTCTAACTTCTCGGTATTCGCGCTGGGCATCATGCCTTACATCACGGCATCCATCATCATGCAGCTGATGCAAGGCGTTATCCCTGCCGTTGGTCGTTGGGCTAAAGAGGGCGAAACCGGTCGTCGTCGCATTACCCAGGTTACGCGTTACCTTACGCTCGGCCTTGGTCTTATCAATGCCGTCGGCTATCTGTTCCTCTTCAAGTCTGAGGCGTATGGCGTCGTGTTCAGCACGGATGTGCCCGAGATCGTTACCGATGTCCTGGTGGTGTTCACCCTTATCGTCGGCACTGCCCTTATCATGTGGATGGGTGAGCTCATAACCCAGCGTGGTGTTGGCAATGGCATGTCCCTTATCATCTTCGTGTCTATCGTCTCTTCTGTGCCCCAGGCGATCTTCTCGTCTATCAACTTGAGCGCTGACACGGGCATGGGCATTGCGGTTACCATCCTTATCCTGGTTGTGGTCTTGCTCTGCATCCCTGCGATTATCTTCGTGGAACGTGCTCAGCGCCGTATCCCGGTAAGTTACGCAAAGCGTGTTCAGGGTCGAAGGATGATGGGTGGTCAGAATTCGTATCTGCCCATCAAGATCAATGCTGCAGGCGTTATCCCTATCATCTTCGCTAGCTGCTTGATCTACTTCCCAGCTCAGATCGCTGCTCTGTTCAACGTTGACTGGCTTACTATGGTGGCGAACGCCATCTCGGCCGGCTGGGTTAACTGGATCCTTACCGCGATACTTATCGTGTTCTTTGCTTACTTCTATACTTCGGTGGTGTTCAACCCCGTTGATACGGCAGAGAATCTTCAGCGACAGGGCGGGTTCATTCCCGGTATCCGCCCTGGGCAGAATACCGTTCAGTACATTAAGGACGTTCTGCATAGGGTCACGCTTCCTGGTGCGATCTTCATCGCTGCAATTGCTGTTGTTCCCTCTATCTTGTTCTACTTCACTAACAATTCGCTTATTCAGGCGTTTGGCGGCACCTCGATTCTTATCATGATCGGCGTTGCCCTGGACACCATGAACAAAGTTGAATCGCAGTTGAAGATGTACAACTACGACGGGTTCTTCAAGTAAGAAGGAGGGCGGCGAAAGCCGCCTTCTTTTTTGAGCTTTCATCGGGAATTGATCAAATTACCCGCCCGAATGATTCAGTGATAAGGCATTTGGTAAAATCTAAGAACGATTTCTATCGTGTTACGAAAGGATCATCTTCATGAATATCGTATTGCTGGGCGCACCTGGTGCCGGTAAAGGCACTCAGGCAGCCAAACTCGTAGAGAAGTACGGCTATGCACACATCTCCACCGGCGACATGCTGCGCGCTGCCGTTAAGAACCAGACTCCTTTGGGCATTGAGGCCAAGAAGTACATGGATGCCGGCGATCTTGTTCCCGATGAGGTTGTTATCGGCCTGGTTAAGGAACGTCTGCAGGATGCAGACACCGCGAACGGCTTCATCCTTGATGGCTTCCCTCGCACTTCCACTCAGGCTGTTGCGCTCGATTCCGAGCTTTCCTCCCTCGAGCGCCCACTCGATGCTGCGCTCCTTGTGGATGTGGACAAGGAAGTCATCATCAAGCGCCTTACCTCTCGTCGCATGTGCCGCGACTGCGGCTTCATCGGCTCAGAGGCTGATGTGTCTTGCCCCAAGTGCAATGGCGAGATGTACCAGCGCGATGACGACAACGAGGCTACGGTTCGCAACCGCCTCGATGTCTACGAGAACTCCACTGCGCCGCTGATCGACTACTACCGTGGTTGCGATCTTCTTATCGAGATCGATGGCGATCGCGATCCTGAGGACGTTTTCGCTTCCATCGTTTCCGCTCTCAAGCTGTAGTTCTCAGCCTGTCATCTTGCCCCGTGGCCTTCTGGTCGCGGGGCTTTTTCGTTTTAGAGGGTTTGGTTGGGGCGAACTCGATGTGGCTGGTGGGTCTTATTGATACAATTTGTATCCATGAGACCGATTGAGGATATAGCAGACGAATTTATCGAAGTTGTTGCCTGTAACGCTTCGCGGGTCAAGCACGTTGCTGTTCGTGTGGCCATTGTGGCCGTTATCTCCTTGTTGCTGGAAGTGCTCCTGTTCAACATGAACTATTTCCGGTCTGCGGGCTATGAGCCGGTGGACCTTTCGGACCGGATCACCTCTTTAGAGACCACCGAAACCGGCACTTCCGACTTCGGCCTGGGACATTCGGTCAAGTATAAATTCACGGAATCGAATTCGGCTATCGACTTCTACGACTTGAACAAGGTGGTGAACAACATCCATCTTGATCTGGACAACTCCCAGGCTGCGCAGAACCTGAAGGTCAAGATCAGCTTCACCGATGATGCCCATGAGACCTATTTCTCCACCACCGAGTACACATTCGGGGTGCCAGAAACCGATGTCTCTACCGCCAGCGAACAGAGCCAATTCCTGTATTTGGAAAGCTCGGGCAAGATCCAGAATCTACGTATCGAGATCGTCGGCGAGGATGTCAGCTATCCCGTTACCCTGTATGCAGTGACGATAAACGATCATCAGCCGTTCGACTTCAACGGGCTTCGTTTCTTCGCTACCTTTGTCGTTTTACTGCTGGTGTACGTGTTCCGTCCTAAATCAAGCATCTATCGCTTACTGGTCAGGGAGCATCCCCGCTTTTCCCGCGCGATTATCGTGTTTGCCACCGCTTGCGAGGTTCTGGTCCTTTCCGCGTATCTCTTACTGGGCTCCAATCAGGTGGGGATCGCCACCTCTTCATACAATTCTGGATCATGGGATGGGCGCAGCATCGTGAACACCTACCAGGTTGGTGGCGAAAATGCCCAGCAATATGCGGAGTTGGCCAAGGCTATGGCACATGGACAGCTCTACCTTGATGCAGAGCCCCCCGAATGGCTTGTGGATATGGACAACCCCTACGATAAGGGTGCACGTGACGAGCTGCAGAAGCAGACGGGGGAGAGCTACCTGTTCGATGTGGCCTATTACGACGGTCATTACTACGTGTACTTCGGCGTTTTGCCCGTACTGCTCTTCTATCTGCCGTTCTATTTGCTGACGGGTTCGAGCTTCCCGACGGCTATCGGTGTGCTGATCGCCTGCATCATGTTCTCTCTTGGGATTACCGCCCTTATGGATCGTTTTGCTCGCCATCATTTCAAGCGGGTGAGCTTGGGTTTGTTCCTGCTGCTGCAGATGCCGTTGGTTGCCTGCTCGGGGATATTGTATCTAGCGAAGTTCCCGACGTTCTACTCACTGCCGATATCTATGGCGTTGGCTTTCACTGTGTGGGGCCTGTACTTCTGGATGCGCGGCCGTTCCGAGGAAAACGCGGGGCGCTGGTATCTTGCGGGCTCATTATGCATGGCCCTGGTGGTTCCGTGCCGTCCGCAGTTCCTTATATTCTCGCTTTTGGCATTCCCTTTGTTTTGGCGCCGTTTCATCACCGAACGTCACCTGTTCACCAAGAGGGGCGCGCGGGAGTTTGCCTGCTTGTTGGCTCCGTATCTCGTGGTTGCCGTAGGCGTGATGCTGTACAACCGTGCGCGCTTCGGATCGTTCGCTGATTTTGGGGCGAATTACAACCTTACGGTCAATGATATGACGCAGCGCGGCATGAATGCAGGTCGTTTGCTACCGGCTTTGTTCGCCTATTTCCTACAGACTCCTACGACAACCGGAGTCTTCCCTTGGTTGCAGCCAGCCACGTTTGATACCACGTATTTGGGGCAGACCATCAAAGAGGTAACCTTTGGCGGCATATTCGTGTGCCTGCCCATTCTTTGGGTTATTGCTTTCGCTAAACCCATCCTGGCCTATCGCTTCAATGTGCGCTCTACCCATACGGTTGCCAGTGTTGTCCTTATCATGTTGGTCTCGGGGCTTGCGGTGGCATGCCTGGATGCCGAGATGGCGGGCATCCTCCAGCGCTACACTGCGGACTTCAGTATCCTTCTGCTTGTGCCCGCGGTTCTTCTTTGCTTTGTGGCAAACGATGCGCTCGCTGAGGGAAGGAACAGCGAGCCGCTTCCGACTCTTGGCGATCGCTTCGTTTCCAAGGCCTTTGCCCATAAGGTGTTTCTTCGCGTGGTGGGCGTGCTGGTGTTCTTTAGCCTGCTTTACTCCACCCTGGTGTGCTTTATCCCTGAAACCGGCTGGTATTCGGATGTGTACGGCTGGGCGTATCAAGACCTTATCGAGACAGTCGAGTTCTGGACATAGCCTGCTTGGTTATTGGGCTTAACCGCTTTTCCTGGGATAGCTGTCCCTGCCGGCTATTTTCTTTGGGGGCGGGTGCCCCTGCCCATGATCACTATGCCTTCGGGCAGGCGGCATCCCACCATCGCTTGAGCGATGGGCGCAGGCGCTGCCTCTTGCTTGCGTGCGGCAGTCGGCCATTGAGCCTCTTGTGGCAGGAACCTCCCTTTTTCGGAATTGCCGCGGGCATCCTACTCCATGGCCCTTTCGAGCCGGAAAGCTGTCGCTTTTGCGCCGAACGTCTATTCTCGGCGTATTTCTTTTCGTTTGGGTTTCGTGCCGCTCGTTGCGGGCAGTGCCGTTCGCCCCTTGAACTCAACCACCCACATTTCGCGATTTCCGTCCACCGAGCCGTAGGCTGCAAGTTTAGAAACCCTCAAGAGCCCAATTCTGTTGGTTCCTACAATGAGGATGCTTGTTCAAAGCAAACCTAAGCGAGAGGAGAGGTATGTCACAGTTGACCGAAATCCGCTGGCATGCACGTGCTGGCCAAGGTGCGGTTACGGCGGCGAAGCTTGTCGCGGACACGGCACTGCTGCAGGGCAACTACATCCAGGCTATGCCCGAATATGGCCCGGAGCGTACGGGAGCACCCCTGAAGGCGTATACGCGCGTATCCAGTGACCCCATTGAAGTTCACAACAATATCCAGAACCCCGATATCGTCATCATCATGGACGACACCCTGCTGGATTCCACCGATGTTATGGAGGGCATGCCCGAAGACGGCGTGCTTCTGTTCAACACCACGATGACTGCCGAAGAGGCCCGTGCGGCAGTCAACGCCCCGGCAAGCATGCGCGTTGCCGTGGTCGATGCTTCCGGCATTGCGCTTGCAACCATCAAGAAGGACATGCCCAACACCCCTATCGTTGGTGCACTGGCGAAGATCACCGGCCTGTTCCCGCTGGAAAAGGTCAAGGAGCGTCTGGTTATCACCTTCGGCAAGAAGTTCTCCCAGGAAATGATCGACGCGAACCTTGCCTCCGTTGAGCGCGCATACCAGGAGGTGCAAGAGTAATGTCCAAGTACGGTTTCGACGGTTCCAACTACGACAACTGGAAGCCCGAGGATTTTCCCACGGGCTATGTGTGCCCCGAAGGCGGCACTTCCACCAACTGCTATACCGGCGGCTGGCGCTCCAACCGACCCGTCTGGGATTCTGAGAAGTGCTCCAACTGCATGCTGTGCTGGGCCTACTGCCCCGACTCCTCCATCGAGGTGAAGGATGGCGCAATGACCGGCATCGACTTGTTCCATTGCAAGGGCTGCGGCGTGTGCGTCCATGAGTGCAAGTTCGGCGCTCTGGAGCTTATCTCCGAGGCCGAAGCACAGGCCAACGAAGCGAAGGGGGAGTAGACCATGGCTGAAAAGAAGATGTTCTCCGCTACCGGCAACCAGATGGTGGCCGATGCCTTCCGTCAGGTTAACCCCGATGTTATGGCGGCATACCCCATCACCCCGCAGACCACCATCGTGGAAGGCTATGCGAAGTTCGTGGCTGACGGCAAGGTAACCACTGAGTACGTCCCCACCGAATCCGAGCATTCCGCGCTTTCTGCTTGCATCGGCGCCTCTGCCGCCGGTGCCCGCGTTGCCACGGCAACCAGCTCCCAGGGCTTGGCATACATGTGGGAGGAACTGCACATCGCCGCCGGCATGCGCTGCCCCATCGTCATGGCCAACGCCAACCGCGCGCTTTCCGCCCCTATCAACATCCACGGCGACCACTCCGACATCATGAGTGCCCGCGATTGCGGCTGGGGCATGATGTTTGCCGAAACCGCCCAGGAGGCATACGACAACACCATCGTTGCCTTCAAGGTTGCGGAAGATCCCAATGTCCTTCTGCCGGTTCTCACCACGCTCGACGGCTTCGTGACCACGCACGCCATGGACTGCTGCGTGATGGAGGAAGACGAGACGGTTAAGGCCTTCGTTGGTGACTACCAGCCGAAGTACCCGCTGCTCGATACCGAGAATCCGGTTGGTCAGGGCATGTTCGCCACGTTGGGCAACGGTTACATGAAGTACAAGCTCACCGAGCGCCATGCGCTTGACAACGCCCTGGAGGCCTTCGAGCGCCATGGCAAGGAATGGGCCGAGATCACCGGCCGTCCGTTCGAGCTGGTTGATGCATGGGGAACTGAGGATGCCGACTACATCGTGGTCGTGCTTGGCTCTTGCGCCGGCAATGCCCGCTTCCAGGCCCGTAGGCTTCGCGAGCAGGGCATGAAGGTCGGCGTGGTCCGCCCCCGCGTCTTCCGTCCGTTCCCGGCCAAGCAGATTGCCGAGGCATGCAAGAACGCCAAGGCCGTAGCTGTGCTCGACCGCTCCGACTCGTTCGGTTCCCCGCATGCCCCGCTGGCGCTGGAGGTCCGTTCCGCGTTCCATGCAAATGGCGTGAACGCCCTGGTCAACGATTACGTTGTGGGCCTTGGCGGCGCGGACATCACGCTCGACCAGATGAACACCGTTTTCACCGAGCTCGAGCAGCGTGCTGCCGGCAAGGGCGACGGTTCCATCAAGTATCTCGGCATCGAAGAGTAAGGGGCATCTAATGGCTAACATCAAGCAACTTTCCGCTCGCCCCGACGACTTGGCTCCCGGCCATCGCCTGTGCGGCGGCTGCGGTGCATCCATTGCGGTGCGCCAGGTCCTTATGGGCCGCAACGACTACGACGTGGTGTGCTGCTCTGCAACGGGCTGCCTGGAGGTTTCCACCTCCATCTACCCGGACAACGCATGGAACGTCCCGTTCATCCACAATGCGTTTGCCAATGCCGGCGCAACCATTTCCGGCGTCGAGGCCGCTTACAAGGGCCTTCAGCGCGCAGGTAAGATCCCTGCCGATAAGAAGATCAAGTTCGTTGCCTTCGGCGGCGACGGCGGCACCTACGACATCGGCCTTCAGTCCCTTTCCGGCGCAATGGAGCGCGGTCACGACATCGTGTACGTTTGCTACGATAACGGCGCTTACATGAACACCGGTATCCAGCGTTCTTCGGCAACCCCTAAAGGTGCATGGGCAACCACTTCCGAGGTGGGCAAGGTTCAGCAGGGCAAGCCCCAGAAGCGCAAGGACCTTACTTCCATCATGGCGGCTCACGGTGTTCCCTACGTTGCCCAGGCAACGGTTGGCAACTGGCGCGACCTGGTGAACAAGGCCGAAAAGGCCATCGCGGTGGACGGCCCGGCGTTCCTGAACGTCATGGCTCCCTGCCCGCGCGGTTGGCGCATCGATTCCAGTCAGACCGCTGAGATCTGCCGCATGGCGGTGAACTCCAAGTTCTGGCCGCTGTTCGAGGTGGAGAACGGCAAGTGGAAGCTCACCCCGGTTCGCGACAAGAACCTTATCCCGGTCAAGGACTTCCTGAAGCCGCAGGGTCGCTTCAAGCACCTGTTCAAGCCCGGCAACGAGGCTTTGATCGAAGAGATCCAGCAGGACGTGGATGATTTCTGGGCATACCTGGAAGGCCGCGTGGAGGGTTCCAAGGACCTGTAACCCTGTGCCTGTTGCTCTTGATGGGCGCGGTATGTTTTCGACAGCTAGGCAGAAAAGCCGTGAACGGTTGCGTTCGCGGCTTTTTGCTTGACGGGCTGCTACAGTGCGCTATAGTAGCTTGCGTAAAAACTTGAATACGGTCTTCAGGGCGAGGTGCAATTCCTCACTGGCGGTAATGCGAAGCAGCTCGGAAAGCTGGCGGCGCAAAGCCCGCGACCCTTGCGGCAGCAAGGCTGATCTGGTGAAAATCCAGAGCCAACGGTTACAGTCCGGATGGAAGAAGACGATGACGCA
>CAVIKC010000002.1:73615-75554 GCA_963643405.1 Succinivibrio sp.
CCGTGCACAGAGGCTCTCATAGAGGCTGGAATTGCCCGTGTGGTTATGGGGGCTCCCGACCCGAATCCCAAGGTGGACGGCGGTGGCGTGGCGCAGCTGGAGGCTGCAGGGGTCCAGGTGGTGCAGGGTGTGCTTGTCGAGGAATGCCAAGCCATCAACCGTGCGTTCTTCCACTACATTGAAACCGGCAAGCCCTATGTCATCCTGAAGTACGCCATGACACTCGATGGCAAGATCGCCACACGCAGCGGAAAGTCGAAGTGGATCACCGGCGAGGTGGCTCGACGTCGCGTGCACGAAGACCGTCAGCGCTATGCCGCCATCATGGTAGGGGTGAACACCGTCATCAAAGATGACCCCATGCTCACCTGCCGCTTGGATGACTTCATCGACGGCGGGACGGGGGAGGCCGACCGTGTTGAAGAGGGCTGTTTCGAGGATCTGCTGGAGCAGGAGATCGCTGAAGACGAGGCGCTGATCGAAGGCGATTGCGCCGCTGGGCAGGCTTCCGGCTCTACCCTTTGCGGATTTGGCGAGTTCAAGCCGCGCTGCAGCAATCCCATCCGCATCGTGTGCGACACGCACCTGCGCACGCCCCTTGGCTCCCAGCTGGTTAAGACGGCGGCCACCGTTCCCACTTACATCGCAACCTGCGAGCGCGACCCGGCAAAGCACTTGCCCTACCGCGAGCAGGAGTGCGACATCATCGTGGTCCCAGAATCCGATGGGCACGTGGATATCGAGGTGCTGATGGAAAAGTTGGGCGCGATGGGCATCGACAGCGTCATCGTGGAGGGCGGCGCAGAGCTGAACTGGTCTGTTCTTGCCTACGACATGGTTTCGCGCGTTCAGGCATACATCGCCCCGAAGATCTTCGGCGGCGCAGCGGCCCCCAGCCCGGTAGGCGGGTTTGGGGTGGAGGCCCCGAAGTACGCCATCGAGTTTGCCGAGCCCAAAGCGACCCGGCTGGGCAACGACCTGCTCCTTGAATGCGAGGTGAAGTAGATGTTCACCGGCATCGTTGAGGAAGTGGGCCGCGTCGCCTCCATTCGCAAGGGGGCGCATTCCTGCGTGCTTACGGTAAGCGCCTCTAAGGTGCTCGAGGACGTGCACTTGGGCGACAGCATTGCAACGAACGGGGTATGCCTTACCGTCACGGATTTCACGCGCAGCTCGTTTTCGGCCGATGTGATGCACGAGACGCTGAACCGCTCTTCGCTTGGGCAGCTTCGACCGGGCAGCCCCGTGAACTTGGAACGCGCCATGCTCGCCGGTGGGCGCTTCGGGGGGCACATCGTTTCCGGGCATATCGACGGCACGGGAACTATCCGCTCCATCGACGAGGACGACAACGCCGTGTGGTACCGTGTCGGCGCCGATCCGGCCATTCTCCGCTATATCGTTGAGAAGGGCTCCATCGCCATCGACGGCATCAGCCTTACGGTTGCCAAGGTCGACGCGGAAAGCTTCAGCGTGTCCATCATCCCGCACACGCGGGCACAGACCAACTTGGCCGGCAAGGGCGTGGGCAGTGTGGTGAACTTGGAGAACGACTGCGTGGGCAAGTACGTGGAGCGCCTTCTGTCCTGCTCGCCCAAGCTTGCCGATGCCGCCACAGACTGTGCTGCGTATACGGTGAGCCCTTACGTGAGCAAGGTCGCGGCAAGGGAGCCCTCAAGCGGCGGCATCACCAAGGAATTCCTGTTGAGCAACGGCTTCTAGCGCCGGCTCGATGTACTTGAAAGCTATACGAGCCCGCTTTTGCGCGGGCCATACGAGAGGAAAGCAATGTTCGAATTCAATACCATCGAAGAAGCGCTTGAGGACCTTCGCCAGGGCAAGGTGATCCTGTGCACCGACGACCCCGACCGCGAGAACGAGGGCGACTTCATCTGCGCCGCCGAGTTCGCCACCACTGAGAACGTGAACTTCATGGCCA
>CAVIKC010000003.1:0-73841 GCA_963643405.1 Succinivibrio sp.
CCTTGCCCAACCAGGCACGTCAAGCCCTGCAGTTCTCCAACGCCCTACCAAAACGGGCGCTCAGGACCCCCTTCTTCAATTCCCAAGCAAAACCAGATAGAACCGGCAGCAGGACAGCCAACCAGTAGCGCTGCCGTTAGACCCCCTGCTTCGCGAAGGCGCGTTTGCGCACGTAGAAGAACAGCGCGATCATCGTGGATCCGGTGACCACCCAGGTAACCGGGTAGATGAGCATCAGATTGTCGAACGAGGCGATAAGCGGATACAACGTGAACACGTAGACGATGCGCAGCAGGCACGATCCGATTATCACCACGACGGTTGGCAGTACCGACCAGCCCATACCGCGCATGCCGCTGGCCGTTACCTCGTACGAGCAGGGCATGAACTCCAGCAGCTCCACATGCCAAAGCCTGCTGTAGCCGTAGGTAAGGGCACCGGCCTCGGTGGTGAAGATGGCCAAGCCCCAATCCCCGCCCAAGGTGAACAGCAAGCTCAGGCTCAGCGTGGAAACGAAAGCGGCAGCCATGCAGAAGCGCATCACCTTGTCGCAGCGCTCAAGGTTGCGTGCGGCGTAGTTCTGCCCGATGAAGGTAACGGCCGCCTGGCTGAAAGCATTCACGAAGAAGTACGTGTAGAACTCGAAGTTCATCGCAGCGGAAGAGCCGGCGGTAGCATCCGCGCCGAACACGTTGATCTCGCCCTGGATAATGATGTTGGAAAGGGCGAACACCGCGCCCTGCAGTGCCGCAGGAAAGCCGATATGCACCATGGTCTTCAGGTCGGCACCGACGATTCGCGCGCCACGCAGCACCAAACGATAGTCCTCTTCTTCGGTAAGCAGCAACGCCACGATGATGACAGCGCACACGGCATCGGCGACAACCGTTCCAACGGCTATGCCGAACACGCCCATGTCCAACATGGCAACCGCCGCATAGTCAAACACGATGTTGAGGAAAGCGGCAACCGCCAAAGCATACAGCGGACGGCGCGTGTCGCCCTTTGCGCGCAGAACGGCAGAGCCGAAGTTGTATATCACCAGGAACACGATTCCCACGAAGTACACGTGCAGGTACTGGGCGCCATCCTGCCAGGCCTCTTCGGGCATATGCACACTGGTGAGGATCAAGTCGGTAGAGGCAACGCCGGCAACCGCCAGCACGATCGAGCAGACGACCGCAGCAATGGCGGTGGTTTGCACCGCGCCCCGGATCTTGGCAATGTCATCGTGGCCGATATGCACGGCGATCACCACGTTCACGCCCACGGAAAGGCCCACGAACAACGCCACGAACAGGCTGATGATGGGCGCCACGCCGCCAACCGCCGCAAGCGCGTTGCTGCCCAGCCATTGGCCGGCGAACATGGCATCGGTGGAGTTCAACAGCTGCTGAAGGATGCTGGTGATGGCAAGCGGGATGGAGAACAGGATGATCTTGCCGGCCAAGGGCCCATGCAGCATATCGATGCTGTTCGATTTCTTGGCGCGCGCCTCAGCCATCAGAATTCCCCCTTACCCCGCAACCTGACGCAAGCATACTACTCTCGCGACGCTAAATAAGCAACACTGCGTCACGTATTCAACACGCGAAGCAAGATCAGGCATCAGACGCCCATCACCGAGCCGATAAGAAGCTTTGTGTATCCGGATTGCGGGTGATGAATTACCTGGTCAACACTGCCTTCTTCTTCCACAATGCCATCACGCAGCACCGCAACGCGGCTGCACAGCTGCGCCACAAGGGCGATGTCGTGGCAGATAAAGAGCACCGCCATGTTGCGTTCCTCGGCCAGGGAGCGGATAAGATGGACAACTTGCTTTTGCGTGGTGGCGTCGAGGGCGCTGGTGGCCTCATCGCACACCAACAGCTCCGGGCTAACCGAAAGGGCGCGCACCAGGGCGGCGCGTTGCAGCTGCCCGCCGCTTACCTGACCGGGATAACGCTGGGCAATGGAAGGGTCGAGCCCGCAGCGCTCCATGAGCTGGGCAACCTGGGCGCGCGCCTGAGCCTTGCCCATCCCGGCGTTGATCAGGCCCTCCGCCATGCTCAGGCCCAACCACCTGCGCGGATTGAACGAGTCGGCGGGGTTCTGGAACACCGCCTGCATGCTTTGGTACACACGCCGCAGGTGCCTGCCTTTCAAGCGGGTGATGTCCTCGCCCTCGAAGAAAACAGAACCCGAAGTGGGTGCAGTGAGGCGCAAGGCGATGTTGGCCAGCGTGCTCTTGCCGCTGCCCGACTCCCCTACCAGGCCAACGCATTCCCCCGGCTCCACCCCAAGCGACACACCACGTAGGGCTTCCTTTTCGCCGCCAGAAGCACCGTCGAAACGCTTCGATACGTTGCGCAATTCCAGCACATAAGGGCCTTTTGGCGCAGTGCTCACTCAAACGCACCCCCTTCAATGGAGGGAACCGCGGCAAGGAGCTCGCGGGTGTAGGGGTGCGAAGGCGCGGCGAAGACCGCATCGGTTGCACCCGATTCCACCACTTCGCCTTCTTTTAGAATGGCAACCCTTCCCGCAAGGTGCTTGATAACCGCCATGTTGTGGGAAACCACCACCAAAGATGTTCCCTGCTCGCGGCAAATACTGGCCAATTCTTCCACCACCATCTTCTGCGACACCGCATCGAGTGCGCTGGTGGGCTCATCGGCAAGAACAACGCTCGGCTGCAGCATCAGCGCGAAGACGATGCCCGCACGCTGCCCCATGCCGCCCGAAAGCTGGAAGGGATAGCTGTCCAGCACTCGCATAGGATCGGCAATGCCGAAGCGCGAAAGCAGCTCGCACGCACGACTTTCCCATCCCGGCAGGCAGCGCCCATGGGCGGCAAGCGATTCGGCAAGCTGGCTGCGCAACGTGCGCGTGGGCGCGAACGAGGCTAGGCAGTCCTGGAACACCATGCCAACTTCAGCCCCACGCAAGCGGCGAAGCTCTTCGGCGGTCATGCCCGCCAGGTCAGCGCCCCGGAAAAGGATGCGACCCGCAGAAACCCTGCCGCCGCGCAGCAGCAACGCAACCGCCGCCCTCAGGAGCGTGCTCTTCCCGCTGCCCGATTCGCCAGCGATGCCGAGCGACTCGCCCGGCATCACCGAAAGGCTCACGTCATGCAGCACGCGTGCGCCAGCGTATTCGACGCTCACACCATCGAACTCCAGCAAGGGCATCTGCGCAGTAGCATTCACCTTCGCAGACGATTCGCCGATTCCAGCAGACCCAGCCAAAACAACCCCCTACGCCATGTCCAGATCGACGGTGATCTCGTAGTAGTCGCACGGATGGGGCGCGATGCCCGTAACGCCGGCGCACGAGACGATGCCCATCTGCAAATGAGAGGCGAAGAAGTAGCCGCCGTCTTCAAGCAGCGCCTGCTGCATCTGTGCTGCCAGCTGGCCCCTTTCCGCAGAATCGAACTCGGTATGCAGCTGGGAGGCAAGCTGCTGCAGCTGGGCGCTCTGGTACCCGCCGAAGTTCTTAGGCGAACCACCAAGGCAGGTGGCGGTGAAGAAATATTCCGGGTCGCCCGTGGGCGAGGTCACCAACGCGCTCACATACACGTCCCAAGCCGAGGCGTCCTTGCGGATCTCGGTATGGTTGGCCGTGCTGTTCACCTGCACTTCGAAGCCGATATCCTTCAACGTGCTCTGCGCCGATTCCGCCAGCAGGGGAAGTTCCATGCGCCCGGGGTACGTGAGCCAGCGCACCGTGAGCTTCTGGCCGTCCTTCTCGCGGATGCCATCGCCGTCGGAATCCACCCAACCGGCCTGCTCCAGCAGCTGCTTTGCCGCCTCGGGGTCGTAAGCTGCGGCCTGGGACGCCGCAGCACCCGCACCCAAGAAGCCGCTCGGAAACGCGCCCGCGGCAACGGTGCCGCGCCCGTTCAGCAGCGTTTCGATGAAGCCCTGCCGATCGATGCCCAGGCTCAGCGCCTGGCGCACCGCGGCATCCTGCATCACCGGCGAGGCATAGTTCACCTGACCGAAGAACGTGCGCGAGGTGCTGCAGCTGCTGATGGTGTACTTGCCTGAATCCGCGAACAGCTCGTAGCTGGCGTATGGCAGGCCATACGACGCATCGATCTGCCCCGACTGAAGAGCGGAAGAAAGCGTGTCGCCGTCGGTGATGGATCGCACCACCACCTTGTCCATCTTGGGCTCGCCGTCCCAATAGTGCTCGTTTCGCACCAGCGTTATCTCGGTGTCAGAAACCGCGGTGGCAACATAGGGGCCGGTTCCGCTCACATTGCCGTCGGCGGAAACGCCCGCCTGCATGTCGATGATGGCGCCGTACGGGTCGCACAGGTAGTTGATCAGGGCGGGCGTGGGCTCGCTGGTGGTTACCACGATGCAGCTCTCGTCGTCGTTGGCCTGAACCGCAGATATCTTGGTGTCGGACGGCGCCCTATCGTGCGTTGCCACCAAATCGTCCAGGCACTCCTTCACCGCCGTGGCGCTCATGTGCCTGCCAGAGGTGAAATCGACGTCGTTGCGCAGGGTAATTCTGCAATGCGTTTCATCCAGGAACTCGTAGGAGGTTGCCAACCATGGCTCGGGCGTCATGTCGTCGCTGAACTTGAACAGGGTTTCGCCCACCCCGTAACGAACCGCGCTCCAACCCGAGTAGTTGGAATGGGGGTTCAGGCCGGTATCGTCCATCTGCACGCCGTAACCTGTTGTGCCGTAGACGAATGCCTTCGATCCGTCGTCGTTGCCGTTGGAACAGGCGCTCAATCCCAAACCGAAAACCGCCGCTAAGAGCCCCGCCAGCATGACCGGCAGAAGGCTCAGCCCGTTCCGCCTCATCGTTATCCCTTTCATCGCGCCTCCTAACGTTTGCTTCCTGTTTATTGCGTTGGCCCTCGGCCTTGCTGAAGACCAGGGCAACCAACCCGAGCTCACAGCAGCCCAAACATGCCCCGCTCGGCTCTTCCGCACCTCACTGCCCTTGGCTCATCCGCTTCCACTACCGCTCCGCTTCGCCGCGACGCCACAGCCTGCCCTACGGCTCCGAAGACGCCCGCGCGCTTGCCGCACGCTGCTGCGGGTCCAGCCAATCGCGCAGGGAATCGCCCAGCAGGTTGAACACGACCACTACCACGAAAATGGCAACCCCGGGGCCAAGCACCGTCCAAGGCGCCGTCTGCAGAAGCGATCGGCTCTCGCTCATCATGGAACCCCATTCAGCCATAGGCGGCTGGGCGCCCAACCCCAGGAAGGAAAGCCCCGCCAATTCCATCATCATAGTGCCGATGTCCAGCACTGCCGTCACCAGGATGGGCCCCGCAACGTTGGGAAGCACATGACGAACGATGATCTGCGCCGTAGAGCAGCCCGAGATGCGGGCCGCCGCGAAATAAGCATGGCCCTTCTGCTCCAAGGTAAGCCCGCGGGCAACACGCGCGTACTTCGGCCACGAAATGGCGGCAAGAGCTATAACCGCATTCTGCATGCCGCCACCCAGCGCCGCCGCAACCGCCAACGCGAACACCAGCCCCGGGAAAGCCAAGAACACATCGGAGGTACGCATGAGCACCGTGTCCAACCAACCGCCGCGCATGCCGGCCACCGTTCCCACCAAGGTACCCAACACGGAAACGATAACTACCAGTGAAAACGTGGAGAGCAGCGAAAGCTGCGCGCCCACCAATATGCGCGAGAGTAAATCGCGCCCATAGCGGTCGGTGCCGGCCAAATGTTCCGCACTGGGGGCAAGGAGCGCCTGCGAAAGGTCTTGAGCATAGGGGTCGTACGGTGCCAGAACGCCCGAAAGCACGGCAACCGCGACAACCAACACCGCCAAAAGCGAGCAAACAGCGAACCGCGCCCTCACTGGGCACCACCGCCCAAACGGATACGCGGGTCCAAACGCTGGTAAACCAGATCGGCAACCAGGTTCACGCCCACGTAGATTATGGCCATCCATACCACGTAGGCCTGGATCAGGGGGTAATCGCGCATGGTGATGGAGTCCACCGCAAGCTTGCCCACCCCATCCCATTGGAAGATGGTCTCAACGATTGCGGTGCCGCCCAGAAGGTCGCCCACGGAAAGCGCCAGCAGGGTAACCACCATCACCATGCAGTTGCGCAGCACGCTGCCGAAGAGGATCGTGCGCTCGGGCACGCCGCGGGCACGCGCCCCTTCCACGTACGGTTTGCCCAACTCATCGAGCACGGCGGCACGGATCTGACGCGTGTACTTCGCCGACATGGCAATAACCAAGGTTGCCACCGGGAGCACCGCCCCCTGAACGCTCAGCGATTCCACGCCCTGTTTGCCAATAGCGGAAGACACAACCGGGAACCACCCCAGCAGCACCGAGAAGAAGTAGATGAGCACCAGGGCAACGAAGAAGTTCGGCAGCGAGTTGCCGATGAACCCCAGAGCGCGCACCAGGTAATCCACCGCGCGGTTCTGCTTCACGGCCGAGACGATGCCCAGCGGGACGGAGATCAAAACCGTAAGGACAACGGAGGCAAGCGCCAGCACAATGGTGGCCGGCAGCTTCGAGGCGAACGTGCCGAACACGTCCTTGCCCGAAACGTAGCTTGTTCCCATATCGCCCGTAAGCAGCCCCGCAAGCCACAGCCCGTACTGCTCAAGGAACGGGCGGTCCAGCCCCAGCTCATGGCGCTTCGCATCGACAACATCCTGCGAAACGGCGATGCCTTGAGCATCCATGGTGGTGGTAACGGCATCGCCGCCCGCGAAGTACATAAGCGCGAAAGACAGCAACGTGATGCCGAGCAAGATGGGAATCAGCTGAAGCAAGCGTTTGGCGATGTAGCCTCTCACCGAATACGGGGCCTTTCTTTTCGGCTCGGGGTTAGCGTCTGGGCATTCACCGAACAGCCCGTGTTGCTACCGTTGTTTTCGTTGGTGTTACGATATCATACATCGTAATACCCCAGCACGAACCCCCACGAAAGGCAGGGATACCCCGGTGGCCGATTCCCCTACCCCCAACAAGGATATCCACGCGTACAGGCATTCCAACCAAGCGTACTGGACCAACCGCTCGCACAGCTATTCCGAGCAGCATCGGGGCGAGCTGAACGGAACCCAGCATACGGCCTGGGCGAAGGAGCTGGACGCCGAGCTGCAGAAGGCCTTCGACGGCAAGCCGCGCGGCGAGGTGAAGGTGCTCGACATCGGCTGCGGGCCCGGGTTCTTCGCCATCATCTTGGCCGAGCTGGGCTACCAGGTTACCGCAGTGGACTACACCGAATCGATGCTGGAGCAGGCAAAGGCCAACGCCGCCGCCCTCGGGCAGAAGGCCCAGTTCGTGCGGATGGACGCCGAGAACCTGGAATTCGAGAACGGGTCGTTCGATGCGGTGGTATCGCGCAACCTTACCTGGAACCTTCCCAACCCCGAAGGCGCCTACGCGGAATGGACGCGCGTGCTGCGCCATGGCGGGCTGCTGCTGAACTACGATGCGAACTGGTACGCCTACCTTTTCGATGACGAGATGCGCAGGGGCTACGAGTCCGACCGTGCCAACACCGCCAAGGCAGGCTGCAACGACCGCTACCTGCACACCGACATCGATTCCATGGAACGCCTTGCCAGCAAGGTGCCCGCCGGATCGCTTCCCCGGCCCGCATGGGACAAGCATGTGCTGGACCAATGCGGATTGACGGTTTCGGTTGACCATCGGGTAAGCGACCGCGTATGGTCTGTCGAAGAGCTTGTGAACCAAGCGTCTACCCCGCTGTTCGGCATTCGGGGCAGGAAGCACCCAGGAAAAGGAGCCCCGAAATAGAAGCAACGATCTGCGCGTACGTGGTCTGGTTTGCCGCATTCGGCTTCGCCGGCTGGCTGTTCGAAAGCGTCTGGGCCGTGTTGACGCAGCATCATTGGGAAAGCCGCGGCTTCCTGTACGGACCCATCTGCCCCATCTACGGCGTGGGAGCCGTTGGCGCGCTGGCCATCTTCAAGTTGCTGTTCGCCCAGTTCGGCGTTATGCCCATCTGGGAGGTATTCCTTATCTGCATGGTGGGAAGCGCCCTTATGGAGTACAGCATTTCCTGGGGAATGGAAAAGGCGTTCGGCACCGTGTGGTGGGACTACACCAACATGCCGCTGAACCTGAACGGGCGCATCTGCCTGCCCGCTTCCCTGCTGTTCGGCGTTGCCGGCGTGGCGGTGGTGTTCCTGCTTATGCCCTTGATCTCGTACGTGAACGCCCTGGTTCCCGGCTTCGTGTTCGAGCTTCTGGCCATCGCCATCACCATCGCCCTAACCGTCGATGCCACGCTCACCGTTACCGACATCACCAACCTGCTGCAGACGCTGAACCGCCTGGACAGCCAGATGAACGACCGTATGGAGGGCATCGTTTCCAGTGTGAGGGAAACCCGCGAAGGGCTTTCCTCCAACCTATCCGACAGCAAGCAAGCCGCCATGGCTCAGCTGCGCGAGACGCGCGAGGGAATTTCCTCCAACATTTCCGACAGCCGTCAGGCCGCCATGGCTCAGCTGCGTGAAACCGCGATGAACCTGAGCGGCCATCAGCAGGCGATGCTGAAGAACATGCGCCGCTTCGCCTCGAAGAAGACGGCACGCACCGTCAAACTGGTCCGAGAGGCGCGCAGCACCTTAAACGAGCGCAGGGAGAAGAGGAAATGACGGCACACAACGCCCCCACCAAGCATGGGGATGAGGCGATGGTAGTTCGCAACGCCGTTTCGGAGCTTTGCGAAAAGGGGCAACTGGAGCGCATGGGCGAATTCGTTCAGCACGGCAGCGTTTCCACCCTGGCTCATGTGGTGCGCGTGGCGCAGACCAGCTTGAAGATGGCCGGCGCGCTGAAGCTGAACGTGAGCGAGCAGGAACTGGTGCGCGGCGCCCTGCTTCACGATTACTACCTGTACGACTGGCACACCACCAGCAATAAGGGCCACGCCGTGAACCATCCGCTTATCGCGGCGAAGAACGCCCAGCGCGACTACGGGCTTACGCCGAAAGAGCGCAACATAATCGAAGCCCATATGTGGCCCCTGCCGCCCAACCGCGTGCCGAAGAGCAAGGAAGCCTGGCTAGTGTGTGCGGCCGACAAATGGTGCTCGCTCGGAGAAACACTGTTCAAGCGGTAGCGGGATTCAGAAGTCGAAGCCGTCATCGTCCTCGCGATAGTCATCGACGAATCCATCGTCATCGAGATAGTCGTCCTCATCGGGGTCGTATTCGCGATAGTCATCGTCGAAGTCGTCGTCACGATAATCGCCCTCATCTTCGAACTCGCCATCATCATCGAGCTCGTCCATGTCATCGACATCCGCAAACAGAGTGGCGTAGTACTTCTTGTCATCGAAAAGGAAATCCCCGTCCGTCGCAACCGAAGGGTCCTTCGTTATATATGTGTCGGAAGTGTCATAGAGTTCCAGGTCATCGTCATCGTATCGGCCCGCCTTCGCCTCTTCGGCGTCCTCGGAGTCAATCTCGTCCATGAAATGGCTGAAAACGGAGAAGTCGGCCATATGCTCGGGCGCGCTCATGTGCCCATCGCCGTTGAGGTCGAATCGCTTCCCAAAGATCCCGTCCATGGCGTCCCCTTTCATCGTTGATTCGATTATGGCCTGGCACAATGCATGGAGCTACCAGGAAGCAGCGGGCGGCAATTCCGAACCCACAATGGCCAGTGGTCGTGAAGTAGCTTGCGAATCAGTCTTCATTCGCCCAAATCTCCCTCATAGCCCCAACGTCAATCCTCTCGCCTCGCAGGTACGCATCGAAGATCTCGGCAGCCGTATGCTCACGAACCTCACTCGTTGAAGCTGCTTAGGAAGTAGTCATACAGATCTGGCCGCACGGGCTCTTCTAATTCATAAAGGATCTCGACTGCATTCGTCTTGCCATCGGCCATCACGATCTGCTCGAAGGTACCTGTTGGATGCATTTCGCCCAGAAAATAGAACTCCGTGCTGTTGTCCTTATCGTTCTTGTTCTTCCGCAGATAAAGGAAGCACCGCATGCCCACTTCATCAGCCTGAGCCAAACGCCTGATCTCAGGTGACTCAAGCGTACGTTTGCTCTTGGAGATGCAGATGATCGACCTATCGGAAACAAAACGATCGTGGTATTGCGTGGTAATGCTTATATCCGGATCTTTTTCGTAGTTCACGAATACCGGGAAGGTCTTTGTCTCCTTGTCGTAGTAATAACCGCCGACGTTCTGGTAGTTTGGCTCCCTTTCCCAGCGCAGCAAACGACAAACTTCTTCGCGCGTATACTTTTGATTAAGAACAAAGTTCGTGTCCTTGTACGTATTCTTGAAGTTCTCGGCATTCCGGTGAAGGCCAAATTTGACCAGATCAACAATGCATTTAAGGAACTCGCCGTCCTCAAGGGCCTCAGCGAAACCATCCGCGAATCTCACCTCGCCGTCTTCCACTGTAAGCAATTGCTCGCTGTTCACGGAATAAGCACCCGTGAGCGTTCCTACCACAGAGTGCGCATCCAGCGCATCCTCGGGCATCGACGCACCCGTGCCCTTTCCCGCAGCAAACGCATCGATGAGACTATCGATCGCAACTAAATCTGCCAAGCGTTTTCCAGCAGCAAGCTTCTCGGAGGCAAACTTGAGATACGACAGTTTCTTGTCGCAGAAAGCAAAGGGGCACTCTCTTTCATATTTTTGCAAAAACGCTGGATATGAGCCGTATTTGCGAATAACGATCAGCGGATCGATCGACTCGCTCTCATCAAAATCCAACAAGCTGGGAATACGCCCCAACAAGCGACGCAGATCCTCATACTCACTCCGTATTAGCCGCGCCGAGCCGAACTTCCCTTCTTCCAGGGATTTGAAGATACGCTGCTCGGAGACCCTATCGAAAGAAATGGTTGAACAACCAGGGATCGCCGCGCTACCTTCCTTTACTACTTTCCGCAGCGTGTCTTTGTTGTAGCTCCTGTCCCCTGCAAGCGCCATGGGGATAAGGTAGTTCTGCTGGTAATTGCCAATGAAATCGAGCACCAGCGTGTACTCCTTGGAAGAGTCTTTACGCAAACCACGTCCCAGCTGCTGCACGAACACGATCGCAGATTCCGTACGGCGCAGCATGATGATTTCATTCAACGAAGGAATATCAACTCCCTCGTTAAGGATGTCCACAGAGAAGATATATTGGAGCTCGCCCGACTCAAGGCGCGCAATGGAGTCATTTCTCTGCTCATCGCTCGTCCCCCCGCTTATAGCAACGGTTCTGTAACCACGCTCGTTGAAGAGGCGCGACATCTCGCGCGCCTCATCATTGCGAGAACAGAAAACAAACCCCCTTCTGTCTTTCTTTCTGACTGAGTATTCCTCGATCTTTTGAATGACATGATCGGCACGTTCGGCTGAAGCCAACTTCCCGAACAGCGAGACATCGTCTACCATCTCATCATCAATGGCCAAATCGGCAATGCCAAAATAATGAAAAGGCACCAGCATGTCGTTCTCGAGGGCATCTTGAAGCGTAATGCGATAAGCAATCACGTGGTTGAAAAGGCCGTAAACGTCGTAACCATCAGTGCGAGTTGGCGTAGCCGTCATACCCAGAACAAATTTTGGCGTGAAATAACCGAGAATCTTCTGGTAGCTGTTGGCGCCGGTTCTATGCGCTTCGTCGATGATTATGTAATCGAACACATCACGGGCGAATTTCTCCAAATTGCTCGAAAGCTGAATCACCATACCGAACAAGCAGCTCGCATCCCGCTGCATAGGGTTGCCGAATTGCCCATAGGTGTACGAATCACCTAATACCCGCTGGAAACTTCGCTGCGAAGCATCCAATATCCGCTGCCTATGGGCAATGAACAGCACACGGCCAGGACGCACCCTCAGCACATCAAGCGCTGATAAATACGTTTTGCCGGTACCCGTAGCCGAAACCAAAAGAGCACGCGGCTCGTTTCTCCTATGCAGAACCCCCAAAGCCTCAAGCGCTGATTCCTGCATTTTGTTGGGCTTAATGCGAGCCTTACCCGAATCAATGCATGCGTCTGCAATATCCTTCTCCGCAGAGAATGCCGGAGGACGCATCGAAGAAGCTTTGGGCTTATGAGCACGCAGAAACGACTCATAACCTTGAATCCATTCCTCTGTCACGACGACAGAGTTCTTGTCCCTCCACAGCTTTTCGAACTCGCTCTTGGTCTTACGAAGGATGTCGCCTTCTGGGAATGTGCGAAACAGCACGTTCCATTCTTTGCTGCACGTAAGCGCGCGTTGGGTAAGGTTTGAGCTGCCAATGATGATGGTCGATATGCCCTCTTTATCGAAGAAATATCCCTTGGCATGCAAATCGCCCTGATACACGCGCGCTTCGATATTGGGATACTCCAGCAGCTTTCGCAAGGCATCCGGGTCATTGAAGTTAAGATACGTCGAAGTAAGTATGCGCCCAGGAATCCCTCGTTGCTGAAGCTCATGAAGTATCCTTGCCAAGATCTGGATCCCGCTTGACGTGATAAATGCAATGGAGAAGCTGAAGCTCACGCAGTCTAGAAGCTCGCTCTTGATAACGGAAAGCACATTGCTCGAGCTGCTCTCGTCATTGCTCAAAATACGCGGCGCATAGCGGTCGTCCGGCTCTTTATCTGCGCCAATAAAGCTCGCCTGCAGGCTCTCTGTAAATTCAACGACGCTGTATTCCACTCTACCAGCCACACGTTCTCCCAACATGAAGCCCGATCGTATCTTCCAATTGAAAAATCATAATCAAAACCCGAGATACCCGCAGGCAAGAATTCATGCCAAACGCACTCACCTTGCATCTATACTCATGGGCGTACTGAAGCGAAAAGCAGGAGACAGGCATATGAAAACAGTTGAAGTCGTAGCCGCCATCATCAAACACGAGAGCAAGATCTTTGCCACGCAACGCGGATACGGCGAATTTGCCGGCGGTTGGGAATTCCCCGGCGGCAAAGTGGAAGACGGCGAAACGCCCGAGGCTGCCCTCGTGCGTGAGATCCACGAAGAACTCGATGCGACCATTTCTGTCGATGATTTCATTTGCCAGGTGGAATACGATTACCCCACATTTCACCTGTCCATGAAATGCTATCTCTGCTCCGTTATCGCCGGTCGTCTAACACTGCTCGAGCATTATGCTGCCAAATGGCTCGATTCCAGCAATCTCGATTCCGTCGACTGGCTCCCTGCCGATATCGCCATTGTCGACGCCATTAAGGAGCAGCGGATTCTCTCCTAATCCGTCCCTCGGTTAGTGCTCAAAGCAACACGGCCGAGACGGGGGCATTATCCGAACGCAGCAAGCACGTCAGCGCGCTCTTCCTCTATGGCCTGGGTTATCTGTTCCTTGTACGCATCGCGGTTCTGGTTCTCATCCACCTTCAGCAGGGCGTAGTCGACGCCTACGCCGGCTGCCGTGCCCACGGCAATCCCCAGAACCGTGCCGGCCGGGCCGGCAGCAGTGCCGATTGCGGCGCCAACCATGCCGCCCGTTGCCCTCGTGCCCAGCACACTCGTTATGCGGGCAGCCACGCTCTTGAAGAACTGCTTCTCAACGGCACGCTCGACAACCTTCCCCGAAATCGCCTTCGCCGCGATTCCCGCTCCCGCCCCGGCAGCCGCGCTCACGCCAAGCCTCTGCCCCAGGGTCAAAAGCTTCTGAGCGGGCTCTATCGGCTCACCCAAAAAAGCGAAGTTTCCCTCGCAGAGATCCGACTCAAGCCATTGGGGCGTCCCATCCACCCTGCACGACTCTTTCTCGTTCTCGAAGCGGTCGGCTATGGCCTGACTCCGATCGCAGTATTCCCCGAGCTTCGCCGCCAACTCGGAGTCGTCTACGCCCGATTCGATCTTCTCCTGAAGCTGCCGGGCGGCGAACTCCTCGACGTTGTTACCGACGAGGCTAACCAGCCGCTCGTAGTCGGCGGGCAGGCTGTAGTAGTCGTCGAGGTAGCCGTCGATGTTGGCTATGCGAGCGTCGAACGATGCGTTTACCAGGGGAACAAGCGCCTCTTTGGCCTCTGCGGAAAGCTCGCTCGCCTCGTCAAGGGCCCTCTCGCGCACGGCCTGGAGGGCCTGGGCGTCGTAGGTTTTCCCATCTATCGTGCATACGGTAAGGTTCACGGCAAATCGGGCGAAGTTCTCGGCGAATGCCGTCTCTCCGCGCTCGGCCGAATCCTCAAGGTGAGCGTTCACGCCCAGAAGCACCGCCAGCAGCACCGCGGGCATGCAGGCGCCCACAACGGCGTAACGACAGCGCAAGGGTGGCGCTGCACCACCTGCCGCATCGGCGGGAAGGTCCGCGAACATACGCCTCAGCTCCTGCCCGCTTATGGAGCATGCGCCCAGCATGCTGCCCACCGCCGCAAGCGAAAGCGCGTTCAGGAATATCTTCAGCGCAGCGTACAGGTACGGCGAGGTCTCTGCAGCCTGGGAGGTTCCCCAGTTCGTCATGCCCTCGGCAACCGAGGAAAGTATCCCCAGCTGGCGAAGCAGCTCCACAGGGGAATCGCCGAATTCCTTCATAGCCGCATCGAATGCCGCGTATGCTGTGGGGTAATCAGCCGCGGGAACGGCAAAGCTGGCTGCAAGGAATGCAACGCAAAGGTATGCGATGGTGGCCCAGATCGCTGCCCTCGTAACGCCGGCCTGCCTAAACCCCTCGGTAAACTGGCACCCTACCAGGCGATGAAAGGCCAGGTACGCCAGGGGGTAGAAGACGGCGCCCGAAGCCACGATGGCCCAGTCCAGGGCATTCCACCTAAGAACATCGCAGAACATGCCGAAAACACATACCGCGGCCGCGACGAAGGCGATGACAAAGGAAAGCACGCGGCCGCTGTTCAGGCGGAAAAACTGGTGGCCCGGCTCGTATGGCAGGCGCAGGCTCGCCTTGCGAACAACGCTGAAGTACCCGTACCCGAGTGCCGACACACTGCTCAGCAGTACCCAAAGAAGCGCCACGCCAAGCGTATGCATATGCGCGCCGAAAGCAGCGAACACGCCAAGAAGCAGGAAGAGCAGGGCCGCTTTAACGGCATACCGCACCCAATGGCGGGCCCCTGCTTTCCCAAACAATTTCTGCGCATCACGCATAGCCAAACCCACAACGGCCTCCCATTTCTGCATCGGCGTCAATAAGCCGGTTTTGATTATCGCAGTTCAGGCAGCAGCGAGGCATCGAAAAGCAGACAGTGGCGAGAACGATACGCCTAACTTGAAGGCACGGTTACGTTCTACGGTCCGGCCGAATAGCCGAAAAGCCGATCATCGTCACCAAGCAGCCAAAGCCCCGCCCAGCGGTCCAGGGCAAATGCGCAACGACGCTAACCGTTGGAAATAGCCAGGTCACGCAGACCTGGAGAATTCGCTCATCGTGCTCAAACAGTAACAAGAAAACCGGTCATAGTAGGAAAATAGCCAGCTGTAACCAGCCCGCAAACGATGATGTCGTCCTCGCGATTTAATTGCATCAAGGTCTCGGATGGCAAATAAATGCTTACGGCGTTAAGCGGAAGGCCTTTGTACAAACCATGGGAGCAACGAGCGTAATTTGATTCGATAGATCTTACGGTAATTGCCGCAATGTAAAACTTCCCTTCGTAAGTCGCCTTCGCTCTGGCCTCATTGGCGTTTCTGTCGGCAGCGAGCTGATCAAAATCTACGTATTCGGCATGCGATCTGAGATATTCCCTGGCGGTATCCAGCTTGTCTTCGGGAACATAAAACGCCTTGATTTCATCCGTGAGGTCGCTTAACGTTTTGCAGCCATCCTGTTCTCCCAGTTCGAAGGTGAGCTCTTTTTCGCTTTCCGCGCCAGTAACGGAATACTTCGTAGTTTTGGTCACAATAACTTTATCGCCATCCTGTTTCCAAGGATATGAATCGTCGCCTATATGCACGGTGCCATCGTTAGAGAACTTAACTCTCTCTTCCCCCAGAAGAATATCTATCCATGTGGTGCTAGTTAGAGCGGATTCATTGGCTATGCCGCTGCAGCCGGTGGTAAACATGCCGACCGCGCCCAATGCAGCAAGAAGAACAAATTCCCTACGACTGAACGAATGAAGGTGCTTTTGCTCTGGCATATCGGTCTCGCTTTCGTTTCGCCTTGGCCGTTGGTCAAGCGTTTTCACTAGCGTACGATGCTGATAAACGATTATTTTGCGCAAAAAACGGTAGGGATGGCTCTGTGCAGGGCCATATGTCCACCTGTCAGGTACCTCCAGCTCAAAGGTCGCATGAAGAGAAAGGGTAGGCGGAAAGCGAGTATCTGTCTCGCCCAGCGGCCGCAGCCGTCACAGCATCATAGGGGGCATCCGCACATACGACACCGCCATGGCCGCGGCAGATGCGCCCTTGGATTCGGCAATCAATCGCATTTTTAAGGTCTTAAAAATGTATTTTTTCACACTTTTAAGGCGATAGTTATGCTCAACCAGCTACTTCCCGGCAATGAAGAACAGGCGGGGGAATGGCATCACTACTTCCCCGTTTGGACGGGGCTTCGCTACTGCTCTCATCTCTTCGCGCACCTCAGCAAGGAACTGTGGCCTCTGTTCAGGCTGAAGCTGCTCCAAGAAAGGACGAAGGCCCGTCCCGCGGAACCATTCCACCACCGCATCCACCGAAGGCATGCGGTGCATGTACGTGGTCTTCCAGATAGTAAAATCGCTGGCCGCACTGGCAAGAACATCGAAATACTCCAGCTCTTGCAAGGTTGTGAAGAAGCGGCGCTTAGTGAAGCACGGCGCCCACCGATCGCTGTCCACCACACGGTAGATGCATTGGTAAATGGGCTCGTTCGCGTTAACGGGCACCTGCACGGCAAGCAAGCCGCCAGGAGCCAAGGCTCCCAGAAGCCGCTTGATAAGGGCCTCGTTATCGGGAACCCACTGGATGCACGCGTTGGAAAAGATAAGGTCGAAACCTTCCCCGCTTCCAAACTCACGCGCCAAAGGCTTAGGGTCATCGAGCGCATCAAACAGCTGGAACGACACGCGGGAGGCCGGCAGCGCGCACGATGCAGCGGCTTCACGAATCATGTCGGCCGAACTATCCACACCCAAAACCCTGGCTTCAGGAAAAGCGTTGGCAACGATAGCCGTGCTGTTGCCCGGACCGCAGCCCAGATCAAGCGCAGTTGCAGGCAGGAATGGGCTGCCATCCTTCGTTCGATACAACTTCAAACGCGCAACCAAATCGAACGAAGGCTGAGACCTTTCGGCGTTGAACTTCAAGTACTGCTGCGGATCCCATTCCGGCATAGCAATCACCCTCTCTAGCTTTCCCCCTACAACCGCATTATGGACGCCTGCGTAGAGTTGGCAAGTGCAGCGACGGGCGGGGCCTGCCCGGCGCGGACAGGACGCAAGGGCAGCCCATCCCAACGTACAACAAAAGGGGCAAGGAAAACTCCTTGCCCCTGATAGCGTTTCTCTTGCCGGTAAGCGCTAAGCGATCTTCGCAACCCTTACTGCACACACCTTGTATTCCGGCGTGGAACAGATACGGTCGAGTCCGTCGCTGGTAAGCCAGTTGGCGTTGCCGTCCTGGAAGTGGAACGGCATCCAGGTTTGCCCCGGGTTCGTTTTACCGGAAACACGCGCGGTGGTCTCGATCTTCCCGCGGCGGCTTTCAACGCAGATCTTCTCGCCGTCGGCAATGCCCAGCTTGCTGGCGTCCTGGTCGTTGATCTCGATGAACGAGCTTCCGCAGATCTCGTTCAAACCAGGGGTCTTGTCGGTCATGGCCGTGGCGTTGTAATGGTACAGGATGCGCCCGGTGGTAAGCATCAGCGGGTACTCTTCGTCGGGCAGCTCGGCGGCGGGGATGTACTCGGCCAGCGAGTAGATGCCCAGCCCACGGCTGAACTTGCCCACATGCATGATGGGCGTGCCGGGATGGTCCTTGTCCAAGCAGGGCCAGCACAGGCCCTGGCCCGCCAGTTCCTCGGAATCCAAGCGCTCGTGGCTGATGCCATGGAAGCTAGGCGTAAGCTCGGCGATCTCGTCCATGATCTGGGCGCTGGTAAGCTGCGGCTGGGCATAGCCCATGCGGTTCATGATGTCGATGAAGATGTCGGTATCCAGGCGCGTACCCGGTATAGTAACCGCCGTGCGGATGCGCTGAACGCGGCGCTCGGTGTTGCTGAACGTGCCTTCCTTTTCCGCATAGCTGCGACCGGGCAGCACCACGTCGGCGTACTTGGCCGTTTCGGTAAGGAACAGGTCGTCCACCACCAGGAAGTCCAGCGACTCCAGCGCCTTGATAACGTGATGGGTGTCCGGGTCGGTGCGCACCGGGTCTTCGCCGAAGATGAACAGGCCCTTTATGTCGCCCGAGATCATCTTGGGGAAGCACTCGGTGGCATAGGTGCCCTTCCACTTGGGAATCTCCACGCCCCAGTGCCTCTCGAAGCGCTCCATAACCTCGGCGTTGGCAAGCTTCTGGTAACCAGGGAAATCGGCGGGGGTAGCGCCCATGTCGCACGCGCCCTGAACGTTGTTCTGGCCGCGAACGGGGTTCACGCCGCAACCGGGCTTGCCGAAGTTGCCCGTGATCATAGCCAGGTTCGAAAGCGACATAACGCCTTCGGTGCCGCTGGTGTGCTCGGTAACGCCCAGGCAGTACACGATGGCAGCCGCATTGGCCTGGCCGTAAAGCCGTGCCGCGAACACCAGGTCTTCCGGGCTTATCTCGCAGATACCGGCAACGTATTCCGGCGTGTACTTTTCCACCATTGCCTTGAAATCTTCGAAGCCCTCGGAACGGGTAGCGATGAATTCCTCGTCGATAAGCCCCTCGTGGATAAGCACGCGGGCGATGCCGTTCGAGAACGCCACGTTGGTGCCGGGCTTCAGCTTCAGGTGCACATCGGCGATCTTGGTAAGGCCGATATCGCGCGGGTCCACCACGATGAGCTTCGTGCCGTTTTCCACCGCTTCGCGGATCTGCATACCGAACACCGGGTGCGCTTCCTCGGGGTTGGAACCCACCAGCATGATGACCTCGGCGTTCTGCGCGATGTCGGTGATGGGGTTGGTCATGGCGCCGGAACCCAGGGTTTGCGCAAGGCCGGCAACCGAAGGGCCGTGGCACACGCGGGCGCAGTTGTCCACGTTGTTGGTCTTGAACACCGTGCGCGCCATCTTCTGCAGCATGTAGATGTCCTCGTTGGCGGAACGTGCGCAAGCGAACGCAGCAAGCGCCTGCCCGCCGAACTCGTCGCGCAACGCGCCCATCTTAGAGGCCACCAGGTTAAGCGCCTCGTCCCAGGAAGCAGGCTCGAGCTCGCCGGATTCGGCGTTGCGCACCAACGGCGTGGTAAGGCGCTCGGGCGAATGCACGAAGTCGAAACTGCCGCTGCGTCCCTTCACGCACAGCAAGCTGTGGTTGGAAGGGCCGTCTACCGCTTCGGTGTCCACGATCTTGCCGTCTTTGACGATGAGGTTGTACTGGCAACCCGTGGCGCAGTGCGGGCACGTGGTAAGCACGCGCTCAACCTCCCACTCGCGGTAATCGGCGCGGCGCTTCATGGTAAGCGCACCCGTGGGGCACGCCTGAACGCAGTTGCCGCACGACTCACAATGCGTGGATTTCCAATCGGGGCCGAACGGCGCCTCGATGCTGGTGCGCAGGCCGCGCTTCGCGGCATGCAGCGTATGGTTGCCCGCAGCGTTGTTGCAAGCACCCACACAGCGCTGGCAGCGGATGCACAGGTTAGGATCGAAGCTGATGAACGGGTTGGAATCGAAAACCGGTTTGCGCGAGGACTGCTCACCGAACGTGGGTTCCATCACACCCAACTCGCGGGCAACGGACTGCAGTTCGCACCCACCGTTCTTCTTGCAGGAAAAGCAGTGGTTGATGGTGTTCAGGCCGTGGTCGGAAAGGATAAGGTCCATCGCTATCTGGCGATAGCCCGTGATGCGCTCCGACTCGGTTATCACCGTCATGCCCTCGCGCACCGGCGTAGAGCAGGCTGGCACAGGGCTTTCCAGCCCTTCCACCTCGACCACGCAGATGCGGCACGAGGCGATGTCGTTGCGCTCCTTCAGGTAGCACAGCGTGGGGATATGGACTCCTGCCAGCTGGGCGGCCTCAAGGATGGTGGCTCCAACGGGCGCGGTTGCCTGCTTGCCGTTGATGGTAAGCGCAACGGTCTTGGCCGCACAGCACGCGGCAGCTGCGGACTGGGAGTTAGACATACTGGACCCTGCCTCCAACTTGCACGCCAGCGCCGAAGCAGTCGCACCTCAAGCAACGACCACATTCCTGCTGGGCCTCTTCCAAGCTCATGCCAAGCTCAACGCCCTCGAAGTCGCACTTACGCTCGCGAGCGGGACGCTCGGCGATTTCCACACGGCCCTTGGGCGTGCGATCATTCTGAGCGGCAACGGGTGCCTCGACATCGATGTTGAGCGTGTGGTGGAAGCCCAGGTACTCGTCGATGTTGCGGGCGGCAACCTTGCCGGCACCGATGGCCTTGATAACAGTGGAAGGACCGCTTTGGCAGTCGCCGCCAACGAATACGCCGGGCAACCCAGGCGATTCAAGCTCGCCGCTGGCAACGAACTTGCCCCAGTTGGTTTCCATGCCGAACGCGGCGAAGGGCTCGGATACGATGTCCTGGCCAACTGCGATAAGGATCACGTCGGCAGGGATGCGGCGCTCGGGCTTGGAGGCGGTGACCGGGGACGGACGGCCGCCCTTCACCGGGCCGATCATCTGCGGCTGGGTGATGAGCGCGGTGCAATGCCCCGCCTCGTTCACCTCCACGGATGCCGGAGCCTCCAGAATGGCCATTTCCACGCCTTCGGCCACGGCCGATTCGATTTCCTCGTTCAGCGCGGTCATGTCGGCCTGACGGCGGCGATAGGCAACGGTTACCGAAGCCGCGCCGGCGCGCACAGAGGTGCGGGCGCAGTCCATGGCAACGTTGCCGCCGCCGATAACCACCACGTCCTTGCCCGTGAAGTCGGGGTATTCGTCGTCGCCGATCTGCCCCAGCAGCTCGACGGCGCTGTAAACGCCTTCGGCGTCGGAATTGTCCAGGCGAAGCGTCTTGCCGGTATGGGCGCCGATGGCAACGTAGACGGCATCGTATTCGTCGGCAATGCGGCGCATGGCAGCTTCATCTATATAGGTGTTGTACTCGACGTCGATATTGCCAACCAAGAGGATGGCGTTGATGTCCTCGTCCAAGCGCTCACGCGGGAAGCGGTAGGCAGGAATGCCGTAGCGCATCATGCCGCCCATGGCGCGATGCATCTCGAACACCGTTACCTTGTGCCCCATCAGGGCACTGAAATATGCACAGGTAAGGCCGGAAGGCCCGCCGCCGATAACGGCGATGCGCTTACCGGTGTCGGGAAGGCGCTTGGGAGTGGGAACCTTGTCGGCAGCGGCGTTGTCCACCGCGAACTTCTTGATGCCGCGGATGTTCAGCGGCGCATCGATAAGGATGCGGCGACAGCGCTTCTCGCACGGATGCTCGCACACCAGCGCACAGGCCGTGGGGAACGGGTTGTCCTTGCGGATCATCTGAACCGCGCCGGAATAGTCGCCTTCGCCCACCATGGCAATGTATGCAGGAACGTTCACATGGGCAGGGCACATGGTCTCGCACGGAACGCTCTGGCCCATACCCGCACTGCAGGCGTGGTTGGAAAGGTGCTCTTCAACTTCGGAAGCGAAGGTTTCCAGCGAATCGAGCGCTGCCTGAGCGGCCTCGTAACCGATGGCGCAATCGGATGTGTCGCAGATCATCTGCGCCAGCATGCGCATGGTTTCCACGGTTTCGGCGGTTGCGCGGCACTCCGCCAAGGAGCGCATCATCTCAGCGAGTTTGGGCAGGCCATCGCGGCAAGGGACGCATTTGCCGCAAGTCTGCAGCGCGCCCGCCTCCAAAAACGATGCCTGGAACGCCAAGGGACACTGCCCCGGTGGGGTGGCTTCAACCCTACGCTCGAAGCGCGCAAGGTAAGATTCGATCTTTGCGTCGGCGGCAGATCGGGGTTCGACTGACAGCGTTGCCAACGCTCCTCCCTTCCTTATTCCGCCGGCCTGCTGTGCTGCATTAGCGGGAGGGCTCACCCTTGCAGCCAGCACGCCGAACGGCTCTTTGTCCTTATCCCCAATAATAAGGGAAATTCAACAATAGAATGAAAACTGCCCCCAACCAGTGAGGGCAGACACAACAGTGCAAAGTATATTGTGTTCCGGTTTTTTACCATGGGAGCGGCAGGTTCGTATCGGTGAACGGAAGAATTAAACGCATCTTAATCCTATTTCAGCGCTATCCTTCTGAAGAAAGGCGAAAGACAGCCCAAAAGCAACCACCGCCACAGCACACGCCGGGCACCTAGTCTACCGGGTAGTACGTGGTAACCGTGGGGTTGTCCTCGATGTAGGCGCGCAACTTCTCGATGTAGCGCTGCGCCAGGGGCGAAAACGGGCGCTCGGCATGATACAGGTAGCCCACCGTCATGGTCTCGTCCACTTCCAGCGGAATGGCGCATACGTCTTCGGCCATCTCGCCGGAAAGCACACCGGTTGAAATGGTGTAGCCGTTGTGGCGATTCAGCAGGATGGTGAGCGTGCCGCGGTCGTAGTATGTGATGTTCTGCTTGTGCGGCAAGTGCGAAAGCGGCTCTTCGGAGAAGAAGAACGAGTTGTTGCTGCCCTGCTCGAACGAGTAGCGCGGGTAGTCTTCCAGGTCTTCCGGCTTCAGGCTGGTGCGCCCAGCAAGCGGATGGTTCAGCCCCACGAACACATGCGGGTGCGCCTCGAACAGCGGGGTGAAGGTAAGGCCCGCATCGGTGAAGGCCTTGGTAAGCACCTTGCGGTTGAACTCGGAAAGGTACAGCACGCCGATTTCGCTGCGGAACTCCTTCACATCCTCGATAACCTCTGCCGTGCGCGTTTCGCGCAGCGAGAAGTTGTACTCCTCCTCGTCGTACTCTTCCGCCAAGTCAACGAAGGCGTGCACGCAGAAGGCGTAATGCTGCGAGGAAACGCACAACCTGCCCGCCGCCGTGCTGCCGGCGTTGGAGTAGCGCGCCTCGAACAGGTCGAATTGCTGCAGGATCTGACGCGCATAGCCGATGAACTCCGTGCCCTCGTTGGTAAGGGTGATGCCACGGTTGGTGCGGTTGAAGATGGAGATGCCCAGCTCCTGCTCGGTGTCCTTGATGGTGGTGGAAAGCGTGGGCTGGGAAACGTAGAGCTGTTGGCTGGCGGCATTGATGGAGCCGCATTCGGCAACCTCGATGATGTAGCGCAGCTGCTGCAAGGATATGTTGGTGTGCATCGTTTTCCTCCCTGCCCTGCACCCAGGGCAACCCAGCCAAACGCAAGGTTGGCCGCGAAAAAAGAAAAGCCTGGAAGTTGACACCTTCCAGGCTGAAATAGATGGTGGGCGATACTGGGATCGAACCAGTGACCTCCACCGTGTCAAGGTGGCGCTCTCCCCCTGAGCTAACCGCCCGAAGCGCTGATCGCTTCAGCGAGGATTTATATTACCAGAACCGATTAACCCGTCAACAGCTTTTTGCAAAAACCGTTGGCCGGTTTCACGTAGGATCGCTGGTGGCCGCAGGCTACCAGCAACCTGACCGCAGTCGGCTTACAGCTCGATCTTCGGTGCGGCAGCGGGCTCTTCAACCACGTCTTCCTCGATGAAGTTGCCGAAGATGGGCTGGCCGTCCTGCGTAAGCTCCACCATGCCGGTAAGCACATCGACGTACTGGTAGGACTGACGGGCAGCGGTGCCGCGCTTGCGCTGCACTTCCATGATGAACAGCTGCGGGTGAACCTGCTTCAGCTCGCCTTCGCTTTCCACGATCTTGGAGCGGCCCATGTTGGCGCGAACCTTCAGCTTCTGGCCAACGTACTGGCTAAGCGTTTCGTGGATGTTATCGATAATCTGTGCCTGTTTTGCGAGATCCATAAAGTGACATTCTTTCGATTTTGGACATAAAAATACTTGGCTAGTCTAACATCGCGCCGAATGCTATGGGGCAATCTACATTTTCCGCCCATACGCGCAACTACTGAAGGTAGGCGCCGGTTTGGCGACCCCAGAGGTGGGCGTATTCCCCGCCCTGCTCTACCAGCTGGGCATGCGGGCCGTCTTCCACGATCTTGCCGCCGTCCAGCACCACGATGCGGTCGAGGTTGGCCACCGTGGAAAGGCGATGCGCCACCACGATGCAGGTGCGCCCGCGCATCAGCGTTTCCAGCGCATCCTGCACCAGCCTCTCGCTCTCGGAATCCAGCGCGCTAGTAGCTTCGTCCAGTACCAGCACCGGGCAGTCGGCCAGAAGGGCGCGGGCAATGGCTATACGCTGGCGCTGACCGCCCGAAAGCTTCACGCCGCGCTCGCCGGTAACCGTGTCGAACCCCTGCGGCAACCGCTCGATGAACTCCAGCGCATTGGCCTGGGCGGCAGCCTTACGAACCTCTTCCCTGCTTGCATCGGGCCGGCCATAGGATATGTTCTCGGCGATGGTGCGGTGGAACAGCAGCGCCTCCTGCGGCACGTAGGCAATCTGGCGGCGCAGGCTCTGCTGGGTGCAGTCGGCGATGTTCTGCCCATCCACCAGGATGCTACCTTCCTGGATGTCGGAAAGGCGCAGCAGCAGCTTGGTCAGGGTGGTTTTGCCTGCACCGCTCATGCCCACCAGGCCAACCCTCTGGCCTGCGGGGATGCTAAGGCAGAACTTGTCGAACACCTGCGTGCGCGCATTGCCATCGGCATAGAAGAAGTCAATGTCCTTGAATTGGATGGCGCCTTCGGTCACTTCCAGGTCGGGCGCGCCGGGTTTGTCGTCCACCAGACGCGGCTCGTCGAGCACAGCCGTCATGCCGCTTGCATCGCCGAAGGCACGGTTGAAGCGCTGCAAGCCGTTGTTGATGAAGTTGAACTGGTTGGTAATGGTGTACGTGTAGGTGAACATGAGCACCAACGTGCCCGGCGTGATGCCGAACCACGCGTTGCCGCCGGCGATGAACACCGCCACCACGCTCATGATGACCACGGTGATGCATGCGGTGATGATGCCACGGGTAAGCGATGCCCACATGCGCTTGGAATCGCGCAGCACCACTTCCTTGTTCGCTGCGTCGAACAGCCCGCGCTCGTAGTCTTCGCGACCATAGGTTTTCACCGCAAGGATATTCGCCACCGAATCGGAAAGCTCACCCGAAAGGTTGTTCTGCGCGCCCGCGGCCTTTTCGTTCAGCGACAGGATGCGCTTGTACATGTAGTACGAAACGCCGGCGTAGATCACCAGCAGCAGCATAAGGATGGCCACGTACAGCGGCACGCGCGGCGCCAGTATCCCGCAGGTGAACACGATGGAGCATAGCACCGGCATGAACGGGAAGTTGATGGTCTCTATTATCTGGTTGTACGCGCTCATGAACTTGGAGGTTTGGCTTACCAGCGTGCCGCCGAAGCGGTTGGAGTGGAAGCTCATGCTCTGGTTGCACAGCGCGTCGAAGCTCATGGTTGCCAGGTCGTAGCTTGCGGCGATTTCCAGCTTGTACAGCGTGTAGTCCTGCAGTTTGCTGGCCGCCTGGCCAAAAACGTTGATAAGGATGAGCGCCAGCACAAACGGCCCGTAGGCGGAAAACACCTGGTCGGCTTCCACAGGCTGGGCGCTCACCTTGTCCACGATAAGGCTCATAACATACGGGTTGCCGTAGGTAAGCAGCGCCACGAACGCAAAGGTGCTGAACATCAGCCCGAAGAAGTACCCCTTATGGTTCCTGGTTACCTGCCAGTAGAAATACAGCGTGCGCCGCGTGGTGGATTGTTCCTTAGGCCTGCTCATGAAGCTCCAGGAAGGCACGACCCAAGCTGATGAAAGCCTCACGCTCCAGAGATTCGCCGCGCGCCTTGGCCGAAACACCGGCGCGGGATAGCACGTCGGGGATGTTAGCCAGAACAAGGTCGTCGGCGGTAGCCGGGTTGCTGAAGTAGGTTTTCATGGAGTTGGCGATGGTCTTGCGGCGCGTGGCGAAGGCGGCATCGGCCATGGTCATGGCGGCACGGCGCAAGCCGCCTTCCAGCTGGTCGGGGCGGCGGTCCATGCGGATAACGGCGCTCTTCACACGCGGCGGCGGGAAGAAGTTGCCCTCCGATACGGCAAAGCGGCCATGGTATTCGGCTAACAGGCCCAGCTTAACCGTGTAGGCGCCGTAGTTCTTGGTGCCCACCTTGGCGCACATGCGGTCGGCCACTTCGGCCTGCACCATAACCGTTTGGCTCTGCAGGCTCTCGTAGCGCTCGAAGAAGTCGAGGATGATGGTGGCGGCCACCGCATAGGGCAGGTTCGACACCAGCTTGTTCGGGGCGAAGGGAACCTGATCGGGAGCCACAGCCAAGGCATCGCCCGAGATGAGCGTGAAACGGCTTTCCCATTCGGCGCAGGTTTCCGCCAGCACGGCGGGAAGGTCGGCGTCCATCTCGATAGAGGCAACCTTACCGGCACGCTGCAGCAGCGCAACAGTGAGCGTGCCGATGCCCGGCCCAACCTCCAGGACGTTGTCGGCCTGGCTAAGCTCGGCCAGGTTGCAGATCTTCTCCACCACCCCATCGTTGATAAGGAAGTGCTGGCCCAAGGCCTTCTTCGTCATAAGGCCATGCGCTTCGAGCACGGCGCGGGTTTCCGAAACGGATGCCAAGTAAGAGAGCTTGCCCATCAGGCGCCCCACTTTCCCAAATCTTCGCGGCGGATAGACTTAAGCCCCACCAGGGGCACCACTTCATCGATGGCGAAGCCCGCCAGCGCCATGCTGGAGCGCACGGTGGCAACCAGCGGCTCGAAGCCGTGCGGGTCGCCCCCATCGCCCACCACGAAAAGGGTGAGCGGGCGCTTTTCAACTGGCGGCAAGCCAGCGCGCTTGCGCTTCAGGTACTCCCAGAAGTACGGCTGCATGCGGTCCAGCACGGCCTTTGCCTGCGAAGGCGCACCGGAGAAGTAGATGGGCATAACCATCAGCACGCGCTGCGCTTGCTCCAGCTGCTGCATAAGACCCGCCATATCGTCTTCATAGATGCACGTGCCGGCGGTTTCGCAGTACGCGCAGCCGTTGCAGCCCTCTACCTGAGCATTCGCTACCTCGAACAGCTCAACCTGAACCTGCGGCCAGGATCGCTCTAGCTGCGCCGTAAGCAGGCGCACCACCCTAGCGCTCTTGCCGTTGATGCGCGGGCTGCCGTTGATGATGAGCCACTTTTCCATGAAGCCTAACCTTGCAAGCGCACAAACGCATCACGCTGCCATTGGGTTGGCTCGCGGTTCAGCAAGCCCAAGGCGTTGGAATACACCTGGCTAAGCAGGGCTTCGCGCTGCTTAGCCGTTTCGCAGCCCAGCACTTCCAGCAGCTTCTGGGCAGTGAACACCACATGCGCCGGACCGCAATCCACCCCGCGCATGGGCTCGGGCGTCATGTACGGGCTGTCGGTTTCGGTGAGCAGGCGGCGTGACGGCACCTTCACGGCAGCAGCGCGCACCTCGTCGGCCTTCTTGAACGTAAGGGGGCCGCCGTAGGCAATGAAGCACCCATGCTGCGCCCACGGCTCCAGCGCCCGTTCGTCCAGGTTGAAGCAATGCAGCAGCACGCCGGCTTCCGGGAAGCCCTCTTCCTCCAAGATGGCCAGGCCCTCCTCGTGCGCCTCGCGCATGTGCAGGATCAGCGGCAGGCCCGCGAGCTTTGCCAGCCGAATCTGCCGGCGGAACACCCCGCGCTGCGCTGCACGCGGCGAAAGGTCGTAATGGTAATCCAGCCCCACCTCGCCCAAGGCACACACCCGCGGGTCGGCCAGGCGGCGGCGCATCAAACGCTCCATGCGCGTATCCCACAGGCGGGCGTTATGCGGATGCACGCCCACCGCAATGCGCAGCTGCGGAATGCGGGGTGCGTATTCGCCCAGGCCAGCTTCCTCAAGCTGGGCACGGGCACCGGAAGCCCACTGCTCCAGGCAATCGAAGGTGGGCCGGGAGCCGTCGTAGCCGGGCTGCAGGGCGTCTTCCGCCCCGGCATCGCCTTCGCCCACGCCATCGGCCGGATCGCACATGGCGCACACGAAGCGCACGTTGTGGTAGGCGCACTTCGCCAACTCGGCAGCGGGGTTCTTCAGCATCTGCAGGTGCGCGTGCGTGTCAGCCACCGGGCCTTCGAGCACGGGCGCCTCAACCTCACGGTACTTGTGGTGCTTGCGCTTCTGGAAAAAGGAAACGCTGAACGCCCCCTCCTCCACGAAAGCGGCGTTCAGCGATTGGTCTTGAGCTTCGGCTGGCATCCAACAGGCCGTTTCGGCTACTCGATGGAAAGGTCGATGGCGTCCGCATCCAGGCGGGGGAACAGCGGGTCGCCCACGGAAACGGCGCTGCCGGCCTGCAGCTGGCCCCAAGCGGTGGCAGCCTCGATGTCGGTTACGGCGGTGATGTCGCCCAGGCTCAGGCGGCGGAACACCTCGGCAGAGGTGCGGGGCATGAACGGCGCCATGTACAGCGCGATGATGCGGATGGCCTCCAGCGCGTTGTAGATAACGGCAGCCAGCTCACCTGCGGTTTCCTCGCTCTTGGCCAGGTTCCACGGGGCCGATTCCTCCACATAGAGGTTCACGCGACCGGCAAGCTTCTGCACCGCAGCGGCGGCACCGGTGAAGTCGACCTTGCCCATGCATGCGTCGTACTCGGCGTACAGCTCGTCGGAGATCTGGCGCAGCGGGTTCTGGTCGACGCCGGCGGGGGCGGCAGGAACCTTGCCCTCGAAGTACTTCTTGGTCATGTTGAACACACGGCTGCACAGGTTGCCCCAGGTGTTGGCCAAATCGGCGTTGTACACCTGCACCATGCGCTCGATGGAGATGGATCCGTCATGGCCGAACTGCACGTCGGAAAGGAAGTAGTAGCGGTAGGCGTCCACGCCGAATGCACGTACCAGGTCGGCGGGCTTCACCGCGTTGCCCTTCGACTTCGACATCTTCTCGCCCTTGGTAAGCAGGAAGCCGTGGCCGAACACGGTATGGGCAACGGGCAGGCCAGCCGCCATGAGCATGGCCGGCCAGATAACGCAGTGGAAGCGCGTGATGTCCTTGCCCACGAAGTGGTACTGCATAGGCCAGCGCTGCTCGAACTCGCCTTCGCGCTCGGGGTCGCCGTAGCCGATGCCGGTGAAGTACGCCAGCAACGCATCCGCCCATACGTAGGCCACGTGGCCCTCGTCGAACGGCAGCGGAACGCCCCAGTCGAACGTGGAGCGGGAAATGGAAAGATCCTTCAGGCCGCTCTTCACGAACTGGACGATCTCGTTCTTGCGGGTTTCGGGGCGGATGAACTCAGGGTTCTCCTCGTAGAACTTCAGCAGCGGCTCCTGGAACTCGGAGAGCTTGAAGAACCAGTTCTCCTCGCCGCTGGCCTTCTGCACCGGGCGCTTGCAGTCGGGGCACACGAACTCGCCCTCGTCGTTCTTCAGGAGGTCGCTTTCATTGTAGTAGGTTTCCTCGTGCACGCAGTACCAGCCCTCATAGGAGCCCTTGTAGCAGTAGCCCTTGTCGAAAAGGTCTTGCCAGAACTTCTTCACCGTGCGGGCATGGCGCGGCTCGGTGGTGCGCACGAAGTCGGTGTAGGTGATGTCGAGCATGTCCCAGCAATCGCGGAAGGCGGGCTCCATGGAATCGCACCAATCCTGCGGGGTCATGCCCTTGGTTGCGGCGGTGTCGGCAACCTTCTGGCCGTGCTCGTCCATGCCGGTTACGAAGGCAACGTCGTAGCCGTTCATGCGCTGGTAGCGCGCAACCGCGTCGGCCGAAACCGTGGTGTAGGCAGTGCCCAGGTGCGGCGCCGCGTTCACGTAGTAGATGGGAGTGGTAAAGGAATAGGTTCCCTTGCTCATGCTCATGCTCTCTTCCTTGGCGGAAACGACCGATGATATCGCCCGCCGGTTGAATGGATGAATCTTGGTGGTGCGCCCCGCGAAAAGCTGTTGGGGCATACGGTTCGATAGTTTACCACTGGCGGTGCGCCGAATGGGAATGCCGAAGCGGGCGAAGCGGCTGCGGCGCCCCTCGCCCAGTAGGCCGAAAAACCCGGGGCCGGCCACTCTGGCCGCGCCGAGTACATCAGCCATGCCAAGCCGAACAGCCCCCAGCCGGCAAGCCCGCCAAGCAATCAGGCCGGGCGCGCTACGCCAGGCGACCCTGCAGCTCCTTGGCGGCAGCGGCCTTGTCGAAATTGCCGCCGGTCTTCTGGGTAAGCGCGCCCATGACCTTGCCCATCTCCTTCTTGGTGGATGCGCCGGTTTCAGCCAGTACCGCATCGATGAGGGCGACAAGCTCTTCGCCGGAAACCTGCTTGGGCAGGTAACCCTCCAGGATCTCCACCTGAGCGGTTAGCGTGTCGGTGCGCTCCTGGTCGTTGCCGGCCTTAATGGAGCCGTCCAGCGTTTCCTTGGTCTGCTTGATGGTGCGCTTCAGCATGGCGTCCACATCGGCCGTGGTGATCTCGCGGCGCTCGTTCACCTCGATGTTCTTCACTTCGCCCAGAACCTGGCGAAGGATGCTCAGGCGCGGCTTGTCCTTGGCCTTCATGGCACTCTTTATCTCATTGTGCAGCTCTTCGTAGTTCACGTTCGCTCCTCCTTGGTTGCTCGGCTTTGAAAGCTCGAAATTCATTCAGTATCCCCGATACCGTAACACGCCCGCATGGAGCCGAGCTGAAGGACGCACGGCGTCAGCAATAGCGGCAGTCCGCGAGGCCCCGCTCCCGCGTGCCCGTTCGCACGCCGCACCCCATACGCTTACGGACGTTCGTTCCGCCACGCCACGGCAGAACGGGCAGGACCACCTCACGTAGCACCCAACTCCAAATCCATGGCAAACCCATAGAGAATACGGGGCAACGGTTATAGAATAGGAACATTCATCACCCAATCGAACATGCTGCCCTGCCGCGCACCGCCCCGTGCGCGCTTGCGCATGGGAAGGAACGCCTTGAAGCCGACCGAGCGCTGGTGCGCATTCTTCAACAAGACCATCCCCAACATCATCCTGCGCCTGTGCGTGTTGGGCGTCGGCTTCTTCTCCATGGCAATGGCCATCGCCATATCGCGCACCACGGGCTTGGGCACTTCGCCCATCTCGTGCTTGCCGGCAACGCTTTCCTACTTCACGCCGCTCACCATCGGCACGGGCACCTTCGTGATGAATTGCTGCTTTTTGCTGTTGCAGGTAATCCTGCTGCGGCGCGACTTCAACCCCGTGCAGGTGCTGCAGGTTCCCTTCGTGTTCCTGTTCAGCGCCATCATCGACCTGTGCGTGCCAGTGGCCGAGCTTATCCCCATGCCGAACTACCCCGCTCAGCTTGCCTGGAACGTGGCCAGCTGCTTCCTGATCTCGTTCGGCGTGTTCCTGCAGGTGAAGGCCGCCTTCATCACGCTACCGGGCGAAGGACTGGTGCTGGCCGTTTCCCGCACGGCGAAAAAGCCGTTCCCCAAGTGTAAGATCGCCTTCGATTCCACCATGGTGATTATATCGGTGGTGCTCTCGTTCGCCGCGATGGGCGCGCTCAACGGCGTGCGCGAAGGCACCATCATCACCGCGCTGGCCGCCGGCGCCATCGTGGGGCTGTTCAACCGCCTTATGCCGAACTTCAGCCGCTTCTGCCCAGTTGAGGGGCACATCAGCTTCGTTATCGGGGTTTCCATGGGCGAAGACGACCAGCCCGCGCCGCAGCCCCCGAAGTCGGGCCAGCAGCCGCTGGTCATCGCCATCGAGCGCCAATACGGCTCGGGCGGGCGCATGATAGGCCAGGCAGTGGGCAAGCAGCTGGGCATCCCCGTGTTCGACCACACGCTCATCGACCTCACCGCGAAGGAATCGGGCTTCCCGCCCTCCTACGTGGCCAACCACGAGCAGGAGGTACGCCGCGGCCTGCTGTACAACCTGTACATGCAGAACTACCAGCATGTGGGCGCCGAGCCCGAGAAGATGGACGGGGTTTGGCTGGCCCAGGCGCGCGCCATCACCAAGCTGGCCGAAGACGGCGCCTGCGTTATCGTGGGCCGCTGCGCCGGGCCCATCCTGCGCGGGCGCAAGAACGTGCTCTCCGTGTTCGTGCACGCCCCGCTTGAGGCGCGTATCGGCCACGTGATGCAGCGCGAGCACATCGGCCGCGACGAAGCCGCCGCCCGCATCGACACCATCGACCGCGAGCGCGCCGAGCACAGCCTGCGGTTCGCCGATGTGGCCTGGGACGCACCCGAGGGGCACCACCTCTCCGTCGATTCCAGCCTGGAAGGCCCCGCCGACACGGCAACGCTCATCGCCCAGTTCGCACGGCGCGCCTTCCCCGACGCGCCGCTTTCCCCCTGCCCCGAGAAGCCCCATGCGGGAAAGCAGTAGAAGGCGCCCATGGCATCCGCAACCGCTCGGGGCAAACGGCATGGGGCCAACCTGACTGCCCGATGCAACCCGCACCCCACCCATTCGCGCACCACGCATCCCCTCATCTGCTGCCACGCGCTGACCGCTGAGCACTAGCAACCGAACCGAGCAAAGAAAGGCCTCCCCACCTTGAGATTCACCCAAACCTGGCACTCGTTCTTCGACCGCAAGGCACCCAACGTCGTCTTGCGCCTGCTGGTCATGCTGGCCGGCGTTTCCATCGTCTCCGCCTCCGTGGCCCTTACCCGCGCAACGGGGCTGGGCACTTCGCCCGTGTCGTGCTTCCCGGCAACGCTTTCATACCTAACCCCGTATTCCACCGGCATTTGCACCTTCGTCATGAACGTGCTGTTCGTGTTCATCCAGATTGCCCTGCTGCGGCGCGACTTCAACCCCATTCAGCTGCTGCAGATACCTTACGTGTTCGTGTTCTCGGCGCTCATCGACGTGTTCGTGCCCCTGTGCGAGCTCATCCCCATGGGCAACTACGGCCTTCAGGTGCTGTGGAGCGTGGTGGGCTGCTTCATGACCGCATTCGGCGTGTTCCTTCAGGTGAAGGCGAGCTTCCTCACCCTTCCCGGCGAGGGCATCATCCTTGCCATATCGCGCGTCACCAAAGTGGCGTTCCCCAAGATCAAGGTTGCGTTCGACAGCACCAACGTAGTGGTTGCGGCCATTGTTTCCCTGGCGTTTTCCGGCGGGCTGTACGGCGTGCGCGAGGGAACCATCTTAGCCGCGCTTGCCGTGGGCACCATCGTGGGGCTGTTCAACAAGGTGCTTCCCCGCTTCGAGCAGTTCTGCCCGGTGCAGGGCCACATCACCCTTACCGCCGCCGGCATGGATGCACCTGCCGAATCCGACGAGCCGAAGAGCGAAGGCGAGGCCACCCCGCTGGTTATCACCATCGGCCGCCAGTTCGGCTCGGGCGGGCGCGAGATCGGCCAGGCCGTGGGCAAGGAACTGGGCATCCCCGTGTTCGACCACACGCTCATCGAGCTGACGGCCGAGGAATCGGGCCTTACGCGCAGCTACATCGCAGCGCACGAGCAGGAGGTGCGCGGCGGGCTGCTGTACAACCTGTACATGCAGGGCCTTCAGCGCTTCAGCTCCGACGCCCAGGAAATGGACCCCATTTGGCTGGCGCAGGCGCGTGCCATCACTAAGCTGGCGGATACGGGCAGCTGCGTTATCGTGGGGCGCTGCGCCAACTTCATCCTGAATGGGCGCGAGAACGTCTTCGATGTGTTCATCCACGCGCCCCTGGTGCCGCGCATCGGTCGCGTGATGGAACGCGAGAACGTGGATCACATGAAAGCCGCGGAAACCATCGAGCGCATCGACGGCGAGCGAGCCGAGCACTGCCGCCACTTTGCCGGCAAGGAATGGGGCGCTTCCCAGAACTACCAGCTTTCGCTCGATTCTTCGTTTCAGCCCGCCGCCGAGAACGCGAAGCTCATCGCCAGCCTTGCGCGCAAGGCGTTCCCCAACGCCCCGCTTACGCCCAACCCCGAAAAGCCTAAGGCGAAGTAGCGCATAAGCCCCGCAAACATGGCGGTTCGTATATCATCAGAGCCGAACGAATTGAAAGGAACGCGAAAGATGACCGACCAGCAAAAGCCCGTCCGCGTACGCTTCGCCCCCTCGCCCACCGGCGAGCTGCACATCGGCGGCGCACGCACCGCAATCTTCAACTGGGCGTTCGCCCGCGCAACGGGCGGCACCTTCATCCTGCGCATCGAGGACACCGACCCCGAGCGCTCCACCGAAGAGAACAAGCAGGTTATCCTCCGCGGCATGCGCGGCCTTGGCCTGAACTGGGACGAAGGCCCCGAGGTGGGCGGCGAGTACGGCCCCTACCTGCAAACGCAGCGCTTCGACACCTACACGGCAGCGCTTGAGCGCTTGAAGGAAAAGGGCGCGGTGTACCCCTGCTTCTGCACCAAGGAGGAAATCGACGCCAAGCGCGCCGCGGCCGAAGAAAGCGAAGGCGGCTATTCCGGCTACGACCGCACCTGCCGTTGCATTTCCGCAGAGGAAGCCCAGCGCCGCATCGACGCCGGCGAGCCGCACGTGTGGCGCCTTAAGGTTCCCGAGAACCACGGCCCCATCGAGTTCGACGACGCGGTGTACGGCCACATGAGCTTCCCCGCCGACGTTATGGACGACATGATCCTGGTGCGTACCGATGGCACCCCCACCTACAACTTCGCGGTAGTGTGCGACGACACCAACATGGCCATCACCCACGTTATCCGCGGCGACGACCACCTTTCCAACACCCCACGCCAGATCCTTATCTACGAGGCCCTGGGCTACGAGGTGCCCACGTTCGCGCACCTTTCCATGATCCTGGGATCCGACGGCCGCAAGCTGTCCAAGCGCCGCAACGCCACCAGCGTGGAACAGTACCTGAAGATGGGCTACCTGCCCGATGCGCTGGTGAACTTCCTTGCGCTTTTGGGCTGGAGCCTGGACGGCGACACCACCATCATCCCGCGCGACGTGCTGTGCCAGAACTTCAGCCTGGACCGCATCACCAAGAAGGACGCAATCCTGGACGAGACCAAGCTCGATTGGATGAACGGCGAGTACATAAAGGCCATGGGTGCCGCCGCCTGGGTGGATGCCGTGGCACCGTTCCTGGTAGAGGCCGGCCTTGCCACCGAGGAGGACGTCGCTGCGCGCCACAGCTGGTACGAGAAGCTGTACCCGCTGGTTGCTGAGCGCATGAAGCGCCTTACCGAGGCACCCGAGAAGCTGGCGTTCATCTTCGCCGGCGACAGCGTTGAGCTGGACGAGAAATCGGTGCAGAAGAACCTGCTGAAGGAAGGCTGCCGCGCCGACGAGGTTCTGGCGGAAGTGCGCGCCATCCTGGCCGACGAGAGCATCGCCTGGGAATGCGGCCCGCTGCAGGACACCGTTGCCGAGCTGGCGGAGAAGCTGGATCTGAAGAAGAAGCTCATCTTCCAGCCCATCCGCGTTGCCATCACCGGTTCGCAGGTTTCCCCGCCGCTGTTCGAGTCCATCGAGCTGATGGACCGCGCAACGGTGGTTGCCCGCCTGGACAACTCCATCGCAAAGGTGTTCGGTGCCTAACGCACCCGAACAAAACGCTTTCCCCAACGCCGCCTGCGCCACCCGCGCAAGCGGCGTTGATTCGCTTGCGCCCGAAACCATCTGGGGAGCGGACGCGCAAACAGAAGACGGGCTGATAGAGCAGATCGTTGCCGCGGCTAAGCGGATGGAGGAAGCCGAGGGCTCCCTGGACGACATAGGCAAGCCCGCTGGCGGCGAGGGGGCTGGTGCTGGCGGTGCGGGCGAGTGGCTTGGCGATGAAGCCGCTGCTGCTGGCAGCGCGAGCGAGTGGCTTGGCGATGAGGGCGCGACCGGTGGCGGCGCGAGGCCCTCTGGGGATGGCATTTCGGGCGGCGAATCCTCCAATGCAACTGAAGGGACTTATGTCCCTGGCAAGTCTAATGCCTTGTCAGATAGTAATTCGGATGCGAATAAGGATGATGTCGCCGCTGAAGCCGCCAACAACGACACTGCCGGCGCGCCCGAAGAAGAGAGCGACCCCTTCCCCCGCGAACGCATCGTTGCGCTGCCTTCGTGGTGCACTGCACCACGCGGGTCCGGCTGCACGCGCTGCGCGGCAGCCTGCCCTGCCGGTGCCATCTCTCTCGAGGGCGGCACGCCTGTCATAGACGAAGCGCAGTGCACCCGCTGCGGCATCTGCGCCGGGGTGTGCGACGCCTTCGCTTGGGAGCGCTTCACCCTGAAGGACCTGTTCGAGCGCGCCCGCACCGAAGCTGCCGAGGAAGGCTACGCCTGCTTCACTTGCAACGACCACCTGTTCCCCGGCGTGGTTCCCCGCAGCAACGTGCTCGTGCTGCCCTGCCTTGCCGCCGTGCCACCGGAGTTCTGGACGGCGCTGTTGGCGGCCAACGTTCCGGTAAAGCTGTACCTGGACGAATCGTATTGCGAAGGCTGCCCCACCGCTGGCGCCCTAGGGCCTGCCTTGTTTGCGCACGCGCTGGAATCGGCGCAGGACGGCACCGGCAACAGCATCGGCCGCGTGAAGGAGCTTCCCGAACGCGAGTTGCTCTTAACCGCATGGTCGCACGCCGATGGGCAAGATCGCCGCGGAATGCTATCCACTTTGTTTCACGAGAGCAGGGAAATAGCCGATGGCACGCATCGCAAGCGCAACGCCGCCGCGGTGAGCGACTTCCGCGAGAAGCAAGAGCGCATGCACGCCAAGGCGCGCATCAGCAGCGAAGCATCGGCCGGGTCCGCCTGGATGCCCAGCAAGCAGGCGTGGCCCCGCCAAGAGCTTATGGTGCAGGCAGCAAAGGCCACTCCGGTGCGCGCCGCGCTTATGGAACGCTACTGCTCCACCACCGACTGCCAGAAGTGCACCGGCGCCTACGAGTGCATGGAGGCCTGCCCCACGGGTGCCCGCACCGCAGCAGCCGATTCGGACTGCCCCGAAGTAGACCCTAGGCTCTGCATAGCCTGCGGCGCCTGCATCGGCAGCTGCCCTACCGGCGCCTGCGATTTCACCGCCATAACGGCACAGGCTTACTGCGCCGAAGGATAGGGAAAAGCTGGGGTATCTCACCTCTTGCGCACCTACCCCGCCCACACAGGGCAAGACGCCCTTGACCACCATTTCCCTAAGGCACATTCCTGCCCTCCGGCTTCTACCTTTACGCATCCGTAACCGTTGATGCTGCAAACGATTCGGGGCGGTAGTATTTTCGAGACGATTCCCACACGGCATCTGCGCTGAAAGGAGCATCATGCCTCGCACACCCGATCCCTCTTACTGGGGAAACCCACCGCAGACGCCGGTATCGAAATACGCCAAGCAGCCTGCCGGCTCCCAGGCAAACAACGCCCAACCCCCCATCCCACCCACCGCCGCAGGCGGGGCAGGCTATGCCGCAGCGCAACCCGAAGGAAACGGCCAGCAGGCTGTTTTCCAGCAAGACGCCCAGGCAACAGCCAGCCAACCGCAGAACGCCCCCGCAGAAGGAGCGAGTACCGCTCAGCCCACTGTTTCACCCACACCGCCAGCCCCGCCAACGCCCGAGAGGAAAAGCAACAAGGGCATCATCATCGCCATCGTTGCAGCCATCGTTGTGCTGCTTTTGGGCATGGCGGGGTGCTCTGCCTGCACGGTGGCGCTCAGCAGCGGCGCAAACAGCTACCTGGGAAGCACGTACGGCAACCCGCAGAACATCCCCTCGTTCGACAACGACCAGCGCGGGAGCTCGTCTAGCACCGACAGCGACCAGGCGTACTTGAACGCCCAAACGCGCAGCGCATTCGACCTGCAGGGTTCTTCCGCCCTTACCGAGGAAGAGCTTTCCCAGCTTCAAGCCGATTTCTTCAACGGAAGCTCGAACGCCCCGAACGGCGAGGGCATCTACCCGCAAGGCATATTCCATGTGGGCACCGATCTCCCCGCCGGAACCTACTGGTTCAGCGGCAGCAGCTCCACCCTTTCGTACTTCTTCATCCTGCAGCCCGCCTCCGAAAGTGCCGAAACTTACAACACCGTGCACGTGAACAGCTACTACGGCCACAACCTTATGGAACTGAAAGACGGCGAGGTGCTCATTTTGGTTAACAACGGCACCATGACGCCGATTGCCAAGATGACCGAGCAGTTCACCTCGCCCTATAGCAGCGGCGTATACCGCGTTGGCACCGACATACCTGCCGGCTCGTACCGCGTTATCGTGGGCGACGGCGCCGACGACTACAGCGCCTACTACGTGATGAGCGATCTGGACTACAGCGACGACAGCTACCTGGAGAGCAACTACTTCGTTTCCGGCGACAGCGGCACGGAAATCATATTGGAAGAGGGCACCTACGTGGAGCTCTACAACATGCGCCTGATAGCCATTCGCTCATAGGCAAAACCCACCCTCGCAAAACAAGCGCCGCAGCAGGAACTTCCCGCCGCGGCGCTTTTGCGTGCGCAGAGCAAACCGGCGCTCCCCTATTCGGCAACACCCATAACACTGAGCTGGGACACATGCTTGAACAAGCAAGATGAGCCCTGGTAGTTGTCTACCAAATCGAATATCGAACAGAACGTCACGCACGACCCAATCCTAGCTACCGAATCCAAAATCAGCATAAACGCTTACCCTATCTGCTTTTCGATTTTAGGTTTATGCTTTATGGCCAAATGCCGCACCGTATGGCTAGTTGCAGCAAGTGCAACTGCATTCGACATAAAGGGAAAGAGGATTCAAACCATGGAGGTTCTTGAGAAGATCAGCGCTTTTGCGGGGAAATGGATGGCCATCGTTGCCTTGCTCGTTGCCGTTGTTGCCCTCGCGGTTCCCGATCCTGTGCACGCAGCGCTCCCCACCAGTTGGGTGAACCCGCTTTTGGGCATCGTGATGTTCGGCATGGGCATGACGCTTACCGCAAGCGACTTCAAAGTGGTGTTCACCAAGCCGAAGGCAGTGATTGCCGGCATCTTCGCCCAGTTCATCATCATGCCCCTTCTGGCATGGACCCTGTGCATGGCGTTCCAGCTTCCCGCCGAATTAGCCGTGGGAGTGATACTCGTGGGGTGCTGCCCTGGAGGCACGTCCTCGAACGTGATGACCTACCTTGCAAAAGGTGATGTGGCCCTTTCCGTCGGCATGACCGCCTGCACCACCATCATGGCCCCCATCGTAACGCCTGCACTGGTGCTTCTGCTCGCTGGCGAAACCGTGGATGTTTCCTACGTCAGCATGCTCATCTCCATTGTGCAAGTGGTGCTGGCCCCCATCGTTTTGGGCTTCATCGTCAACGCCGTTTTCTCGAAGTTCGCTGAGAGCTGCGGTAAGGTGCTGCCCCTTGTTTCCGTAATCGCCATCTCGCTCATCATCATGGCGGTGGTTTCTGCCAACGCCGCAAAGCTCATGACCGTGGGCTGGCTCATCATCGTTGTGGTGATGCTGCACAACGTCGGCGGTTATGCGCTTGGCTACGGGGCGGCGCGGGCGCTTGGGCTTTCGCGGGCGCAGATCCGCACCATCTCCATCGAAGTGGGCATGCAGAATTCCGGCTTGGCAACTTCGCTGGCAACGGTTCATTTCGCCAACTATCCCCTGGCAGCTGTGCCGGGTGCCGTGTTCAGCGTGTGGCACAACATCTCGGGCGCCATCTACGCCAATATCCTGGCGCGCACTGCCGGCGATGCCAACGGCAGCCCCGAAGGCAAGTAGGCTCTCCAGGGAAGCCCACCTGCGCTATATGCTCCGCCTTCGCGCCTGAACTGCTTCCCATTTCTCGAACACGAGAATGGGAGGTTTCTTTATGCGCGTCGATTTGAGAGTGAAGCCACCCAACGCGCCAAGGAGGCAAAGGCCGGCAGGCGGGCAACCGGTTAGAATAGAACCCAGGGCGCGCTCGCAATGGAGCGCTATGGGAAAATGGGGAACAGCATGAAGAAGATCGCAGTTGCTTTTTTGGGCTGCTTTTTGGCCGTTGCACTTGCCGGATGCTCATCGGGCAACGGCTCTAACCAGTCTGCGGCAAACGCGAATTCGCAGTTCTCGGACATAAACCTGGCCAATTACAAATGCGTCGACATCTCGCACCTTGTGGAAAGCGAGATGCCCGCCGACCCCTCGCTGAAGCTCCCCGAGATAAGCTACTTCGCGCAGATCGCCAACGGGGATTCCGAATACAACCTGGAAACCATCGGCTACTGCCCGCATACGGGAACCCACATGGATGCGCCCTACCATGTGCTGAACGGCGAGGGAGCCATTGAATCGGTTGATCCAACCGTGCTCATCGGCCCAGCCTGCATCATCCGCCTAGACGTTAGCGGCGATTACAAGATAACCGCGCAAGACGTGAAGGGCTGGGAAGCGGAACACGGCGACATCCAGCAAGGCGATGCCGTGATGTTCGACACCAACCAAGACAAGCTCTGGGGAAGCGACCCCCAGGGCTATATAAGCAGCTATCCTCACCTTGCCGCCGAAACCGCCGAATACCTGGTGCAGAAAGGCGCGCGCTTCGTGGGGTGCGAGGCCATTTCACCCGATACCTCCGAGCCAACCTGCCACAAGATACTCCTTGGCGGTGGCGTAGAAGTGGTGGAAAACCTGTGCAACTTGGATCAGGTTGGTGCCGACCGCTGCTACGTGATAGGAACCTTCGCCAATGTTCAAGGCAGCACCGGCGTCTGGACGCGGCTGCTTGCCTACTACCAGTAACCTTTGATGGCCTTCTGCCTTGTTGCCCCACATCGCACCAATCATAAGGAGATGCAGGGTAACCGGCTGGAGCCGCAACGACCTTGCAGCCCCTACTTCAGCAAACCCCGCACCGAAAGGTCTGCGGTGGCAGCGGCAAGGGCTTCCACGCCCACCGTCAGCTTGCCCTGGTCCGGCATCCACGTTTGGTTATGGAAACGATGCTGAACCCCTTCATCGGCAGCAACGATGGTGACGGCATACGCCGCCGGGTCGGGGCACTCGAACACACCCTCATCGACCCCCCGGCAAATAAGCTCCTCCACCTTGGCAACCAAGGCGCGGTAGTCGTCGAACAGCTCAGCGAACTCTTCGCCGCTCTTGCGGGCAACCGTTTCCAGTAGACGGTAGTCGAACGGCAGCTGGCACAGCGCCAACGTGTCCTGGTACAGCAATGCGCGCAACTGACCTGCAACGCCTTCGCCGGCAGCCTCAGCTTCCTTGGCGGCGTTGAGCGGATTGCGGTTCGTGCCCAGGAACTCCTTCAGGATGTCTTCCTTGCTTTTGAACCAATAATACAGGGAGCTTTGGCCCAAGCCCGATTCGCGCGCTATGGCGCTCATGCTTGTTTCGGCAAAGCCGTCTCTTTTGAACAGGCGAACTGCGGCATCCAGTATTTCCGCACGCTGATTCTGGCTTTTGGATCCGTTTCGGCGCGGCCTACCCGGTGCGCCCTTCTGAACTGCATTCCTCTTAGGCATTCCCTCTCCTATCTGCAGTTACAGCTTTGCAGATTATTCGATACTCTATCGAAATGTTAATGAACGGGCAACTATGCCGAAACACGCGCTTAACATGGCCTCCCTAGAATTCGATACATTATCGAAACCGAATTGGAGGACCGATGAATTCACTATTGATAATAGGCGTGGGAGCCACCGTGCTCCTCGTGATAGTGGTCGGCATGTTTGTCGGCCGAAAAGTGGAAGGTGACTCGCAGAACTTCCTGGTAGCAGGCCGAAACATGCCCATCTACCTGGTGGCACCCGCCCTCATGGTTGCCGCAGTCGACTCGAACGCCACCGTAGGCAACATGGATCTGGGCGTTGCCTCGGGCTTCTGGGCAGGCGCCCTTCTGGCCATCGGCCTGGGCATCGCCCTGCTGCTCTCGGGTATCTTCGTGGCAAAGCCCATGAACGAGATGGGCTTGTTTTCCCTGGGCGATTTCTTCCGCATCAAGTACGGCCACAAGTTCGAGATCCTTGCCGCCTGCGTGATGATCTTGGCCTACGTTATCCTGCTGGCAGGCAACCTGGTTGCCATCGGCCTTCTGTTCGAGTACTTCTTGGGCATCCCCTACCTTGCCGGCCTGTTCATCATGGCTGGCCTGGTGCTGCTGTACACACTGTGCGGCGGCCTGCTCTCCGACGCCTACACCGCCGCCATCCAGATGGTGATCACCCTGGTGGCCACGGTCGTCATCGGCGTGTTCGTGTTCACCAACTGGGGCTTTACCGCACCTGAGGGCCTGGGCATCTTCGACATGGGCCAGCTCACCGATGCTTCCCAGGGAGCAGCCATCAACTGGGCAACCATCATATCGCTTGGAATAGGCGACATCGTTGCCCTGGACTTCCAGCAGCGCATCTACAGCGCCAAAAGCCCCAAAACCGCACGCAACGCATGCTATATCAGCGCCTTTCTGGTAATGGCCGTTGGCATTGTGTACGGATTGATTGCCGGCACCTGCGCGAATACCCTGGGGATCACCGGCGAGGAGACCTCGGTCCTCTATGAGTTCCTCGACAACTACGCGCCTTCCTTCATCGCCGTCATCGTCCTTTCGGGCCTGGTGGCAGCCTCCTTCTCCACTGCGTCGGGCGCCATCCTCAGCGTTTCCGAGATGATCGTCCGCAACATCGGTGGCTTCCGCCGCAACGTGAACGTCAACCGCAAGGACCCTCAGCTGCTTTGGGTTCGCCTGTGCATGATCCCGCTGGCCCTAGCAGGCATCCTCATCGCCGCTCGCCTTTCCGCAACCGGCATCCTGCTCACCCTGGCGTTCGACCTTATGCTGTGCTGCCTTATCCCCGCACTGTTCGGCGGCCTGTTCTGGAAGCGCAGCAGCAAGGCAGCGGTGTTCGCCTCGTGCTCGGTTGGCCTGGTGCTGCGCATCGCATTCTTCGTGCTGACCCCAACCATCTACGGAGCAGAGAACACGCTGCTGTACTTCGAGAACCCTTGGCTCACCGCCGACATCGACGGCTGGAACACCTTCATCTGCTTCGGCGCCTCGCTTATCACCTACTTCGCCGTAGCGGCATTCTGCCCGCGCACCGCAGCCGATGAGGAAGCCGAGAAGGCAGAGCTGGCCGAGCTCCATGAGGAGCGAACCGTGGAAAGCGAGATCCTCTACATCCGCGCCGTCACCGAGCAGCGCGAAGACACCTTGAGCTTCTACAAAGAGGCGAAGGAAGCGGGCTTCCCGGTTGAAGAGCAGATCGCCAAGGCCGAAGCCGACCTGCACGCCCCCATCGTGTGGGCGAAGAACGCCTAGCCACCATCCGGCCGCGCCGTCGACCGTGCGCCGGCCACCCCATACATGCAGCAAGCCAACAGTTAGGAGAAAACCATGCAGTGCATCTGGAAGAAAGTCTTGAAGCCCGGCGAGAAATGGTCTGGAGCCATCGGCACCGGCAAGTACGTTCACTTCAAGGCATTGGGCAAAGGCGCCAACGTGGCCCTTCTCATGTACAACCTGTACGACAAAACCGAGCGCTACAACATGCCCGACACCCTGAAGGCCCAGTACACCCAGCATCTCACGCGCGGCAACGTCCTGATGAGCGACAACGGCCGCGTGCTGGCAAGCATCGTGGAAGACAGCCTTGGCTGGCATGACAGCATCACCGGCCTCACCACCCGTCAGATGACCGAGGAAAAGTACGGTGCCAGCACCTACCAGGAACAGCACAACGAGTGGAACCGCAACGGAATGGACAACGTGGCCATGGAGCTGGTGCGCAACGGCCTGAGCATGCGCGATCTGGTGCCCTGCGTGAACCTTTTCACCAAGGTGTACGTCACCGAGGACGGCGGCCTGCACTTCGCCGAGGATTGGTGCCAGGAAGGCAGCACGGTAACCCTGCGCACCGAGATGGACAGCGTGGTTATCCTCTCCAACACCCCCAACCCGCTGGATCCTTCCCCCACCTACCCTTCTGTCCCGGTCGAGGTGACCGTCTACGATGCCCCGCCGGTAGACCTGAACGACGAATGCGTGCAGTTCCGCACCGAGAACTTCCGCGCGTTCCAGAACACCTGGGACTACCACAACCTGCTGGGCAAATAAGAGAGCACTAACCAAGGAGACACCATGTTTGGATTCATCGAAAAGGCCAGCGAGCTGGACCCCGCAAACGCAATCTACGACGAAACCGTGGAAGCAGGCCGTGCCTGGTCGCACGAGCTGAAGCCCGGCCAGACCCTGCGCATCCTGGACGTCTGCGGCAACCAGGCCGTGGATACCACCTTCTTCAACCTTGAAGACCCAGCCGACCACTACTCCGCCGTCGCCACCATCGTGGGGCAGCAGAACATCTACCTCACCACCGGCACCATCCTGCGCAGCGAAAGCTACAAGCCTTTGCTGGAGATCACCGCCGACCTCACCGGGCGCCACGACACCCTGGGCGGTTGCTGCTCTTCCCAGAGCAACACCGTGCGCTATGCGCGTGAGAAGGAGTACATGCACAACTGCCGCGACAGCTTCATGCTTGAGATGTCCCAAGACGAGGAAGACCGCTTCCTGAAGCGAGACTTGGCACCCAACATCAACTTCTTCATGAACGTGCCCATCACCGAAGACGGCTACTACAAGTTCGACGACGGCGTAAGCGCACCGGGCAAGTACGTGGAGATGAAGGCGCTGGCGAACGTGGAGGTGCTGGTAAGCAACTGCCCCCAGCTGAACAACCCTTGCAACGCCTACAACCCCACTCCGGTCCGCATGATCATCTGGGATGCGGAGTAGAGCGCATGTTCACCAAGATTCTCATAGCCAACCGCGGCGCCATCGCCGTGCGCGCCGAGCGCACCATTGCGAAGATGGGCCTGAAGAGCGTGGCGGTGTATGCGGCAGCCGATAAGGACAGCTTGCACGTTTCCGATGCCGATGAGGCAGTGTTCCTGGGCGAAGGCCCGGCTGCGCTTACCTATCTGGACCAGGAGAAGATCCTGGGCGCCGCCAAGCAAACCGGCGCTCAGGCCATCTTCCCTGGCTATGGCTTCCTGAGCGAGAACGCCGATTTCGCCCGCCGCTGCGCGCAGGAGGGCATCGCCTTCATCGGCCCCTCCCCCGATCAGATAGAGCGCTTCGGCCTGAAGCACGTTGCGCGTGACCTGGCCACGAAGGCCGGCGTGCCCCTTGCCCCCGGCAGCGGCCTTCTTGAAACCCTTGAAGAAGCGCAGGCCGCAGCGCAGGCCGTGGGCTTCCCCCTTATGCTGAAGAGCACGGCGGGCGGTGGCGGCATCGGCATACGCATCTGCCGCAACGCAGACGAGCTTGAGGAAGCCTTCGAGAGCGCCCGCCACCTTGCCCAGGCCAACTTCGGCAACGGAGGCGTGTTCCTGGAGCGATTCGTGGAGCGCGGGCGCCATGTGGAAGTCCAGATCTTCGGCGCAAACGGCCAGGTTGCAGCCTTGGGTGAACGCGATTGCTCAGTGCAGCGCCGCAACCAGAAGGTGGTAGAGGAATGCCCTGCCCCCAACCTGCCCCAGGCAACGCGCGAGGCGATGCTGGAAAGCGCGAGGAAGCTGGCCCTTTCCATCGGCTACAACAACGCCGGCACCGTCGAGTTCCTCTACGACGAGGCCCGCGACGAGTTCTACTTCCTGGAAGTGAACACCCGCCTGCAGGTAGAGCACGGCATCACCGAGGAATGCTGCGGCGTCGACCTGGTTGAATGGATGGTTCGCGAAGCTGCCGGCGAAGCAGTGGACTTCACTCAGGCACATGCCCAGAAGGGCCACGCCATCGAGGTGCGCCTGTACGCGGAAGACTGCGGCAACAACTTCCTGCCCGCCACGGGCAAGATCGATGCCGTACGGTTCGGCGAAGGCGCCCGCGTCGAAACCTGGATCGCCAAGGGCATAGAGGTAACCAGCCTGTTCGACCCCATGCTGGCAAAGATCATCGTGCATGCAGAAACGCGCGAAGAAGCCGTTTCCGCCATGACACATGTGCTGGCGGAAACCCGCGTGTACGGCCTTACCACCAACCTTATGTACCTGGAGAGCCTGCTGCAAACGCAAGGTTACCAGCAGGCCCAACTGAGCACCCGCATGCTCGATGGATTTGCGCCCGCCGAGCCAACGCTGGAAGTGCTCGACGGCGGCGTGCAGACCACCGTGCAAAGCTATCCGGGCATCGTGGGCTACTGGGCCGTGGGCGTTCCCCCGTGCGGCCCCATGGACTCGCTGAGCTTCCGCTTGGGCAACGCACTTTTAGGGAACCCGACCGATGCGGCCGGCCTTGAGCTTACCCTGCGCGGCGGCACGTACAAGTTCCGCACGGACACCGCCTTCGCCCTTACCGGCGCGAACATGGATGCGAAGCTGAACGGCCGCCCCTGCCCGCAGTTCGCCGCCGTGCAGGCAAGCGCTGGAGACGTGCTGGAGCTTGGCACCTGCGCCACTGGCATGCGCGCTTACCTCTGCGTCGCAGGGGGCCTGGATGTAGCGCCGGTTCTAGGGTCTCGCTCCACCTTCGTGGACGGCAAGATGGGCGGCCACGGCGGAAGGGCGCTGCGCACCGGCGATCTGGTTCGCATATTCCAACCCGGCGAAGCGGCGAACGCCTTGGAAAAGAAGGCCCCGCATGCCGCCACAGCCTTACTTCCCGAAACCGCACAACCAGCCTGGGGCAACGAGTGGACCATCGGCGTACTTGTTGGCCCCTTAAGCGACGACGAGTTCCTGGCTCCCGAGTTCCTGGAAACGCTCACCACCGCCAGCTACACCGTGAACTACGATTCCGCACGCACCGGCGTGCGCCTTAACGGCCCCACCCCGCAATGGACGCGCGAAGACGGCGGCGAGGCGGGGTTGCACCCCTCCAACATCCACGACAACCCCTATTCCATCTGCGCGCTGGACCTAACCGGCGACCAGCCTATCCTGCTTGGCCCGGATGGACCAAGCCTGGGCGGCTTCGTGTGCCCAGTGGTAGTTGCTGTAAGCGAGCGGTGGAAACTAGGCCAGCTGAAGCCCGGCGACACCGTGCGTTTCCAAGTGCTAAGCCAGCCTGAGGCCGATGCGATGAACCATGCCAACGAGCAGGCCATCGATGCCGTTGCCGAAGGCAGCGTAAGCCAGGCCGCCAAGCTTTGGGATCTTCTGCCCGCAAGCCCCAGCTCCTTCACGCCCAACGACGCAATCCTCCACCTTGCCGGCACCGGCGATGACGCCATCTGCGTGCGGCAATCGGGACTGGATGCGCTGCTGGTGGAGTACGGTCCGATGAAGCTCGACATCGCCCTGCGCTTCAAGGTGCATGTGCTGATGATGAAACTGGAAGAGCAGGATCTTCCCCATATCATCGACCTCACCCCTGGCATCCGCAGCCTGCAGGTTCACTACGACCCGCTGACCGCCACCCAACAGGAAGTGCTGCAGCAGGTGCTTGCCACCGATGCCGCCTTACCGCCGCTGGAAGATATCACCGTCCCAAGCCGAATCGTGCACCTGCCCCTTTCCTGGGACGACCCGCAAACGCAGCTTGCCGCACGCCGCTACATGGAAACCACCCGCCCCGATGCCCCCTGGTGCCCTTCGAACCTGGAATTCATCCGACGCATCAACGGGCTGGAAAGCATCCAGGATGTCTACGACATCTTCTTCGACGCAAGCTACCTGGTGCTGGGGCTGGGCGATGTGTACCTGGGCGCGCCGGTGGCAACCCCGGTGGACCCACGGCACAGGATGGTAACCACCAAGTACAACCCCGCCCGCCCGTGGACGCCAGAGAACGCCGTGGGCATCGGCGGCGCCTACCTGTGCGTGTACGGAATGGAAGGCCCCGGCGGCTACCAGTTCACCGGCCGCACCACGCAGATGTGGAACCCCCTGCGCACCACGCCCGTGTTCAAGGAAGGCAAGCCCTGGCTGCTGAACTTCTTCGACCAGCTGCAGTTCTACCCTGTAAGCGCCAATGAGATCCTCGAGCTTCGCGAGCAGTGCCTGCGCGGCACCTTCTGCCCAGAGATCGAGGAAACAACCTTCAGCCTGGGTGAATACCGGAAATTCCTGGAAGAGAACGCCGAGGGCATTGCCGCCTTCAAGCAGCATCAGGAAGCATCGTTCGAAGCAGAGCATCAACGCTGGGTGGAGCAAGGCCTGGATGTATTCGTCCCCGATGAGCCCAAGGCCGCCTTCACCGAGGAGGTGGCGCCCGAAGGCTGCGAGACCGTCCCCAGCACCATGGCTGGCGCGGTATGGAAGGCGAATGCCGAAGCTGGGAGCCATGTCGAGAAGGGACAGACCCTGATCACGCTTGAGAGCATGAAGATGGAGTTCCCCATCGCCTCCCCTTGCGCTGGAACCCTGGAAAAACTGCTGGTAGACCCCGGCGATCTGGTTACACCCGGTCAGGCCGTAGCGTTCGTGCGCATCGACAACGACCCCGAACAGGAAGGTGAGTAAGGCGCTATGAGCACCGAATCCCTAACGATATCGGCCCTTGCCGAAGCTTACGGTTCCGGCAAGGCCACCCCACGCGCCATCGCCGAAACCATCGCGGCTCGCGCGGCGCAACACGCCGAGAGCAACATATGGATCACCCCTCCCTCGATGGATCTGATGGAGCCCTATTTGGCGCGGTTGGAGGCCATGGATGAAGAAGGGCGCGCTGCCGCACCGCTATGGGGCATCCCCTTCGCCGTCAAGGACAACATCGACCTCGCAGGCGTGCCCACCACGGCCGCCTGCCCCGAGTACGCCTACACGCCAAGCGAAAGCGCCACGGTGGTGCGCCTTCTGGTGGAAGCCGGCGCCTTCCCCGTGGGGAAAACCAACCTGGATCAGTTCGCCACCGGCCTGGTGGGCACCCGCAGCCCCTACGGCGAATGCCGCAATGCGCTGAAGCCTGAGCTCATAAGCGGCGGCTCGTCTTCCGGCTCTGCCGTAAGCGTTGCCCTCGGCATGGCCTCATTTGCCTTGGGCACCGATACCGCCGGATCTGGCCGCGTGCCGGCAGCGCTCAACAACCTGATTGGCTTCAAGCCCGCGCTGGGCAAATGGAGCACCAAGGGCGTAGTTCCCGCCTGCGCCAGCCTGGACTGCGTCACCGTGTTCGCCAACAACTTGACCGACGCGCTGGCCGTGGATGCCGTGGCCAGCAAGCCGGATACCGAATGCGCCTGGAGCAAGCGCTACGACGCAGAGAAGCTGTGCTTCCCGGGAACCGTGTATGTGCCGGCAGAAGAGCCGGAGTTCTACGGCCCGTACGAGAAAGAGTATCGGGCAGCCTGGCGCAAAGCCCTGGCCCGCATCGAATGCGTGACAAAGGCGCAGGGAAGCAGGGTTGAGCCCATCGATACCGCGGAGTTCTCCAAGATCGCCGCCATCCTCTACGATGGGCCTTGGGTGGCAGAGCGATGGAGCGACCTGGGCAGCTTCGTCGAAGAGCACGGCGAAGCGGTGTTTCCCGTTACCAAGCAGATCCTGGAAAGCGGAAACCGCCCCGACCTTACCGCGGCAGACCTGTTCCAAACCCTGCACCAGGTAACCGCCATGCGCGCAAAGTGCGCCCAGCTGTTCGATGACGCCATCATGATCATGCCAACCGCAGGTGGCACCTTCACGCGCGAACAAGTCGACGCCGACCCCATCGCCACCAATTCGCAGATGGGGCTGTACACCAACCATTGCAACCTGAGCGACTTGGGGGCGATCGCCGTTCCTGCCGGTTGGGCAGCAGACGATGTGCCGTTCGGCATCACGGCGTTCACCACGGCAAAGCGCCAATGTCTCACCGATGGCTTTGCCTGGGCGTTCCTGGAGCAGGAAACCGTGGAAGTCGCAGTGTGCGGGCAGCATATGCGCGGGCTCGTGCTGCATGGGCAGCTGGAGGAGCTTGGGGCGGTATTCCTCGAGGGAACACGCACAGCACCAAGCTACAAGCTCTTCGCCCTACCTACCGAACCGGTAAAGCCCGGCTTGGCGAAAACATTGGAAGACGGCAGTTCCATAACCGTGGAAACCTACCTGATGACAGCAGAGGCCTTCGGCAAGTTGGCGGCAACGACCCCTGCCCCCTTGGGGTTCGGCACCATAGAGCTGGAGGATGGCCGACAAGTGAAAGGGTTCCTTGCCGAGCCCTACGCGCTTAAAGAGGGCGGCGTTGAGGAGATCACCGGCTTCGGTTCGTTCAAGGCCTGGTTGGCATAAAACAAACAGGGCAGGCTCTAGCTGCGCAGCGGCCCTGGTATCGATCTATCCAACTGGGAGGCCGGCACCCACATCGCGGGTGCCGGCCTCCTGCTGCGTAATTGCCTGCTGCCAACGGCAGGCGTTCAACAAGCGCTTCATCGGCGCCGAGCCTGCCAAAGCCCAAAACGGCGGCAATCGATGCGCCTTCACGTGATTGAGCATCCCCATCAAACATGGAGACCTTGCCTGACCCCTGGAGCCAGCAGTTTGCCGATGCGTATAATAGTTGGGTTTCCCTTCCCTCAAGAGGTGCCCCATGAAACGATGCCATAACCTACTTTCAGCCTTTGGAGCGCTTTTCTTACTCGTTTCCCTTTTCGCGGCACTCGCCTTCACGCTGGCAGACGGCAGCGCGGCATCAGAGGCTTCCCTTGCCTCAAAGCCCCTGTACCTGGCATTGGGCGATAGCATTTCCTGGGGTTATTCCCCGAATGGCAGGCTCCCTGAAAACCAACGCTTCGTGAATATCCTCGCCGAAGAAAAAGGGTACCGCGTGCAGAACGAGTCCAAAGTCGGCAACACCTCCGAGGGCATCCTAGAGCAGCTGGAATCCGGATCCCTGGATTCCAGCATCGAAGAAGCGCAGGTGGTCACCGTCACCTGCGGCGGAAACGACCTTATGCACCTTATCTATGGGAAAACAGCGGAGCGATACAACCGCATCTACCCCACGCATCCCATCACGGTGGATGATGTGGTGGAGATCATGGAAAACAGCGGCGACAGCAGGCAAGAGACCGTATTGCTCATGGCGCTCGACACGGTAACGACCGAAGGAATCATCAAGCAAGCCGAAATCGATGCGGCCATTGAGGATTTCATCCAGAACCTGAACCGAATAACCGCAAAGATCAAGGGCATGAACCCCGATGCAAAGGTATTCATCGCCACTCAGTACGACCCGTACGAGGACATCTCGGGCCTGTTCTCGCGCGCCACCGATCGCGTGGGGACATGTGTTGGCCAACTGCGGGAAAAGGTACGGGAAAATGCCGAAACAGGCGGCTATACCGCAGTGGATGTATACGCCGTCTTCCAGGGAAACGCCGATGATTACTGCAACGCCACCGACAGCGGCATGCAGCTCGACTTCCATCCCTCGGCTGCAGGCCACAAGGCCATCGCCGATGCCTTTGCCGCCGTTGTTCCCAGCGGCCGCTAAGCGCAAGCGGGCCCGAGACGAGCAATCGCCTCGGGCCCGAATCGGATAATCTTCCGGCTGAGCATCTATTTCTGGTTGAACACGTCCTGCGTGCGCGCTAGCCCCTTTTCCAAGAGAGACTCAACCGCTTCCGCTGAGCGCTGAACCGCAGCATCGAAATCGTCCTTGGCATCCTTCTTGGGAACACCCAGCACGAAATCAACCACGCTCATACGCCCCGGCGGGCGCCCGATGCCGCAGCGCACGCGCATGAAATCGCGTGAACCGCACTTCTCGATGATGGACTTCAGGCCGTTGTGGCCCGCATGCCCACCGCCCTTCTTAACCTTCACGGTGCCAGGGTCGATGTCCAACTCGTCGTGGATAACGATGAGCTCGTCTACCGGACAGTCGTATTCCTTAAGCAACTTGGAAACCGGCCCGCCCGAAAGGTTCATGAAGCTCTGCGGCTTGGCCAGGATCACCTTGGTAAGCTCGCCGTTCAAGCGAACCTTGCCTTCACCCACCAGCGAACCGCAGGTGTTCTTCCAGTAGCTCACGCCCCAATCCTTCGCCAAGGCATCGACGGTGTCGAAGCCGGCATTGTGGCGCGTATGGGCGTATTCCTCACCTGGGTTGCCCAACCCAACGACTACGCGCATGGGCTACAGCGCGAACTCGGGGTCGAACAGCGAAGCCACCGACTTGTTGTCGTAGACGTTGCTGATGGCATGGGCTAGAAGCGGGGCAACCGAGATAACGCGGATCTTGCCGGTCTGCTTGTCCTGCGGCACGGCAACGGTGTTGCACACCACAACCTCATCGATCTGGGATTTCTCGATGCGCTCGTAGGCCGGACCGGAGAAGATGGGGTGGCTAGCGCACACGAACACCTTGTCGGCGCCCTTTTCCTTAAGGGTTGCAACAGCAGCACATAGGGTGCCGGCAGTGTCGATCATGTCGTCGTTCACGATGCAGACCTTGTCCTTGACATCGCCGATAAGCGCCGTGATCTCTGCCTTGTTGTGGCCAGGGCGCCCCTTGTGCATGATGGCCAGGTCGGCATGCATCATGTCGGAGAGCTTCTTGGCGGCCTTCGCGCGGCCAACATCGGGGCTTACCACGCACAGCTTCTCGGGATCGATGTCCTTCTTCTTGAAGTAATCGGCGAAGATGGGCAGCGCGGTAAGGTGGTCTACCGGGGTGTCGAAGAAGCCCTGGATCTGACCCTGGTGCAGGTCGATGGTGATGGTGCGCGTGATGCCGGCAACGCTCATGAGGTTTGCCACCAGTTTTGCCGTGATGGGCTCGCGGGCCGCGGCCTTGCGGTCCTGGCGGGCATAGCCGTAACACGGGACAACCGCGTTGATGGTGCGGGCAGAAGCGCGCTTGGCGGCATCGGCCATGATGAGCAGCTCCATGATGGCCTCGTTCACGTTGGGAGTGGACGTGGACTGCACGATGAACACATCGGCGCCTCGTACGCTCTCAAGGTAGCGCGCGTAGATCTCGCCGTTCGAGAACTTCTCGAGCTTCACATTGCCAAGCGTGGTGCCCAGCTGCGTGGCAATCTCCTCGGCAAGTTCGGGGCAGGTTGACCCGGCGAAGATCGCCATGGTCTTGGTCATGTTGCTCATTAGTTGTTCCTCTCGTTCCAATGCTCGATCTCGGTTTGGCGCGCACGGCCCAAGCCAAGGGCCCCCGCGGAAACGTCTTTGGTGATAACCGACCCGGCCCCGATAAGCGAGTTCTCGCCCAGCTTCACGGGGGCCACCATCATCACGTCGCTGCCGACGAAGCAGTTGTCGCCGATGGTGGTGGGCCATTTCTTCTTGCCATCGTAGTTGCAGGTGATGCTGCCGGCGCCGATGTTCACGCCTTCGCCCATGGTGGTGTCGCCGATGTAGCTGAGGTGCGGCACCTTGCTGCCCTTGCCGATGGTGGATTTCTTGATCTCCACATGCGTACCGGCCTTCGAGCCCGCGCACATATGCGTGCCGGGGCGCAGGTAGGCACGCGGACCGCAAGTAACCTCGGCATCGAGAACGGTTTCGATGGCGATGGTTTCCTCGACCTGGCAGTTCGGGCCAACTACGGTGTCAGTAAGGTGGGAGTTCGGACCGACAACGCTGCCGGTAGAGACGTGGGTTTTGCCCATAAGGAACGTCATGGGAAGAAGCTCCACGTCGGGCTCGATGGTGACGTCCGGGCCGATGTAGGTGGCGTCCGGATCCATGATGGTAACGCCGTTGTCCATGTGCATGCCGTTGATGCGGCGCTGCAGCACCTTGGTGGCCTCGGCCAGCTGACGGCGGGAGTTCACGCCGAGGCACTCGGTGGCATCGGCGGCCTTCAAGCCCAAAACGCGCTTGCCCTGGCTGCGGGCAATGCCCAAAACATCGGTAAGGTAGTACTCGCCCTGCGCGTTGTCGGTGGAAACCTCTTCAAGCGCGGCGAATAGGGTGTCGATATCGAAACAGTAGAAGCCGGAATTGCATTCCGTTACCGCAGCCTGCTCGGGCGTGCAGTCCTTCTGCTCCACGATTTCCTGGACATCGCCTGAAGCATCGCGGATGATGCGCCCATAGCCGGTAGGATCTTCCGATTCCATGGTAAGCACCACCACAGCAGCATCGGCCTCTTCGCGCGTGCGCACCAAGCCCGCAATGGTCTCGGGGCGCACCAACGGGGAATCGCCGGTAAGCACAACCAGCGAACCACTGCGTCCCGCCAGCGCCTCCTTTGCGGCAAGAACGGCATGGGCCGTGCCCAACTGCTGCTCCTGCACTACGCAGGCCACATCTTCGAGAAGAAGAGGCTCTACCAATTCGCGCCCATGGCCGACAACGCCCACTACAGAATCGATGCCCGCGGCATGTGCGGCATCCACGACCCAGCGAACCAGCGGCTTGCCGAATATCTCGTGGGTCACTTTCGGTTTGGATGATTTCATGCGGGTACCCGCACCCGCAGCAAGAATGAGAGCTGATGCTTCCATGGACGCCTTTCTGCTCAATTTGCCTATAGCGTCCTAAGTATAGCAGCCCCGTGAAGCAGCATCACTGCTTCACTGCAGCCAGACCGGAGCACAATGCGTCCAGCAAGACGATGGCATAATGCTGCGCCGAGCGCGCCTCGCCCGCATCTTCCCAGCCTTCGCCGGGAAGGCGCACTGCGATGCGGCCGCCTTTTACTTGGGTAGCTGCAAACGCCTGCGAGATGCGGGCAGCCAAGCTGTCCTCGTCCTCGAAATCAACCACCGGAACACGCGTTGCGGGCGTTTCGGAGCCCACCAGGATCTGCACGAAGCACATGCTGGGATCGGGGGCCACCAAAAGCGATTCCGCGCTGGTTACCTTCGACGCCGGATTGGTTGCAAGGGCGAGGTTGGACATGCGCGCCGCCACCGAGCGGGTGAAGTCCGTCAGACCGAACAGGCAGATGAGGTTCGATTCAAGCACTTCCGAAGCGCGGGCGAAGCCCAGGCGAGGAATAGGGCTGAACGAGTCCTTGCCCTTCCAAGAATGCTGCAAATGCAAAAGGGCACGGAACGTGAAGGCGCCGGCGATGCCATCGCTGGGAAGGCCCATGTTCAGCTGGAAGCGACGCAGGGCGTCTTCCGTATGCGCACCGAAGATGCCGTCGGCCGCGCCGCACGTGAAGCCCAAGGCGGAAAGCGCTTCCTGCAACGTGCGCACATCGGCGCCGTGGAAGAAGGGCACGCGCAAGAACAGATTGCGGTCGCCCAACTCGAACGAGGCGTCCACAAGCCGGGTCCAGACCGTCTCGTCGACCTCTTCGCGAACCTCGATGTCGGAATCGCGGCACAGCGATGCAACGGCAACGGCCGTGGCATCATCGAAGCAACCGGTAAGCTGGCCTTCGCTTAGATACCCGGCTTTCACTAGCCTGCGCTGCACATCTTCAACGGGAGCGCCAGTATCGTTTCTCTTGATCGTATCCATAGGTATCACTACTTAAGTCGGTCTACAAACCAGTCCGCCATGGAAACCAGCAGGTCGCGGGCACGCGAAGGAGCAAGAACGCCCTCAAGGCGGGTCTTGGCATCGGCAGTGAGCTTCTCGGCATAGGAGCGGGCGTAGTCGATGGATCCCGCCTCGCGCATGATGGAGACAGCTTCCTCGAGCACCGCCGGGTCGGTTTCCTTGGAAGAGAGGATCTGTATCAAGCGATCGCGCTTGGGGGTATTTTGCAGTGCGTGCACCACCACAAGCGTGCGCTTGCCTTCGGTGATGTCGCTTCGATAGTCTTTTTCCTTGGCTTCCTTGGTGCCCACCAGGTTCAACAGGTCGTCCTGGATCTGGAAGGCAAGCCCGGTGTCAAGGCCATACGAGCGAAGGGCCTCTACCTGCTCGGGCGTGCCACCGCCCACCATGGCACCAACGGCCAGCGGAACGGCACCCGAGTAATGGGCTGTCTTGTGCGTGGCCATGACCAAGTAGTCTTCCGGCGTGATGTCGTAGCGGCCATCACGCGCCCAGCCGATGTCCAGGGCCTGGCCTTCAACGGTGCTCTGCGCCATGGACACCAGCTCGATGGCTACCTTGACCTTCATGGAGTCATCGAGCAGGTTGTCGCGCATAACGATACCGTTCACGATGGAAAGGGCCAGGTCGCCGGCATTGATGGCAAGACCCTCGCCTTCCGTAAGGTGCATACAGGGCTCACCGCGGCGCAGCGATGCCTCGTCTGCGATGTCGTCGTGGATCAGCGCCGCCGTATGGAAGTGCTCGATGGCAGCCGATGCGGAAAAGGACTTGCGGATGTCGCCACCTACCGCCGCGCATGCCGCCACGCAGATAAGGGGGCGATGACGCTTGCCGCCATTGGCACTGTAAGCCTTCAGCGGGGTATACAGGTACTTGTCCATATCCGGATGGGTGCCGCTGGGGATGAACGCATTGACGATCATGCCCACCTTGGGGGCGTAACGGCTCAGGTACGACTCGAACAGCTTAGCCGAGCCAACCTCGGAAGACGGCTCCTGCGCTTTGCAGTAATCCTCGAACTCGGCGATGGAGTTCGCGATTTCGGGAATCTGCATATAGGGTTCGATGTCTATCATCAATCAACGCTTTCCGTGTTGCCTCGTATTTGACTGAGCCCCGCAAGAAGCGAGTGCTGTGCGCCCTTGCAAAGAGAACTGGTAGGAGCGGTGGGACTCGAACCCACAAGCCCGAAGGCGGCGGATTTTAAGTCCGCTGCGTATGCCAATTCCGCCACGCTCCCGCACAACCCATTCAGGGCAGCGTCCCTATCATAGCAAAAAGCAAAGCGCTATTCGCAGGCTCCCAGTATGATGCCCTGAAGTATATCCGACTCACTGACCGTGAAGCTTTCACAGCCCGTCGCGGCAAGAACCTCAAGCAATATGCCCATGCCAGCCACTATCACGCCGGCGCGCTTCGGTTCCAAGCCGACCACCCGCTTGCGCTCCTCCAGCGGGAGCGCCCGAAGGCGATCGTAGATGCCCTGCAGCGTAGATGCGGGAACAAGGGCGCCATGGACTTGGGCCGAATCGTAGACAGCCATTTGCTTGTCCACTGAAACCACGCTGGTGGCCGTGCCCGCCACTGCGACAATGCGGTCGATGGCAATGCCCTGACGCTTTGCCTGGGCGAAGAACGGCGCAAACTGCTGGCGCACCCACTGCCGCGCTCGGTCGCATTCGTCGATGGACGGCGGGTCCGATGCCAGGAAGCGCTCGGTAACGCGGCGGCATCCTATGTTGAAGGAGTGGGCCAGCTTGGGCGCCTGGCCGCCAACGCCCAACACGATTTCCGTAGAGCCACCGCCGATATCGGCCACCAAGAGGTTCTCGTCCTCGAAGCCGCACGAGGCACCGCGGAAGGAAAGGACAGCTTCGCGCGAGCCCTCGATAACTGAAAGCTCTACGCCCAAGGCGCGCAGCTTTTCCACCAGCACATCGGCGTTCTTCGCATCGCGCGAAGCGCTGGTAGCCATGGCGATAATCGGAATTTCGGGGAACCGGCGGGTACGGTTGGCTTCCACCACCTGCAGGTACTCGGCGATCTGGGCAACCACTCTCTCGATGGCGTCTTCGCGGAGCACGCCCGTCTTGTCCACCCCGATACCGAGATCGGTGATGGCGCAGCGGCGCTCAAGCTCGGAAAGCCGGCCGTCTTCCACCTGCGCCAAAAGCAAACGGCACGTTACCGTGCCGATATCGAGCGCAGCGATGCGCATTGGCTTAGCTTCCATAGCCGAAAAGCACATCCAAGAAGCCGGAATACCACGTATCGGGGGCCTTTATGCTGCCCGAGGTTATTGCGTAAAGACGCTGCCCTGAATGGGTGCTGTCCTCGGTAGAGGTAACGCCTTCCACCGTTACCACGTGCTCATCGGGACGTACCCAACCAAGCTCGGAACGGGCATAGTCTTCGATACCCTCGTCGGAGCTGAGGTAATCAACCTGGGCCTGCACCTTGCTGTTGTAATCCTGAAGCGCATCGTATTCCGCTTCGAGCTGCTGAAGCGAGCGCGTTTCGTTGTACAGGTTCTGGCAAGACGGGTACAGCATGACAACCGCAAGAACCGCCGCAGCGGCACAGGCCACACAGCGCATCCCCCAAGCAGAGATGGAGCGGCCGAATGAGAACGGCAGGCTTGCGCCGCGGCGCTTCGCCCCCTCTTCCTCGGCCATGCGCGCACTCTTGCGATGGGTAGCCCCCATGCGCATGTCATAGACCGCCGCGCGGCTGCCCTGGGCTTGCTCGCGCTGAGCAGCAGCGCGCTCCCGTGCGCCAACCGTACGGTCGAACTCGCGCTCTGCCTTGGCCGAGCGAAACTTTTTGCGTGCGGTGGCCAGCAAGCCCTTCGGATCGTTGGCGCTGCGGTGGGTATCGTGCTCATGGGAACGGGTGTCGTGCTCACGGGAACGCACCGAATCATGGCGATAAGCGCTTCGGTTCTCGTGGTAATGCCTGCCTCGCTCGACAGGGTCGGGCTCGTCGTAGCCGAAGGCGCCGCGGCGCGCAGAGCGTGCGGGGCGATTGGCGTGGTAGGATGCCTGCGGTTGGGAGGCATCAGCGCGACGGACAGCGCGGCCCCGGCTCGCCCGTTGGCTTGAAGGATGCCCGCCATGGGAAGACGTCCGGCGTTCAGCGCCATAAGGCGATCGGCCGCCCTGGATGCCGGATCGGGCCCGATGAGAGCCGAAAGCCCGGTCTTCACCGAGTGCGGCGGCATAACGGTCGTATTCGCGGCGGGAAGCAGATGAGGGGGAAACGGTACGCGGAGACGAGGCCTCGCGGGCCTTGACCTCATCGAACGAGAGAATGTTCGCCTGACGCGTCACTGATAGATAGTCCCCTTGAGCATAGTAGTTTGATTAAGTGGTGCGAGTAATGCTTTGAGTTCAAACACTATACCACAGCAACCCCCGTCCGGCGGTTCGTCAAGAAAAGAAACAAGGCTGCGAAATACAGCCTTGTTTCGATTGAGACTTTTAATAAAACCCCAGTTCATATTAAGTTTTAGAACTCCCTATGCCCCATAGGGCGGAATGGAAGGCGCAGGCGACTACTCCTCTTCGAGAGCCTCAGCGATCTCGTCGGTGATATCCATGGTGTGGTAAACGCTCTGGAGGTCTTCGAGCTCTTCCAGGCGGTCTACCAGGCGCATGACCTTCTTGGCGTCGGAAGCGGTTACCTGGGTAGGGGTGGTGGGCTCCATGATGAACTCGGCACCCTTGGTCTCGATGCCCTGTTCCTCCAGGCCCTTCTTCACAGCGATAAGGTCGGTGGGGGCGGTGTAGACGATCCACTCCTCGCCGCCGTCTTCGTAATCGGAGCCGCCGGCTTCGGCAACTGCCATCATGAACTCGTCCTCATCGACGGCGTTCTCCTTGTCGGCAACCTTTTTCTGCTCGGACTTGATGACCTTCTCTACCAGGATCTGGCCCTTCTTCTCGAACTGGAAGGCAACGGAACCGGAGGTGCCCAGGTTGCCGCCATGATGGTTGAAGGCAGCACGCACATCGGCGGCAGTGCGGTTGCGGTTATCGGTAAGAGCCTCGCAGTAGATGGCAACGCCGCAGGGGCCGTAGCCCTCGTAGATAACGGTTTCGTAATTGGCAGCATCCTTGCCGGAACCGAAGGCCTTGTCGATGGCGGTCTTGATCTTGTCCTTCGGCAGGGAATAGCTCTTCGCCTTGTCGATAGCGGCTGCCAGGGAAGCATTGTTCTCAGGGTTGGGGTCGCCGCCTTCCTTAGCAGCAACGGTGATGTTGCGGGAAAGCTTGGAGAACAGCGCGGAGCGCTTTGCGTCCTGAGCTGCCTTGCGGTGCTTGGTGGTTGCCCATTTTGAATGCCCTGACATATAGTTACCTTTCCGATGGTTGTATTCCGACCCGTTATTCTAACACATGCGGCAACAGCAGCTGCTGACGCCCGCAATACCAGCCCATTCGCCCTTGACTGCAGGAGAAACAATGGCGCAAATCAAGCTCGAGAGCCTCAGCGACCCGCGTTTGCGGGTGTTCTCCGCGATGACCGATGCAGAGCTTCGCGACCCCAGGCAATTGGTGGGGCTGCGCATCGCAACAGGCACGCCAATATCCGACGAAGGGCTGTTCGTGGCCGAGAGCAAGAACGTCATCGACCGCGCCATGGACGCTGGGCTTGCGCCGTTCGCGCTGCTCACCGAAGAGCGCTGGGCAAAGCCAAGCGCACGGCTGTTCGAGCGGATAGGGGAAACAGCGCCTAGCGCTCCCCTATTCATCGGCTCGCGCGAGCAGGTACGCGAGCTTACCGGCTACGAGCGCACCCGCGGACCCCTGGCTGCATTCCATCGACCGCAGATGCCCTCGGTGCGCAAGCTGCTGAAAGGCGCAACGCGCATCGCCGTGCTTGAGGACATAACCAACTTCACCAACATCGGCGCCATTTTCCGAAGCGCAGCAGCCTTGGGGATGGACGCGATCCTGGTAACGCCCGGCTGCCACGACCCGTTGTACCGCCGCGCAAGCCGCGTTTCCATGGGCACCGTGTTCCAGGTTCCCTGGACGCGCATCGGCGATGAACGGGATTGGGCCACCGAAGGCGTGCCGATGTTGAACTCGCTGGGGTTCACGGTGGCGGCGCTGGCGCTTGAGGAATATTCCGTGGCCCTTCAGGACCCGCGCATCTCGGGAGCGGGGAAGTTGGCCTTGGTGCTAGGCACCGAAGGCGATGGCCTGGCGCACAGCACCATCGTCGCCTGCGACCATACCGTGAAGATCCCCATGGCACACGGGGTAGATTCCCTGAACGTGGCCGCCGCAAGCGCCGTGGCGTTCTGGCAGGTTCGCGGGCAGTTCCTGTAGGCGCGTATCGCTCGTCTGTTCAGCTAAAACCCAGCCCTACCAAAAACGCGAAGGGTTCGGCCATAGAGCCGTTAGCTACCTGTGTCCATCGTCTGAAAAGCAAAAGAACGAACGGCGATCCTTGACTCCTGATTGAAGAATCTGCTGCCCAGACAGTCGTACACCTTCTCGACCAATAGCGGTTAGGATCAACCCCAAGCCCGATCATGGCAAGCCAATAAATCAACCAGTGAGATAATGGCGAATAAATTTGGAGATAGGAAGGCAACACCATGGGCTTGTTCGACAAAGGGTTCGACCCGCTGAAAAACCTCCAGGATGCCGCCGATGCGGCAAGAAAAGGACTCGACGGCATTGCCGAAGGTGCCGCGGGAGTAGTTGAGGGAGCGGGCAATGCCATCGTTGACACAGCTGCCTCGGCATCCGAAGCCGTCGGCAGCGCCATGTGCTCGGTTGCCGAAGGCGCATCGAACGTAGGCGAGCAGATCGCATCGTCTGATACGGGCAAAGTCATCGCAGGAGCCGCAGGCGCTGTGGGCGGAATCGCCGTAGGGGCCGCAACTGGCCTGGCTCAGGGGGCGTCATCGCTTGCATCCGATGCGGCGTCGACCGTGGAGGGCGGCATCAACGCCATCAAGGAGAACTCGTTCTCCGCTCGACTTCGTAAGGCACGCATCAAGGGATTCCGCGACGGGATCAAGCAGGGCGCCTACCTAGCGGGAGAGAAGCGGTACAACTTCATCTACGCCTACGTCGCGACCCTCTGCTTCCTGATGCGTTGCGACGGCAACTTCTCCCAAGAGGAGCAGGAGTGGCTCGCAGACGGGTTAGACTACCTCAAGCTGGACGGCGGGCTCCCGGACGGCGTGAAGGCGAAGGTCCAAGCCATCGCAAACGATGAGGGTTTGTCGTTCGACCAGGTCAAGGAACACTTAGACAATGTCAGCATCGTGTCGCTTGGTTCCATAGCTGAACAGTTGGAAGTCGCTGCCGCGGCGGACGGGCAAGTAACCGAAGAAGAGGAGCACGCCTGCAGACTGTTCGCCGACTACATGGCGGCAAGGGCGGCATGCGTGGCTGTCGACGAGTGCTGGGCTGAGCGGGCGGTTGAGAAGTCCGTTCGCGAGTACGGCGAGAACCTCGAGCGCATCGACCACGAGTTCAAGGAGAAGACGCGGTTGCAAGATGCCGATGCGGCCTTCGTTGTGGCCGCGACCATGCTCCAGGTCGTTCGCGTGCTCGTCATCAACTCGCTAACGGAGGTCGAAAAGGCGGGAGCAGGAAACGCAAAGGAAGACGCCCTGCATGGTCTCCAGGACCGCATATTCTCCAACTTCAATAATGAGGCGCCGGGAGAATCGAGCCGTCTGTTCGCCTCGAAAAGCCATATCCTCTCCTCGCGCGGCGTGCCCTACGACGCGACCCGCTACGAGGAAGAGAACCTCAAGATCTTCAAGGGCGCAAACCACCGGTTCGCAACGCTCGGCCACGACCCGGTGCTCGGCCTCGTGTTCGGAACCTCGAACATCATGACGAACAGCATCACCTGCGTTAAGGACGCCAATGTTTTGGGGATCGGCGCCCGGATTCCCGCAACCTACTCGGTCTCCTACGATGCGCTTGGGAAGAACCCACGGATCGGAGCGCCCGCTGGAACCATCGAGATGCTGGTTTCAGCGGGTAAGCGCATTGCAAGCGAGCCAGATGCCGCTGCCGCGGCGCTGATCAAGCAGCTGGTACACATCGGCACGGACCTCTACACGCCGTGCGGAATACAGATCCCGTTCGCCAACCTCGCTCTCGACAAGGCGCATACCGAAGCCCTCACCAAATACGTCAGCACAGGCGATCTGCTGAAGATTGGCGTGCAGGCCGGCATGGCGTTGCTCATCAACTGGTTGATAGCGGCGCTTCACGGCTGTTCATTGATATTCAAGGACGACGGCTCAGATTACTGCACCGAGATATACCAGGTACGAACCAAGAAGATCATCCTCATTTCCGAAACCATCGCAACCTCGAGCAGCATAGTCCAGGCTTCAATCATGAAGAATCCCAAATGCCTCGACCTCGGAGGAGCCGCAGTGCTCGTCTATCGCCTGTTCTCCGACACGCGCTTCATCGCCAGGCTCAAGGAGGAGTACGTGCAATCGGAGCTCGACAAGATCTACGACGAGCGTGCGAAAGGCCTGATCTAAGGCCAACCATCCTTATCGTATCTAGTTGGCAGCCTAGCGCAGCCGCTAATGAAACAAAATGACCGAGCGGTTATGCTCGGCTTTAGGGCGCCGGACGTGCGACCAGCTGGACTACCGGCGCCCTGCTATCTGTTTTATACGCTGACGCTACATGAAGCTAAACACGGCTTCAACAAGCCATTTGCAGAACGCGCCTATCGCCTTAAACGCCACCCGCGAGTAGCCGCCTCCAAGCCTATGCGCAGCGCAGAGAGAGAGGAACCGCATGAAGCTCGTTATCGCATCCGACATACATGGAGCCGCCGACTGGTGCCAGAAGCTGGTTGACGCCGTAAACGAAGAACAGCCCGATCGCTTGGTCCTTCTGGGAGACCTCCTCTACCACGGTCCCCGGAACAACCTGCCGGCAGACTACGATCCGAAGCGCGTTATCGAGATGCTCAACGGCATGGCAAGCAAGATCATCGCAATCCGTGGCAACTGCGACGCAGAGGTGGACCAGATGGTGCTCGGCTTCCCCTGCATGGCCGACCACAACATCCTTATCGACCCCGATGCAGACGGCAAGACGCTGTTCTTCACCCATGGGCACATCTTTGGTCCGGGCTTGCACAACAGCGTAGACGCCTGGCCTACCCTGGCACCCAATTCGGCCCTGGTATACGGCCATACCCACAAAAAAGTGCTGCAGCAAGCCGAAGGGCATCCGGGCGTAACCGTGTTCAACCCCGGCTCGCTGGGACTGCCCAAAGACGGCTCGCACAGCTTCGGCATCTACGAGGACGGCAGCTTCAGACACGTAGAGCTAGGCTAGGAGGCAGCCGCATTGAAAGGGCCTAGAAGGGGCAGCTCCTTCTAGGCCCTGTAGCCCCAGAGCACGCCAAGCCGCCGCATAGCCCTACTGGGCCACAGCAGCCAAGCGCTGGTTTACACGACTCTGCACTTCGATGTAGTACGCATCGTCTGCCGCCGTGAGCGAGCTTTCGTCGATGGCGTTGAGATCTTTCTCCAGGTCGGCAAGCTTCTTGGTGTACTTCGCATAGTCGGCCGCCATAGAGACGGGAGAACCATCGTTGATGTACTTTTCCATGAAATCGCAGTAGCTGTTCATGCCGGCCTCGTAGTCGTCCATGGTCTTCTTGAAGGAAACGGTCACGCCGTTCTCATCGGTCGCAGACGCACTCGAGGAATTGGACGCATTGCTTGCAGCGGTGCCGTTTGAAGCGCTGGATGAGTTACCGGAAGAGGTGCTGGAAGAAGAGTCGGAGCCTTCCTTGGCGGCATCGATCGCAACTTCCATCTGGCTGTTGCCCTCGTACCTCACGCTCACCTTGTTGCCGTTGGCATCCTTTGCGCTGAACAACTTGTCTTGCTTGCTGAAATCGACGTTGAACCCTGCAGCGGAAACCTCGTTGACGTACGCCTCGAAAGCAGCCTTGTCGGTGTTGGCCAGGGTAACGCAGAAACGCGACGACGTGTTGGAATCCACCGTTCCCTTATCGGATGCCGGCTTGGGAAGCAATGCGCCCGGACCGGATGTGGGCCACGAAACCGACTCGACCTTCAAGGGAGCATCAAGGCTGATGCTCATGTCCCCGGAGCTCCCGGAATAGATAAGGGACACATGGTAGCCTTCAGAGTTATAGGCCTCGAAGCTGGAAGTGTTCGATTCGGCATCCACCGTGAAGCCCTTTTCCTTGCAGGAGTCAACGTACTTGCTGTACGCCTCCTGCTTGAAGTCATCCACAGTTGCCGAAAGCTTAGTGTCGGAGTTTATCCCAACGGAGATCTTGGAGCTGTCGGGTTTGGGCAGCTGTGTGGCCAAACCACTCGTAGGCCAGCTCACGTAATCCTTCGAGCTGCACGATGAGCAGCGTGAAATACCGAACAACACCAGAAGCGCTACCACCACGATGATGATCACATTGCGCTTGGTCTTCTTGCCCTTCGAGGGCCCGGGCATGTTCGACGCCGCCTGCGGGGCGCTTTGCTGGGGCGTGACTGGCACGGTGCTGTTTGCGGGGTGGCCACTCGGTTTGCCTGCTTCTTCCCAATCCATTTGTTTCTCCTGTTCATCGGGGTAAAACCTGTATGCGGGCGACTTTACGCATTCAAAGAGCGCTTTTCCTCAGTTGGCAACTGAGGAAATTCGGGGGCCTGATGCCTACCATCTACAAAAGCCTGTTCAAGGAGCATGGAATGGACAACTACAACTTGGAATCGGGCGAGATCGTGCTTGCCCAGGCTTCCCCGGTGCAGCTTGGACGCGACAGAGACGGCGAATCGCTCGAGGAAGTGGTGCTTACAAGCAAGAACCTCATCCTGGTAAACGAAGTGAGCTCGGGATTGTTCTCAAGCAAAACATACCTGAAGCGCTGCCCCCTTGCGCTGCTCTTGGACTCGCAGGGCACGCCTCAGGTTACGGCCACAAAGCTTCGCGAAGACTACTTCCTGCAGGCCCTTTTCGGAAACGAGCGCATATCGCTCTACTTCCCCACTGCGCCTAAGCGCTATTCGCAGAAATGGGCGGCCGACCTGGCGAACGCGGCATTGGGCAACCTTTCGTCCATCAGCCCCGAACAACCCGAGGCATCCGAGATTGCAGACGTGATAGACGAGGTGAAAGAAACCTTCGGCAGCATATTCGGCAAGAAGCCAACACCTTCGCACGCTGCCACCCGAGCCACAGGCAACCCACAGGTAACCATCAAATGCAGGGGCTGCCACGCCCCCCTTTCTGGCCGCAAGGCCCAAACCATAACGTGCGCATACTGCGACACGAAGCAAACCCTCTAGGAAATCGCTGAACGACTCTGCCAGCCCGCACGCAGAAAACGTGCGCAGGGCAAGCGAGCCTTAGCCAGCGTTTCCTCGGCAAATAACGCGCATTGCACAGCATAGGAGCATGAAATGGGAATCGTAGACGCACTGTTCGACTCTGTCGGCGGAACCCTACAAGACCAGTGGAAAGACATAGTGACCGCCGGGCCGTTCAACGAGCACACCTGGGTGGCGCCCGGCATCCGCAAACGTAGCCAAAACCAGCGCGGCATGAACATGGGCGCAGAAGACATCCTTTCCAACGGGTCGCAGATCTTCGTGCCGGAGAACACCGCAGCGTTCATCTTCAGCCAGTCGGGCATCGAGCAGATGATCACCCACCCGGGCAACTACGAGTACCATGATGGCCAGGCCAGCGTGCTCGATGCGCAGAGCCGTGCCGATACGGGCATTGTGCACAGCATCGTAGGGCAGGCAGTAGAGCGCTTCGGGTTCTCGGGCATGTCGCCCGATGAGAAGCGCGTGGCATTCGTGAACCTACGGGAGATCCGTGGCATCAAATTCGGCACGCGTGGGCCCCTGGTGTACCACGACCTGTTCTACAGAACCGACCTGGAGATCTACTCATATGGCGCCATCAGCATCAAAGTCGTCGATCCGGTGCGGTTCGTGCAGAACTTCCTGCCGGCGAACAATTGGAACTACAGCGCCGATGACCCGAATGCACGTCAGCAGCTTACCTCCGAGTTCCTGCATTCCTTTATCGCGGCAGTAAATGCGCTTTCCGAAGAGCACCGCATCTCCAGCCTGCCGGCGCATACCAACGACATCGCTGCCGCCATTGCCGCGGACAGCACCAATGCCGGCAGCTGGGAAGAGCGCTTTGGCCTGAAGCTCGTGAGCATCGCCATCGAGAACATCGAGTTCTCCGACGAGTCTCGCGAGTTGGTACGGCAGTACTCCGAGAAGCGCATGAACGTTGCCGCCTACGAAAACGTCTCCGAGCATGCGGCCAACGTGGCGGCTCAGCAGCTCATCGCAGAGGGCGTGCGCGACAACGGCTTGGGCGACGGTGGCGGCATGCTGTTCGGCATGGGCTTGGCAACGGGGCTGAATCCTATCAACGCAAGCTTGCGTACAACTGGCATGGGGGCACATGCGGCACCAGAGGCTACCGCAACCGCTGCGATGCCGACAGCCCAAGAGGCGGACAGCGCGTCAAGCGTGGAACCGTCCAACAGCGAAAGCACCAAAAGCAAGCACGCAGCCTCGCTCGACGATCAGATCGAGGCGCTGAAAAAGCTGAAGGAACTGGTTGATGCAGGCGTGCTCACCCAAGAAGAGTTCGATGCCAAGAAGAAAGACATCCTGGGCCTGTAGCAGAGGAAGCTCCGACCAATGGAGCAAAGCCCCGATCTGGATGCCTATCCAGATCGTTTTGTGCGAACGGGACAGGCCGGCCAGGCATCCGGCATCATCTACCAGCAGATCCCGCTTACCTCGTAAGTTTCATACTGAAGGCCACTGGGAACGTTGATCTGAAAAGAGGTTTCGACGCCAAGAGCAGGCATGCTCACGAATTCCAGGCAACCACCCACGATCTCGCCGGCACTGTCCCTCAAAATAGCCGATAGGCGAATTTGGCTCGACTCCAAACCGCCGGCTTCCTCCGATTCGGTTTTAACCTTGCCCAGCAGCACATCGTTGCCAAGCGACGAGGTTGAGCGGCTCAGCCCAGAAACGGAAAAGGTGGCCACTTGCTCATCGGCGTTCAAGTTGCCGCTCTCCGGCACAACAGCTTCGAACGTCACCCGATCGGGAGCAACGCCATTGCCCGCCTGGTCGCCGAAAGATATGGTTTGCCCGGCACCGATCTTCGACAAAACCGAAGATTGCGAGAACAAGATGCTGCCGTCTTTCGCGTATCCGGTGACTTTCACCTCGGGGAAATCGATAGCGCAGGTTTCGTTGTTGCGCAGTTGAACGCCAAGGGACACATAGCCCGACTCCATCACGCTCCAACCGGAATCAACGATCTCCAGGGCGTTTTCCAAAGAGTCCGTAGAAACAGTGCCGGAAGCCGCGCCCGTCGCCTGCAAGGTGCTTGGCTCCAGGCTGGTGGTTTGCGGCTGCGGAGTCTGGGTGCTCAAAAACAAGGCAACGCCGAGGGCAGCAGCAACGACGGCAATGCCGCAGACCGCCAGGACCCTTCGCTTCGAGACAGACCCCGACCCGGCCGATGCGCTTTTGGGGGCAATCGCAGCTACTGCAGAATCGCCAGCAACGGATGCGGATGCATCGCGCTCCGGCGAAGAGGCGCCGTTGCCCACCGAGGCAGCCGCTTCCATTTCACCTACAGCAGGAGCACCAACGCCAGTGCCCTTGCCGGCCGCAGCCTGCAACGCAGAGGAAAGCTCTTCGGCGCTTTGGTAGCGGCTGCTAGGCTCGAAGGCGCAGGCCTTCTGGATAACGTCAAACACCGGCTGCGGCACAATCGCCCTATCGGAAAGCGCAGCATCGAACGTCTCGTCGTCGGGGCGGATCCCCGTCATGGCAAAACCCAGAACGCGGCCGAGCGAATACACGTCGGAGCGGGCATCGGTCTGCGCAAACCCGAACTGCTCGGGCGAGGCGAATCCCCACGTGCCCAGGGAAGCCGTGTCGTGCGTCACGCCCTCCACGCGCAAACGGGCAATGCCCAGGTCGATGAGATGTGCGCCATCGGCGGAAAGAATGACGTTGGCAGGCGTGATATCCCGATGGATAACCGAAAGCTGATGCAGAGCGGCAACCGCTTCACACAGCTCGCAAATAACCCTAACCGCTTCCGCGTAGCCCATGGGGCCCTGATGCTGTACATGCCTTTCCAGCGATTCGCCAGGGACGAAGTCGTACACCACCACGAACTCTTCAGGCAACTCATAGGTTGCGGCAACATGCGGCAAACGCTTGCAGGAGCATTCCGCAAGAGCCGACCAAACACGGCGGCGGGCAATCTCAGAAGGGATTTTCTTGCGGATGAACGGACCGGCGCCCGTAATGGTAACCAACTCGGTTACGCCGCCCACGCCCTGCGTCAACACACGCTCCACCCTGTAGGTGTCATCGATGTGCATGGCAAGCATAACCTGGTTATCGTTCAAGACAGCTCCTGTTACATGGACCGCACGAAGGCCCGCACATACGTAAAGGGAGCCTGCAAACCTGCAGTACAGATGAGTTGAATGCGAGGGCTATTGTAACCCCCGCCATCTGGGCGATTCTTCAGTTGGCAGCTGAATTTTCCGCCGTCAGCTGAATTTTCAATGCAGCTTCCCTGTGCCCAGAAGGGTTTTCTCGCCCAAACGATACAGCTCGTCATCGGCCTCGGCACGGGTTAGGCCGCTCTCGATGCACCAAATAAGAATGGCATCGCGACGGATCTTGCAATACAGCTCCGAAACGCCCGCCTGGCGCAGTAAGCGCTGGGCTTCGCGGAGGTTGCAGCCAAGCCCGAAAGCCAACATAACCGCATGATCACGGCCAGGTTTGCTCTTTCCGGCAAAAATGTCGTACACCACGGTAGCGTTGAGACCCGATGCACGAACCACCTGGGCGCGCTTCAGGCCATGGGCGGCAAGAAGCTCATACAGGTATTCTGCCAAAGAGCGATCTGCAGGCTCGGCTTCCTGCAGGAAATCATCCATGCTGGAGCAGGACAGAAGGCGTTCCAGCAGCTCCTCAGTAAGGATGGGCGCAGGGCTAGATGCTCGGGCAGGTGCCGATTCTGCTTCATTCGATCGAGTCATGAAACCTCCAATCAAGACGATGGCATACCGCGCTTCCGGTCCTCGGCCACCTGTCCCATCAGCTTATCCGGATCGCATTCGGTCTTCAGCGCACCGCAGGCCACCGCACCAGGCCGCCTGCACGGCCCGACCAGCCGACTTAAGGCCAGAACACCGCGCTGCCAGCCCCTTTCGCCATTTCGGCCTCTTCGCGCTGGACCACCAGGCGCATGGCCTCGATGGCACATTCGAGCATGGAGTCATCGGGCTCGTTGGTGGTAAGCCGCTGCATCTGCATGCCCGGCCACAGCACCACGCGCACCAACGGGTTGTCAGGGCGGCTGCCCGCCCACTTCACGGTGATCTCATAGGATATGCCGGCAATCAACGGCATGAACAGGATGCGCACGGCAATAAGCAGGGCAAACGCCGCCGGGCCGTTGATGCCCCAGCTGGCAATGAGAAGGTTCAACGGGATGATGGTGTACACCAAGATGGCGATGATCATCACCATGATAAGGAACGCCGTGCCACAGCGAACGTGCAAGCGCGGGAACTGACGCGCGTTTTCCGGCGTGAGCTCAAGCCCATGCTCGTAGCAGTGGATGGTTTTGTGCTCGGCGCCGTGGTACGAGAACATGCGCTTTATGTCGGACATGCGCCCGATAAGCCATACGTAGAACACGAAGATCGCAACGCGCATAACGCCGTCAACGATGTTCCAGGCAAGGGGGCTCTGCTCGTATTCGCCCACCAGCAGGTTTGAAGCAAAGGCGGGCAGCAAGATGAACAGGCCAACGCCCAGCACCAAGCCCAGTACCAGCGAAATCGTCATCTCGCCTTTGCCGAAGAAAGGTTCGTCATCGCCATCGATGCACAGCCCACCGGTAAGAGCCTCTTCGGCCGCTTCTTGCGCTTCCTCTTCCTCGTCGGCGAAAGCGTGGTTTGCGGCGATCTCAAGCGCCTTGAAGCCCAGCACCAGCGAATCGACCAGTGCCACGCATCCGCGCACCAACGGCCACGAGAACCACTTGGGGCGCGCACCCTTCTTGGAAAGCGGATGCTCCTCGGAGTGCATGTTGCCATCGGGCTCGCGCACCGCAACCGCCCAGTTCAGCCTGCCGCGCATCATAACGCCCTCGATCAGCGCCTGCCCGCCGATATGGGTGCGGTTGCTTCCGTCTTCAGAGAATGCCCGCTTAAGGTCGCTGCCCTTCGCCATGGATAACCGCTAGTTCCTTTCTACCCTGGGGTAAGGCTTGCCGCAGCTCATCTTCCCTTCCGGACAGTTACCGCGCACGCAAGGGGCGCCGGCATCCATGAAGATATACGGAGCAGTAGGACGCACCAGCTCCAACATGCGATGAGCCATCTCGCGGATCTCCCACTGCGCACGGTTGCAGCAACGCAGGCTGAGGAAATGCAGCAGCTCACGGATGTTCATGGTGATAACGATCTTCGTTTCCGCAGCATTGGGCAACAGGTAGCGCGCATCCTCTGCGGGAACACCGGCTTCAAGCAACTTGTGGTAGGCGTCTACCACGGCACTGATGGCCTCGTCGAACACCTGCTCGGCCTCTTTGGACGCAGCAACCGTGGGAGGCTTCACCACCTGCACGTCGCCCGCGAACTTCACGTAGCGCTGCGACTGCTGGTTGAAGCTTGCCAAGCGATGGCGAACCAGCTGATGCGTAAGGGCGCGCGAAACGCCATCGACCGCGAAGGTATAGCTCACATGCTCCAGCGTGGAGAAATGCCCCGACTTCATGATGGTGGAAAGCACGCTCTGCACGCGCTCGGGCGGCATGGTCTCCATCAGCTCTTTCGCCCCCACCGGCGCGTAGCACAGGCGCGCAGCGGTTGCCACGGCACGCTCGGGGTTCTCAGGGTATTGCAGAAGCTCTACGTTCATAGGGCTTGTCCTTTCTCTTCAAGCGCCATGATAGCGAAATGCCCCGACCAACCCCGTCAGATAAGACCGTCTGACTGGAAAGAACACGCCAATAGGTGGTGAAAGAACACGCCTCGATACAGATACGCCCAAAAAGGAAGGAGCCCCGTGGGGCTCCTTCCTGTCGTATCTGCTTTTTCCAGGCCTGCTTAACCTTCGGCCGTTGATACTTCTTACTACCATGCGCACCGTGACCGCAGGCGTAACCGTTGTACAGTGGCTTGGATGCAAGCGTGGCCTCCTCTGCACTTTGGCGCCAAACAACACCGGCAGCAGTGGGAAGCTTCTTGCGATTGCGCTTCTTCGACATAGCCCTCACCTCCTTCATTAGCGGGCGGATAGCTGGATCAGGCAGAAAAAAGGCGCCCCGCAGGGCGCCCAACCTGAATGCGTATGCAGGATAGCTGCTACTCGGCAGCCTTCTCCTCGGCAGGAGCCTCGGTTGCCTCTGCAGCAGGGGCTTCCTCTGCAGCAGGAGCCTCAGCAGCGGCAGCCTCGGCCTCAGCGGCAGCCTTAGCAGCCTCTTCCTCGGCCTTCTTGGCATACTCGGCAGCACGTGCGGCCTTAGCAGCGGCCTTAGCCTCGCGCTCGGCCTTCTTAGCGGCCTCTGCAGCCTCGACAGCAGCAGCGCGCTCGGCCTTCTTAGCGGCCTGGCGAGCGGCAACAGTCTCGGTAGCAGCACCGAACTTATCAGCAAAGCGCTGTACGCGTCCGCCGGAGTCGATCAGCTTCTGGGTGCCGGTGAAGAAGGGATGGCAGGCGTTGCAGATGTCAACGCGGATCTCCGACTTCGTGGAACGGGTCTGGAAGCTGTTGCCGCAGGTGCAGGTGACCGTGCAATCAACGTATTCGGGATGGATGTCGTTCTTCATTGGTTCTCCTTCTGTGCCTTGGTTTCCGACCAAGGCGAGACAAGCTAATTCAATATACCTCAACCGCGCAGGTTTGCAAGGCCAATCTACGGATGCCTATTTCTCTACATGGTTGCCGCGATTCACGTACTCGGGCTTCAACAGCACCACGCCCCCTCGCTCGGCGATTTCCTCTTCGGTCATGCGAGTATTCAACTCGGCGGCGAACTCGTCCAAGCCGATGCCGCAGCGCTCCAGTAGAACCATGAGGTGGTACACCACATCGGCAGCTTCGTAGCGAAGGTGGTTCACCTGGGCATCATCGCCCTCGTTGTACACCACGTCCTTGGCAGCGAGGGTGGCCTCGTGAGCCTCTTCGGCAACCTTCTTCAGCAGGGTATCGATGTCTCCAGAAAGGAGGCGGTAAGTGTAGCTTCCCTCCCCGGCAGTGCGACGCTCGTGGATGGTCTTGGCCAGAGATTCAAGGGAAGCGCCGATCTGGCTTTCAGGGGCAGGGCGATTGTCGGAAAGATAGGTTTTACCGTTAGACATGGTTCTAGCCTTTCATAGATTTAGCGGCTCTCAGGATAGCACGGGCAGGTGCAGGCGGTCTCAGCTCTCATGGCCAAATGCAGTTAAGAGACAAGCCTGTCCTCCAACGAATTGGACATATGGAAAAGACCGCCTGCCCAGGCAACAGGACATCCCGCTTACGAGAGCTCGCTTCCCCGAGTCGCAAGCTGCCACTTCGCGCCAACTCAGCTCTTGCCCCCAACCTTAACCCAATGCCTGCAGTCAAAAAAGGCGCGTCCCCCATCTGGGGACGCGCCTTGGTTTCAGCTTGCGAAAAGCTTATTGCTATTCCTCGCTGCTCGAAGATTCCTCGGCGGCGCTGGTGCTATGGAAGCCCAGGTCGGAGGATCCCAGAAGCGCGTCAAGCTCTTCGAGGTTGCGCTGGTAGGAGCGCGGGGGCAGAGCCTCGCCCAGCATGTCCTCGCCTTCGGTGTTGAAGGTTGCAGGCTGGTCGCCGCCGATGAGCACGGTATCGTCCGGAGAGAACACCATGTCAAGCAGCTGGCTCATGTCATCGCGCGAAGCAGAGAGGTCGTCCTCGATCACATGCAGAAGACCATGCTTCTCCAGACCTTCCTTCAGCTCCTCGATGGCCTTGGTGCCAATGCCCTCGATACGAAGCAGGTCGTCCTCGTTGTGGCCAACCAAGTCGGCAACAGTTTCGATTCCCGCCTCGGAGAACTTGTTGGCCCAGCGCTGGGACACGCCCAGATCGTCGTAAACGTACAGGCGGGCATCCTCATCGGAGAGGTTGTTCGCACGGTAGCCCGCGGCGATAGAGGCAAAATAGCTGGAGTAATCGGAGCCGGCGCCCAGGTAGCCGTCGCCATCAAGCGACCAATCCTGCGGCTGGGGCAGCAATTCCTCGATCTCGCGCAGTGCCTCGGGGGCAGAGTCGGGAAGACGCTCGGAGTCCACGCGGTCCACCGGCACGCCACGGTAGGTAAGACCCACATCGTGGTAGCGCTTCAGGCCGGTGCCGGCCGGGATAGGCTTGCCGATGATGACATTTTCCTTCAGGCCCTGCAGCGTATCGACCTTGCCCTCGATGGCAGCGTCGGTCAGGACCTTGGTGGTCTCCTGGAACG
>CAVIKC010000004.1:0-22274 GCA_963643405.1 Succinivibrio sp.
ACCTCGAGCGAGAGCAGGCGAGCAGGGGTTGCCTTGGTGAAGCACTTGCCCTGGCTCTTCGGCTTTCCCTGGCCGGCGCGGTACCCCAGGCTCTTCGTGCCTTCTGGGTTACGGGTGTTCTCGAAGCCACGGAAACCAGTAGATTTACGCTGTTCGCTGCCGGTATCGGATTTCCCTTCGAAGCGATCGCGATTCTTGAAGCCGGGCTTGCCGCCCTTGCGGGAGAAATTATCGCCTTCGTTGCGGTTGCGCTTGAAGCCATCACGGGGCTTGCCATGCCCATTGAACTTCCCCGAAGGCCTGCGATTGCGGTCTCCCCCGCGGTAGCTGCCCTTGTAGCCGCCTTCGGTGCGATCGCTTGCCGGCTTGCTGCGATAGCCGCGGTCTTCCGCGCCGCGACCGGCGTTGCCCGAAGAACGGCGATCATCGTCATGGCGGTAGCCACCGCTGCGGGGCCTTCCGGATCCCTGGCCGTAGCGTTTGCCGCCGGTGCGCTTGCCGTCACGAAAGCCCGGCTTTCCGCCTTGCTTGCTGAAGCCGCGAGAGCCCCCCTTTCCCTGCGAAGCGGGCTTGCCGCCCTTGTATCCGCCCTTGCCGTTGCCCGAAGGCCTAGACGAACCCTTGTGGGAGCGGGGCTTTCCAACGCTGTTCTCGTTATCCATGAATCTCCTGCCATTCTACGCCGCCCTGCTTTATGCCCTGGATTCCTGCCGCGAAGGCCTTGGCCTCCATCGACTTCTTTCCATCGGGCTTGACCAGCGTCAATTCCAAACAATCCTGTGCGTCATCGAAGCCCAGGAACAACTTTTTCGACCAAAAACCAACTTCGCCAGCAGAAAGGCAATGCTCGGGATCTTGCGGCACAAGCGATGCAGCCTGCACAGAGACACCCTTGCCCGAAACCTTGCACCGGCAGGGATGGCTCTCGCTCGAGGCGCGCACGTGGCGCAGGGCATCGAGCACACTCATGCTCGGATTGATGTCGAGCTCGCCCTTTTCCACCTTTTCGGCGTACTCGATGCCTTCCGCGGGCTGCTCGCGCCAAGGAAGGGTGCCCTTTGACTCCAGTTCGTCCAAGGCGGCAACCAGTGCCTGGCCGCCAACCTGGGCAAGTTTGAGGGTAAGCTCCTCTGCCCCCGCATCGCCGATGGCAACCTTGCGCTCGTGGCAAACCGCGCCGGTGTCCAGCCCCTCTTCCATGCGCATGATGCCCACGCCGGCGAATTCATCGCCAGCGAGTATCGCGCGCTCCACAGGAGCCGCACCGCGCCATCGGGGAAGCAGCGACCCATGCACATTCAAGCAGCCGAAGCGCGGCAGCTCAAGGACGCGCGGCGGAAGAATCGCCCCGTAAGCAGCAACGCATACTGCATCGGGGGCCAGGTCGGATAGTGCCTGGAACGACTCGTCGGAACGCAGCGACGAGAAGCCGTAAACAGGTACGTTTACCGCAAGAGCCGTTTCCTTGACCGGCGAAGGAACCAGTTTCTTACCGCGTCCGCGAACCGCGTCGGGCCGAGTGAAGCAGCCCACAACCTCGTGTTCAGAGCCAAGAAGGGCTTCCAGCACCACGGCAGCAAACTGAGGTGTGCCCATGAAAACAACGCGCATGCTATTCGGTCTCCCCCGGCTTGGCGCCGTTGGCCAGCGCAATGTTGTAGTCGTGGAGCGCCTTCACCCGGTCCATCGGCTTACACGACTCGAACAGGGTTATGCCATCGAGATGGTCGATCTCGTGCTGGAAGCAGCGACCCAACAGCCCACCGCTCTCAAGCTCAACCTGGTTGCCGTCGAGGTCGTAGAAGCGAACACGCGAGATCTCGTGCCGTTCAATGGGAACAGAGATCCCGGGGATGGATAGGCAGCCCTCTTCGGCTGTCACCATTTCGCCCTTGCGCTCGACGACCTCTGGGTTCACCAGAACAAGAGGATTCGAAGAGTCATCCGGCCCGTCGTAGCAGTCGATGACAACCAAACGGATCCCCAAACCCACCTGCGGGGCCGCCAAACCGCAGCCGTTGTTGGCGTACATGGTATGCAGCATCTGCTTTGCGAGTTTCTTCAATGATCTGTCACCGATCCTGCATGGCTCGCATATCTGGCGGAGCATCGGGTCGGGCGAAAGAACGATGTTCATGGATCTCATGGTGCACCCTTCCATATTCGTACGTAAGCTGCGAATGAATGGAACGCAGCAGGAATTATCGCAATGATTGAGTATACCAGCGCAAAAGGCGCCGGATTCAGCTATTCCGTCGCAGCATGGCCTTTGCGCAAACGGTTGAGCTCGCTTTGCACCATAAGGATGCTCTGAAACACCATATCCTGCTCTTCAGGGGTTTGGGCCGCGTCCATCTGCGATCTCATGGCCGCTACCGCCGCTTCCATGTCCCCTATGGCAAGCTCATCGGACAAGAAACGCAACGTGTCATGCGCTGGAGCGCCAGAAGGCAAGGAAGAGGAGGTGAGTATGCGGGAAGCGTATTTGCACCGGGATTGGGCGCGCATGATAAGGTCGGCAACCGTGATATCGGCATTCTCGACAACCAAATCGATAAGCACCTGCGCAAGTTCGCCATGGACACGCTCGTGCCACTCGGTCTGGCCCAGCTCGTTAACGAACTCGGGCACCATGGCGGGATTCTGGGCGCAAAGGCTCAGGAACTCGCGCTCGCTGCGGATACGATTACGCTCTGCGGGAGGCAAATCACTCAAACGGCGGCGCCTGGAAGCCGGAACCACATTCCCGCGGCGCGAATCCATGTCCACCACCGTAGGAGCCTTCAGGCCTGCCAGGCGATCGAGGATGTCCTGCTCGCGACTATGCACCTTGCTTGCGATGTAGACCGCATAATCCTTTGCCAAAAGGGAGTCCTTGATGGGAGCCAAGACCGAAAGGGCCTCTGCGGTGGCTCGGGCCCTACCCTCGGGAGAAGTTAGGTCATGATGCGCCAAGCGCCGGTCTATACCGAACTTGATAAGCGGCACGGCGCCATCGAGAACCTGCGAAAACGCCTCGGCACCCCTAGCCGCAATGAACTCCGCAGGGTCCATGTTGTCCGGCAACGTGATAGCGCAAAGATCGACGCGCGTCACCCCAGCTTCAGGGGTGATCGAAGAATCGATGAACTGCAAGGCCCTGTCGGCAGCACGCTGACCTGCCTCGTCTCCATCGAACAGGTAGATGATGCGCTTCTTCGCATGATGGGACAGCAGGCGGATATGCTGCCGCGTCAACGAGGTCCCCAACGTGGCAACAACGTTGGGGAAACCAGCCTCATGGAGAGCGATCACGTCGGTATAGCCCTCTACGACTATGGCATCCCCTGTGCTGGCCATGCGTGCTTTAGCCTTGTCGAGGGCATACAGCACCTCAGACTTATGGAAGACAGGGGTGTCGCCGGTGTTCAGGTACTTTGGCTCCCCTTGGCCAATGACGCGGCCGCCGAACGCGATGCAGTCCCCGCGCGAATCGTTGATGGGAAACATCACCCGGTTGAAAAAGCGGTCGTTCACTCCCTGCTGTCCCCTAACAGCGAGGTTCGCCTCGACGAGCTCTTTGTCGCTGTAGCCCAAAGAACGCAGATGGGTGACCAGCTTTCGACGTCCCGGCGCATATCCCAAACACCACCTTTCGGGGACGTTGCCGCCCAAATCGCGTCCACCAAGGTAAGCGCGGGCGGCAGCGGCTCCCTCATCGGAAGAGCGCATCAGCAGCGTATGGTAATAGTTGGCGGCCTCTGCGCACGCAGCCCTCAAGCGCGCCTTCTGGCTATGCGCCTTCGTTGCCTGGGCTGACTCCGAGAGCTCAATTCCCGCCCTTCTGGCAAGGAAGCGTACCGCATCGATGAAATCGACATCGTCGAGCTTGCGGACGTAGGAGATGATGTCGCCGCCCTCGCCGCAGCCGAAGCAATGCCAGGTCTGAGATACCGAATCCACTTTGCATGAGGGAGTTTTCTCCTGATGGAACGGACAGCAGCACCAAAAGTCCTTACCACGCTGCCGCATAACGGCGCGCTCGCCGAAGAGCTCAACCAAATCGTTGGCTTCTCGAACCTTGCGTATGTCCTCGTCTGAGATTATCGGCAAAACCTTTCGCGTACAGAGGCAGCCTGCTACAGAGGCAGGCTGCGGCAGTATTCTATATTGCCCATAACAGTACGGATGAGCTCTTCGGTGCTGTCGAACTTGATCATGGGGCGAAGGAACTCGACGAACTCAACCTCAATATCCTCGCCGTAGATGTCCTTGTCGAAGTCAAGGATATGAACCTCGCAGGTTGCATCGGTAGCATCCTTGAACACCGGCGAGACACCCATTGAAACAGCCGCACGGTACCGCTGGCCATCAACGATGACATAAGCCGCGTACACGCCTTCGCCAAGGACGCGGCGCTCAGGCTCAATATAGAGGTTGGCGGTAGAGAAGCCCATATCAGCACCTTCGCCACGGCCTGGACGAACCTTCTCCACCAGGGAGAAACGCCTGCCCAGAAGCTTTTCGGCTTCATCCAAGTCATGGACACCGAGCAGCTTGCGGATGCGCGTAGCGGTAATGGGAGCGCCGTCGGCACTCTGCAGGTTGTGGGCATCGATGTGCGTTCCCGTTTCGGCACCCCATTCCCCCAAGTCGGAAACAGTGCCAGCCGCCTTGGCTCCGAAATGGAAATCCAGGCCGACATGCAGATGCGCGGGAGCATGGCCGTTGAATGTCTTGGCAAGAAACTCCACAGGGCTCAAAGCGGCGAAGTTGCGAGTGAAAGGGAGGACAACGACAGCGTCAACGCCGCTTTCCATCAAGCGGCGGATACGGCGCTCGTTGCTGAGAAGCTTGCGCAGGCGATCAGGATGGAAGATCTCATCAGGGTCGATATCAAACGTCAGCGCAATGGACTGACCGCCGGTTTCGCGCGCTGTTTCCTGAGCGCAGGACAAAAGGTACTGATGACCCTTATGGACGCCATCGAAGACGCCGAAAGCGCAAGAGGAATTCTCGAACAAGGAATGATCGAACTTATCATCGACCTTATAAAGCTGTGCCACGTTCTACACCTATCGAAAACACGCATCGGCAACGGTAGCGATGCTCGGACTCATAGTACTCGTACAATGCCTTGAGGTGGTTGGCAGAGACTACGCCAACCACTTCCCCATCGCGGGGTGGATCGGGAGAAGCGAATACGCTCGTAGTGCAAGCGCAGGGCGCGAACAGATCTACCCTGATGGGCTCGTTCAGGGACAGCGCATCACCTTGAAGGAAAGCCCCGTTCGCAACGCTCTCGGCAAGATGGTCACGGACAAAGGCATAGCGAACCCCCAGCACACGGAGAGGGTCAAGCAGCGCACCATCGGGGTTTTCCTGAAGCTCATCGAGCGTGTAGCACTCTTCGAGTGAGACCGTGCCGGCAATCGTTCGCTCCAATGAGGAAACATGAGCGGCGGTTTTAAGGTCGCGCCCCATATCACGCGCGATAGCGCGCATATAGGTTCCCTTGGAAACGCTCATCTCCACAACCCATTCGGAAAGTCGGCGCCCCTCGGGATCAACGATCTCGCGAACCTCGTTGAGCTCCGCATCGAAAACCTCGAATTCGCGCGGCTCCAGATCGATGATCGATCCCTTTCGCGCTGCTTCATAGGACTTGCGCCCATTCACCTTGATGGCCGAGTAGACGGGAGGGACCTGCGTTCCCTTGCCAACCAGCGAGGAAACGTATTCACGGGCAAAACCCTCATCGAAAACGCGCGAGGGAACGGGAAGCACTTTCGAGACGGCACCTTCAGCGTCATCGGTTTCAGTCCCGATGCCGAAGCGAACACCCATGCGATAGCGCTTCCCGTGTCCTTCCATGTAGGCATCAAGGCGCGTTGCCGGCCCAACGCAGACAACCAGCACGCCAGAAGCCAGCGGATCGAGCGTGCCGGTATGGCCCACCCGTCGCTCGTTGAAGATCTTGCGGCATCGGTTAACCACGTCATGCGAAGTCATGCCAATGGGTTTGTTGACCGCAACCAAGCGGCTTAGCCCGGAGGCTCCACGTTTGGCCATCTTATGCACCGTACCTTGCGTCAGCGGGAAAGGACAGTTCATCTATAGCATCGACAACCTGCACGAGCGCATCTTCCAAAGAGCCATAGAAGGTGAAGCCGGCAGCAGCCTTGTGACCACCGCCATCGAATCTTCTGGCAACCTGAGACACATCGGTTGAATCATCCTTTGCACGCATACTTCCCCGGATCTCGCCAGCACCGCTCTCGCGCAAGATCAGGGCAACGCGAACGCCATTGATTGATCGCAGGATGTCGATCAACGGTTCGGCATCGGCTTTGACAGCACCGCATTCGGCGAAATCAGCTTTTGTAAGGCTCGATACAGCCAAGCGGCCGTCATGGCGCAAAGTCATCTTCTCGATGACGATCCTCTCCAACCTGATGCTGGCAAGCGTACGGTTCTGGAAAAACTCGCGGTTGATGGATACCGGATCGGCGCCCGCTTCCATCATCTCCGCAGCAACGACAAACGACTGAGCGGTGGTATTTTGGAAGGCGAAACGCCCGGTGTCAGTGATCAAACCGGTAAGGGCGCATTGAGCCGATTCAGGGGTGACGGCATCGAGAAGCTTGCAAACCTGCCACACGAGCATGCTGGCGGAAGGGGAATCAGCGTCAGTGTAGCTGTAGTCGGACATGCGGGAATCGACCGCATGGTGGTCGATGGTAAACGTCGACACTGCCTTTCCCAGCAACGGTGCAGCCGTACCCAAGCGCTCCACCGTCGGAACATCGACGGCGATGAAAACGCTGCAGGCATCGTTGAAATCGCAGCCGGCAACCAACTCGGAAGCGCCCGGCAGGAAGGTCAGGTTCGCAGGAACGGGATCGGGCTTAGCCAAAACGCAGCTGACGCGTTTGCCCAGCTTGCGCAATGCATGCATAAGCGCCAGCTGAGATCCAAGGCAATCCCCATCGGGATTCACATGACCGCAGATGACGAAATCGTCGAGCGCAAGAAGGCGCTCGGCGATTTCGGGAAGCGTGGTATTGGTTTGGGGGGTAGGCATTAATCCTCTTCGGTTGAACGGTTCCTAGCGGCATCTCGGGCCAGGGCGTTGGCAATGCGCTCCGCCTCGTCAACGCTGGAGTCCAGCATGAAGCGCAGCTCCGGCGCAACACGCCAGGAGAGCTTCTTCGCCATCAGAGAGCGGATGCGACCAGCTGCCGCCTGGAAAGCAGCAGCGGTTTCGACATAGCGAGAGGGCTCGGTGGTGTAGTACACATTGGCAACCGAGCGATCGAAGCTCACCTCGCATGCGGTGATCGTGACCATGTTCAGGCGAGGGTCGCTGATCTCGAACAGGAGGATGCCGGCAATAACCTCACGGGCCTGCTCGTTGACCTTACGGCTGGAAGAACCCTGTTTCATTACTCGGTCCTCTCGATCTCCACGACCTTGTAGCCCTCGATGGTGTCGCCGACCTTGATATCCTGATAGCCCTCGATGCCGATACCGCACTCGTAACCACGGGCAACGGTCTTCACATCGTCCTTGAATCGACGCAGAGAAGCGATGTTGCCTTCGTAGATAACCGTGCCATCGCGAACGATGCGAACCTTGTCGTCACGGGAAAGCTCGCCTTCGACGATGTAGCAGCCGGCAACGGTTCCGGCCTTCGGCACCTTGAAGGTGTCGCGTACCTCGGCGATGCCGGTATCCTGCTCCACGATATCAGGCGAAAGCAGGCCGACGCGTGCAGCGTTGATGTCCTCGATAGCCTGGTAGATAACACGGTACAGACGGATATCGACCTTCTCGCGCTCGGCCACATCGCGGGTCTTGCCGGTAGGACGAACGTTGAAGCCGATGATGATGGCGTCGGATGCCGCCGCCAAGGTGACGTCGGTCTCAGTGATGCCGCCGACGGCAGCATGGATGATGTTGATCTTGACCTCGGACTGGTCCATCTTCGAGAACGCATCGCGCAACGCTTCGATGGAGCCCTGAACGTCGGCCTTGACCACGAGGTTCAGATCGGTGGTCTTGCCCTCTTCGATACGGCTGAACAGATCGTCGAGGTTCATGTGCGAACGATCCTCCTGCTTAGCCAAGCGGGCACGAAGGGCACGCTCTTCAGCCAAACGACGGGCATCACGCTCATCTTCGAACACGCGGAACTCATCGCCCGCGGTAGGAACGGAGTTCAAGCCAAGGATCTCTACCGGGTCGGCAGGCTTGGCAGCATCCACATGGTTGCCGCGAGGAGCGATGAGCGCACGAACCTTACCGTAGGAAGTGCCCGCAACAACCACATCGCCAGGATGGAGCGTACCGCGGTTGATAAGCATGGTCGCGACAGGACCGCGCCCCTTGTCCAGGTTAGCCTCAATAACGAAGCCGGAAGCCAGGGCATCGGGATTCGCCTTCAGCTCAAGAACATCGGCCTGAAGCAGGATGGTTTCAAGCAAGTCATCGATATGCAGGCGCTTCTTGGCAGAAACGTCTACGAACATGTTCTGGCCGCCCCATTCCTCGGGGATGATGCCGTATTCCGTAAGCTCTTGGCGAACACGATCGGGCGTGGCACCGGGCTTGTCGATCTTGTTGACGGCAACCACGATCGGAACCTCGGCAGCCTTAGCGTGGTTGATCGCCTCAACGGTCTGGGGCATAACGCCGTCGTCGGCGGCAACAACGAGGACGATAACATCGGTGACCTGGGCACCACGAGCACGCATAGCGGTAAACGCCTCGTGGCCGGGGGTATCGATGAAGGTGATCTGGCGTCCGTTGATGTTGACGACGGATGCGCCGATGTGCTGGGTGATGCCGCCAGCTTCGCCCTCGGCAACGCCGGTATCGCGAATAGCGTCAAGCAGAGAGGTCTTGCCGTGGTCAACATGGCCCATGACCGTAACAACCGGCGGACGGGGCTTCAAATCCTCTTCGGAGTCGTGGTACACAACCGCAAACTCTTCCTCAGGGGAAACAACGCGAACCTTGCGGTTCAGGTCGTCTGCGATGAGCTCGACCAGATCGTCGCCCATGGTCTGGGTAAGGGTAAGCGGGCTGCCCAGAAGGAACAGGCGCTTGATAACGTCGTTCGGGGAAACATCGACCAGCTCAGCGAACTGGGCCACCGTGGCACCCTGGGGGATCTCAACCACGGAATCGTCCAGGACGAGCGTGGGATCGAGGCCCTTCTGCAATGCCTCCTGCTCGGCGCGCTCACGTGCCTCCGCTTCGCGCTTTTCCTTGCGCTTCTTGCGGCGACCCTGGCCGTCGTGGGAAGCAGCCTCTACAGCTGCACGAGCCTCTGCCAGAACCTTGTCGCGTTGAAGCTTCTCGGCTTGAACGGCCATCTGGGCATAGCGGTCTTCAGGTTGCGCGGCAGAGCCAAGCTCAAGCTCGGGAACGGAGGGCTCGAAACCCTTGCGCTGACCCTTCTTGCCTTTACCACCGCGCGCGTTCTTCTTAGCCGCAGCCGCTTCAGCCTTCTGGTTCTGCAGACGCTGCTGCTCGGCGTTGATCTGGTCAAGAAGCGACGAGAAGCTGGATGTGGGGGCCGGGGCGGCCTTGTGCTGCTTCTTGGCCGGCGCCTCGGCAGGCTTGGCATGCTTGCGACCACGATTATGCAGAGCCTGCTCGACTGCCTGCTTCTTGGCCACCTCAGCCGCACGGGCCGCAGCGATGGCGCGCTCATGGGCCTCCGCCTTCTCGCGCTCAACGCGAGCGCGCTCGCGCTCTATCTGGGAGGCCAAGCTCTCGAACGGGGAAGAGGAGATCTTGCGCTTCGGCTTTTCCTCCGATTCCTTGGCCTTCGCTTCCTCGCGGCGAGCGCGCTCAGCCTCGCGAGCCTCGCGCTCCTTCTCCATTGCGGCGCGGCGCTCGGCCTTTTCCTCGGCCTTGCGCTCCTCTTCCTTAGCCTTCGATTCAGCAAGCTTCTTGGCTTCCTCGTCTTCAAGCTTGCCGGCACGCTGCTTGATCTCAGGCTCTAGGCTCTTGCGAACCTTCTGCACATAGGCGTCCTGGAGAATGCTGGCATGACTTTTGGCGGGGATCTTCAGCTCCGCCAAACGATCGAGCAGCTCCTTGCTGGTCATATTGAATTCCTTTGCCAATTCATGTACTCGCATGCCAGGCATATGGTTCTCCCGTCTACTCATCCTCGTTCGAGAGCGCAGAGCGCAGCTGCTGGGCGATGCGCTCGCAATCATCTTCTGTCAACTTCGTTCTGAGCGCCGAATCGAGGCGCTTGGTTTTCATGGCCTTCTCAAGACAGGCTACGCTGCACAGGTAAGCTCCGCGACCGTTCATACGACCAGTAGGGTCGTAGGCAACTTTGCCCTCAGGCGTGCGGACGATCCGAAGAAGCGAGTCCTTCGCACCCGCACCCCTGCATACCACGCAGGTACGCTGACGCACTTTTCCGGCCACGTTCGCCAAGCCTACTCCCCTTCCTCCAATGCAGCATGGATACCGCAGTAGCGATAGCCAGGACGTGCATGATTGCGGCAACGGGAGCCGTCTTCGTTGGTGTAGGCGCACAACCCGTCTTCAAACTCGTCTTCAGGCTCGTCATCGATCAAAGACGCATCAGGGACCAGGGGCTCGCCGGCAAACGATGCGGACTTGATATCGATATGCCAACCGGTAAGGCGGGCAGCCAATCGGGCATTCTGCCCCTCCTTGCCGATGGCAAGGGAGAGCTGGTCGTCAGGGACGATGACCGTTGCGTAGTTGTTCTCCTCGTCGATATCCACGCGGGTCACACGGGCAGGCGAAAGAGCATTGGCCACATAGACAGCCGGGTCCTCGTTCCATTGGATCACGTCAACGCGCTCGTTGCGAAGGCCTTCCACAACCATACGCACACGGGAGCCCTTCGGGCCAACGCAGGCGCCTACCGGATCAAGGTTGGACTCGCGGGAGGAAACAGCGACCTTGGAGCGTTCGCCCGGCTCGCGGGCAATGGACTTAATCTCAACCAAGCCGTCGTAGATCTCAGGAACCTCAATCTCGAAAAGACGACGGATTAGGTCGGGGTGGGTACGTGACACCACGATAGAGGGGCGCGTATGCTCCCCGCGGCCGCGGGGCTCGTCTGCGCTAGGGTCACGAACCTCGACGATCAACGTCTTCAGACGCTGATTGTGACGATAGTGTTCATTGCGGGGACGCTCATTGCGCTCGCCCGGATTGCGCTTCAGATCGTAATGGGGCAATTCCGCCTCTACGCCATCGCGGATCTTGATGATGGTGAAGTCGGGCGTTCCTTGCAGAACCGTGCCCGTAACCAGATCGCCAACTCGGGAAGAGAACTCCTCATAGATGGACTGGCGACCGGCATCGCGAACGATGGAGCCGATAACGTTCTTGGCATTCAACGCAGCTATACGGCTAACGTCGTCGGGGGTAACGTCGCGCTCCTCGAACTCGGTGTACTCACCGGTTTCCTCATCGGGTTCGCCAACAGGAACAAGCTCGTACACGTAGATCTTGCCGCTGTTGCGGTCAATGGTCACTCGGGCATCGTATTCCAAATCGAGAATATTCTGATAGCTTTTGGCCAAGGACGCTTCAAGGCGCTCGATAAGGTAGAACTCGTCGATCTTGCGCTCATGGGCCAATGCCTGCAAAGCTTCGATCAATTCTGATGTTGCCATAGTAGAGGGTCCTTTCTACCCGTTGAAATCTATAGTGCCGATAACATGGGCTTTCTTGATGCGATCGAAAGGAAGAGCGAACTGCTGATCGTCTACTTCGATGAGCACTGCATCCTTCCCCATACCTTTAAGGATGCCAGTCCATTTGCTGCGTCCCTCATAGGGCTGCGCCAATGTGACCTGGACTCTCTCTCCAGCAAATCGATCAAAGTGCTGGGGAGTTCGCAAAGGGCGATCGATCCCAGGAGAGGAAACTTCCAGGGTGTACGCGCCGGGAAAAGGATCGAGCTCATCCATAAGCTCGCCAACCCACCTCTGCGATGCAGCAAGCTCATCGAAGCCGATGCCGCCTTCGCAATCAAGATACACGCGGATAGTAGGAGCCTTGCGTGAGCCGATGAGCTCCACCGTGACTACCTCCAGATTATGGGCGTTGGCCTGGGGTTCCAAAGCCTCAAGCAACTTGCGTTCCTTGGCGTTGAGCAATCCTGTTCCCTCCTTCAATACCCCGAACAAACAAAAGAAGCGGGTACAAGGCCCACTTCCTCCAAACATCGAAAGCTAATCGCATTTTCATACGCCTTATGTTTATAACACAGGCTCGTTATTTGCGCTATACCCCATTTCGACGGCGTATGAGAACCAAGGAGGACAGCGAACATGCCGACTTAGGCATCGGGGTCTGCCGATGGGTAAAGGCTATCGAACGACGTCTCTGAGATGGAGTTGCCGTTGCTCAAGTCCCCAACAAGAGGAGACAGGATCTTGGAGCTGTAGCTCTTGGGATTATCGTACGACAACGACAGCTCCCAGCATTGGGCAACAACGTCCAACCTATCAAGCAGATAGCCATACAGCTCATCGATCTGCTGATACTTTCCGAACAGGCTGCTTCCCTTGGAGACACCGGCCTGCTGGCAAAGCTGCGAAAGCGATTCACGGGAGCTTCTTATATCCTCGATCGTTGCGTAGCAGGTATCCGCATAGCCCTGCCGCGTCTGCATGTTGGTAACGAGGAAGTACCCCTCAAGGTCCTCTACCCTGTTGTCGACATCTGTTCTCCACGAAGAGAGATCCCGATAGGCACGGGAAAGGTCGTATTCGAAATCTTCCTCGGTATACGACTTAGCCGCTGAAACGTCTGCATCGGATGAGGAGGCCTGCGAGGCCGTAGGCACAGACGAGACAGCCTTATCGGAATCAGACCGAAGAACCTGTTGCACCGCCTCTTGGATTTGGGGGGCAAAACTCCAAGCGGCAAGAATGACCAGGACAATGACAACACCGCCCAAAAAAGGCTTCATGGGAAACGGTGCCCGACGGGCCCCTTGACGGTAGACCTTCGCATCCCTGTCCACATCCGCGACAACCTTGCCGCTATCTGCGACGATGCGCTGCATGGGCATGGTGATGAACGGGTCGTCTGCACCCAACTCGGGTATCGCCGTAAGGTCGGTCTCGTCTTTGCGCAAAAAGGAGATATCAACCTCTCGGGACAGGTCGAGCGGCTTGCCATCGCGGTCCTGATAGGAACGATCCTTAACAAGGGGAAGCTTCGAGGTACTTGAGGGAGAAACGGCGTCCGTGTAAACGATCTGCTCCTCAGCAGCCGCGATACGAGCCTTCATGTCAACGACAGACGAGCCGCAGCGTGGGCACTGCAGCTCGTCGTCGTTGATCTTTGTCCCACACTCGAGACAGAACAAGTTACTTTGCCTTTTCCTGGTTATGGGAGATAAGGCGGTTGAGAGCGTTCAGGTATGCCTTAGCGGAAGACACAACGATGTCGCCATCAGCACCACGACCAGTGAAGACCTCGCCCTCGGAGGAGGAAACGCGCATGGTTACCTCGCCCAATGCGTCAATACCGCGAGTAACGCTCTGCACGGAGAACTCGGTGAGGTCGTTATCGATATCGATGATCTCGTTGATAGCCTTCACAAGGGCATCGACCGGGCCGGTGCCCGTTGCACAAGAAAGGAAATCACGACCCTCAGTATCGCGGAGGGTAACGGTAGCGGTAGGCGTAAGCGGTTTGCCGCAGGAGATTTGAACGGACTCGAGGGTGTAATGCGCGGTCTGGTTGCGGCCCTGCTCGCCAAGGAGGGACTCCAGATCCTCATCGTAAACTTCCTTCTTCTTGTCGGCCAAGTCGAGGAATGCATTGTAAAGATCCTCGAAGGCCTGACCCTCGGGATGATACCCCAGAGCCTCCACACGATGGCGAAGGGCGGCACGACCGGAGCGAGCGGAGAGGATGATGGAGCTCTGGCCAGCGCCAACTTCGCGAGGGTCGATGATCTCGTACGTTTCGCGCGACTTGATGACACCATCCTGATGAATGCCCGAGGAATGCGCGAAGGCGTTTGCGCCCACGATGGACTTGTTGGGCTGAACGACGAAGCCGGTAATGGAAGATACCAGGCGAGAAGCACGAACGAATTCGCGCGTGTTGATGTCGGTGTGGGCATTGAGCTCCTTGCCGTGCATCTTCATGGCCATGACAACTTCCTCCATGGCCGTGTTGCCTGCACGTTCGCCCAAACCGTTGATGGTGCACTCGATCTGACCAGCGCCATTGGCTACGCCAGCCAAGGAAAGGGCGGTGGCCATGCCCAGGTCGTTGTGGCAGTGGACAGAGATGGTTGCCTTATCAACGTTCTTGACATTATCCATGAGGAACTTGATGCGACGACCGAACTCGTCCGGCAGGGAGTAACCGGTGGTGTCGGGGATATTCACGACGGTGGCGCCAGCGGCGATAACGGCCTCGACCACCTTGGCCAAGAACTCGTAGTCGGAACGGCCGGCGTCTTCGCAGTAGAACTCAACATCGTTGACATACTTCTTGGCGTACTTCGTCGCAGCAACGGCACGCTCAAGGATCTTCTCGGGCGTGGAGCGAAGCTTGTCGTAGATATGGCTGTGGGAAACGCCGATACCGGTATGGATGCGCGGGCGCTTGCACTCTGCCAAAGCGCGAGCAGCGGAGTCGATGTCCTTCTCGACCGCGCGGGTGAGAGCGCAGACTACCGCCTTGTCGCCCACCTCAGCAGCAATCTGCTGAACAGACTTGAAGTCGCCAGGGGAAGATACCGGGAAGCCCGCCTCGATAACGTCGACGTTCAGACGCAGTAGCTGACGCGTGATAACCAGCTTTTCCTCGGAGTTCATGGAAGCGCCCGGCGATTGCTCGCCATCGCGCAAGGTAGTGTCGAAGATAGCGATCTTACGAGTCATCTTGCGATCCTTTCTGGTATCGATCATTGTATCCATTGCACTATATCGCATTTTCGGTGAACGGCAGCCAATAGGAGCCATTAATCATATCAATTCAGGGAAGGCCGAGGCACAACGCAAGGAAGCCCTAGCCAATAAGGCCAGGGCTTCCTTTCTATGACTTAACAGCGTCTGGGTTGTTGAGTTCCACAAAGGGAGGATTAGACCGCTGCTTCGTCCTTTTCGCCGGTGCGAACACGCACCACGCTCTCGATGGCAGAGATGAAGATCTTGCCGTCTCCAACCTCGCCGGTGCGGGCGACGCGAACGATAAGGTCCACTATCTCGTCCACACGGTTATCGTCTACGATGATCTCGAACTTGACCTTCGGGATCATGTTCAGGAACACCTCGCTGCCACGGAAGTACTCCTTCCAGCCGTGCTGGTTGCCGCAACCGTGAACCTGGTAGATGGTCATGCCGGAGATCTTGGCCTCGAAGAGAGCCTCTTTCAGGGGTTCGAGCTTTTCAGGACGAACAACTGCTGCAATACGTTTCATCGATCATTCACTCCCTTCCATTAGTCCAAGCCGATGAATGCGGGGTAAGCGGATTCGCTGTGAGCCGTCATGTCCATGCCAGCTGCTTCCTCTTCCTTGCTTACGCGAAGGCCACCGAAGATAGCCTTGACGATAAGCCCGATGATAAGGGAGCCAACGGCTACGAAGACGATGGTGACCAGGATGCCCAGGCACTGAGCGCCGAGGAGCGTGGGGTCGCCGGTGTAGATCAGGCCGCCGAAATCGGTCCAGGACAGCTCGGGCACGCAGAAGATACCGGTGAGGATGCCGCCAACGATACCGCCGACGCAGTGGCAACCGAAGGCGTCGAGTGCGTCGTCGTAGCCGATCTTGGACTTGCAGAAGGAAATCGCGAAGTAGCAGATGGGGGAAACGATGAGGCCCATGACGATTGCGGCCCAGGGATCAACGAAGCCAGCTGCGGGGGTGATGACAACCAGGCCAGCGACCAGGCCGGTAGCTGCGCCAACAAGGGTGGGCTTGCCGGTCTTCGCGGACTCAACGATCATCCAGGAGATCATTGCAGCGCCAGAGGCGATGAAGGTGTTGAGCAGGGCAAGGGCAGCAACTCCGTTAGCTGCGAATGCAGAGCCGCCGTTGAAGCCGAACCAACCGAACCACAGAAGGGTTGCGCCAAGTACAACGAAGGGAACGTTGTGGGGACGATGGTTGACTGCACCGAAGATGCGGCGCTTGCCGAGAAGAAGGCAGAGAACCAGGCCGGTCAAGCCAGAGCTGATATGCACGACGTCGCCGCCAGCAAAGTCGAGAGCGCCGATCTGGTCACCGATGAAGCTGCCGTCGCCGCCCCATACCATGTGGGCCAAAGGTGCGTAGATCAGCACGATCCAGATGGTGATGAAGGTCAGGAACGCACCGAACTTCATGCGACCGGCAAGGGAGCCGCCGACGATCGCCGCGGTGATGGTGGCGAATGCCGCCTGGAAGGCAATGTCGATGATAGCGGGATAGGTTGCGTCGCCGGGATCGTCGACCTCGGCAAGCATGTCGGATACCGCGCTCAGGCAACCGAGCTGATCAAAGCCGCCGAAGAAGGGGTTCGAGCCGTCGCCGCCATAGGCGAGAGACCAACCTGCGAGGATCCAAACGATAGCAACTACTCCAATGATCACGAAAGACATGAACATCGTGTTGACCACATTTTTACGACGCGCAAGTCCGCCGTAAAAAAATGCAACACCCGGAGTCATGAGAAAGACCAGCATCGCGCTAACGAGCATGAATGCGGTCGCTCCTGTGTCAAGCATTGTGCATACCTCCTAAATATTCGTTCGAGCACATTTTCGACAAGACGATCTTTGCACGCATAACACGTTCAGAATCCCAAAGGGGTGTTTGTTAACGCGCGCGGAAAAACCTCGTAACATCTCTGACCAAAGCGGGTAACAAGCTAGAAACACAACCATTGGAAGTTGGGGCAGCAAAGCGATATCAAGGGAAATCAGCCCTCTCAAAACCTTAGAGCCGAAACAAAAAAGCCCCACCCTTTCGATGAAGGATAGGGCTGAAGCCTTGAGGTGGTGCCGTCGGCACTGTGTAGGGAAATGAGGATCAGCCTTTCAGCAGGCCGGAAACCGTTTGGCTGATGCCTAGGGCATCGATGCCGCAATCAGCGAAGAGCTGATCGATCTTGCCTTGCGCTACGAATCGATCGGGCAAGCCAAGAACCGCCAACTTGGGATTCTTTTGGCTAAGGGCGATAACCTCGGCTACGCCCTCGCCGGCGCCCCCAATCGAAACGCCATCTTCAACGCTCACAACAACACCAGTATCAGCGGCAGCGAGAATAGCGTCCTTGTCGAGGGGCTTAACCCAGCGCATGTCAACAACGCGAACGGAATGCCCTTCGGCCTCGAGCAGATCCGCAGCTTCACAGGCGTAACGAACCATTCGGCCAAACGCCAAAACTACCGCATCGGAGCCTTCCCTTGCGATACGGGATTTGCCCGGCTTCATGGATAGGGCATCGTCCGGCAAGGGCGCGCCTACCGCTTCCCCGCGCGGGTAGCGCAGGGCAACCGGACCTTCCAAGCGAAGAGCGGTATGCAGGGCATGCGCAAGTTCGGTTTCGTTGGATGGAGCAAGGATCCTCATATTCGGCACTGTGCGAAGCAAGGCCATATCGAACATGCCATGATGGGTTGGGCCGTCATCGCCAACCAAGCCAGCTCGGTCTATGGCGAAGACCACATCGAGGTTTTCCAAAGAGACGTTGATGATGGCCTGGTCGACGGCACGCTGAAAGAACGTAGAGTACAGCGCAACGACCGGCTTCTGCCCACCGAGCGCCAATCCGCTGGCCATACCGACCGCATGCCCCTCGGCGATGCCGACATCGAAGCAGCGCTCAGGATGAGCTGTTGCGAACTCGCGCAACCCTGTGCCGTCCACCATGGCCGCAGACACTGCGCAGATGCGCTCATCAAGACGAGCCTCTTTGGCAAACGACTGAGTAAATGCCTGAGTGTAGGTTAGCGCCTTTGGCTTGGGCTTAAGCGATGTCCCCGTGGCAATGTCGTAGGGACCTACCCCGTGGAAACGCGAAGGCTCCGCCTCCGCCGGCGCATAACCAGCGCCTTTCTTTGTTACCACATGGACGAGAACAGGCACATCGCTCTCAAGCGCATGGCCTATGGTCCGTTTCAACGCGGCGATATCATGCCCGTCTACCGGAGGGGTGCAAACGATGCCCAACTGCTCGAACAGCATGGTATCGGGCATAACGAACTGTTTCAGCGACTCTTTGGCGGTCTTGCCGAGCTTGACCATGGCCTTGCCGGCAATTCCCATGGAGTTCTCCATGAAATCCTGCATCGAGTCGCGGCTTTTACGGTAATTGCTGGTAACGCGCAAAGCACCCAGGTGCATGGCCATTGCACCCACGTTGCGCGCAATGCTCATCTCGTTGTCGTTCAGGATGATAACGAGCGGCGTTTGAGCTTGCCCGATGTCGTTGAGCGCCTCGAAAGCCATTCCACCGGCAAGGGAAGCGTCGCCGATAAGCGCCACGATGTTCTGTTTATCCCCACGCATATCGCGCGCCCTCGCTAAGCCACACGCTACCGAAAGGGAGTCGGACGCATGGCCGGATGGGTGCACGTCGTGGGGGTTGCTGTGGGGTTTTGGGAAACCGGAAAGTCCCTTGTGCTGACGAAGCGTGGGGAATTCAGCCAAACGACCGGTAACCAACATATGGGCATAGGACTGATGGCCCACATCGAATAAGAACCGGTCATGCGGTGAATCTATGAGCGAATGGACCGCAAGGATTATGTCCACCGCACCGAGGCTGGAGGCAACGTGACCACCGGTCTTCGAGGTGACTTCAATGATCTCCTGACGGATCTCAGACGCCAATATGGAAAGCTCCTCATCGGTGAGGAGCTTGAGCTTATCAGGGGAATCTATGGAATCGAGGATTCGAGTCATTGCACTCCCCTTCCTAGTCTGCGGTTTCTACGTTGCCGCCATTGTCCGAAGCCCCTTGCGCGGCTTCGGTTTGAGCAGCGATTCCCTCTTCCACGAGACGCGAGGCAGCAAGCCCTATACCCACCGCCTCTTCGTACAGGCTCAAGGCCTCCTCCAGAGGGAGCTCCTCATCGCTGACAGCAGCTACGATCTGGTCAAGACGCAGCTTGATGTCCTCGAAGGATTGAGGAGCCTCTTCCCCCATTATGCATTCTCGCTTTCCAGTTGGGTAGCGATACGGCCAAGAATACCGTTGATGAAGCGAGGAGAGTCGTCGCCGCCGAATTCCTTGGCAAGGTTTACCGCCTCGTTGATGGAGACGGAGACGGGAACCTCCTCAACGAAACGCATCTCATAGGTTGCCAAGCGAAGAAGGGATCGGTCGACAACCGGCATGCGATCAAGCGACCAGTTCTCGCTGGCAGACGAGATAAGGACATCGATGGCCTCAAGATGTTCGCGGGAACCATCGAGAAGTGATACGGCATAGTCGTCCAAACCCTGGGTCTCGGGAACCAGACTGCCGTCATCAAGAAGCTCTCGAGGGGTTTTGCCCATGATCTCACCTTGATACATCAACTGCAGCGCATGCTTTCGCGCAAGCATGCGCTCTTCATGACGAGGCGCCTTAGACACGCAAGCCTCCTAATCCTGGAAAACGATGCCGTCTACGCGGATGTCAACGCGCTTGACGGTAAGACCAACCTGGGACAGAACCGCGCTCGAAACCGCTTCACGGACATTCTGAGCGACCTGCTTCAAAGAGCGTCCGGAAAGTACACGCAGTGAAACCGCAACCTCAACGGAGTTGTCTTCCAAAACATTAACCTGCACCCCTTCGGCAGACTGCTTGAAGGAAAGCAGCGAACGAATGCCGGAGGGAGCCGCACCAACGCTGGCAACGCCATCGACGTCGCGTATCGCGAGGGTGATGATGGTCTCAACAACGCCAGGAGCGATGGCCATGGTGTCGGTGTTGATATCGGACATGCTATTCATCCCCCATTTCGGTTTCGATGAAGTCGGTATAAACCCTGCCCTCTTTGAAGGCTTCCTTTTCCAAAACCTGCAAATGGAAGGGAATGGTGGTCTTGATGCCCTCGATGACAAACTCGTTCAGGGCACGTTTTCCGCGAGCCATGCATTCCTCGCGGTCGATGCCCCATACGATGAGCTTCGCAACCATGGAATCGTAATACGGGGAGATGCGATCTCCCTGCTTAATGTAGGTTTCCACACGGACACCAGGACCGCCGGGAACCTCGAAACGCGTGATAGTGCCTGGGCAGGGACGGAAATCGTGCTCAGGATCCTCGGCATTGATCCGGAATTCCATTGCGTGGCCGAAGGGAGCGAAGGGGGCGCGATCGGCGCAGTCCATAGGCTCACCCGAGGCAATACGCAACTGCTCCTTGATGATATCCGTACCGGTGATAAGCTCCGAGACCGGATGCTCAACCTGCACACGCGTGTTCATCTCCATGAAATAGAACTTGCCATCATGGTCGAGCAGGAACTCGATGGTACCGGCGTTCTCGTAGTTGGTGGCGCGAACCGCTTTGACGGCCGCAACGCCCATAGCACGTCGGATCTCGTCGGTAAGCGCAGGGGAAGGGGCTTCCTCCAAAAGCTTCTGATGACGACGCTGAAGCGAGCAGTCACGCTCGCAAAGGGAAATGCGGTTGCCATGCTGGTCTGCGAGAATCTGAACCTCGACATGGCGGGGACGGAGAACGAGTTTCTCCAGATACACATCACCGTTGCCGAATGCGGCCAGTGCCTCGTTCTTTGCGGCCATGAACTGGCCTTCGAGGTCGGCAGGATCGTGGACTTCGCGCATGCCCTTGCCGCCGCCGCCCGCAGATGCTTTGACAAGAACCGGGAATCCGACCTTTTCAGCGAACTGACGAGCTTCCTCAACCGTCTCGATAACGCCATCGGAACCGGGGACCGTCGGAACACCGCAGGCCTTCATGGTTTCTCGGGCCGCAGCCTTGTTGCCCATCGCATCGATGCAGTCAGGCGAGGGCCCGATGAATACCAGATCGTTGTCGGCGCACGCACGGGCGAAGTCGGAGTTTTCTGCCAAGAAGCCATAACCTGGGTGGATAGCCTGGCAACCGGTGTTCACAGCTGCCGCGATGATAGACGACATAACAAGGTAGCTTTTATTGGCCTGAGCAGGACCGATGCAAACCCTTTCGTCAGCGTAGCGAACGGGATAGGTATCTGCATCTTCCGTGGAGTAAACAGCGACGGTCTTTATACCCAGTTCCTTGCAGGCGCGCATGATGCGCAGGGCAACCTCGCCGCGGTTTGCTATGAGTACTTTATCGAACATTTAGGCATTCTCCGGGCCGATGGCGTCATGGGTGGTATGGGGCTCGATGTAGAACAAGGGGGTACCGAACTCAACCGGGGTTGCATCCTCGACGCAGACCTCGCGAACGGTGCCCATCTCCTCTGCGCCGATCTCATTCATAAGCTTCATGGCCTCCACGATGCAGAGCGTCTGATTTGCGGCAACCTCGTCCCCCACCTTGACGAATGCGGGCTCGCCTGGTGCTGGGGCGGCATAGAACGTGCCGACCATCGGAGAAGTGACGCAGTGCCAGCTGGCAGGACGGGAGGAGCCGTCTGCGGCGGGAGCGGCAGCAGAGGGGGCAGGCGCAGCGACAGCTGCCGGTGCAGCTGCGGCAGCAGCAGGAACTGCAGCTGCAACGCCAGGCATGCGGACGGAGATTCGCGCTCCCTCTTCCTCGACAACGATTTCGCCTACGCCGCTTTCCTCGGCAACGCGAACGAGCTCTCGAATCTGGTTGATATCCACGTAATCGTCCTCCTTGGTCATGCTCGACTCCTCTTCAAGGAGGAAATCGACCTTCTCAGATGTGCGATGCTTGCTCAGGTACGTGCGCGCCTCGTTCGGGAACAGGGCGTACATCAAAACGTCTTCTTCGGTCTTCGCCAGATCGCCGATCTCTTCTTCCAACTCGGCGAACGTGGTGGTTACCAGCGAACCAGGGGAAACGGAGGGATCGAGAACCTGATCGGCATCGGTTACCACACGGCTTACCACCTCAGGCGCCATGGGACCCGGGGCCTTGCCGTAGTAACCGCAGATGTAATCCTTCATTTCCTTGGACACAACGCTCCAACGCTTACCGGTAAGCACGTTGAACACCGCCTGGGTGCCGACGATCTGCGAAAGCGGGGTTACCAGCGGCGGGTAACCAACCTCTGCGCGTACGCGGGGGATCTCTTCCATGACGTCATCGAGACGGTCGAGCGCATTTTGGATCTCAAGCTGGGAAACCAGGTT
>CAVIKC010000004.1:22542-61244 GCA_963643405.1 Succinivibrio sp.
GCCGGGGCCATACCGCCAACATAGTGGCAGTGAACATGGACGGGCAGGCCGATCTCGGCGTTGAAGGCCTTCACCATGCGCTCGGTGCGGTACGGGGTGAGCATGCCTGCCATGTCCTTGATGGCGATGGAATCGGCACCCAGGTCCTTCAGCTGCTGGCCATACTCGAGGAAGCTATCGAGCGTATGCACAGGGGACATAGTGTACGAGATCGCACCCTCGAAATGCCCACCGCATTCCTTGATAGCCTCAGCGCTATCCACGACGTTGCGGATGTCGTTGAGCGCATCGAATACGCGGAACACATCGATGCCGTTGCGATGCGATGCGGCTATGAATCGCGAAACAACTTCTTTGGAATAATGCTTGTAACCGACCAGGTTCTGGCCACGGGTGAGCATGGAAAGACGCGTGTTGGGCGTTTTCGCCTTGATGGAACGAAGGCGATCCCAAGGATTCTCGTCCAGGAAACGAAGGCAGGTGTCGAACGTCGCACCGCCCCAAGCCTCGATAGCCCAATAACCTACGCGATCCATCTTAGGCAAGATCGGGAGCATATCACCGATTGGCATACGCGTTGCCCAAAGGCTCTGCTGGCCATCACGAACGGTGGTATCCATGATCTGTAGCTTTCCCAAGTGTTTCGCACCTCCTCTTATCAGCAGTCCGCGCTTCTTCGAAGTGCAGCTATGGAAAACGAGTGTTTAGTATAAAGCACGGGGCGCCGAAGCGCCCCGCAGCCAGAAGAAAATACAGTCAAGTCGCACAGGCTAGACGCGCTTCACGAAGCGACCGTCGCGGGAGTCGATCTGCAGAACGTCGCCGATCTCAACGAACGTGGGAACCTGGATGGTCACACCAGTCTCGAGGGTGGCGGGCTTAGTGGTATTGGTGGCGGTATCGCCCTTGAAGCCGGGCTCCGTTTCGGTTACCTCGAGCTCAACGAACATAGGAGGCTCGATGCTGATAAGCTCATCGCCAGCGTACATAAGGGTTGCCTCGTCGTTCTCCTTGAGCCAATTGGCGGCAGAGCCAACCGTTTCAGCAGGAATGGCGAGCTGCTCATAGGTGTTGGAGTCCATGAAGTTGAAGTCTGCCCCATCGCTGTAAAGGAACTGCATCTTCTTGGTTTCCAGACGCACAGCCTCGAACTTGGTGCCGGAATTGAAGGTGTAATCAACAACGCGGCCGGTCTTGATATCGCGGAGCTTGGTGCGAACGAATGCACCGCCCTTGCCCGGCTTAACATGCTGGAACTCAACGATAGTGCAGAGCTTGTTGTTGTACTCGATGCACATGCCATTACGGAAATCGGCGGTAGAGATTGCCACTTTCTGCTCCTTTAGAACCTAAATATTGTAACTAAACTATATCAGTATACCCGATCAGCTATCCAACTATGACCATTTCATGGGTGCTTTGCGTCAGGACCTCGAATCCGTCGCTGCGCACGATGCCGTAATCCTCCAAGCGCATGCCGAATTCGCCGGGAACGTAGATACCTGGCTCGACGGTTACCACATTGCCTGCAGCAAGGGGTTCGCCGTTTCGCGGTGAAAGGTTCGGGGACTCGTGGATGTCGATACCTACGCTGTGGCCGAGTGAATGTCCCATAGCGCCTTCGAACCCACCATCTGCCAGCACCTTTTCGGCATGGGCGTGAACCTCGGAAGCGCAAACGCCGGCACAGACCATAGCCTCGCACTCCTCGTTCGCCCTCCTCAGCACCTCGTAAGCACGGCGCAGTTTTCCCGAGGGATCCCCCACGAAAACGGTTCGGGTCATGTCCGAGCAGTAACCACCGAAGCGGGCGCCGAAGTCCATCACCACGGCATCGCCCGCTGCGAGCGCGGTATCGCCGGGAATCGCATGCGGCGAAGCACCGTGGGCACCGGTGGCGACGATGGTGCTGAAAGCCAAGCCTTCAGCACCCTCTTCGAACATGAGGTTGTCAAGTGCAAGCTGCACTTCACGCTCCGTCATGCCCTCATGCATGAACTCGACTATCTGCCTGAATGCAGCATCGGTGATTGCCTGGGCTTTCCGCATGCTCTCGATCTCACCGGCATCCTTCACCTGACGGAGGCACTCGACGAATCCGCTTAACTCAGCGAGTCTGACATTGGGCTTTTCGCTTAACGCTTCCTGCAGAAGACGGAACTCTGCCAACGTGAGCGAATCCTCTATGCCTACACTCAGAACGCTATCGGGAGCAACCTGCCTAATCCCATCGAGCGCATCAGCTAAAAAGGCCGCGTGCGAGGTTCGCGAGCCATCGATCTCGATAGACGTGCCGCATGCGCATGACTCCAAGGCATCTAGGTAACGTGAGTCGGAGTGAACAACACAGGCATTTGGCGTAAGCACAACGGCGTGGGCCGGCTCCCCATCGAACACATGCTCGAAGCCCGAGAGCCAGGCCACGTTAGACAGACCCCGTATATAAAGGGCATCTATCCCCGCTTCGCCCATCTTAGCGCGAAGCGCTGCAAGGCGATTCTCGTTGTATGCCATTGGACCCATCTCCTAGATCACTCGATTGGACGTGTAGGCCGATTACCGCCTTTTCGCGTTGGGCAAGGTCGTTCGGGAAAGCGGTTCCTACGAACCGATGCTTCGCTGCCAGGCCTGAAGATATTCCAGGACAAACGAGTCGGAAAGCTCGCACACTGCCCATTCGCCGCAGGCGCGCGGCAAGACAAAACGCAGTTTTCCAGAGCGAACCTTCTTATCGCCCTTCATAAGATGGAGCAACCGCTCAGGTTCGGCATGAAGATCTATTTCAGGTAGGCCAAGGGCATCGAGCAACGAGTCCTGCGCCTGCACAAACTCCATGGATGCTCCCAAATGGGCCACCGCCAAACGAGCCGCAAAGCGCATCCCCTGAACTACCGCATGCCCGTGGGAATACACCCCGTAGCCCGCCTCGGTTTCGATGGCATGGGCGAGCGTGTGCCCATAGTTGAGGCATTCGCGGACACCCTCGGTTTCCTCCTGGTCGCGGGCAACAACAGCGGCCTTGAAAACGATGCAACGCTTAACCGCTTCTTGAACTATCTCGGGAACACGGGCACTCAATTCACCGGCGTGGCCATAGAGCCAGAAGAAGAACTCTTCCGAGTCGATAACAGCCGATTTGGCGATCTCGCCACAACCGCAAGCCCATTCCCTCTCGGGAAGCGAAGAGAGCGCGAACACATCGGCGCAAACCATCAGAGGCTGGCAGAACGTGCCCACCAGGTTCTTCCCGGAATCCAGGTTGATAGCCGTTTTCCCGCCCACGGAGGAATCCACCATCGAAAGCAAGGTGGTGGGAACCTGCACGATGCGAAGGCCGCGCATGAAGGTTGAGCCCGTGAAACCGGCAAGATCGCCGACAACGCCGCCTCCAAGCGCCACAACAAGCGAATCGCGCGAAAGACCGCACTGGGCCATGGCCGACCAGATCTCCGAGGCGCATTCGACCGACTTGGCTGTCTCGCCAGAAGGGACGGTGATAACCGACACGGAGTAGCCCTGCGATTCAAGCGAGGCTTTAACCCCCTCAAGATACAGCGCAGCTACCTCGGAATCGGTAACCACCAATGCGCGGGGATTGGAATCGAGCTTGCGAAGCTCTAGCCCCAAAGACTGCATGCACCCAGAGGCAACAACCACATCGTAAGGCGCTTCCCCGGGGATATCGACAACGATTCTGGTCACGGGGTTACGCCTGCTTTACCATGACGCCGGCTTCGAGCAGGCGATCTACCACCTCATCGGCGACCTCACGGATGCTGCGCCCTTCAGTATCCACCGCAACGTCGGCAGCGGCCTCGTACTGGGGTTCGCGCTCAACGATGGTCTTGCGGGCGGTATCCAGGTTCTTGAACATGGGGCGCGAATCGGTGTTGGGGATACGGGCAGCTGCGCCGTCGGCCGAGACCTTCAGGTACACCACGTACCCGGACTCCTTCATGATCTGGGCATTTTCAGGACGTTTCGTAACAACCCCACCGCCGCAGCCGATAAGGCGGGGTGAGCGACCGGCCAAATCGCGAAGCACATCGGTCTCGATATCGCGGAACGCCTCTTCTCCATCCTCCGCGAAGATATCGGCGATGATGCGATCTTCTCGCAGCTCAAGGTACTCATCGGCATCGATGGAGGCAACGCCGCAGGTAACGGCGATCTGCTGGGAGATGCTCGTCTTACCGGCACCCATGAATCCGATGAAGAAGACGGGCTTGGTTAGGTAGTACTGGCCAGCATGGCGGATAGGCTGATCGGTCATGTTTTAAGCTCCTAAAGTTGGTTCGGTGTTCAGGCTGCGGGCGCGGGACGCAAACGGCGGAAAACCGCTAGCGGGACATGGTCTTGATGCGCTCGCGATAATTGGCGATATTGGCCTTGATATCGGTCATGTTGTCAGAGCCGAACTTGGAAAGATAGGCATCGGCCAGGACGAGCGCAACCTCGCTTTCCGCCACGACGGCAGCCGCGGGGACGGCACAGGTGTCGCTGCGCTCCTTAGAGGCCTCCGCCACTTCAAGCGTGTCGAGGTTCACCGTATTGAGCGGTGTGGTGAGCGTTGCGATGGGCTTCATGCCAACCGTAACGACCAACGGCATGCCCGTGGTCATTCCGCCCTCCAAGCCACCAGCGTTGTTGGAGGTGCGGACGAAGCCGTTGACCTCATCGAGCACTATCTCGTCGTGGACCTGGCTGCCGGGACGGCGCGTGGTTTCGAATCCCAGACCGAACTCAACGCCCTTGATCGCGGGAATGGAGAAAATGGCACCACCGAGCTTAGAGGTAAGGCGATCGGTGGGGGTGGCGTACCCGCCGACGGCGGGAAGCAAGCCCGTTACCACAACGCGGAAGATGCCGCCAAGCGTATCGCCCTTGGCCTTCGCCTCATCAATGGCTGCCATCATGCGCTCGGAAGCCTCTGCATCGGGGCAGCGGACCTCGCTGGTCTCGATGTCGAGCGGCGAATAGGAAACCGCATCCATCATCGGATCTTCCTCAGCCATGTAGGCATCGCCGATGGAGACAACGTACGACTTGATCTCCACCCCGAGCTCTGCCAAGAACTCGCGGGCGATACCGGATGCGGCAACGCGCATAGTGGTCTCACGGGCGCTGGTGCGCTCAAGGATGTTGCGGCAATCGTCCATGTCGTTGCGCAGGACGCCAAGCAGATCGGCGTGGCCAGGACGCGGGGTCACTTCACGCACCAGATCCTTCGGCGCCTCGCCGAACACCGACATGCGCTCGGTCCAGTTGGCCCAGTCGCGGTTGGCAACCGTCAGCGTTACCGGCGAACCGATGGTCTTCCCGAAACGAACACCCGAGGTGATGGAAACGGTGTCCTTCTCGATGGCCTGACGACCGCCGCGGCCATAGCCGCTTTGCCTGCGGGCAAGATCGGAGTTGATGCCCTTTTCGGAAATCGAAAGCCCCGCAGGAACACCGGAGACAATGGCCGTGAGACTGGGACCATGGCTTTCGCCCGCTGTGATGTATTGCATGATGCCTTACCTTGGTTGGTTTTGGTTATAACGGTAAATGATTCTACCAAAACGCCCGCCACTCCACCTGAATAAAGCGTCAAGCTGCCACTGCACGATGGTCATGAATGAGCGATAAGGCGTGCCGTGCCCCGTATCCATGGCGGCAACCCGGGAACCGATCAGTGCCATCGATGCGAGCGAACAGGGATCCCAGGATCGCCGTGCATTGCCCGCACGAATGGATGAACTATCCGATCGGAGTCCATCTACATCCTACCGTTCGAGAACTCGACCAATAGCTCAGCGCAGTCTGCGCCCCAGGCGCGCATAACCTCTTCTGCGCCCAAGAAATCGCACGATGCAGCTAGGGCTTTCTCGGAAAAAGGCAAATCGGCCCTGTCCCATAAACTGCAGACGATCTGCCCCCGTCGCAACGGAAGATCGACAGTCGACAAGTCCGCATCGGCCGAAATAACCACATCGGCCTGCTCTATATGCGAAAGGGAGGCAAGCGAGCCGCACAGGAAACGCGCGGTTTCGAAAGCCCGCGCAGCAGAAAGGTGGCCCTCTTGGGCCTGATCTGCGTCGATGATCTGGTTCCTCTGCTTCCCGAACGCCTCTATGAAAGACGTCAGCCCTGCACGCGTGCGCTCCAAGCTGTTCCCCAGAACGGCGATCTTTGAAACACCGGCACGCGCAAGCTCGTAGGCCGTGTCGAGCGCCACGCTACCTGACCCCAGCACCACAGCGCTTGAGCCATATAGGGGCAGGAACTTTCGCTCCAATAGGTCTATCGCGCTGCGAGAGAGCTGACTGAACGCCAAAACGCCCCGTTCGCCGCGATAAAGCACATCGGCACCTTCGGTCAGGCGGGAAGAGGCCCCCTGCAATCTCCCCTTCCCGAACGTCAATCCCCTGAAGGGATACGAGACCGCAAACGCATGGGTTCGCGTAGCCCGAAACAGCACCTGGGCTTCGCTTGTACTCGAGCAGGGCACAACCATAACGTTCCATACTGCCGTATTGTCCATGAAAGAGCGACGGAATTCCTTGGCAAGATCGACAGTACCAGGCGTAGCTATGAATGTGAGGTTTCGCAAGCGCCCACCCCCTCAGGCTCACGATCGGAGATGAAAGCTCGCTCTATGCTCCGAACGAGCACCGTGTGCTTCAGGTCTTCCTCCACCAGAGGGCAGACCAGATATGCCGACATCCCAACAAGGTGAGCGCCCACCACATCGGTGGAGAGCTGGTCTCCAACCATAACGCTCGACGTCCGCGACCCTCCGATCTTACGAATCGCCAAAAGAAAGCCATGGGGTAAGGGCTTGCACGCTTTGGCGATGATGGGGATATCCAACTCCGACGCCATCTCAAAAACCGAGCCATGCCAATTATTGGAGAGGAAGCACAAACGGACACCGGCTCCTTGAAGGGACGCAATCCACTTACGCACATCTGCGGGCACCTGATGATCGGCACGCGAGACGATGGTGTTGTCAACATCGAGGAGCACATGGGTGAACCCGCACTCAAGGATATCGGCGTGGACATCTATGGCGCTCGTTCGCGCAAAGTACCTTTCGGGCTGCAGCAACGACATGGCGAACCTAAGGCATCAGGAATGATCGGCTATGGTTTGCTGATGCTGCTCATAGGTCTTGTCGAAGAAGTAGTCGATACCACCCTGCCCATTTGACCAGAAGCTGAAGAAATAGTAATCACCGAAGTTGGTCTCCGGATTGCATACCGCCTGCAAAGAATCGATCGAGGGGCTGCAAATAGGAGTCGGCGGCAAGCCCTTGGTTACGCGCGTGTTGTAGGGGCTGTTAGTAGTCCAATCATAGGTGTCCAGGTTATCGCCCACCTCATAAGCAGTGGTGGCATCGCTGCCGAGGAAACCGTACGAAGGGCTTCCGGTGTTCGAAAGGCGGTTGTAGAAAACTGCGGCAACCTTAGAACGCGTCTCATCGGTAGCTTCTTTCTCCACGATAGAGGCAAGGATAAGCGCCTGGTACTCAGAAAGGCCTTGGCTGCGTGGGTACGAGTAGTCGAGCACGGAAACCTCGGTCTGATACTGGTCGAGCATCTGGCGCACAACAGCATCGGCAGTACCGTCCAACAAGACCTCATACGTCTTGGGGAAAAGGAAGCCTTCCAGTGAATCCGTGCCCGCAGACGCAAGGAACGGATAGGAGCCTGCATACACTGATGCGTTGGACGCAGCATCCTTGAACTGATCCGAGGTAATGGATCCGCCATAGGCATCTTGCACGGCATTCGCAATGGCCTCGAGCGTGGCGCCTTCAGAGACTACCACGCCAGATTGGGTGCTGGAAGGACCGGCGAGAAGGATCTGCACCAGCTCATCGTAGGACATTCCGCCAGTAAGGGAATAAACGCCCGACTTCAGCGAAGAGGCGGCGCCTTGGGAATTCACCGCAGAGGTGAATTCGCCCCTACGAACAATAAGGCCCGCATCGTAGAGGGTATCTGCGATAGCGGGCAACGTGGAACCATCAGCTATTTGAACGGTCACCTTCTGGCCATCGGGAGCCAAATGGTCGTTGGCTGCCTCGGCGCAACTGGTTCCCACGAACAGCGCGATCAGGATGATGATCACGACAGCGGCAACAGCACCAGCAGCCACATAGGGAATCTTGGATTTCTTCGGCCTGATCGCCGATGTGTCGTATGTGCGGAACTCCCGTTCGCCCCTTGCATGGGCAGCACGCGCTGCATGGGTAGATTTCCGGGAATACGTTACCTTCCTGGGAGTCATGGAATCACCTTTCAGAAGTTGCCTTCCGCCGTTTATCCAGCCAAGACTGAAGGAACAGCGAAGCAGCAACCATATCTACTTTCCCACGCATGTCGCGCTCAGACATACCTTCTTCACGGAGCACGCGCTTTGCCTCCGATGAGCTCAAGCGCTCGTCCGAGAACTCAAGCGGCAACCGCACCGAGAGTGCCACTTGCTGGGCGATCTCGCGAATGGACTGGGCTTGAGGCCCCTTCTGCCCGCTCAGCGTAAGGGGCAAGCCGGAGACGATGAGCTCCGGCTCCCAATCTTCGCATACACGGCGAAAACTTGGGGCGTTGGCACGAACCTCTTCGGTGGGAAGCACACATAAGGGGGTGGCAACGCGCTCTTGCGGGTCGCTGATAGCGATCCCGCAACGAACCTTGCCGATATCAAGAGCCATTACCCTCATGATAGAGTTTCCCAACCAGTAACCCAGAGAGCCCTAGGCGAACAGGTTTCGGGCAGCCTCGAGAGCTGCATCTAAGCCAGATACATCCTTGCCGCCGGCCTGTGCCATGGTGGGCTTTCCGCCGCCGCCGCCCTTGATCTGGCTGGAGATGGCCTTGATCACCTTGCCGGCATCGAATCCCTTGGCAACAGCCTCATCAGTTCCCGCGGCAAGCAGGATAGGCGTGCCTTGGTTATCGGAGGCGAGTACGCAAGCTCCAGACTCCGGAAGACGACCGCGCACGATATCCCATAGATTGCGCATGCCGCCAGCATCCACCCCGTCCTTGCGATACACGAACACAGAGAAGCCATCGCCTTGCACTGTGAACCCATCGAGTGCTTCAGGCAGATCGCCGGAAGCCGAGGCGGCCTTGCTGGCCTTACGCTTCGCGTTCAGCTCACGCAGCTGGCCAAGGTTCCCCTCAACGCGCGCCACAACATCGGCAAACGGAACACGGAGCATCGAGGAAAGCTCTTTCACCTGGACCTCGAAACGATTCAGGTACTCAAGCGCCTCGTAGCTGGTAACCGCCTCGATTCGGCGAAGGTTCGAGCCGACACTGCTCTCTGAAACGATTTTCACCAGGCCGATCTCTGCAGTGTTGGAAACATGGCAACCACCGCAAAGCTCACGGGAAAAATCGCCGACCTCTACCACGCGTACCGTGTCGCCGTACTTCTCGCCGAACAGGGCAGTAACACCGGCTTCGCGCGCCTTGGAAAGAGAAGTCTCGAAGATGTTGGTCGGGATAGCGCGCATGATAACGTCATTGGCGAGCTTCTCGACTTCCTTGATTTGTTCAGGCGTGACAGCCTCGAAATGGGTGAAGTCGAAGCGAAGACGGTCGGGGCCGACAAAGCTGCCTGCCTGCTTGACATGTGCTCCAAGCACCTGACGCAAGGAAGCGTGAAGGATATGGGTGCAGGTGTGGTTGCGGGAAATGCGTGCACGACGGGCACCGTCGACTTTTGCGCCGACGGAAGTGCCAACCGAGACGCTGCCGGAAAGCACCTTTACCTTATGGGAGACCAAGCCCTTTTCAGGAGCCTTGGTGTCTACAACCTCGAGAACGGCCTCGTCGCCCACCAAATGACCGGTGTCGCCGACCTCGCCGCCCATCTCCGCATAGAACGGGGTGACGTCGAGAACGACCTCGGCCTCGTCGCCCGCTGCAATCTGCGAAACTAGTGTACCGTCCTTCACCAGGGCAGTGATCTTGGAATCGGCCGTCAGGCGGGAATAGCCGATGAACTCGGTTGCCCCGAGCTCCTTGAGCAGCTCGGCATGGATCCCGCCGTAGGTGCTCCAAGCTGCCTCTGCGTCTTTGACGTTTGCGGCTCGTGCACGCTCGCGCTGCTCTTCCATGCATCGAGCGAACTCTTCCTCGTCGATACGGAAGCCGCGCTCTTCGCAGATCTCCTTGGTGATTTCAACCGGGAAACCGTAGGTGTCGTGCAGAACAAAGGCGGTTGCGCCGGAAAGCACGCTACCCTCAAGCTTGGAAAGAGCCTCATCGAGATACGCTTGCCCCTGACGCAGGGTGGCGCCGAAGCGCTCTTCCTCGGAATAAACCGCGCGCTTGACGAGCTCCTCGTTCTCAACCAGCTCTGGATAGACATCACCCATCAATTCGATGATCTTGTCGATGTAGTTCTCCAGGAAAGCTCCCTCGATGCCGAGCGAATGTCCTTTCATGACCGCACGGCGGAGCAGACGGCGAAGAACGTAACCGCGACCCTCGTTGGAGGGAAGGATGCCATCGGCGATCATGAACGTAACCGAACGGCTATGATCCGCCATGATGCGAAGGCTGGTGTCGACCGAGCCGCCCTTGCCGTACTCCTTGCCGCTCAGCGATTCGCCAACGGCAACAAGGCTGCGGAGAACATCGGTATCGTAGTTGTTCGTAACGCCCTGCATGATTGCCGCGATGCGCTCGAGGCCCATGCCGGTATCGATGTTCTTGGTCTGCAGGGGCGCGAGCGTGCCGTCCTCCTGGCCGTCGTACTGGGTGAAAACGCAATTCCAATACTCAAGATAGCGATCGCAATCGCAACCGGGCTTGCAGTCAGGGCTTCCGCAGCCTACTTCGGGGCCCTGGTCGAAGTAGATCTCGGAGCAAGGGCCGCACGGACCAGTGGGTCCAGCACGCCAGAAGTTGTCCTCCTCGCCCAGCTTGGAGATATGGTCTTGGGGGACACCGAGGCCCTTCCAGATCTCGATGGTCTCGTCGTCGTCTTCGAAGACGGTGAAATAGAGCTTTTCGGCAGGCAGGCCCAAGACCTGCGTCGAGAACTCGTAGGCCCATGCGCACATCTCGCTCTTGAAGTACTTGCCGAAGCTGAAGTTGCCCAGCATCTCGAAGAAGCTCAAGTGGCGGGCATCGCCGATGTTCTCGATATCGTTGGTACGGACGCACTTCTGAACCGTGGTGGTTCCGATATAGCGCTTGTCAAGTTCCTTCTGATGAAGGAAGTAGGGCTTGAACTGCACCATGCCGGCACTGGTAAGAAGCAGCGAGGGATCATCGGGGATAAGCGAGGAGGAGGGCATTCGTTTGCAGCCCTTTTCCTCGAAGAACTTCAGGTACTTCTCACGGATTTCAGCAGTAGTCATGTACTTCATGCGGTAGTTGTCCTCTTCGGTTACGTGTTAGCGCGCTTATGCAAAAGCCGATTCTATCATTTTCCTCGGTGCAAACCATGCTGCTTTACCTCAGCTGCAGAAAAGCCGCCGGTAGCATCGACCAATGGATCGGGGGCGCTGTTAGCGCTTTCCCCCTTGAATATGACGCCATCAGGAGCAACGATCGTTCGACCCGTGCGTTTCTCGAAATAGTAGACGAACAACGACTTGGCCGCAGCAACGGCGGGGATGGAGGCGAGCATACCAACGATATTGCCCATGAAGCCCCCGACAGCGAACCCGAGGGCGGAGCCGATCATCAGGGCCATGATAACCAACGCAGGATGGATGTCCACCGAATTACCCATGATCTTAGGGGAAACAAAGGTGTAGATAACCTGCTGGACCACAATGGTGTACACCAGGGCAAGCAAGGCCACGACAGGGCTTACGAACACGCCCACCAAGGCAGCCATGGCACCACCGAGCCAAGGTCCCACCACAGGGATGATGTTCAGCAAACCGGTGATAACCGCCAAGGCGGCGGCGCTGGGAATACCCATGATGGCAAAGCCTATCCCGCATCCAGCGCCGATGAGCATGCACTGGACCAGCGTTCCCTTGATGTAGCCACCCATAACACGTGTGCCCGTAAGGTAGATGACGTTCAGGTCATCATGGAACCGAGGGCCGAACAGGCGCTTGATCTCAGCGCCCATGGCAGGAAGCTCCATAAGGACCCAGTACGCTACCACGAGGGAGAAGCCGATCACCAATGCGGAAGTTGCAACGCCCGAACCAATGCCCACTACGCCCTCGGCGCTTGCGGAAGCCATGCTTGAAAACCAAGAGCCCACGCTTGAAAAGGCGTCATTGAGCCAGCTGTTGATGCGCTCATCCTGCAGGAGGTAGGCATACTGGCCGTATATATCGTTCCAGGATTCCCTAGCAGCCGAGATCTGGTTGGCAAATGTCTGCAGCAATGCAGTGAACTGGTCGCCGATGCCCATAGCGGGGGAAAGCAGCAACCATCCCATCAGGAAAAGGACCGCGAACATCAAGACATACGCCAAAAGCGTTCCCAGAGCTCGCGGCACGCCCTTCTTCTCCAGATAGTTCACCGGACCGCGAAGGCAAAACACGATGATGGTGGTCCAGACAATGATGCCCATCGGGGTGGCCAGAAGGTTAAGTACCCGACCCAGCAAGTACAGCAGGGCGCACAAGACTATAACGTAAATGCCAGAATACAGGCGATGGCGCGACTTAAGGGTCTTGAGCTCGGCCTGGCGAAGCTCTTCATCTTCAGGGAAAGTGCCAGTGGCAGACATCGGGAAAGCGCGCTCCTACAGTTCCTGGGCAGATTCGGAATCACGCGCGATCTGGGCAGAGAAAGCACCTTTCAAACTGGCAGACATGCCGTTGGCCTGCGCTGCGGCCTCATCGCGTGCGGCAGCGGCATCGGCGGCCTCGGCGCGTTTCACGTCGTTTCGGGCCTGAGCGTCGGCAACGCGATCCTCTACGCAGTCGAGCTTGGCATCGACCGCCTGTGCGGCAACGCCAACGCGGCCCTCCTTGTTGCCCAAGGGGGCGATGCGGCTGCGGATACGCCCGGTAACATTGCTCAGGGCATCGAGGGGCAGCGACGTGATGGAGTCGATGGACTCGGTTGCCTTGGACACGTTGCCGGTAATGGTGTTGACGTCCTCGAGGATCTGGTCCACGCGCATGATCTCAAGATTGGCGGCGTCAACGGTTAGCGTGATGCGCTCAAGGAGCGGGTCTATGCGCTCGAGGGCGGGCTTGGTGGTGTCAAGGGCTTCCTGAGCCTGGTTGATGAGGGGATCCACCTTCGCAAAGGTTTCCTTCGTAGACTTGGAGAGCGTAATAAGCAGGTAAGCAAGCGCAACCAAGGCCACCACGCCCGCAACGCACAGCAAGACGATCCCCACGGGTACCAGCGATTCGAAGACTTCCATGTTTCCTCCTCTGATCAGCGGCCAGGAAGGCCACGTACGCTTTTACATTCTATCCGAAAGCGGTGCCTCGGTGCGGTAGCGTTCCCATCCCCGTTCCCCAGGTGTAAAAAAGACGCCGCGTTCAAGCCCCTCGGGCAGATATCGCTGGTCGGCGTAGCCTTCGGGGTTGCTGTGGGGGTAAAGATACTCCCCATACTCATCGGAACCGGGGCGGTGCCTGTCACGCAGGTAGTCGGGCACGGAACGAAGCGGGCCGTTGCGAACCTCGTCCATGGCCTTGGCCAACCCCGCATACGAGGCGTTTGATTTCGGGGCAAGCGCCATGTAAACCGCTGCCTGGGCGAGGTTGATGCGGCATTCGGGATAGCCGATCACCTCGGCTGCGCGAAATGCCGCCTCGCCGATCAGCACCGCCTGCGGGTCGGCATTGCCGATGTCTTCCGCGGCGCAGATGAAGATGCGCCGCGCGATGAACTTCGGGTCTTCCCCTCCGTCGATCATGCGTGCCAGCCAATACAGCGCCGCATCGGGATCGGATCCACGCATCGACTTGATGAAGGCCGAGATGACGTCATAGTGCATATCCTGCTTCTTGTCGTACGGAAGGCTGCGATGAGGGACCGCAGCGCGCACCATCTCCTCGGTGACCACCGACTCCTGCTTGGCGCGGGCCAAGTCGCAAGAAAGGGAAAGCGTGTTCAGCGCACTTCTGGCATCGCCCCCAGAAAGGAGCAGGATGGCCGTCCTCGCATCGTCGTCAAGCTGGAAAGCCCCGGCAAGGCCATCCGCCGCATGCAAGGCGCGGTCGATGATGCGGCAGAGGGCGTCGTCGGTGAGCCTATGCAGCTCCACAACGCGTGATCGCGAGATGAGCGCGGAATTCACCTCGAAAAACGGGTTCTCGGTCGTCGCACCGACAAGAACGACAACCCCGTCCTCAACAGCATGGAGCAACGCATCCTGCTGGGCCCTGTTGAAACGATGGATCTCGTCGACGAACAGGATGGTCCGGATGCCCAAGGAGACCAGGCGTTTGTCTGCCTCGGAGATCTCCCGCCGCAGGTCGGCTACCGTTCCGCCGATTGCCGATACCTCGACAAAGTGGGCATGGGTGCTCTCGGCGATGACGTGGGCGATGGAGGTTTTCCCTGTACCTGCAGGACCGTAAAGGATAACCGAGGACAGCGTGTCCGAATCGATCGCCGCTCGAAGCCAGGTGCCTTCGCCCAATGCATCTTCCTGCCCGATAAGCTCATCGAGGGAGCGCGGACGCATGCGCACCGCCAGAGGTGCGTTCTGGGTGCGCCTGGCGTTGTCTATTTCCGTGAAAAGGGTGTCCATAGCGCTACCTTACCATTCCCCTGCCGAAGATTCCCGATCCCGAAGATGGATCAACGAAGATCTCGCTGTTGGGCATAAGCCTCCAGTATCGAGCGTTTCAGCTGATCAGCTTGATCGCGGCAGAACGTGTATCCAACAGTCTGCGGCTCCCCCGCGCAACGGGGGTCGTCTTGCTCCACACGGGCGAAGTAAGCATCCACCGAAGGGCAGCCGCGCTCGATGAGGGCAAGCGCATAGCATTGCGCCTGCAGCATATGCTTCGCCCTCAAGTGCGCTTCAGGCTCAGCAGCCGAACCACCGGTTTTGTAGTCGACCAGCAAAGCGGTGCCGTCATCCCTGAGAGAAACGGCATCGATCTCCCCCTCCAGGAAAACCGGGCCTTCGGCGGCTTCGAGGCAGACCATGAAGGGAACCTCCGCAAGCGGCGAGCCAACCTGAGCCAACCGACGGCACAAACCGCTGCCGAACCAGCGTCTCAGAGCGGCATCCAAACGATTTTCCTGTTGGGGCGAAAGACCCTGTGCGCGGATCTGGGATTGAACAACATGTTCGCCGGGGCATTCGATCTTACCATCGGCCATATCCAGGATCGCACGCTGGGCCAGGCGATGAAAAGCATTCCCGAGAGAGATTGCGTCCTCGTCTTGCACTGACGGCGGGTCGAACATGGACGGCTCATCGGGAGCGCAGGCAGAAGACGGGGATGCCGCAATGGAAGAGTACGAGAAAACATCGGCGCGAGCCGTTGCAAACGGTTGGGCAAAGGGAGCTTTTCGCGGCGGCTGCGCGGGAATGGCAAAGGACTGGCCTTCGCCCGAATCCGATGACTCGTTGCCTTCGGCGGCAGCAAGGACGTTGAACTCGAACCGCATCGGCGCCGATCCGCCGTAGTCGAGCATCTGGACGGGAGCAGAGGCAGAGGGCTCCCACCCCAACGCGTCGTGAAGATCCTCCAGCACGCCTTTGCCTGCATAGGAGAAATCTTTGTTGCCAAGACGGGCAACCCCGATGAACAGCGATTTGCTTGCGCGGGTAAGGGCAACGTAGAGCAAGCGACGCGACTCGGCCAACTCCTGATCGTCCACGTACTTCTTCAATAGGGCGCATCGGGTTGCGTAATCGGGGGCCTTCTCGATGGCTTCTTGCGTGGGCTCCGGGGTTTCAAGCAGGTCATGGAGCGAATCGACAACTTTACGAACGGGGCGCAGAGCCGGCGGTGCGAAGCAGGCGTATGTGCGCCCCCCGATGTTCTCCGCAAGGATACTGTCCGAGCGGCCCGTCAAGCGGATATCGGCCAAGGCAACGTGCGGGAACTCAAGGCCCTTGCTGGCATGAACGGTCATGATGCGCACGAAATCCGAGCTTCCCGAGGAAAGGGAACCAGGGGAAAGCTTCATCTCCTGCAGGCACGCCTTGAACCGGCTTGCGGTGCGCACAGGGCCGAAACCTTCCCGTTCTATGTCCCCTATAAGGCGCAGCGCCTTGCTCAGGTTACCGACGACTGCCTGCCCCTCGGTGCCCGACTCCTGAAGGCGGATGAGCCAACCGCTGGCGCGCAGAAGCTGCCGGATGGCTGCGCATGCGCCGTTGGTGCGAGAGGCGGCCAATGCCTCATCGAGGCACAAGCGCGCAAAATCGAGCTGGTCTTCCTGCTCGGCAGTCAGGCCGGAGATCCCCTGTTCCTTGCTCCAAAGCGCGAAACCGGTGGAAAGGTCACGTCTATGGGAGCGGCCTTGCCGGTCGTGGCCGGTCGCAAGGTGCAAGAGGACGTCGTCGCCCAGGGCAAACAAAGGGGAGACCAAGAGCGCGAACAGCGCCTCGTTGTCCAGCCGATCGGCAAAGAACGCCAGCATGTTCGCGACCAGCTGCACCTCGTAGGCCCCGGAAAAGGTGGACCCACCAGCAACCAGGCACTCGAAACCCGCATCGCGCAACGCCTCGGAATACACGTCGACGTTCGACATGGCCCCCAAAAGAATCACCATGTCCCCTGGCTTTTCGCCTGCTTGGCGCAAATCGTCGAAATGCGCGGCTATGCGCCTTGCGCAGGCTGCTCGGCCAGCACTCACACCGGGGCCGCCCCTCATGCACTCATAGAGCGCCATCGAAACGCGCGGACGACCGGCGAAAACCGGATCGGGACTGTGGTTCACCTTACCCTTGGGCGCAAGCGAAAGGAAGTACTCGCCGAACACCTGGTCCTGCGAGAAGACGCAATCCACCAGCGAGAGAACATCGGCATGGCTGCGGAAATTGTCGGGGAGGCTCACGAATCGTAAATCCGGGCAACGTTCTTCCAGCATGGAATGGAAGCCGAAGAACACGTTGACATCGGCGCCGCGGAAGCGGTAAATGCTCTGTTGGGCATCCCCAACCGTGCACACATTCGAATAGCCTTCTTTGGCCAAGGCCCCCAGCAAGGCAACCTGCAACTCATCGGTATCCTGGAACTCGTCCACCATGATCATCTTGAACTTGTCGCGATAGCCCTCGGCTATGTCCGGTTTCCCCACCAGCGCCTCGTAGGCAAGGCGCAGCAGATCGACGTTGTCCAACGATGAAGGTCCCTTGATGCGCTGGTACTCGGCATCGACCTCGCGGGCAAGGCCGACCAAGGTCCGCAGATCGCGTGAGGCTAGCGCGGCCTCCACCACGGCACCGTCTTCGGCGTAGCTTTGGCGGTAGTCGCCGAACACTGCAGGATCGGAATCTTTCGCATGGAAGTTCTTGGCGGTGCGCGGGAAGCCGAAATACACGCAGGCGAATCGCTCAGCATCGAAGCCGTCATCGTAGAACGAAGAGCCGCACTCGCCAGAGAGCAGATACTCGTGCGCCTTGGATTGGGCATCCGCCATGGCAGAGAGGACTTTCGCGTCGGTTTTCCCCTGCTTTGGCAACAACTCGATGCAGGCGACCAAATCCTCGGAGCGCTCGACAAGGGAGCGCAGCAACGAGGAAGGATCGGCATCGGCACAGGGAAGATCTATGGCATCGAACCCATCGGGCAACGCCAATGCGCGGGCGGTAAGGGCATCTACGCATTTCTCCAGCCCCACAGAGCCCACCCCCCCTTCACCTACCCCGAGCTGGGAAACCAGCGAGGCAACGGGAGAGTCGGGTGACTGCTCAAGGCGCTCCATTACCGCATTGTAAGCACGGGAACGGAATACCGATGTCTCCACCTCGCTCACGATGGAGAAAGCCGGGTCTATGCCAAGCTCGAGCGCATGCTCGCGCAGGATACGCGAGCACATGCCGTGGATCGTCGATATCCAAGCGTCATCGACCCGCAGCGCCTCTTCCTCCAGATCCAAATCCAGGAGTTTGCCCTTGATGCGCGATTTCAACTCGGCAGCGGCCTTCTTCGTGAAGGTTATGGCCAGAACCTCGTCTATGCTGCTCGCATAGGAACCCGAACCGGCGTCTTCCAAAGCGTAGGCGATGCGCTGGGTAAGCGTAAACGTCTTGCCGCTGCCCGCACCCGCAGACACCATAAGCGGAGAATCGAGCGTGGTGATGATCCTACGCTGACCGGGTGTGCATGAATCGAGGTTCACGATAGCCTCCTCTCGCAATTGGCAACCGGACAGTACCTGCAGGACTGCACCCCCATGGGGTTGGGCTCGATGCATCCCTCGTACAGGCGCACCAGCCTTTCGCCGACAAGGTCTTCCACCATATCCAGATACGAACAGAAGTTCATCTTCACAGCAGACTTGCCCCCAGCAAAGCCTTGCACATCGAGAAACGCATCGTCGAAAGAGCCGGCGACCGATCCCTTGGGCTCGGTCGAACGGTAACATAGATACAGGGCGCCCACAGGATGCGCATCGACCACTCCCCGCGAAAGTACTTGCGCATAGACAAGAGCCTGTATCTTTGCCGGCAAGGCGAACTCCTCTGACTCATCCGGGTCTATCCCGGCCTCATGGCCGACAACGCTGCCCTTGTAGTCGATGACCACGAAGTTGCCGCGCTGCGCATCGACGTCGACGCGGTCGGCGCGCCCCCGGATGCGGACACCGGCATAGTCGATGCCCTGCTCAGGCTCCACCCGGCATTCCAGCAGCTCTGGCAGGAACGATGGCATAAGCTGCGCCTGGACGGCAAGGTTCCTGACCAGCATCTGTTTCAGGCGATTCGCGCGCGCACGCTCAACAGGGGTCAAGGGAATGAACCGAGCATTGTCCTGGACGTTTGGCTGCATAGCAAGAACAGCATCGAACACGCGCTCGAGCAACGATTGGGCCTCGCTGAGGGTAGGAGGATCGATTCGTTTGCAGCCCAGCTCCTGCTGGATACGGGAATAGAACGCCTCAAACACGCTGTGAACGAACACGCCCTGCTCGATCGGCCCCAGCAGCTCATCGGGCGGCTGGGGCCGCAGCCGGCTGCCTGCGAACCAACGGTACGGACAATTCACATATTGCTCGATGGCGGAAGGCGACAGAACCAAAAGCGAGGGATCATCGGGGGCACGGTACAGGGAGAGATCGGCGACCCACTTCTGCGAAATCGAGCCGAAAGAAAAGCCGGGTATCTCGAACGATGGAGGCTGGGCACCGGAAAAATCAATATTTGCAGCATAAGAAGACGCGCTGCCGCCCTCGTTCCTGACGATGGCATGGGAACACAGGCTCTCGGGAAGACCAAAATCCCCCGTCTCGTCGTCCGGCCCCTGCCTCATGGCATCGCAGAACTCATCAAGGACGAAAGCTGGATAAACGTCCTCGTCACCACCTGCGTTCAAAACACGTTCGCAGACGAAAACCCCTCCAGCGCGCGATTTGAGGCCCTCGAATCGCCTGCGGGAGTCCGCCAATGCATGAGGACGAGACGGGAACCCGAGCTTCTCCTCCAAGCTGACGATGGAATCGTGCCGCTCCCCTGCCTGCCAATATCGGGCATCGAGGTCGCATACAACCACGGCATCGTAACGTCCATCGGGAAGTCGATCCGCCATAGAAACATCAACGACCTCAACAAGGGAGTCGCCCGATCCACTGGTGCGGGACGCATCTACGGCCAGCCCCTGCAGCGCAAACGAGAGCTGGGAGGGAAGAACATCCCACGCACGGGCGGCCTCGTAGACGCCCCTGAGCGCAGAGATGGCAACTTCCTGCTCGAAAACGCTCGCGCTATCGAATCCGTCAAGCTCTTCGGAGATGTCCAGGAAGCGGTCAAGAAGAAGCGAGGCATCGCAATCCTCCACCAGCTCTTCGAACAAATCGAAGGTGGGCGAAAGGAGATGTGCCATAGCGCGAAGGTCGTCGTAGCCAAGGGTACGGTCCCCGCGTACCTGGGAATCGACCCTTGCCGCATCAAGCTCCGACACGCCCGAGAACGGCGAGGCAAGGTAATCCATCAAGGCGGCCGGATCATGGTCCTCGTCGGTTAAGTACTGGCGTATCGCCAGGAAAGCCTTGCCGAAATGCGTTTGCGGGAACGGACGGGACGCTCGCATCCTGCACGTTGCCCGGGCGGCGAGCGACTGGGAGACGTTCTCGAAAAGGCTGAAGGGTCGCGATGTGCACACAAGGATCCGAGTCGCCTGACCTTCACCTAGAAGCATGGAAAGATAGTTGGCTATCAGAGCGTTTTCGCATGAAGGACCGGCAGCGAGGAGGAACACCGGGCGACAACCTTCAGGAACGGGGCCGATAAGGGAAGAAGAGGGAAGAACCTGGATCTCGGAACCGCTTGCAGCAGCGAAATCCTCGAACGGGACGCCGAGGTCCACGCCCTCCGAAAGCGTGAACGAGCAAGGTGGGCACGCCGCAGCCAAGGCGGAAAGCGCATCGCCGCGGTCAACGAGGCCGCGCGATTGGAGCAAATTACGGTACAAGGGAACCAGGGATAGAACGGCGCGCTCCTGGGGGGAAAGTCCCGAAGACTGCTCCACCAGGCATTCCTCCAGTCGAGCCGAGCCCAAGACATCATCCAAGAACCGGCACACCAAGGTTATGCTTCCATCGCTAAGGTCCAGAGCTGAAAGCTCGGGGGCGCTGGATAGAAGATGGCGTACCGCGAAGGAGCGGTCCAGCGAGGAGGCGAGGGTGCGACCGTCACCGTAGAGCCCCCATACAGTGTTCAACCAAGAAGTAAACGTGGCGGCCTCGACACCGAAAGCCGCCCCCGACCCAGCTCGCGAAAGGTTCTTCCGATATTCCAACGACTGGCTGTGGGTTGGGAAGAACATGATCTTCTGCCGCACCGCTGCACCCCTTTCCACTATGCGGGCCCTTGCCAACATAGCGAATAAACAACTGTCAAGACTTATCTATCCGGAACCACTGCCCTATACTGACATTAGCCGATCCCGTGTCTGCGATGGACCGATGACATTTAATTGGGAGTCTCAGATTGCTCGTGAAATGGGGATTCGCATCCGTCGATGCGAAAGCCAGGAAGCAAGCTGCGGACACCCACCTTACTAGGTGGGTTCATCCAATTAGCGGGGTCGGTTTCTTTATGCCCAAAGGCCGTGGCAGCCCTAGTGCACTGCCCCGTACACATACCCCCATCCGTGCGATGAGAGCGAGGAGTTCAGCTGCGTGCACAGCTTCTCTCGCGTGTAGAGCCCAGGGGGCAGCAGTCGGACGATCTCCTGCAATTCCCGGTTCAGCCCATATGCCTCGGCTTCGAGGATCACCTCAAGACGGAGATAGTCTTCTCTGCCGGCGAAGAGTCGATCCACGAATTCCTGAAGCATCCCGAAATCAGCGCTTTTCTGCCGAACCACTTGATCATCCTTCCCAAACACCGAAAGCCCAACCTGGCATCTCCCATACAGATCAGCCGCACGCGCTATACAACGTCCAAACCGCTCACCGTCGCCAAAAGGGCACCGGTGTAGGCTGGGCTTGCATCACCCGAAGCGCGCAAGAAGCCTATTCCCCGAGCATGCAGGCCCAAGGCCAAATCAACCAGGGCATCGGCAGTGGGATACGGGTTCGCATCGGTGGGTTCGAACTGCCTACGGTCGCGCTTGCGCACCACCACATCCAGCAACTTGGGCTTGTCTGTGGCATTCGCCATTATCTCAGCGTAGCCGTAAAGCGCCCGAGCCGGGGCATCGGAGGAAACACCTATCACATCGGCACCGTACTCATCGCAAAGCTCTACGGCCTCGGCAAGCGACCTTCCGCACGGGAAACCGCCATCCGGCTGCGGAACCAAGCAGATCAACAAGGGGCCATCGTAGACGGCGCGGGCACCCATCAATGCGCATTGGGCATCGAAGAGGTTGGAAAATCCGCTAAGGAAAACGCCATCGAAGGGGTATTCGGCAAGGAACCGCACCGCATCGCGGTACTGGTTGCGGGATTGCTTGAGCGAGGCACCGCTGTTCGGGTCGAGCGGCAACGCGCAAGGTCCAATGGCTGCAAGATAATGTTGGGGGGAGAACTGCGCACCGGCTTCATAGGCAATTCGCGCCATGTCTGCGGAATGGCCCTCCAAACGAGCATGAGCCAGTTGGGCTTCGGTGATTCCCTCGGTTGGGGCCACGAACACAGGGACGCCCAACGTCTTTTCCAGATTGAAGGCTTCCTCGATCAGTTCAGGCTCGTTCAGCACCACGTATTCCCTATCAGCCAACCCCTCAAATCCCTGCGATGAGAGCTGGTAGTCAAGCGGGGTGGAAAGGACGAGCATGTCCTTGTTGAAACGCATCTTGATATCGGGCATGGGGAAGCCTCCTTGGGGCACCGTTTGGCAGAACTTGCCCGTTCTGCTGTCTGAGCACTCATTATATCGGAGCCCTCTGGCAGGAATCGCGAACCAGGCAGCATAACGGAAGCCTGAACGGGCAAAGCGCGTAGGATACCTACCCGTCGAAGCTGAGGCCCGATCGAATTCGCTGGGGATTGAACGTGTTCACTATAAATAGTAGGTCGCAAAAGCTTACATACAATATGAAGGAAGTGTGTAGACAGATAAAGTGAACCCGTTCAAGCAATGCTTTGACCACTTTTACGGTTGCAGAAGCATTACAGGGGGTTGTTCGAAGGACTGAAGGCTCGTATATTGAATACCAGCAAATGTGGTCCCCTCCCAATTTGCAACTGCTTTTCCCCAAAAAGCAGTCGGTGCCAGATCCCCAATTTATAAGGCACCGGAACTCCCTCCTTGTGGGCCTGCCGAGATCCCCTCTCGCAGGCCCCTCCTCTTTTTTCTGGGCTTTTCTTATTTGCGGTTATGCTTCCCAGCCACCCGCTTCCGCCGCTGCCCATGGCATAATCAACTGGCTAGAAAAGGGGTTGCACATGGCACACAAGGAGACCAAACGCTACACGGTTAGCATCGCAGAGATCTGGCGTAGGAGCTTCCTTCGCTTGCGTGATTGGCGCTTCTGGTGCGATATGCTCGTGTTCTTCTGCGTGTTCAGCGTGGTCGGCCACTGGTGCGAATGGGTGTACTGCCTGTTCAATGATTATTTCTTTGGAATCGTGGACCCCAATTCAGGGGTATGGAACGACATCAACTACCCATTTTTCGTATACGGCTTCGGAGTTGTGATTGCTTCCATAGTGCTGGTTCCCTACCGAGCGATGCTTATCAAGTGGAGGCAATCGGGCATTAAGGCGGGCATCCACTTCTTCATAGTGAGCGTATTCGTTGCCATGGGCGCAGAGTTGACGCAGGGCTTCCTCCAAAACCAGCCAGACCAATACGGCAACTACCCCCTTTGGGACAACTCAAGGCTTCCTGGGAACATTTTGGGGCAGGCATGGATCGTCAACGACCTTCTTATCGCCGCATTGCTGACCCTGTTCGTCTGGGTCATATACCCAGTTGCGGGAAAGGCCATGGGAAAGCTATCCGATCCTGCCAGGATCCTGCTCACTGTCGCCGTAGCCATCGGCATGACGGCGCTTTCCGTATACGAGTACACCACGTACGGGTAGGTCATAGCCATCTCGGCCAGCGTTGCCATCAGGCGAAATCGATGCGCAAGCACTCCGATTCGCAATCTACGCCGAAGGCTAGGCACGCAGAGCGTTTTTCCCTTGCGTCATCGCCGCATGCTCCTTGGCGATCTCGGATATAAGGAGATGAAGCGGCCAATAACGATTATGCGGGGTAACCTGGGCTTTCAAGGCCACACTCGCACCCGCCTCCCGCAAGCCGATGAGCAGCTGATCGAGCTGGGCGTCAGAAAGACCGCTTATCAGCATGAACTCAACATTAGGTGCCTCTCCGACGTAGGGTTTGCCCGCCTTCGCCATGCCCACAACGCCCGCAATGGCGCCGATCGAGCAACCCAGTTGTTCCCATCCTATCGTGCGAGCGGGAAAGCCGAGCTGTTCCACAACGCCTCGTACGGCTTCACCGCGCTTCGATCCTGCGTCTAGGCCATACAGCGCCACCATTGGCGAAGGCCCCTGCGGGCGCAGAGCTGAGCGTTTGGGCTTCCCACCTCTTGGTTTTCGTGCCTTGGACATCTTCTGCTCCTTTAAGAAAACCCCGTGCTGTGCAGTTTCTCTCCTGCACAGCACGGGGAAACGCGAACGGAACCTATGCCATAAACGCCCTTACAATCCCTAGGTTTATGCATAGGGCGTTTACGGGCCTGTTGCTAAAAGACGAACACAGGCTTAACCGAAGTAACGCTCAAGCAAGCCCTTGAGCGCCTTGCCGTGACGGGCCTCGTCGCGAGCCATCTCGTGAACGGTGTCATGGATAGCATCCAGACCGTTTTTCTTGGCGCAAGCCGCAAGCTCGACCTTGCCGGCAGTGGCGCCGAACTCGCAGTCAACTCGCCAGGCGAGGTTTTCCTTGGTGGAGGCCTTCATGTTGGGCTCAAGCTCAGAACCCAGAAGCTCCGCAAACTTGGCAGCATGCTCGGCCTCCTCGTAAGCTGCCTTCTCCCAGTAAAGGCCTACCTCAGGGTACCCTTCACGATGGGCGATACGCGCCATGCACAGGTACATGCCCACCTCGGAGCACTCGCCCGTGAAATTGGCCTTCAGCTGCTCAAGAAGATAGGCCTTGTCCTCTTCCGAGATATCAGGGTTGTTCTTTACCATGGTGCCGTATACGCCGTACTCGTGCTCGGCAGCAAGCTCAAGCTCACCTTCCACCTGCATGAACTGGCTGGCAGGCGCGTGGCAAACCGGACATTCTGCCGGGGGCTGCTCGCCTTCGTAGATGTAACCGCATACCTTGCATACCCATTTCGTTGCCATAATTGCTCTCTCCTTTTCCTTTTCTTGGGGCACCTCTACCCCATTGGATTCCTCTTCGTTGGTCGGGCTCGAAAACACCGGCTCGAAGTCCTCTGCGCCGTGCTTGCATATCGGGCAAATGAAATCGATAGGGATCTGATCGCCCTCGTAGATGTAGCCGCAGATCGCGCATTTCCAAGCAATGACCTCGCCATCAACCGGGCTATTGACTTCGGAGGTCTGCTCGAATCGAGTGGCTTTCCTTGTTACCGTCCTGTAAGATTCGTAGGTAAGCGAAGGCTCATCCGATAAAAGCCGAGCCTCGACCGCCTTGCCTATGTAAAGAATATGGCTGCCCAAGTCCTCTGCGCTAACCACTTCGCAATCGATGAATGCGTTTGCGCTGGATTCGTAGATCAAACCGCATTCGCAGCGCTCAACATGGGCGCCCGCTCTGTCCAAAGCATCAACTTCGGCGAATTTATCAACCAGGTTCCCGCTTTGCATGCCGAAATGCTCGAAGAACGAGTACGGCGTAGACTGGGTAAGGGTGGACACGCAGAAGTGATCGGTGCGAGCGATCATTTCCTGAGTGCAGGTTCCCTTGATGCAGCAAACACTTACTTGCCGAGGCTCGGATGAAGCCTGTATCGCCGTGTTGACGATACAAGCATTATCCCGATCTCCCTCTCGGGCTGAGAGCAAGAACACCCCATAGCTGAACTGGTGAAACGCCTTAGGATCTATTTCGTGCATCACGAGCAACTCCTTTCTTGCAGCTTGGGCAAACCCCCCGAAACAGCAGGTCGTGCCCAGTAATGGTGTAGCCATCCGCCTTGGCGGCATCGTCCAAATCGAACGAGGCCAACGCTGGATCGACCTCCACATCGTCAACACGACCGCACTCAGTGCACAGGACATGATAATGGGCCGTCAATGTGTCATCGAACCTATCGGGGCCATCGCTTACGTTGACTTTGAGGGCGGTTCCCTCTTCCGTCATGCGGTTCAATACCCGATACACGGTGGCTTTGCTTACCGCTGGATACTCCGCCGAAACAGCCGTATGGACCTCATCGGCCGTTGGATGTGAACCGTGGAGCTTCTTCAGCTGAGCAGCAACCGCATTTTGCTGGACGGTATTTCGCCGTGGCATCTCAACCTCCTTCCCTGATGGCTTCAGTATACCTTAATGCGAGCCATTCTCAATAGCAATTTACTCCTATGTTAATTGATCGAAACGGTTTCTCCTTCATCCGAACCCTCCCTCTACTTAGGTGCTATTCTTGATTTTCATATCGAAGCAAAACAATCCTTTCAATAGCGATTCAGTTCACGGGAGCATGTGTGCCCAAATACAAGCAATTCAAGACAAAAACCTCCGTCAAGCTCTCCAAAAGAGCAAAACTTAGACCATCCGCAAAAAAGAGAAACGAGATTTTGGCCAAGCGCCGCACGCGTCCCGTGAAGCCAACGTATCTGCTTATTGCGGGTTTAGTGCTTGTTGCAGTGCTCTCGATTCCCTCATTGCTCGGCTCCGACCTCACCATCGCCAGCCTTCGACCCGACCCAAGCGTGAGCACCGCCCCCAGCGTTACCCAAGAAGGCAGCAACTTTCCCACCAAGGTTGAGAAATGGCGCTCTACCGTAGAAACCGCCTGCAACGATTCAGGGCTCGATGTGAAATGGACCGATACCGTTTTAGCGATGATGCAGGCAGAGTCGGGCGGCAACCTGGACGTTTATTCGGTGGTGGGGGCCGATAATGACATCATGCAGGCTGGCGAAGGTTTGGCAGGCGTCACCGCAGGCAGACGCAACGTGGTGGAACTGGGTGAAAGCGCCCTGTATGCATGGGATATCGATCCTTCCCTTACGGTAAATGGCGATACGGCCACATCGTCTATTTATGCGGGCGTCTTGGAGACGAAGCAGAATGTCGACCTGTTCGAAGGATGGCTCGGCGATATCGATGTAGATGACACAGGGAAGATCGGCCTTGTCGCCCAGGGCTACAACTATGGAGCCGATGGGTGGTTCAAGTACTGCAAAGCACGAGGGATCACTTCATGGGACTACGAAGATTCGAAGGCTTATCAGAATATCCAGCGCGGTGGCACCGCAATGCATGGAGGAAAAGTGATCAGCTTCTACAACACCGCTCGATCCGATGAAGACAACGAGTAAACGCCGCCCACATTGCATCCGACGGTAGTGCAGGCTGCTTAGCCTGTCCAGGCTTCCCTGGCCCTACAGGAACAATCCCTCCAACACCGCGCCCGGCACCGATAGGAAAATCAACATCCTTAGCGCATCTGGCAAACCACCACGTGCCCCCTGGCCGTTGCCCGATGCGAGACCCCATGCAAGATAGAAGATAATCCAGTGACGGTTACTTTTCCAAACGGTGGTAGGCATCGTTTGGCTCTACATGCACCAAAATGTCCTTTACCTGCGGAAACTTATGGATCACTTCCGATTCAACCCTATCGGCAACCTCGTGCGAAACAGCCACCGACATCTGCGGATCTACCAACACATGCATATCGGCGTACACATCCCCACTGGTACCACGGGTGCGAATATGGTGCACTTCGCAAACTCCCGGAACCGCCAAAACAACCGACCTAAGCTCCTCCTCGGGAATACGCGCCTTGTCGGAAAGCGTTTCGAAGGCGGCGCGGAACACATCAACGGCCGTTACCAAAATCGCCACCATAACCACTAAAGCCATAATCGAGTCGGCGATGGCAAAACCAAGCTGGATCAAAACCAGCCCGATGATAACGCCGATGGAAACCATCGCGTCAGATAGCGTATGGCTTGCATCAGCTAGCAAGATGTCGCTGTTCAGACGTTTGCCCTCCTTGTGCTCGTACGCAGTAACGCCGATGTTCACGCACAGGGTACCCACCATGACCACATATGAGACAACCGTGACCTGGGCGTTGTGAACGCCGGAAGAAAGCGACGAAACAGCACTGAAGCCCACTTCGGCAGCCGCAGCAATCAAGAGTACACCAATAACCAGGCTGGCATAGGTCTCGAACTTATGGTGCCCATATGGATGGGCTTCATCCGCAGGACGTAAGGCCAAGGTGATCCCAACCAGCCCAACGACATTTCCCAGCGAATCGAACACCGAATGGATACCGTCGGCCTGCATAGAGTTAGAACTTGTTGCCACGCCATAGCCGAATTTAGCCAAGGCAACAACAAGGTTCAGCGTCAGGACAAGGGCAAGGATGCGCCTTACCTGGGAGATGCGTGATGAGCTTTGAGCTAAGACCATGGGCTGAACCCGACTTCCTGTGCCTTTTGGATACTGAAATTGCCCACCTATGTGGGCAATTTCAACTATGGTAGACCCAAAAGCCGTAAGCCCAGGTTAACAAGGAAAAGCGTAAGAATAGGCTAACTTCCGGAAAGGATACCCCTATCGCATGCACGCAGAAGCAGGAACACGTCCGCAAATCGAAATAAGCAGAACGCCTAAGACTGCTCGGAAAGGTACTGCCTCAGCGCATCAACGAAGCGATCCACGTCTTCCATGGTAGAGGCGTAACCGAAGCTCACACGCAAGGTCCGCTTGCCCATGGCAAGGGGGATGCCGGCAGCCTGCAGGGAAAGCTGATGCTTATGACGCCATGTTCCCACTGGCACGGTGTTGATGTTCGCCTCGCATGCCGAAGCCTTCGAGAGATACACCCCGTGCTCACTGAGCCAGCGCAGGGCATGGGCGTTCTTCATCCCCGGTACACTGAAATTGAACAGGTACGGGCTTCCGTCTTCGCGGGAATTCACCACCGAATCGGGAACCTCTTCGACAATTCGACTGCGCAGATGGTTCCAGAGGCCCCGCACCCTGGCCTCCTCCGCGGCCCTATCGGCGAAAGCGCAGCGAACCGCCTCGGCGAAACCCGCCGCCAAGAATACCGGCTCGGTGCCGGAGCGTAGGCCCTTTTCCTGTCCGCCGCCGAACGCGTTGGTGAACATCTTGGTGCCGCGACGCACGTATAGGGCGCCGATGCCCTTGGGTCCGCCGATCTTGTGGGCTGAAAGAGAGGCCAAGTCGATGCCCCACTCGTTTACGGGAACGTCTATCTTGCCGAATGCCTGCACGGCATCAACATGAACCAAAGCCCCAGGGGCATAACGGTTGCGAAGCCCTGCGATTTCAGGGATAGGAAACCGATAACCCAGCTCGTTCTGCACCGCCATCACGGTAACCAACGTGGTGGGTTCTTTCAGGAAGCGTTCGCATGCATCAAGGTCGAAATTGCCGTGCACGGCTTCGACGTACGAAACCTTGCAATCCCCTTCGCGCTTGAGGCCGCGCACCGAACGGGTAACGGAAGGATGCTCGAGCGCTGAGGTGATCACGCGCCCCGATTCCACACCGCGGGCCAGCACTGAGCCGCGGATTGCCAGGTTGTTCGATTCGGTACCGCCGGAGGTGAAGAAAACCTCATCAGGCTCAGCACCGATGGCCTTGGCAACCACGGCTCGGCTCTCCTCAAGCACAGCCTTCGCTCGCTTTCCCAAGGCGTGGGTTGAGCTGGGGTTGCCGTAGTTGGATAGCTCCCGCATCATCACCTGGGCTACCTGAGGGCGCACCTTGGTGGTGGCTGCATTGTCCAGATACACTTCCGGGTATTCAGGCTGGCCGCTATCGGCGGAAGCAAGCCCTTCGGCCGTTGCGGACGCGCGCGAGCCCCGAGGGGCGGCTACACGGGACGATTCAGCGGGAGACATCATTACAGCGTGCCAGCCTTACGGGCAGCCTCTACTTCCGCCAAAGCCTCGGGCGGTGTATGCGCGCAGGTGCCATCGCCCCGATGGACAACCTCGATAGAGTCGCCAGCCTTCACCTGGCCGCCTTCCAAAACCACCGCGAAGATGCCCTCGCGCGGGAAGATGCAATCGCCCGCCAAATGATAGATGGCGCAACGCGTATGGCACACCTTGCCTATCTGGCTGATTTCCACCAGTACATCAGGCCCAAGGCGCAGCTGCGTGCCCAAGGGCAGATCGAGCAAATCGATGCCTTCGGTGGTGAAGTTCTCGGCGAAATCACCAGCAGAAACCTCCAAGCCCATATCGCGCGCCTTAACAATGGACTCTTCAGCAAGGAAAGAAACCTGACGATGCCAATCGCCGGCATGGGCATCGTTTTCCAAACCGAAATCGACGATGACGTTTTGGGGCTGTGGGCCTACCGGCTCTTTCTGAACGCCCTTGTGCTTGGAGATGTTGATAGAGGTGATGGTAGCCACGGATGCCTCCCGGTGGGTGAATAATTCTTCCAAATGATAATTCCCGCCCCATTGCCGAACCGGCAGGAAGCGAGCCAAGAATCCAAATGTTCCGTTGAACGGTATTCGCTTCTTGCTAAAGAATAATAGCAAGCAAGATGTCCAGGAAAACGCCGACCCACCACCAGAACCGCCCGCACACTGGAATGAACTGGTGGCTTTCGCCAACAGTTCCCTATCGGTAGAAACGCGGCATTTCCACCTCAAAGCACAACTCGCGCTGAATGCCGTCCAGTGAAAGCCGGGTAAGCTCGGCCAGCCCACGGTAGAACGGGTGGACGCTCTCCGATTCGACGATGCCCAAGAAGTGTCCAGCCCAAGTAAGCAGATGGTTCTGCAAGTACTCACTAAGCGCTTCGGGCTTTTTCTGGGCAAGCCAGCCCATCAGGCTGAGCATGGTGCCTATATGGTCTTCCGGCTCGTCGCTTTCACCTTTCGCCACCGTTATACCGTTGCAGCGAAGCCAAGACTTCAGCGCAAGGGTGGTAGCACCGAACACCACCATGTCCTTGTCGGTGTACACCGAGCCCCAAGGCGGAGCCACCTTTGCGGCTGGCCCCACGAACAGGCGTCGGTACTCGTCCGCCAAAGCTGGGGCACTCAATCCGCTGGCAAGGCCTTCCTGCATGAGCGAAAGGCTCTTGGCCGCCCGGGCAGCTTCGACAAACGGCCAAACCTCCGCCGCTGCCGGAACATCCAGCTCGCTAATAGCCTGGGCTTCCGGCGCCAGCTTGGATTCGTCGATCTTCGGATCGAAGCTAAAAAACGGACCCAAGGTTCCGCCAACAAAGGCAATGCCTGCCAACTGGGAATCACTTACATCGCAGCCCATTTCCCTATCCCCCTCTTCTTCCAAAATATGCAAAAGCGGGAAGGCCGAAGCCCTCCCGCCAAAAGCACCTGCGAAACGCTACAGCGCAATGCCGATCTGCATTCCGTAGAACACCAAACGTGCCAAGAACACGGCGACTGCCAAAAGAACAACCGCAACCACCAGTACCGGAACCGACGGGAGAAGCTTCACGCTGAAGAAGCCGATGCCGAATACGACAACCGAAAACACGATGAACAGGACGAATGCCCATATCAGGCTACCCGTATTTGCCACAACATCGACAACCGGGCTTACCGCAGTGGATCCGATTGCGAACAGGCCGATAACCGAAACCAGGGAAATCACGAAGCCAAACGCCAACATGGCAAACAGACGGTTCTCGCCCGAGCCGGAAAGCGCAGCATCGGCGCTATCGGCCAACTGCAACACCAGCAGCCCCAGAAGCGAGCCACCGAACAGGCAGAAGCCCACGATGGAAGCCGGAGTAAATGCGTTGTTCCAGGTTGGGATGGTAGGCAGCATATAAGCCGCGCCCACCACCAAAGCGAACACCAAAGCCAACACCGCAAGAACGCCGGTGAAGCCCTTGCGTACCGAATAGCTCATAGACCCGGTAAGCGCCCAGATCCAATACACTACAGCCGCAACCATGAACACGCCGAAAGCCGTGATCTCGTTGGCCATGGGAGTAGCGCCCAGCGTGTTGGCCACATTCAGGGCGTTCAAGGGCTGCGTTAGATGCGCGAACGAGGCAACAAGGCCCACGAAGGCCACCAGAAGCGGGATAACGGTGAGCTTGTCAAGCACCTTCAGCTTTGCATCGTCGATACGGTTGCTGGCAAAGGCGATGAACAAGGCGATGAATGCGCCCGCACCGATAGGCGCAAGCGTGGTGAACACCGCCAAAGGGATCTCATGCAATGCGGAATCCATGATTTATGCCACCTCCTTGGGGTTGCCGACGCGGCCGGTGGTGTCGCCCGGCTCCTTGGCCGCGGCGCTGGCCTTTATCAGCACATGGGGGTCGGTAACACTCGGATCGGGCATGGGGGCAATGCCCCTTACCGCGCCCGGGTGCTTCTTCTGCAGTTCCTCGAACTCGCCGAACTCGATGGCGCGAAGCGGGCACGCACCGACGCATATCGGCTCCAAGCCCTTGGCCAGTCGGCTGCTGCAACCATCGCATTTCACCGAATGCCCAACTTCCCGATCGACCTTCGGGGCGTTGTACGGGCAGGCCATTGCACAGTAGCCGCAGCCGATGCACTTGGACGCATCAACGCTTACCAAGCCGGTATCAGGGTCTTTGTGCATAGCGGTTGTGGGACAGTTGGCCACGCAAGCAGGATGCTCGCAGTGCTGGCACGAAGTTGACAGGTGGTACACCCACGAGTCGCAGGTGTAGGTTCCGTCAGCGCCCTCCTGCCATTGGCCTCCTTCGTAGTCGTATACCTTGCGGTAAGCGGTTTCCAGGTTCAGGTCGTTGTAGTCTTTGCACGCCATCACGCAGGTTTTGCAGCCGGTGCAGCGCGAGTTATCGAAGAAGAATCCATATTGAGCCATGACGCACCTCCTATGCCTTCTTCACTTCGACGATGATGGAATTGCACGGGCCGTTGCCGTGGGCAAGCGGGCTGGGACGATAGGTGGTAAGCGTGTTGATGCACGCCCCCTTGTCCACCTTGTCGCCGTACATTTCCGCCTTATGCCAATGGCCTTGCGGCATGGCGACCATCGAGGGAACGATGCGGCTGGTAACGTGCGCTTCGATACGCACCTCGCCCGCCGGGCTCTTCACGCTTACCGTGTCGCCATCGGAAATTCCACGCGGCTCGGCATCGACAGGGTTGATCCACAGGCGATGGCGGTTGTACTGGTCAAGCTGCTCGATGAACCCGAACGAGGAATGGGTGCGGGCTTTGTCGTGCCAGCCCGAGCAGTACAGCGGGAACTCGCTGGTAACCGAGCCATAGCCCTCGATGCCCGGGTCGAACACCGGAATGGGGCTGATTACCTCGCCGTCCTTGAGCGTACGCTTCTCGGCGATGTTGGCCAGAGCCTCGGAGTAGATCTCGATCTTACCCGAAGGAGTGAACAGCGGGTTTGCCACTGGGTCGTCGCGGAAGTCCTTGAACGCGATGGAGCTCTCGTGCGCGCGCTTGTACACGCCCTGCTCCTTTATCTGCTCCCACGACGGCATCAGCGGGTCGGCCTCAGCGCCGGCCTTGTACAGCTTTTCGGTCCACTCGTCCTGGGTAAGGCCGGCCGTGAACTTGTCCTTCACGCCCAGCTTCTCGGCAATTTCGGCATTCACGTCGTAAGAGGGGCGGCACTCGAACGGGGGCTCCTGGGCAGGGCCACCCACCGTTACGCCCACATAGTACTCAGAATAGCCCTGCGTCGACATGTTCAGCTGCTCTGAGCGCATGGCATCGGGCAGAAGGATATCGGCATAACGGGCAGTATCGGTCATCACAGTGTCCCACACCAAGATGAACTCGCACTTCGATTCGTCGGAGAGAACCTCATGCACCTTGTTGATGTCACCATGCTGGTTGGTAAGGCAGTTGCCGGCGTAGTTCCACAGGAACTTGATGTTGCTGGGAAGGCCGTTTTCGGCACCGATGATGGCATCGGTTTCCGGGCGCATCTCGGTACCGTGGTCAACCGCATTGAGCCACTCGTAGGTGCTGATCATAGCGCCGGAAGTGTTCAGTTTCCAATCCTTGTCCTTGGCCGGGATGCTGCCAACCAGGTAATCCACCGGCTCGGCTTCGCGCATGCCGGTGTTGGTGCCCGGCTTACCGATCTGGCCGGTAAGCAGCGGAAGCATGCACACGGCGCGCGTGGCGCTTTCGCCGTTGCTGTGGCGCTGAAGGCCCCAGCCCTGCACCACGAACATGGTCTTCGCCTCGGCGATCTCCTTCGCGAACGAGCGGATACGATCGGCCGGGATCAGCGTGATGGGAGCGGCCCATTCAGGCGTCTTCTCTACCATGTCGTAGCCGGTGCCCATGATGTAGTCGCGGTACGACTTGTTCTGGCCCTTCGCGGATGCCGGCATGGTCTCTTCGTCGTAGCCTACGCAGTAGGTATGCAGGAAGTCCAGGTCTACCTGGTTGTTCACGATAAGCTCGTGGGCCACGGCGGAAACAAGCGCCGCATCGGTGCCGGTTCGGATAGGCAGCCATTCGTCAGTGCTGCCCGAAGCCGTTTCGTTAAGGCGGTAATCGACGTGGATAATCTTCGCGCCCGATTCACGCACGCGATTGAAGTCCCAAACCATGTTGGCGCCGCCCATGCGGTTTTCCGCGGGGCTGTTGCCGAACATGATTACCAGGTCGGCCTTTTCCGCCTGGTCCATGGAAGAGGCATGGAAGTTCTCGTACGGGCACATGGCCTCTACGCAGAACTTCTCGGGATCGTTGGTGGCGTAACCGCCGTACATGAACGGCATCACGTACTGATGCATGCCCGTGGAATAGTCGCCGTACGCCGATAGGTAGCCGCCCAGGGCATTCAGCAGACGCGGGTGGTTCTTGCCGGTGCAAGAGTACATGCCCGTTGCATAGGGCACGTACACCGCGTCGTTGCCATAGGTATCGATGGTGTACTTCAGCTTGTCGGCGATGGTCTGGATGGCCTCGTCCCAGCTGATGCGCTCGAACTTGCCTTCGCCGCGCTTGCCCACACGCTTCATGGGATACTGAAGCCTGTCGGGATGGTTCAGCCATTGGCGCATCGAGCGCCCACGCAGGCAGGCACGAGCCTGGAAATCGGCATCGCCGGTGTCGTCGGTTTCCATGTACTGGATCTTGCCGTCTTTAACGTGCCATTTGAATACACATCTGCCGCCGCAGTTCACGTTGCACTGGCTCCACACGATGGTATCGAGCGTGTCTGCCGCAGCGGGCTCAACTTCCCCGAAAACCGACTCGCCTGCCGCCAGCGCACCGCTTGCAGCAGCCAAGGCGCCCAGAGCGCCGGTGGCCTTCATGAACGTACGACGGGTGATGCTTGGCGTCATTTCTTGCATGACAGCCCCCTATCCCCTTTATGTTCGGTGCCGCGCGAAATCAATCCCCTAACGCAGCGGCACCCTGCTTTGTCCCAAGGGCCAGCAAGGCAAAACCGTCTAAAGCCCTTGTTTGAATTTCATGATAGGCATTCGAAAGCATCGAATGTGCATGAATCTTAGGGCGAACGTGCAATTCTTTATTCTATATTGAGAATATTTCACTGAATCGAACAATCACAGGCTCCGCACATGAGGCAAAGCCAAGCCCTTCGCCAGCAACACGCAAGACCTGGTGCGCCAATTGCCCTACACTGAACCTCACAACAAAAGGACAGGAGACCATGCTTTACGAGCCCACCCCGCATACACCGCACCGCCCCAGCCCAGCTGTGCTGTTCGTGGGCCGTCAGAACTCCGGCAAAACCACCTTGCTGGAAAAAGTCATCGCGTGTCTAACCGAACGCGGCTTGGACGTTGCCACGCTCAAGCACCACGGGCACCCGGATTTCGAGATCGACATACCGGGAAAGGATTCCTGGCGCCACCGCCAAGCTGGAGCACAGAGCACCTGCGTGCTTTCCAGCAGCCGAATGGCGCTCACACGCAACCTGAGCTCGGAAATGAGCTGCTTCGATGCACTCGAGCTTATGCCCGACTACGACTTGGTTCTTGTTGAGGGGTTTCGCGGCGTGGGGCTTCCAGCCATAGAGCTGTTTAGGGCCAACAATCCCAAAGACCAGGCCGTAGCACCGGCCATGCTGCAGCGCCTGAAGTCAGCCACGACCATGGGCGTTGATCCTGCCGCCGATGCCGCCCTGCGCAACCCGGAAAATCCTGAGCTTCCCGTAGCGCTCGTGAGCGACATGCCCGAGCTTGCCCAAGCCGCCGATGCGGCAGGCGTCCCGGTTTTCGCCTTCGAGGACATAGAGCAGATCTGCCTGTTCGTTCAGGAGCGCTATGCGCGGGCCCCGCTCACCATCGCCATCCAAGCGGGCGGCGAATCGAAGCGCATGGGGCAGTCGAAGGCCCGCACCGAGTTTTTGGGCAGGCCGCTTATCGAGCACATGCTCGATGTGGTGGCCGGATTCGCCGACGAGCTTATCGTCACCACCAACGAGGCCGAGCAGCTGGCCTACCTGGAACGGCTGCACCCCGGAATCCGTCTTGTTGCCGACATCGCAAACGAACGCGGCGCCCTGCCGGGCCTGCTAACCGCAATTCACCACAGCTCCAACGACATCGTTGGCGTGGTAGCCTGCGACATGATTGCGTTTCCCACCCAAATGCTGGCACGTGAAGCACTCACCCTGCAAGCAACCTGCGCCGATGCCGTTATCCCCCGCACGGAAGGGTACTGGGAGCCCTTTGCAGGCGTGTACCGTAAAAGCTCTTGCGAGCCAGTGTTGCAGGAGATCGTAGGAACTGGATCGAAGCGCATGCGTGATCTAATTGACCGCATTGACTGCCGGCCGTTCAGTGCGAAGAGCTGGCAGCGCCGCGGGATGATCGACCCCTTCGCGAACGTGAACACCCCCCACGAACTGGCACAAGCAGAAGTCCTGTACCGCGTGTACCGCTAGGGCGAGCAATGGCTACTATCGACCAGGCCATTGGCGCAGCGCAAGCACTTGAGCCAGAGACCATACTCATCCGCCCGCAATGGTGCACACGGGTACGGAACAACAAGTCTACCTGCTCGAAGTGCATGGATACCTGCCCGCACGGGGCGGTTCTGGCATTCGAGAACAAGGTTGCCATCGACCGCGATGCCTGCACTGGCTGCGGGGCCTGCGCTGCAGCCTGCCCAACCGGGGCGCTTGCCTGCGCCAATCCCGCGCATGGCCAGCTGACAGAGCAGATAGATCACATCGCAGCAGACCACCAGCAGCTGGCTTTCTGCTGCCAAAGGTCGGGGTTGCACCAACACGACGATGCCCGGTTTGTGGAAGTTGGCTGCCTTGCCCAGGTCGACGAGGTTCTTGTTACCCATGCGGCAACTTGCGACGTCTTGGCCATTGCCCTGGTTAGCGGCGAATGCAGCACCTGTCCCAACCGCGCAGAGCACCTAATAGAATCGTTGATTAGCCGCTGCAGCAAACTGCTCGGCTTCTGGGGGCTGCAGGCAAAGCTCACGCGCAAGACCCAGCCGAACATCCACCACGCGCCCACCGACCCCAGCCAAAGAAGAGCTGCGTTTCAGGATCTGGCGAGCGAAGCGAAGTTGATCGCGCTCAATGCTATGGAGCAATCGCTTCCGGGAAGCAAGGAACATAAGCCAGAAACCTTAGCGGAAATGCTAGCGAGCAACGAAGGCAGCCTGCCTAAACAGGTACCCCCGCGAACAACCATGCTGCTCAACGACCTGTTCTCGCTTGATTGCCGGCCTACAAAGCCATGGGCTACGCACCTGTTCGCACAAGTGCGCATAGACGGCAAAGCTTGCAGACGATGCGGGAAATGCGCGTTCTTCTGCCCAACGGGCGCGCTCCAATTCCATGGGCAGCCCGCCAAGCCAGCCGTGATGGGCGTAGAGCCAAAAACGGGGAAATCGTTCCATACCTTCCGCGCCTGCGACTGCGTGAACTGCGGGCTGTGCGCCGACACCTGCCCTACACAAGCTTTGGCATTGGAAAACGTGAAGGCTGCAGACCTTTTCGAACTAGAGCCCCAAAGCCCTTACCTGGGCGATTAGCTCGGGCGTGGCCTTCTTTTCCAGGTTGGGAACGGTAGAGCGGGAGATTATGCCGTTTTCGATGAGCTCTTCCAGCGAATCGCGCAGCACCCGGTTGGCGCATTCGTTCGTTTCCTTTTCGATGCGCCGATACAAGGCGATGAGGGCCTCCGCTTCAGGGGTCAGATGGGACCCGCGGGCACCTTGGCGGATGAACAGGCTAATACCAAGGCCTTCCTCCGTGCTCTTGATAATGCGCCATGCCTTGCTGTAGGCCATGCCCATATCAGCCGCGGCCTTGTTGAGGGAGCCGAATTCCTGCACGCGTTCGCACAGCTTCACTACGCCCAAGCCGAGCCCAGGGGTGTGGCCGGGGCTGGCCTTGGATTTGATGAAAACTTTCACATCGGCAGATAGTTCATCGCTGCGCATACCGTTCACCTCATTTTCCCGCTTGCTGAGCCTTTTTACCTCAAATTAGTGCCGATAACACCATTGAACTTAATTATTCTCGACAAAGGATAGTTTTTATTAGGAGAAAGGATCCACATGTCCGTTACCGCAAAAATGAAGAGGCTTGCGGCTGCGTTCGCAGCAGTCGCATGCTGCGCCTGCCTGGCAGTTGCCCTAACCGGCTGCCAGCAGGAGGAGAAGAAAGAGGATGTTCAGCTGCAGGTATTTGCCGCCAACTCCCTTTCCAAGGCTATGGAAGAGGTTCAGCAGGCTTACATCGAAGATGGCCACAGCAACGTCTCCTTCGCTGACACCCAGTACAAGGCTTCCGGCGAGCTTAACGAGATGCTCGGAGCCGGCTCCTATGCCGATCTGTTGATCTCGGCTTCCAAGGGCTCCATGGACACCGCTGTCAAGGAGGGCTACGTAGACGAGAGCACCCGCACCGATATGTTCAAGAATGATCTGGTGATGGTAGCCAAGGAGAGCTCCGGCCTTTCCAACGTCACGCTTGACGACATCAAGAGCGGCAAGTACTCCATCT
>CAVIKC010000004.1:61880-68568 GCA_963643405.1 Succinivibrio sp.
CGAAAGCCGCCAGCACCCAAAGCGCCTCTACCGCTTCCAGCGATTCCGGCAGCAAGGTTACCGTATCGGAAGATGCAACCAGCGCTAAGATCGAGGGAGAGAGCTTCGCTGTCACCGATTTCTCTCGTGCGCAAAAGGGCTCGAACCGCGCCATCGACGGCACCTACTACGGCTACTCGTACCTGGTTACCAAAGATGGCGGCACCGGCAGCTTCATGCAGCTTATCGCCTGCGACAAGTACGCAGTTGCCTACATACCCACCCAGCTGTGCCAGAAGCTGGGGCTTGACCTTGAGTCTGCCAGCGACCAGGCGAAGCTCAAAACGTACCTGTGCACGCTCGACGATGAATCGGCAGCAGGGTCCACCCCCCTTTCACGCATCAGCACCTGGTACTTCACCAGCGAAACCGCTTACGCCATCGATGCCGTCGGCTTCCGCTTCGACCAAGACGTGAATGGAGCGGTGTACGCAAGCGTAATCGGCACCGACGGCAGCGATCTTACCGACAGCGACAACCCCAATTACTTCAAACCCACCTTCGCCGACTTCGCCAAGCTGGCCCCTGCCAGCGAGGTAACCGTGAACGAGGCGGCAACCGGCATTGCCGCGATGGGCAAGTTCCTGGCCGAGCTTGACTGGAGCCCGCTGTGGGTAACGCTCAAGACCACCGGCGTGGCCATCGTCATCATCTTTGTGCTGGGCTTGCTGGCCGCCTACTGGTGCCTGCATCTTTCGCAGAAGGCGAAGAACGTGGCCGACAGCGTATTCACCATCCCGATGGTGCTTCCCCCTACCGTATGCGGCTTCATCTTGCTCTATCTATGCGGACGCAACACCGCTTTCGGCAGCTTCTTCATCGATATCGGGTTCCCGCTTATCTTCAGCTGGCCAGCAACCGTTATCGCCGCAGTGGTGGTAGCCTTCCCGCTTATGTACCGCAGTGCGCTTGGTGCCTTCGAGAACCTTGACCCCAATATGCTCGACGCAGCCCGAACCCTGGGCTGGAGCAACGCACGCATCTTCGTGAAGCTGATGCTCCCGCTTTCCTGGAGCTCCATCGCCGCTGGTACGGTACTTTCGTTCGCACGCGCCCTCGGCGAATTCGGCGCCACCCTGTTCTTGGCGGGCAACTACTTAGGCATCACTCGCACGATCCCCATCGCAATCTACTTCGAATGGATGAACGGCAACGATGGCGTTGCCTGGTTCTGGACCGCCATCGTCATCGGCTTCAGCTTCCTGGTTATCCTGTTCATCAACCTGTGGAGCAGCCGAACCACCAAATATCGCAAGGGAGCGAAATAATGAGCCTCTCGGTAAACATAAAGAAGCACTTCCCCGCCTTCACATTGGACGTTAACATCGACGCAGAAGACGAGACGCTGGGATTCTTGGGGGAATCGGGATGCGGCAAAAGCCTCACCATGCGCTGCATCGCCGGCATTGAAACGCCAGATGAAGGACGCATCGTTGTAAACGACAAGGTATTCTTCGAGCGCGAAGCGGGCAAGAAGCCAAGGGTGAACCTCACGCCCCAGGAGCGGAAAACCGCCCTACTGTTCCAGAACTACATGTTGTTCCCCAACCTCACCGTTGCCCAAAACGTGGCCGCAGGAATCGACCGCAAGACGCCAAAAGAAGAACGAGATACCCAAGTGGCCGACGAGCTGCGTCGATTTGGCCTAGAGGGCTTTGGTGAGCGCTACCCCAGCCAGCTTTCCGGCGGGCAACAGCAACGCGTTGCCCTCGCACGCATGCTGGCTGCAAAACCCGATATCCTCATGCTCGACGAGCCGTTTTCCGCGCTGGATGCACACCTGAAAGGGGTCTTGGAGCAGAATCTTTCCAGCCTTTTCGAGGTTTTCCACGGAACCGTGCTGTACGTAAGCCATGACATCGATGAGGCGTTGCGCTTCTGCGACCGCATCGCCGTAGTGGACCATGGTCACGTAATGGAGGTGAGCACCGGCAACGAACTGGTGAACAACCCCCAAAGCACCGCCGGCATCAAGCTTTCCGGCTGCAAGAACTGCACTCCCGCCACACGAACCGGCGAGCACAGCGTCTTCTTGCCCGCATGGGGTATTGGGGTTGAAAGCGCTACGTCGGTTCCGGAAGACGTAACCCACCTGGGCATCAGGGCATTTTTCCTGGAACGCGCCGGCAACAACAGCAAAAACGCCTACCCCGTTCGCGTGGTACGCACCAGCGACTCGCGATTCGACCGCTCCGTTCTGCTGGAATTCCTCGATCGCAGCCCGCAGGCAGAACCAGCAGTAAACCAAACAGAAAACGAGATGGCCTACCTGGAACAGCACCTGTTCTGGCGCGTAGACAAACTGAAGGTTCCCGAAAACGAGCTGCCTGTGAAGGATGAGGAGCTGTATATCCGCATCCCCGAGCAAAAGACCTATCTGGTAAGCAAGTAGACGCCCTATCCGCCACAGCAAGCCCTCTCGAGCCCCGGAATTGGAGGTGTTCGCTTTTCGCTAGGCTCAATGCACCGAATTGCCGTTTGCTCGACCCAACAAGCTGAAGCCCAACTTCAATCACGACAGCCTTATACAAGCAGTTTCCTCGCATGAAAATGCCCTCCCCGCGTTCAAGCGCAGGGAGGGCATCAACATTAGGACCGTATTCGTCTACTGTTGCTTGATGGCTGCGCCACGCTTACGTGCATCATGGATCATCAGGATGTACATGGGCACATAAAGTATGATGGTCCCAACCAGCGAGGTCATCGCATCAGAGCCGCCAGAGGTCGTGAAAATCGACCCCGTCTGCAATGCCGTACCGGACCCGGTAACGAAAACGAACAGGAAGAAGTTGTTGATCCAGTGGATCACACAACCGGGCATGCAATTGCGGTAAACGATGTCGGCAGCATATGCGGTAATCGCGAAAATGAAGTACGAGGCAAGCGCCATGACCACCGTATCAGCGCTCATCTGAGAAAGGACTTCGGGGTTTGCGCCATGCATCCCCATGAACATAAGGCTGGCAACAATGCCCCAGATGATGCACTTAACCGTAGGGCGGATAGCGTTGCCGCAGGTAGCGCGAAGAAACGTGCAACGGAACATGACCTCTTCAAAGGTGGTCTGAGCCCAAACGAAAACGATGGCAAGGATCAGGTTGGCGATAATCGGGGCTAAACCGATGGCATTGAGCTCGATAGAGTTCCCTGAGTTAGGGAAGACGAACGTGCTCACAGCAACGTTAAGGACCAAACCGATGAACCAAGCAGCCAGGATCTTTCCGGAAACCTTCCAATCAACTTTGCCGTCGGCTCCCAAGATGAAATCGTGGAATGAGGTTTTAACGATTACTCGCAGTAAGATAACGGCCAAAACCAAAGAGAGCGCGAAGCTCAGGAACGTGCAGAGCGTGCCGGGGAACCAAGCCCATGCCCCATCCATCTTCCAGAACGCCTCGATAACACCGAAGGGGACTTGAACAACGATCATAGCGCCGATCAAAGCAAAGAAGAAGCCGACCCAACGACCAATGGGTGCCTCGTTAGGCGCCCAAGAAGTCGATTTCTCCGGAGCAACGTTTTCCATATAAAGTCCTTTCAATAACGGGGACGTGCAACGCTAGCGCAATTGTCATATTGTACGACTATTCCAGGTTGAAAGCCTGAGCTGGGATAATCTATTTGAGGCAGCTAAAGATTCAACGCTGTAAATCTCCAAGCCAAGAATCAAGCCATGTGCCGAAAACTCGATAGACTCCTGGGCAAAAGAGGCAAATTTACCCTACTCTATTCATTACGAGTTGCACGCAAGGAGGTCAGCATGAAGGACGCATACGGGCGCGGGATCGACTATCTGCGAATCTCGCTCACCGACCGCTGCAACCTTCGCTGCATTTACTGCATGCCCGAGAAGGGCGTGACATCCATTCCCCATGAAGAAATCCTTCGCTTAGAAGAATTCGAGCGGGCAATCCAGTGTGCAGCAGACCTGGGTATCAAGCACATCCGGTTCACCGGTGGCGAGCCAACCGTCCGCAAAGGCCTTATTGGACTCGTGGAGCGCACCTCTCTCGTTCCCGGTATAGAGAGCATAGCGCTCACCAGCAATGCAACGCTTCTGCCCGGGATGGCAGAAGACCTTAAGCGAGCTGGGCTTTCCCGCGTGAACATATCGCTGGACACCCTCGATAGGGATCAATACCGAGCCATTACACGCAGGGGAAACCTTGACGATGCGCTGAGTGGGATACGGGCAGCCCTCGAGGCGGGGTTGACCCCCGTGAAGCTGAACACGGTGGTCGTACGCAGCCTGAGCCAAGATCTCCTTCAATTCGCCAAGCTCACGATGGATAAGCCTCTGCATGTAAGGTTCATCGAGTACATGCCCGTTGGCCATGACGAGGATTGCGGCGGCTGCGGCTGGGGCATCGGAGACGTGATTCCCGCAGCCGAGATCCTGAAAACCATAAACGAAAAGGCCTCTCAAGAAGGCCTTGGCGAGCTCGAGCCCGCCTCTGGCTCGCAACCGGTTGGATGGGGGCCTGCGCGCTACTATCGTCTTCCCCACGCCCAAGGAACCATCGGCGTGATTTCGGCGATATCGAACCATTTCTGCGGATCATGCAATCGATTGCGCCTTACCGCGGATGGGAAGATAAAACCCTGCCTGTTCAGCGACCAAGAGTACGATCTGCGCGCCGCACTGCGTGGCGGTACCGACGAAAATGTTCGCTCAGTGTTCGAGGCCGCCTTAGCCCATAAACCAAGCGGGCACGAGCATCGAGTGGGAACGAAGCGTATGATGAGCCAAGTTGGCGGATAGACATTGCCCTTGTCAACGTCTAAGCCAATGGCAACCGCCATGCGCACACACAAACCCAACCGAGCAACGGGAGAACTACGCTTCTGCTAAGGATGACGCTTCAGCAGTGCCAACCCACCATCCCGTCCTAATCAAAGGAGAGACAATGCCCGAACTGACTCATATCGATGCAGAAGGCGATGCCCGCATGGTAGACGTTTCCGCCAAAGCGGAGACGAAACGTACCGCAACGGCCGAAGGGTTCGTCTCGATGAAACCCGAAACGCTACAGGTCATCGAATCGGGAACCGCGAAAAAGGGCGATGTTCTCGCAGCGGCGCGCATCGCCGGAATCATGGCCGCAAAGCAGACCAGCAGCCTGATTCCCCTCTGTCATCCGCTAGCGCTCACCAAAGTAGAGGTAAAATGCCATCCCCAGCACGCTGAAGACCGTGAAGATGCCCGCTGCGGCATCCACCTAACCGCAACATGTTCGCTTGTGGGCAAGACTGGTGTGGAAATGGAAGCCCTTACCGCTGTGAGCGTTGCAGGCCTTACCGTCTACGATATGTGCAAGGCGATAGACCGCGGAATGGAGATCGATGCCGTGCGGCTACTCCACAAAGAGGGTGGCAAAACCGGCACCTGGGACAGGCACTAGCCGCAATTAGGACCCAACGAGGCCGACCAACGCGCCCTGCAAAGCAATAGCCCAGTCGCCAGAGTTAGAACCTTGGCGTATTGGGCATGCGGAAATGGGGCTTCACGATCTCGTCGCGGATGCGCTTGAAGGCAGCGGCCTCCCCTTCTTCAGCAACCCAGGTAAGCATGCGCTCGAGCAGGATGCGGGTGTCGTTGTGCATCAGGATCTCGCCCTTGCAGCTCTGTTCCAGATGGAAATACTCCAACGCGCTTGCATCCGAGTAGGCGCTACCTTGGTACACCTTGCTGGCCGCCATACGGTCGCAAAGCATCTCTACCACATAGCGCGTGGGCATCGGCTTGCCCTCGAAGTTCGCATCGCGATTACCTCGCATGTCGATCCAATACTCGTAATGATGACGGTTTCTGCCTTTATGGTGCAGCCAAGCCGTCGAATAACCCAGCTCGCCACGCTCTGCGGTATTGGGGCTCCTGTCCCCCTGGAAATAGTGAACGCCGACGCGGAATTCCGTCCAAGAGAACTTCGACAAGTCGTGCATAAATCCCTGGCGGTACAGGCCTACCTTGAAGCAATGCTGAAGCACCAACGCCTTATGGTGGTTGATGGTGCAGAAATGATGCCAGCCGTTAGCCAACAACCCCATTCAGCATTGCCCCCAATCGAATCAACAACAGAATGCGCATCCAGCGAGCAGTTGCGCGCTGTTCCATCTTATCCCGAAAGAAACTACTCACACAGAAAAAAGAGTGCCCTAGACCCCCATCGAGTCAAAGGCAAACCGGGAACACCGACCTTGTAGACCCTCGAATCAATAATTCCAAGTCCTGCAGCCAGAAGAGCCTGCGAGCGCATCCTGTGCAGCTCAGCTAAGCAGGACAGCAAGCATACCCCACACGTCCAATCCAACATAAACCAGCGGCAACAAAAATTCTATTCCGCCCTGTAGTTGGACGAAACAGCGAGCCCCTGACGAGTGCAGCTGGCGGGGTGAACATGCCAGTGGCATGTTCAGTTCCAAACTATGCGTTCGAGCGAACGCATCCTGCCCAGCTCTGCTGAGCAGGATTGCCAGGCGTACTTCGTACGTCAAGCCTGCTTGGACCGCCAGCTGTGCCGTCAGGGGCTCGCGCAGCGTCGTAGCGTTTAATATGCGCTTTCGACGTTCGTAGAACGTCGAAACTAAAGCGTGCGAAGAGCTACTTCCTTTAACTGCTTTGCGGTAACCGCATTCGGCGCACCCGTCA
>CAVIKC010000005.1:0-67555 GCA_963643405.1 Succinivibrio sp.
CTTCGGGGATTCCCGCTACCCTGCTCGCTTCGCTCGTGCGGTCGCTGCTTCATGCATTAAATGAAGGTTCGCTACGCGAACCGTTCAGGAATTGACTTCAGAGAACCCCTCAGGGCGATGCCCCAACCCACGTCGCTGCGTTTCCGAAGCTGCAGCGCCGGGCAGGGCCTGCGCGGATAGGTTGAAATACTTGCGCTTCGCGGCGGCGCTAAAACCCCCACATGCGTACTTCGGTTTCCAGCTCTACGTTGAACTGCTGCTTTACGGCTGCCTGCACATCGCGGATAACCTGCAGCACGTCGGCAGCCTGGGCATTGCCAGTGTTTACCACGAAGCCGGCGTGTTTGGTGGAAACCTGGGCATCGCCCACCGAATGGCCCTGCATGCCGGCGTCTTGTATCAGCTTGCCGGCGAAGTACCCCTCGGGGCGTTTGAAGGTGCTGCCGGCGCTGGCCATTTCCAACGGCTGCTTGGAGGAACGGCGTTCGGCCAAGTCGTCCATCTTCGCGCGGATTTCCTCTTTGCTTCCGGGGTGCAGCTGCAAGGTGGCGGCCAGAACGATAAGGCCCGCATCGCCCATCATGCTGTGGCGATAGCTCCAGTCAGCTTCGCATGCCGGAATTTCCCGCACCGATCCATCGGGGAAAAGGCAGGTCACGCTAACGGCAACGTCCTTGAATTCACCCTCGTAGGCGCCGGCGTTCATAATGGCCGCGCCGCCGATGGACCCGGGGATCCCGCTGGCGAACTCGTAGCCGGCAAGGCCCGCTTCGTGCGCAGCTTGCGCAACGGCTTCGTTGGTGGCGCCTGCCTGGGCGTGCACGACGCTGCCTTCGATGGAGATGCCTGCCATGCGCTGCCCGATCTCTACAACTACGCCACGTAGGCCCGCGTCGGAAACCAGCAGGTCGCTGCCGCAGCCGATAACCCACCAGGGCTCGCCTGCGTCCTTCGCGGCAGAAATGGCAGCAGTGATGTCGGAGGCATCGCTGGGGCGCACCAGGTAGTCGGCCGGGCCGCCGCAGCGGAAGGTAGTGTGCTTGCTCATTGGCTCATCGCGCAGCAGGTCATCGCTTGCGAATGTTTGCGCCAGGGCGGCGCCAAGATCGGCGTTTCCCATCACTTGCCGAGCTTCTTGCTGCCGGTGATAACTGCCATGCACATGCAGATCAGGCCTGCATAAGCCCAGAATTTATGGTTCTTCATGGTTCATCCTTTCGTTTCGCCCGCGCCTAGGCGCGGGCACTTCGCCTTCCAGTGTAACGGGATTGCCGGACTATTGGGCGCTGGAGTGCAAGCGGGTAGGGCGGGATGGGTGCCGCCGCATGCCTTGGGCTGCTCGGATATTAAGCGCGCCTTTGGCTTTGCGGAATACCTGCGCGCTCGCTCTATGGGGGGGAGCAACAGGCCGCTGTCGCGCTGCCGACTAGGTCGGGCTAAGTCCAGCTTCTTGCGCAAGACGAGAAGTTGAGCCCATAACTTCTAGTGCAGCACGAGAAGTTCTGCACTATACTTCTCGTGTAGGATGAGAAGTATAGATAGCCAAGTAGATGACGCCATGTCGGCACAGATACACAACCTTGCCGAGGTCGTGCGGGAGGCGCTTGACTTCCAGTTCCCAAAGCCGTCCTCTCGCGAAGACATCATCGAATCGCTGCCGGAGCCTGCTCCGTTCAACCTCGTGCACATCGTCACCGGCATCCGTCGCTGCGGCAAGACTTTCTATGCCTTCCAGTGGGCCCACAGGTTGCTTTCCCAGGGCGTCGATCGCAACCGTATCTTCTACTTCAACTTTTCCGACGACCGCCTGCGCCCGGCTCCGGCGGGCCTTATAAGCGAGGTGCTTGAGGAGTACTGGCGCCAGGTTCCGCGGGCAAGGTCCGAGGGCTGCTATCTGTTTCTCGATGAGGTTCAAGAGGCCGGTTCCTGGCAGGGTGCATGTCAGCGCATCGCAGAGCACGAGAAAGTTACCCTGGTCATCACCGGTTCATCCTCGAAGCTCTCGGCGGACGATATTGCGACCGAGTTCCGCGGACGTTCTCAGGAGCATCCCATGCAGCCGCTTTCTTTCCGCGAATTCTGTCGGTTTCGCGGGATCCACGCGCCCGAGGCGTCTGAGCTTCGCGAAGCGGGCGCGGTGTCCCCCCAAGCCCGCACCGAGCTTGAGGGAGCATTCGACCGCTATCTAGTGGAGGGCGGGTTCCCTGGTGTCCAGGCCCTCACCGAGGGATCGCGGATCCAAATGCTCCAGGCCTATGTGCGCGATGTGGTCGCGCGCGATGTGATTGAGCGCAGCGTGCGCACGGATATCTCGTTGGCAAATCAAGTCGGGCTGTTCTGCCTTCGCAATACCGGCTGCGATCTTTCTGTAAACAACCTGGTGGATGACTTGAAGTCCATCGGGTACCGAACCTCGTGGGAGAAGGTTTCCGAGGTGGTCCGGCTCTTTGAGCAGGCGCACCTGATTGGGCTTCTCCGCGAGTTCTCGATGTCGATAGCCCCATCTTCTACCGTCCCTGGAAAGGTGTACGCCATCGACCAGGGCATGGCCTTTGCGGCGTCCCGCGCCAGCCGGCAAGACGTTGGGAAGCGCCTTGAGACGGCCGTGTACCGGGAACTGATGCGTAGGACCGCGAACGGCAGAATGGAAACGGTCACTTCGTATACGGCCCGAACGGCGAATAGGGAGAAGGTCGATTTCCTTGTTGGCGACGCCTTGGCCACCGAGCCGTACGAGTTGCTTCAGGTGACCGTCGACATGACGGCGGAAAAGACGCGCAGGCGCGAGGTGGGCTCGCTCGAGGTGGCGATGGGCGAGACGCGCGTTCAGCGGGCGGCGATAATTACCCTCCGGGAAGAGGGGCGCATCGCGGGCAAACATGGCGAGATAGATGTTGTCCCAGCGTGGAAGTGGACCTTGTGCGGTGGTGCAGCTCGCGGTTAAGCCGGCTAAGGGCTTGTTTTGAGCCCGCACCTGCCGTCCGCCTGGGCTACCTTTCCGCGGCGAACTCCCTTGCAACATCCACCGCGTAGCGGAAGTTGCCGTCGGGGTTCAGGCTCTTGATGCAGGCACTGGTGAGCATCGTCATCTGCTCCACGCTTTCCTTGCGGCCGCTTCGCATCCATTTGCGCAGCATGCTCACCACGCCGCCTGCTATGTAATAGAACTGATACTGGCACACGGTCTCGCACGAGCGTTTCGCGCTGCTGGCGGGAAGGCCACCGCGCTTCAGCTGGTCGGTTACGGTTGCGTGCACACCGGCGTTTTTGGTGCATGCTTCGCGTATCACCTCGATAAGGGAAGAGAAGAACGTGCTGTCGTTGGTGCTTGGGAAAACGATGTCGAACAGGCTCTCGTTGTCGGCGAAGAATTGGTAGATATCGGCTATCAGCCCGTCGTAGCTTCCTTGCGCTATTTCTTCCCCGTGGGCATCCACCATGTTGCGGCAGGTTTGGGTAAGGTCGTTTTCCAGTTGCTCGAACATGTCGAATATGTCCTGGTAGTGGGTGTAGAAGGTGGCGCGGTTCACGTCGGCGCGCTCGGTAAGCTCGGTAACCTTGATGCTGTTCAGCGGCTTTTCCTGTAGCAGCCCAACCAGTGCGCGAAGAAGCGCTTCCCTGGTGCGGCGTGTGCGTCGGTCCAGCCCAACGGTGGTGCTTGCCGGCCAGTCGGTGTAGGTTGATTTCCCCATAAAGCCCTCAATCCCCAACGATTTTCAGTCGAATGTCGAGTATCCGACAACGGGTAGCAATATTGCGTATTGCCGCCTGCCGTCGTTCTTTGATACTTGTATGTTAAACGACACCTGACGAAAAACAAGATGATCCAATTCCGCCGAAGGTGCACATGCAGTGCGCCGCTCGGCCTTGGGCGTAGCTGGGAAAGGAATGCGCACATGCTCAAGTTCTGCGAGGCATTCTTGCGGCACCGCAAGGCGGTAACCATCGGGTTCATCCTGGTGGCGCTTGCTTGCGCGGCCTGCATCCCGCAGGTGAAGGTGAACTACTCCATGACCGACTACCTGCCCCAAGACGCGGATTCGGTGGTAGCTCTCGACGACATGAAGGATGCGTTCGGCAGCTCGCTTCCCAACGCCCGCGCCTACGTGGAGGGCATCGACCTTGCCACGGCCGATGAGCTTTCGCAGGCCTTGGCCGAAATCGATGGCGTGAACGAGGTGATGTGGCTGGGCACCGCGGTGGACACCCGCATTCCTTCGGCCCTGCAGGACGCCGAAACCGTTGCCAACTGGAAAACCGAAGACGGCTACTTGTTCCAGGTGGCCATCGAATCGGGCAAGGGCAAGGAAGCGGTGCCCCTAATCCGCCAGACGTGCGAGGAAACCGGCGCTTCCCAGGTCTCGCTCGAAGGCGAGGCGGTAACCACGGCATCGGCGCAGCAATCCACCGCAACCGAGGTGGCGCTCATCCTGGTGATAGGCGTGCTCATCATCACGCTTATCCTGCTGCTGACCTCGCATTCCTGGTTCGAGCCGGTGATATTCCTTTCCGTCATCGGTGTGGCCATCGTGCTGAACATGGGCACGAACCTGGTAATGGGGCAGATCAGCTTCGTAAGCCAAATCTGCGGTGCAATCCTGCAGCTGGCGGTTTCGATGGACTACGCAATCGTGCTGCTGCATACGTTCCGCCGCTGCCAGCGCGAGTTCGCCGACCCCGAAGTTGCCATGGCCCACGCCATGAAGCGTGGTTTTTCGGTAGTGCTCTCCAGCGCGGCGGTAACGTTCTTCGGGTTCCTGTCGCTCACGGTGATGCGTTTCGGCATCGGCGTGGACATGGGCATCGTGCTGGCGAAGGGCATCGTGTTCTCGTTCTTCACGGTTATGTTCCTTATGCCGTGCCTGATCTTGCTGAGCCTGCGCCTGCTCGACCGCACCAAGCACACCTACCTCATCCCGCCGTTCGACAAGTTCGCGAAGGTGTGCCAGAAGTTGATGGTGCCCATGGCGGTTGTGGTGGTGCTGGTGGCCGTGCCGGCGTTCTTGGCGGAAGGCCGCACCGACTTCCAGTACGGCTCTTCCGACTTCAACACGCCCGAAAGCCAGCTCGGGCAGGAATCTTCGCACGTGAACGAGGCGTTCGGTCAATCGCAGACCTGGGTGGTTATGGTGCCGGAAGGCCAGTGGGCCAACGAGCAGGCGCTGCTCGATGAATTGAAGGCCACGCAGCACGTAACCGGCGTCACCTCGTATATAACCATCGCCGGCCGTGCGCTGCCCACCGCGGTGGTGCCCGAAAGCACGCTTTCGCAGGTGGTGTCGAACGGCTGGTCGCGCATGGTGCTTACGCTCGATGTTGCCGAAGGCTCCGACGCGGCCTTCCAGATGGTGGAAACGGTGCGCGGAACCTGCCAGCAGTATTACGGCGACACGTATCGGCTGGTGGGCAACTCGGTTTCCACGTACGACCTGAAGCAGGTGTGCCACGAGGATTCTGGCAATGTGAAGCTGTTCAGCATGCTGGCGGTGGGCTTGGTACTGGCCGTGATGTTCCGCAGCATCTCGCTGCCGTTCCTGATCCTTATTGCCATCGAGGTTTCCATCTGGATGAACCTAGCCATTCCGTATTTCCTGGGCGAGCATTTGAACTACATCGGCTACCTGGTGATAGACGCGGTGCAGCTTGGCGCGGCGGTGGACTACGCCATCATCTACGCCCGCGAGTACTTTGACCGGCGCCAGCAGTACCTGCCGGGCGAAGCGGCCCGTTCCGCCGTGAAGCACGCGGGCATCACCATCCTTACCTCGTCGGGCATCCTTATGTGCGCGGGCATCGCGGTATGGCTCATCGCGTCGAACGGCGTTATCAGCCAGCTAGGCGTGCTGGTGGGGCGCGGCGCCTTCTTCGCCATGCTGATGATGTTCGTGTTCCTGCCCTGGCTGTTCAAAACCTTCGACGGCGTTATCTGCCGTACCACTTGGGGATTGAAGGTGTGCCGCGAATGAGCAGGAACGTATCGCAAGCACACAAGAGCGCGCTCGGGTGTAAGGCCGGTCGGACAGTTCGAACGATGGAAAACCTTGCGCCAAAGCCCGAGACCAACCACATCGGCACCGCCGATTCGCTGAAGGAGACCACGATGAATGCTCAATTGTTGATGAAACCTGTCGCCCGCGCTGCCGTTGCCTTCGTGCTGGCGGCGGGGCTTATGCTTCCCGTTGCCGCGCCGGCCAGCGCCTATGCCGCCCAGGACGGCGCCAAGGACGAAGTGGTGTATGCCAAGGCGGCGCCCAACGGCGAAACCGAGGGCATATATGTGGTGAACGTCTTCGAGCAAAGCGCCAATGGCCAGGTGTCCGACCCGGCAAACTACACCTCGGTGCAGAACCTTTCCACCACCGAAGTGCTCGCGCAGGAAGGCGGCAGCGTGCAGGCAACCGTGGCGGCCGGCACGCCGTTCTACTATCAGGGCGATATGGAGGCAACCCGCGCGCTTCCCTGGAAGATAAGCATCAAGTACTACCTGGATGGCGAAGAGAAGCAGCCTTCCCAGCTTTCGGGGGCTAACGGCCAGCTGAAGGTGGTGCTCGATGTGCAGGCGGCCACCAGCGATGCTGCGGTTTCCGATTTCGCCGAAAGCTACGTCCTGCAGGCGCAGGGTACCTTTGCCGAAGACGCGTTTTCCATCACCGACGCCGGCGGCGCCACCGTGGCCCATTCCGGCAGCAACCAGGTGGTGAACTGCCTGGTGCTTCCTGGCGAATCGAAGACCTTCGAGATAACCGGCAACGCAACCAACTTCAGCTACGACGGCTGGCAGATTGCGGGCATGTCGCTTTCCATGGCCATAGACTTGGCCAGCCAGGACACCTCACAGCTTACGGAGAAAACCGCTGAGCTCGAAGACGCCACATCACAGCTGAACAGTGGGGCAGGGACCCTTTCGAGCGGCGCCGGCCAGGTTTCCGACGGTGCCGGCAGCGTGGCGGAAGGAGCGCAGTCCCTCTCCGGCGGAATCGACCAGGCAGCGGCGGGGCTCTCCAAGCTTTCCGCGGCCGGCGGCAACGTGGAATCCGGCTGGCAGGAGCTGAGCCAGGGCATTTCTGCCTTGGCGAAGGGCATCAGCCAGGCGCAGCAGGGAAGCAGCAAGTTCCAGGCGGGGCTCGAATCGGCAGCGGCCCAGCAGGCTTCTGGAGCGCAGCAGGCGAAGGCCAGCCAGACGGCATATGCTGCGGCGGCAAAGCAGGTGCAAGCGGTCATGGCTGCGTACCAAGCAAACCCGACGCCCGAAAACCTGCAGGCGGTTTCGACCGCCATCGCCGAAATGGACTCCTCTGCCCAGGCCATGGCGCAGACGGCCTCTTCCGCCGGTGCCTACCAGGCCCTTGCCGGCGTGCAGGATTCCTACGCTGAGCTGGGTGAAGGCATCGATTCTTTGAGCAGCCAGGCCCAGGCGCTTCCTTCGGGGGCAAGCGAGTTCGCAAGCGGCCTTTCGGCGTATCTTTCCGGCGCAGATGAAGCGGCCGGAGCGTCTACCCAATTGCAAAACGGGGCGGCCCAGCTTGCCGAGGGATCAACCAGCCTTTCCAGTGCAACCAGCCAGCTGGCACAAGGGTCGGCAAGCCTGGCTTCCGGAACAGAGGCCTTGGCCAGCAGCGTAAGCGGGCTCGACCAGAAGATCATCGACGAGCTGCAGGCCACCATCGACGAAAAGCTGGGCAAGGGCTTCAAAGCGCATTCCTACGTGGTGTCCAGCAACACCAACGTTGATGCTGTGCAGTTCGTGTACATGGTGGAGGGCATCTCGGAACCTGAAAACAATGCGGCCGATTCCGCCGACAGCGAGGGCTCTTCCCAGGGTGAGACTATTCTCGATAGGCTCGTTGCGCTCTTCACTTCCCAAGAGTAAAGTTCCCACCGTAGACGTGCGCTTGGGGGAGCGCGCAAGGGGATAGGGGGCCGCATGGAAAAGTACCTGTTTTGGGGCACATTCTTCTTCGCCTACCTGATCAACGGCATCACCGGTTTTGCCGGCAACATCTTCGCCATGCCGGTGGGCATGGTTTCCATCGGCCATGCGGAATCCATCGTGGTGCTGAATTGCACCGGTTTCTTGGCTAGCTGCCTCATCGCCTTCACCAGCATCAAGCACTGCAATTGGAAAGAGCTGGCGAAGATGGTGGTGGTCATGGCGGTGTTCATGGCCATCGGCGCATGGATCAACACGGTGGCGCCGCTCAGCATCCTTTCCAAGGTGTACGGCGTGGCGGTACTGGTTATCGCTATCCGTGGCCTGTTCTTCAACAAGGACGAGCGCCTTCTTCCCGAATGGCTGCTGTTCGTCATCTTGGCGATTGCCGGCCTTATCCAGGGCATGTTCGTCTCTGGCGGGTCGTTCTTGGCCATCTACGCCCTGCAGAAGCTGAAAGACAAGGACGAGTTCCGCGCAACCACGACCATGACCTGGGTGTTTCTGAATGGCGGCTACGCGCTGTTCGGCGTTACCGGCGGCGGGCTGGAAGGCGATGGCCTGCTTGTTCTGGCTGTGTGCATCCCGCTGCTTATCCTTTCCACCTGGCTGGGTGGGCTTATCCAGAAGCGTATCAGCCAGCAGCAGTTCGTGAAGTTCACCTACGTGCTGCTTACGGTTATCGGCTGTGTGCTCCTTGTTAAGTAGAGGCGGCGGTGCACGTATGAGCGAGGGTTGAGCGCCTGCAATCGATGAGAAAGGCTGGTCTTTGGCAAAGCTTAAGGATCGGTCTTTCTTGACGCTTTTGATCGCGTCAAGAGCGTCTGGGGCTCTTTACGGGTTGTCCCAGTGCCCAGGACCCTATCTTTCTTCCGACTCTTTATCGCGCTGGGGCTTGCGACGCGGGTTGAAGTGGTGGCTCAGGGCATCGCCGAGCAGATGCAGCTTCACGATGGCGTAAGCGGTGACAGCGCAGACCACGATGACCACGGGGATGCGCACTAGGTTGTCGGCGCGGGTAACCACTACGGCGCATATGGAAAGCAGTGCGGTCCAGCCCCACATGATAAGCACCGTTGCGCGTTGGCTGAAGCCTGCGCTCATCAAGCGATGATGGATGTGCCCCTTGTCGGCCTCATCGATGGGACGATGCTCGCGCTTGCGGCGCACAATGGCGAAAAACGTGTCGAGGATGGGTACTCCAGCAGCAAGGATGGGTACCAGAAGCGAAACGAACAGGGCGGAACGTGCTACGGCGAACAGCGAGATAAGCCCCAGGGAAAAGCCCAGCAAAAGGGCGCCCGAATCGCCCATGAAGATCTTGGCGGGATAGAAGTTCGACTTCAGGAATCCGACGCAGGTTCCGATAAGCACCACGCTGAACAGGGCGGCATCGGGGCGGGAGGTGAGCACAGCGAACACCAGGATGGTGATGGCTGAAATGCCCGTGATTCCCGAAGCCAGGCCGTCGAGTCCGTCGATAAGGTTGATGACGTTGGCGAACGCCACCAGGTAGAACACGGTGATGGGGTACGCCAGTATGCCGAAATCGATGAACCCGGAGCCGATGGGGTTGTGGATGCTGGACAACAGCAAGCCCGAAGCCGCCACAATGCAGGCGGCAATTACCTGGCCAAGCAGCTTTGCCTTTGCGTTCATGTCTATAACGTCGTCGATGGCGCCTACCAGGAAAATGGCAACCACGCCGGCCAACACGCCCCAGTAGTTCACGTTCATGTCGGGAATGGGGACGAATGGGTCTTTCCAGTCCAGGAAGTGAACGCCGGCAACGGCCACGGCCATAGCCGCAAGGATGCCGCCGAAGATGGCGATGCCTCCCATGCGAGGGATGGGCAGCATGTTCACGCGACGCGCGCTGGGGTAGTCGATGGCATCGAATTTGATGGCTATCTTGCGCGCAAGGGGGGTAAGTGCGATGGTGACCAACGCCGCCACGGCGAAGAGCACGGCGTATTCAAGCCAATTCATATGTGCTCCCCCTTGGCGGTTCGATAGACAAGTCGAGCGCACCCGTTCGGGGTCGCGCCAAATGATAATTATATACTGGGCGAATCGAAACCACGGTAAATAGGGGCTGTCGAGGCTCCGATGGCCGTCTATGGCCCCGAGGGAGCGCAAAGGGGCCCCACTTGTGCGCCGTTTGTGAAGAGGGCGCGGGCAAAACGTGGAGCTACCCTGTTTGTGACGTCTGGGTGACGGGGGCGGCACCTGCGCCAGGTAGAATGAACGCGTTGGGAACCGAATCGAAGGCCACAGAAGAGGTGTACGTGTCACACAGCCCCGCGATAAGCGTCATCATCCCCGTGTACAACGTGGAATCGTGGCTTCGCCGCGCTGTGGGCTCGTTGCAGAACCAAACGTGCACCAGCTACGAGATCCTTCTCGTGGACGATGGCAGCACCGACGGCAGCGGCGCGCTGTGCGACCGCCTTGCCGACGACGATGTGCGCATCCGCGTTATCCATCAGCAGAACCAGGGCGCGGCAGCTGCACGCAACGCCGCCATGGAAGTTGCCCGCGGCGATTACCTGTACTTCATGGATGGCGACGATTGGTGCGAGCCCACCATGCTGAAGGACATGCACAGGGTGGCCTCGGAGAACGACCTTGACCTTCTGATAACCGGCTTCACCATCGATACCTACTACGATGACGAGGGCAAGTATTTCCGCGAGTTGCGCAATGCGCCCGATCGAATCTTCAAGACCCGCCAAGAGTTCCGTGAGCACGCCTGCACGCTCTTCGACGCCCAGCTCCTGTACGCCCCGTGGAACAAGCTGTACCGCCGCACGTTCTTGAACGAGAAGGGAATCCGCTTCCCCGGCACCTTCTGGGACGACTTGCCCTTCAACCTCGACGTCCTGCGCGATGTTGAGCGCGTGGGCTGCCTGGATGGGCACTACTACCATTTCCTGCGTGCTCGCGCGGAAAGCGAGAACACCAAGTATCGCCCCGACATGTACGGCAAGCGCGAGGAAGAGCATCGCTGGATGAACGAGCTGTACGCGTACTGGGGCATCGACACGCCCGAGGTAAGGGAATTCCTCGCTCGACGCTATGCAGAGCGTCTGGTGGGCTGCATCGAGAACGTCACCAACAGCAACTGCACGCTTTCTCGTGAAGAAAAGCGCGCGGCCATCAAGGAAATGATCTCCACACCGCAGGCGCGCGAGGCCCTTGCGCATGCGAAGCCGCGCACCAAGATGATGGGCGTGGTGCTTACGCCGCTGAAGATGGGCAACGTCACGCTTACCATGACCGAAAGCGAGCTCATCAGCTGGGTGCGCCAGAACAGCACCAACCTCTTTGCCCGCCTGAAGGCGAACCGCTAGGCGTTCATTACCTGTTGCCCTGCGGCCCCGAGGCCCCTTACAGTGCGCTATTCCACGCTCTTTAGCGCCTCTATCATGTTGATCTTCCGTAGGCTGCGGTTGGAGAGCAGCGCCACTATCACGGCGAACAGCAGCGTCAGCGCGCAGGAGATAAGGTAGCTGCCCGGCTCGATGGTCACCGCGAAGTAGATGCTGGGCATCTTCAGCACGTAGGTGAGGGAATGGCTGAACGCGTACCCAGCAGGTATGCCCAGCAACATGCCGATGGCGGTGAGCAGGATGGTCTCCTTGTTCACGTAGTGGTTCACCTCGCGCGCGCGGAATCCGAGTACCTTGATGGTGGCAAGCTCGCGGATGCGCTCCGAGATATTGGTGGTGGAAAGCGTGAACAGCACCACGAAGGCCAGTGCTGCCGCCAACCCAACGATCACATAGACGATGGTGTTGATCAGCGCGAACGATTGTGCGAACTCGTCGTTCATCTGCTGTGTGCTGGTTACGGAAAGGAATCCTTCCCGTTTGGCCAGGCTGTCGGCGAAAGCGCTTGCATCGGCGCCTTCAGCCAGGTTCAGGTAGAAGCCGTTCAGGATTGCCTCCTTGCCGAACAGCTGTCGGTAGGCGCTTTGCGTAAGGTAGGCCGCATTGCCCAGGTAATTATCGGCTACGTGGGCTACGACCGCATCTGCCTCGTCGAGCTTGTTGGTTTTCAGGTGCGCGGAGCCGCCGTCTTCGACCTCCAGCAGCTCGGCGGCGTTGCGGGTGAGTATCATTCCGTCGCCATCAAGCTCTAAGCCCTCGTTTCCGCTTGCCAGCGAAAGATAGGGTGATATATCGGCGCCGTCGGGAACGATGAACAGCTGCATACTCTCTTCGCCGCTGGTGGTAGAGACGGTAACGGTGTCTACCGCGATGGGCTGTAGTTGGCCAACCTCGGTGGACTCCTGCAGGAAGCTTTGCGCATCGTCGAAGCCGTCATCTGAGACCACGGCCTGCACGTCATAGCGGTACACGTCGCCGTACTGCAGCGGTGAAAGGGCATGCACGGAGTCCCTGATAGCAAAACCGCAGATCAACAGTGCCATGCAACCCATGATGCCGAAGATTGTCATGAAGAAGCGTTTCTTGTAGCGCAGCAGGTTGCGCGCTGTTACCTTGTTCAGGAACGACATCTTCTTCCAGACGAAGCCGATGCGCTCAAGGAAGATGCTCGAGCCTGCCGGCGGCGCCTTGGGGCGCATGAGCATGGCCGGCGTCTGCCGCAGCTCGGAGCGACAAGCAAGTACCGCCGCCCCGGCAATGCCTACGGTGAAGAACGCGATGGCGCCGATGCCGTAGAGGGCATCGAACGAAAGCAGGTAGTTCGGCAGCAGGTACATCACCTGGAACACGCCGAACAGGAAGGCGGGAAACAGCACGAAGCCGCAAACCTCGCCCAGCGCCCCACCCGCCAGGCAAGCCAGCAGGGCGTATACCAGGTACTTGCCAAGGATGGCACGATTGGAGTAGCCCAGGCTCTTGTACGTGCCGATGAGCCCGCGTTCTTCTTCCACCAAGCGCGTGATGGTGGTGAGCGCGATAAGCACCGCAACCACGATGAACACCACGGGGAACACGTAGCCGATGGCCTCGATGGAGCCGGCGTCCGATTCCACGCTGGCGTACCCGGTGTTCGATTCGCGCGTCTGCACGTACCAGCGTGCGTCTTCCAGCGCATCCACATCGGTGCGTGCGTCGGCGATCTTCTGCTGGGCCTCGGCCTTCTCGGCCTCGAAGGTGTTCTTGTTGGCATCCAATTCGGCTTGGCCGCCGGCAAGCTCCTCTTCGGCTGCGGAAAGCTGGGTCTTGCCCTGCTCCAACTCGGCGGCGCTTGTGGCGATCTGGGCTTTCGCGGTTTCGAGTTGCCGTTTGCCGCCGGTTACCTCGGCTGCCTTTGCATCGAGGTTTGCTCGCTCTTGCAGGAGGTGTGCCTCGTTTTCGCTGAGCTGTTGCTCCTGCTGGGTTATGGGGGCGAGCGCCTGCGCGCGCTGCTGCTCTATGGCTTGAACCTGGGCATCGTGCTGCTCTTTGTCGATGGCTCCAGCCTCATAGGCGGCATCTGCCTGCGCGATTGCCTGGTCGCATTGGCTGTTCACCTGCGTTTTCGCTTGGGCTAGCTGCTCGAGTGCACTGGCAATCTGGGCAAGGCCGCCATCGATTTGGGCGTACCCGTCATCGATCTGTGCCCCTGCCTGCTCTAGCTGTTGCTCTTGCTGGGCAATCTGGTCCTGCGCCTCCGCCAGCTGCGCCTCGCCGTTTTCCAGTTCGTTGCGGTTGGCGGCGATTTCCTGCCTTCCGGAATCTATCGTTGCCTGCGCGCTGTCCAGCTGCTCTTGGGCGCTGGCGAAGCTGTCGTTGGCGCTTTGCTCCTGCTCGTCTATCTCGCCGAGCGCATCTTCGCGGATTTGTTGGCTGCGAGCCTGTTCGCGTGCTTCCTTGATGCCCTGTACCTGCTGCTCGACCTCATCGACCAGGGATTTGTACTCAGCGGAATAGGCGGTTGCGCCCTGATCGTTGTGCAGATGGGCGTAAACGGCGGTGTAGGTGCTGGCGCTTACGGCATCGGCTGTGGTGAAGAACTGGTAATCGGGGCTGGCGCTGGCTCGCACGGCGATGGATCCGTTGGGGTTGGTGAGCTCGGTGGGGTCTATCACCGTGCCCACGATCGTGTACTCATTGCGCTCGAATACCTCGTTATCGCCCGGTTCCAGCGAAACCGTGCTGCCTATCTCGGCGTCGGAATCGGAAAGGTAGTTCTCGGTTACGGCCACTTCGTTGGCGGATTCCGGCAAGCGCCCGTCAAGTAGATAGGGCTCGTTGAAGCCATTCTGCAGCGCCTTTACCCCCACGCTGGCGCGCCTGCTGCCCAGCTGTGTGTAGGTGGTTTCCTCGTAGGCGCCGGCGGCTTGCTCCACTCCGTCCAGTGCGGCGACCGCTTCCACATCCTCTTCGGTAAGCCCTAACGTGCTTTGGATGCGGAGGTCGTAGAGGCCTTGTTGGGAAAAGAACGAGTCGGCCGACTGCCGAAGGTCGACGCAGGCAGCGCGCAGGCCGCACACCATAGTGGTTCCCAGCACGCAGATAAGCAGGATGGAAACGAAGCGCTTCCGTTCGCGTGCGATGGTTCGCAGGGTGTCTTTCCGCAGGGCGCTTGCCATGGGGCTACCACTCTATGTTCGCGATAGGGGTGGGGCTGGGGTTCAACTGGACGCTGGTAACGCGGCCGCTGTTCACCTGTATAACGCGGTCGGCCATGGGGGCCAGCGCCGCATTGTGGGTGATGATAAGCGCGGTGATGCCCTCGTTCCTGCAGGTGTCTTGCAGCAGTTGGAGGATCTGCTTGCCGGTTTTGTAGTCCAGCGCGCCAGTGGGCTCGTCGCACAGCAAGAGCTTGGGGTTCTTCGCAAGGGCGCGGGCGATGGCCACGCGCTGCTGTTCGCCACCGGAAAGCTGGGCGGGGAAGTTGCCCAGGCGCTGTTCCAGGCCCACGCGGCGCAGCGTTTCCTCTGCATCCAACGAGTCGGGGCAGATCTGGCTGGCAAGCTCCACGTTCTCGAGTGCGGTTAGGCTGGGAACCAGGTTGTAGAACTGGAACACGAAGCCGACGGCGGCGCGACGGTACTCAACCAGCTGCGATTCGCTGCATCGGGCAATATCGCGTCCGTCTACCACGACGCGCCCTGAAGTAGCGCTGTCCATGCCGCCCAGTATGTTGAGCGCCGTGGTTTTGCCGGCGCCCGATGCCCCCAGGATAACGGCTAGCTCACCGCGCTCCACCTGGAAGCTGGCTCCATCGAGCGCATGGATCTGAGCGGCGCCTTCGCCATAGGTTTTGGTTACATTGTCGAACTCTATATAGGCCACAATCGCCTCGCTTTCGCCCCAAGTGGAACGCTGCCTTTCCTGTGCAAACGGGAAGGCGAATTCGGTTCATGCTACCAGTATACGGGCTCGTTGCTTGCTGGCGGCAGCGCGTTGCCAAGCGGATTCCTGGGTCATGGTTGCCGATAGCAGCCGCTCGGCCGATGTGGCAGCTGGCCTTGGCAGGCAGGCTGGGGTCGGTCGATGGGATGGTCCCATTCGCCTGGCCTTGCTGAACAAGACTGACCCTTGGATACCCTCGTTGGCGCATGCAGGTGCCGTATTTCCGAAGAAAACGTGAAGATTCGCAAAGGCGGCGATTTTGGTCGCTCGCTGCGATTGCGCGGCGTTCGCGTACACGCTAAACTGCAAAAGTTCGCTTTCAAAAGCCCCGTACATGCTTGCGATTCGAACTCCGGTGAAGCGGAAACGGCGCCGGCCGCGCAGGGTTGTCCAGAGCCTTGATGCAGCACCGCCCGGAAGCGCAGCTGGAGCTGCGGAGTAGGATCCCGCACCTCGGGTTGGCAGCAACTTTTGAAAAACGACACTTGTTACTTTATTGGAGGAACACTGTGAAGACCTATTACGCAAAGCCCAACGAAGTTGAGCGCGAATGGCTTCTCATCGACGCAGAGGACCAGGTTCTCGGCCGCGTCGCTTCGAAGGCCGCTCACATTCTGAAGGGTAAGCACAAGCCCACCTACACGCCTCATGTTGACACCGGTGACTTCGTGGTCATCATCAACGCTGACAAGATCAAGATCTCTGGCGTTAAGGCTACCAGCAAGGAATACTATCGTCACAGCGGTTATCCCGGCGGCCTGAAGTGCGAAACCTTCCAGGAGGCTATGCAGAAGCATCCCGAGCGCGTCATCGAGCACGCAGTCAAGGGCATGCTTCCCAAGAACACGCTCGGCCGTGCAATGGGCATGAAGCTCAAGGTTTACGCTGGCGCAGAGCATCCGCACGCAGCTCAGCAGCCCCGCGAGATCAAGATGGAGGATAACTAATGGCAGGCGAAGCTATGTATTACGGCACCGGCCGTCGCAAGAACGCAATCGCTCGCGTTCGCATCGTCCCCGGCACGGGCAAGGTCACCGTTAACGGCCGCGAGGGCGTTGACTACTTCGGCCGTCAGGCTCTGGTCGATTACGCCACCACCCCGTTCGTGGTTACCGATACCAAGGAGCACTTCGACGTTATCGCTCGCTGCAATGGCGGCGGCGTTTCCGGTCAGGCTGGCGCTCTTCGTCACGGCATCGCCCGCGCTCTCCTCGAGGCTGGCGACTACCGCGCAGAGCTTAAGAAGGCTGGCTACCTCACCCGCGACTCCCGTATGGTCGAGCGCAAGAAGTACGGCCTGAAGAAGGCTCGTAAGCGTCCTCAGTTCTCGAAGCGCTAGTCGGTTCGTTTTGGGCGGCATCTTGCCGCTCCAAGATTTGTTTACGTACTTAAGTACGCTGCGCAAATCTTTCACGGCAATCTGCTCGCCCAAAAGCGAACCTTTGTAGCGCTTCGAGCGAAGCGCTACTGCTCGAGGGGACTTCCGCAAGGAAGTCCCCTCGTTGCGTTCAAGGGGAGGGCTCGCTTCGCTCGCATCGCGGCGGGTTTTCCTTGGGCTTGTCTCTCCTATCTGCTCAGGCGGCGCCCTCGGGCGGCCGATTTGGGCCTCAAGCTTCAGCACCCGCTTCCTCACGTGCCTTAGCACGCTGCGGAGCGGGTGCTTTGCGTTCTGCCCAACTTGACTCGCCAAAGTGTCTCTTGCGTCTTCGGTCCCGGTCTTTGCGCGCTTTGGAACGCCGCGCATATCTTCCACGGCAATCTGCTTGGCCAAAATGCGTCTTCGCAGTGCTCGGCTTGCCAGTGCTGCGCCGAGCGCGCGTCCCTGGTAGTCCTTTTGTCCGGCATATGCCAGTCGCGCGGCAAACCTCCTGCTCTTTGGGCGAATGCCAAGGGAATGGGAGGTTTTTCTATACACAGCGCTTATGCATACGCGCCCGATGCCTGAAAAAAATGAACATGTTCCAACCGTTTCACGTGGGCTTTTGCGCTATGATTTTCAGGGGTCTCGTCTGAGGAGGGGAAGATGAGAGTAGAGGATCTACGCTATTTCGAGCATCTTGCAGAGGTGCTGAATTATACGCGTGCATCGAAGGATCTGAGCATATCGCAGCCTACGCTTTCGTTGGCCATCAAGCGCCTGGAAGACGAGTGGGGCGTTCAGCTTTTCTCTCGCAGCCGTTCCACGGTAGAGCTTACCGAGATCGGTCGCGATATATCGGATTGCGTGACGGGTGCCTTGCGAAGCCTGGACAGGGCGCGCACGCTCGCGGAAGAGTCGCTGGGCACGGAAAACGCCGTTATCAACCTGGGCACCATCCATGCCATGCAGGGGAAGTTCTGGTCGCAGGCCCTTATTGAGTTCCGCAAGTCCAGCTCCTATGATCCGCATATCACCGTTACCCAGGCCTATTCTCGTGAGCTTTTGCGCCGCTTGCGAACCGGTCAGCTCGACGTCGCCTTCGCCAGTCGTATCGATGATTCTTCCGACCTTCGCTACAACTTGTGCTGGAGCCAGCCGTTGGTTCTAGGCGTTAACCGCAAGCATCCTCTGGCAAAAAAGAAAGAGGTATCGCTCACAGACTTGAAGGGCTGCTCGGTGCTTTCGTACAACCCGGCCTCGCCGGTGTACCGTGAGGTCCAAGACCTTATCGAAGACTATGGGCTCGAGGTTCGGTTCGACCACGACGATGAGATAACCCTTTCTTCCCTTGTCGCTGCCGACGAAACCCGATTGGCATTGTTCTGCTATTCGCTCATGATCAATGCGTTTGACGATGTGGTGTGTATTCCTGTGCGCGAAGCCCCGGTGGACTTCCATAAAACCTACGTGGTAAGCCGAGACGAGGGGCGTCAACCGAAGGTTGTGCAGGAATTTATAGATTTTATGAGCGCCTATAGATTTCCGCGCTTGCTTGGTTAATATAAGAACACGTTCTAAAACATGTTCAAAACGCGTTCAACTTGGAGTAGCTAACCTGCTCGAGGGAAACGCGACAGCGATACAGCTTTGGAGGGGAAGCCCATGTCGTACAACCAGCACAGCCAGAATAGCAACACCAAGCTCTCTGCCCCTGCTCAGGCAAACGCCAACGTCAAGGCCGCTCCCATGCCGCCGGCTGTGCAGGAGCAGGAAGCTCTTCCTTTTGCCCGCAAGGTTCGCTGGTTCGCACTTGGCCTGTTCGGTGGCATTTTCGGGATGATGGGCGCCCTCATCTTCCAAGGGAGCCTCACCCAGGGCAATCGCAAGCAGGCTGAATGGGCTACCTGGGCAGGGTTCGCCATCAATATGTTCTGCCTGGTTCTGCTTATCAACACTGGCTGCATCGATGCGGCAATCCAGTCTCTCAGCGGCGCTGCAGCGGCTCCTGCCCCGGCTCAAACCTCGGTGGCATTCGGCTAAGCTAAACTTCACATACCGCACGTGCCGAGCCCGGCTTTTACCGGGCTCTTTTTGTGTTTCGGCCCCGTGTTGCTGCTTGCCTGGCTCGTCCGCGCCGCGGGTCGGGGCACCGCCCCTCGTGGATTCCCGCTGCCCTGCTCGCTCCGCTCGTGCGGTCGCTGCCTCATGCATTGGAAGAAGGTTCGATGCGCGAACCGTTCAGGAATTGCGTTCAGAGAACCCCTCGCGGCAATGCCCCAATCCACGTCGCTGCCGTCCAGCGGGCACCCCTTCCATAGAAACAAACCCGTTGCCCCTCTGAAAACTGTTCGAAACAAATGCTCATTAGGGTTGAGACATACGTAAAAGGCGAGTGGCTTGTGGCACAATTAACCAAAGCTAACAGCTCGTTAAAAATGCCGCATGGGCGGCGTGATCCTTAAGGAGAGAAGATGGCCCACGTTTCTGACATCTACGGATCGATGGTGTTCAATGAGCATGTAATGAAGGAACGCCTTCCTTCCGCAACGTATAAGAACCTTGCCAAGACCATCAAGGAGGGCAAGGCACTCGACATCGAGGTTGCCAACGTTGTTGCTCATGCCATGAAGGAATGGGCCATCGAACACGGCGCAACGCACTACACCCATTGGTTCCAGCCGCTTTCCGGCATCACCTCTGAAAAGCACGACAGCTTCCTTGATCCGGTAGGAGACGGCACCGCTATCATGACGTTCTCGGGCAAGGAACTCATCCAGGGCGAGCCCGACGCGTCCAGCTTCCCCTCCGGCGGCCTGCGCGCCACCTTCGAGGCCCGCGGCTACACCGCTTGGGATCCCACCAGCTACGCCTTCATCAAGGACGAGGTGCTGTGCATCCCCACCGCATTCTGCTCCTACACCGGTGAGGCTCTTGACAAGAAGACCCCGCTGCTTCGCTCCATGAGCGCCGTTAACGAGCAGGCCCAGCGCGTGCTGAAGTTCTTCGGCGAAGACGGCCACCGCGTGGTTTCCACCGTCGGCGCCGAGCAGGAGTACTTCCTTATCTCCGAGAAGGACTACGTGAAGCGCCAGGATCTCATCGTTACCGGCCGCACGCTGTTCGGCGCCGCGCCGCTTAAGGGCCAGGAGCTAGAAGAGCACTACTTCGGCGCTATCCGACCCACTGTCAACGAGTTCATGAAGGAAGTCGACGACGACCTGTGGGCACTTGGCGTTTCCGCCAAGACCAAGCACAACGAGGTTGCCCCTGCTCAGCACGAGCTGGCACCCCTGTTTACCAACTCCAACCGTGCCATCGACGAGAACCTGCTTACCATGGAGAAGATGCGCCTGAACGCTTCGCACCATGGCCTGGTTTGCTTGCAGCATGAGAAGCCGTTCGAGGGCATTAACGGCTCCGGCAAGCACAACAACTGGTCGCTTTCCTACGATAAGGTGAACCTGCTCGATCCGGGCGACGATCCCATGGACAACCTCCGCTTCCTCATCTTCCTGGCTTGCGTGGTTGAATCCGTGGACGAGTACCAGGAGCTGTTGCGCATGTCCGTGGCATCCGCTGGCAACGACCATCGCCTGGGCGCCAACGAGGCACCTCCGGCCATCATCTCCATCTTCCTGGGCTCCGAGCTGGGCGCCATCGTGGACGCGCTGATCTCCGGCGACGAGTACCACTCCGCCGAGGGCATTGCCATGGACTTGGGCGTTGCCGTTCTGCCGAAGTTCATGAAGGACAACACCGACCGCAACCGCACCAGCCCGTTCGCCTTCACCGGCAACAAGTTCGAATTCCGCATGCCTGGTTCCTCGGTGAACCTGTCCGACTGCAACATGATCCTGAACACCGCAATGGCCAAGAGTTTGAAGGGCTTCGCCGATGCGCTTGAGGGCACCGCGGGCGCCGACTTCGAGAAGGCTGCAATCGCCTACATCAAGAAGACGCTCACCGATCATCAGCGCATCATCTTCAACGGCAACGGCTACTCCGAGGAATGGGAGAAGGAAGCTGAGGCTCGCGGCCTTGCCAACAACCGCAACACCGCCGAGGCTCTGCCCTGCTTCGTTTCCCAGAAGTCCCTGGATCTGTTCAAGGAGTTCAACGTCCTTACCGAGCCCGAGGTTCGCAGCCGCTACGAGGTAAAGCTCGAGAAGTACAACAAGCTTCTGAACATCGAGGCTCGCACCATGATCCGCATGGCTCGCCGTACGTACCTGCCCGCCATCAACGACTATATGGCCGCACTCGCCAGCAACATCACCACGGTGAAGGCTGCCGTTGCCGGTGCCGATATGACCGAGACCGAAAAGGTGCTGCAGGTCATCATCGACGGCAGCAACAAGGCTGCTGCGGCAACTCGCGAGCTTATCAAGCAGCATGACGCTGCCGAGGCTATCGAGGATGCGCAGGAGCAGGCAAACGCCTACGCCAACGACGTTATCCCGGCCATGGAGGCTCTCCGCACCGAGATCGACGCCTTGGAAGTTGTTGTGGAGCGCGACTACTGGCCCGTTCCCACCTACAACGACATCTTGTTCTACGCATAAGCGGAAAACGGCAATCGTTTCGGGAAGCCGGCCTTCGGGCCGGCTTCCTTATTCTGGGGGAGTTTGGTGCTGGCGCCGGTGCCGGCAGGGACAGTCCCTCTTTGCACGCTAAAGCAACTAACCAAGCAGGAGCCCGGTCATCTGGTCGGGCTCCTTTGCGCGATGCAGGCAAAGCTTCTGTCTGCCGCGGCATGATTCCCGCCATGACAGTTAGCCGGTTTTCGCCACGGCGGTTGGCCGTTCGTCTGGCGCCATGGGAGTGGGCAGTGAGACCCTGTATTGCCTGTGTTGTTGATCGCTGCGGTTCCAGCCCTTTTGTAAGGAAGGCGTTACTTAAGCAACAGGTGTGGTGAAACAATCGTGAAATAGCCTCCATTTCATCTGAGGGCGCGTAAGATAGGTGGGAGAAGTTCCCGAAACCGCAAGGGGTTGTTTACGTTATGTCGAACGCAGATGCGTCTGGCAATCAGATTGTGAACAAGGCGACGGAGCAGTATCGCCTTTTCGAAATGGCCAGTCAGCCACTGTTCAAGAAATATGAGGCCGCCATCCGCGAGATGCGCACCCGCTTCGAGATTCTCGATGCTGACTTGGAGTATCGCCTAAGCCGTAACCCGATTCATCATATAGAGTCGCGTGTTAAGGCACCCAAGAGCGTCTACGGCAAGCTTAAGCGCTACGGCGTGCCGGTAACCGTGCGCTCCATGGAGGAAAACATCCTGGACATCGCCGGCATGCGCGTCATCGTTTCCTATATCGATGACGTTCGTGCGCTGGTGAAGGTGCTCTCCCTTCAGGATGATCTTCAGATCGTGAAGGTGAAGGACTACATCACCAAGCCCAAGCCAAACGGGTACCGTAGCCTGCACATCATCGTGAAGGTCCCCGTCTATTTCCTGGATCGCAAGCAGTACGTTCCCGTAGAGATCCAGCTGCGCACCATCGCCATGGACTTCTGGGCATCGTTGGAGCACACGCTGAAGTACAAGCAGGACGTGAAGCTCGAGGGCATCGACATGTTCGACGAGCTGAAGGACTGCTCGGACATAATCCAAGACGTGGAGCGGCGCATGCAGATCCTCATGCACGCGGTGGAAACCTCCGATGTAGAAGAAGCCGCCAACAGCCGCCGCCGCCAACTGGAAGAACGCGAGCGAGCCGTAGCCGGGGAATAGTCCACCGGGGGTAGTCCGCCTTGCTCGTAGGCAGGGCAGTCTGCATCGGTGAAGCCCGCCCAACTCGTGGGCGGCGCGGCCCGTGTCGGTATCCCGCCTTGCCCGTGGACAGAGCAGCTGGCTAGCCTACTCGTTTTGCGGCTAACGCCAATGCTTCCGCACAGGCAGGGCCCGCGCATCGATGGGGCAGTCCTCCTTTGTCTCCCTACAGCGACAGGGCACGGCGCTCCGTTGTGCCTTTCGTCTGCGACTTGGCCTTTGCACGCTTTGCCTTTTGCTCAACGAACACCTCTTTTGCCAGGTGGCAGAGCGGCACTAGGAAAAGGAAGAACGCGAAGGCGATGCTCTCGGTGGGGGCATTCGCGGATACTTTCAGCACAACGAGTGAGGCTATGGACCAGGGAACCGCAGCCGCGGTAAGTACCACGGAATCTTCCAGCTCAAGGGCGAGCTTTTTTCCGTCGGGCTGGAGCGGCCCGTACAGCTGGTTGGTGAGCATGATGGCAAGGGTCTGGTTGCAGGCGATGCACGAGGTGGCTATGGCGGTTGCCAGGCATGCGCCGAATTTCGTAATATGCCTGCTCAGCGCCTGGATCTTCTCCTGTACCCCCTTCAGTAGCCCGGTGCCCCGGAAGATCCCCGCATAGGCCGATGAAAGGCACACCACCGCGCCAGGGTAGACCATGCTCACGATGCCGCCGCCCTGCACCAGCGCGCTTTTGCCTTCGTCGGCAAACCCAAGCAGCAGCGATTGGGCTACGGCAATGGGTTCTTGGCCCTGAACAGCGATGCACAGGGCAAAAGCGATTGCGCTGCTGACGAAAAGCGTGAGGCGCGCGTTGCGGCACACCAGGGGCAGCACCAGCACGGCGAGCGCAGGTAGGAACACCGCGGGATGGAGGTCAAAGCCCTGCGCGATCGCGGTGCCCGCCTCGGAAATCTGCGCGCCGGGGCAAAGCACCATCCCCAGTGCCAGGTACGCGGCAATGCAGAGCACCAGTGGAACGAGCGCGCTCTTCAGCATGCGCGGGATGTTCTGCCGCACGGTGGTGCCCGAAAGCTCGGCAACCAAGTACGCGCTGCTGGAAACCGGCGAGCACCTGTCGCCGAAATAGCACCCAGAAAGGATGGCCCCGCCCAGTATCATCGGGTCCACGCCCGCCGACTGCCCGATGGTGGCGCACACAACGCCCATGGTTGCCGCCGTGCCAAACGACGTGCCGATAAGGAAGGAAACGGCGCTGCAGCTTATGAACGCCATCAGCACCAACGTGGTGGGCGTGAAGAATCCTGCAGCTAGGGAAACCAGTGCGGAAATGGTGCCGCTCGCCCGCCATAGGCCGGTAAGCATCCCGATGAAGATGAAGATGATGAGCACGCCTTTGGCCGTTTTCACCCCGTCTAGCATCATCTTCCCAACCGGAGCCACCGCACGCACCTTCCACAGCGCGTAAACGCAGAAGACGACCAGACCCGCGGAAAGCCCGCACAGGATAGGCCAGCCCAGGGCCACGCAGGCGACAAGGGATACGGCGAACAATATGAGCGTTGCGGCTTCGGCCATGGCGTGCCTTTCCTCGAAGTGGTTGTAGTAAAGGTATACCGCCAGTAGGGAACAGGGTAAAACTGTTATATTCGGTGTGAATCACAGGACAATTGCTGTAAGAAGGCACGAACATGAACTTCCTTTCCATGGAATACTTCGCGGCGGTAGCCAAGCATCGCAACATCACCAGGGCGGCCGCCGAGCTGCACATCACCCAGCAAACGCTGAGCGCCCACATTGCCGCAATCGAAAAGGAGCTGGGCTGCAAGCTCTTCGTGCGCAAGAGTCCGCTGGAGCTTACGTATGCTGGCGAATCGTTCCTGTGTTACGCGCAGCGCTTCAATGAAGGTTTGGGCGCCCTGAAAAGCGAGTTCTCCGACATCGCAGGGAACCAGCGCGGCCGCATCCGCGTGGGAGTGGCGCATACGCGCGGGTCGCTTGTCATGCCTGGCATCATCCAAGCATTCAGGGCGGAGTATCCCGGCATCGACGTCGAGCTGTTCGAGAAAACGAACGAGGAGCTTATAGCGCTGCTGCGCGAAGGCGGCATCGACCTGTTCATCGGCCGCATAGCCGATGCTCTTCCTGAGTTCAATGTGGAGCCGTTCTATTCCGAAGAGATAGTGATGCTGGTTCCGAAGCAGATGGAGCTTTCGTCTGGGCTTTCTGGCGAAGAGGAGCTTAAGCTGCTTGCGGAAGCCCCGTTCGTGCTGTGCCGGCCGAACGATATCGCGGGCAGGATATCGCGGGTGCTTATCAAGCAGGCAGGTTTCAGCCCCCGCGAAGCAGTGCTAACCGACAGCTCCCGCACCATGCTCTCGTTGTGCGTGCGGGGTGTGGGCGTGTGCTTCTGCCCATCGGTGCAGGTGAAGGCCATGCTTTCGAGCGAAGACCTGAAGAAGGTGGGGGTGTACCGCTTCGCTGGTGATTCCGTTTACCAAATCAGCTTCGCCTACGCGAAAACCCCGTACCTTTGGCAAGCCCTGAAGTGCCTGATGGATATCGGCCACGAAGTGATGGGGGAGTGCGGATAAGCAGAAGAGAAAGTAAAGCCGGGCGGGCACCCGGCTTTATAAGTACCGTACACTGCGCCGCCCGCGCATCCTAAATCCTAAAGTTTGCCAACGGAAGGAGCGGGCTTTGCTGGTGCTCCCTCATTATGGACCGGTAGGCAAATAAGCACCAAGCATAAACCGAGCGCTGAACGAAAATCTCTCATTGCCCTTTTGAGCCTTTTTTGGGGGGCAAAGGGCGGCAGCTGCGGGGTTTCCTGCCGTTTACGGGGCGCTGCTGCCCAGTTGCTTGCTTTTCGTGACGAACTGCGCCACTCCAGCGCATTGGAGTAAAATAACTCCTTGAAAAATTTCCCCCATGCGAATTGCCCGTGCCCAAGGCATTTCGGCAATCGTAGGTCGGAGCTTGCAAGCAACCCGAAAGGAAGAGCAATGGCTGACGTGACACCCGTGGATTACATCTGGAAGAACGGCGAGGCAGTGCCGTGGGAACAGGCCACCACGCACGTCCTCACCCATGCGCTCCATTACGGCTCCGGCGTTTTCGAGGGCATCCGCTGCTATCACAATGAGGACACCGATGAAGCCGTTATCTTCCGTCTTCGCGACCACATGGAGCGCCTGCACCGCAGCGCGAAGATCGCCATGATCGATGTGCCTTACACGGTAGACGAGCTGTGCGATGCCACGGTAGACATCATCAAGAAGAACAACCTGAAGTCCTGCTATATCCGTCCGCTGGTGTACTACGGCTACGGCCAGATGGGCGTTGACCCTACGGGCGCTCCCGTCGATGTGATCATCGCCGTGTGGCCTTGGGGCGCCTACATGGGCGAAGACGCGCTGAAGAACGGCATCGCCATGGGCGTTTCCTCTTGGCGCCAGCGTTCCTTCAACGCCATCCCGCCTGCCGTGAAGTCCTCCGCTTCCTACATGAACTCCATCCTGGCAAAGCTTGAGGCTAAGAGCCATGGTTACGCCGAGGCTGTCATGCTCAACGAGCAGGGCTATGTGTGCGAGGGCACGGGCGAGAACCTGTTCGTGGTTCGCAACGGCATCGTTTCCACGCCGCCGCTGTCCGATGGACTGCTTGAGGGCATCACCCGCGACACCATCCTTACGCTGTGCTGCGATATGGACATTCCGGCGCTCGAGGAATCCATGACCCGTTCCGATCTCTACATCGCCGACGAGATGTTCCTTACCGGCTCCGCGGCAGAGCTTACGCCCGTCGCCAGCGTCGACGAGCGCAAGATCGGCGGCATGGGTCCGGTAACCGAGCAGCTGCAGAAGCGCTACTTCGATGTTGCCTACGGCAAGGTTCCCGAGTACGAGGACTGGATCACGCGCATCAAGTAAACCTCTATGGGTTGACGAACATTGAAATCGAGCCGCATTTTCGGGAGGTACCCGGATGCGGCTCGATTGCTGAAAAGGGCTGCCCGGCTTTCGCCGTGAGGAGGCGGCGGCAGGGCAGGGCTGTAGGGAATGGAAGGTAGCGATGACAGAGATCAGGACAAAAGAGGTAGACGATCTGCTCGAGGTCCTTGCGGGTCTTACCGATCCCGACGATGTTTTCGCCCTCCTGGAAGACCTGTTCACCGTAAGGGAGATCAAGGACACCTCCCAGCGCCTTGATGTGGCGCGTATGCTTCGCGATGGCAGTTCCTATGCGGTGATAGAGAAGGCAACGGGCGCTTCGGCCACCACCATAGCCCGCGTGTCGAAAGCGTTGAACTACGGTGCCGGTGGTTACCAGTGCGCATTCAAGGTGCTGGACGCCAAGAATGCAGCCGAAGAACCGCAGCGTGCGGATTCATAGCCGCCGCAACCTTGAAAGCGGGCTGCGGGCATAGAAGCTCCCGCAGTGAGACGTTGATGCACCGCCAGCTTCGCAACCACCGTAGCTGCGTAACCGCCGTTCAACCGGCCACACCACCAACCCCCCACTACTTCACGGAAAGGAACACCCGCCATGGGCTCTGTCTTGGCATTCGCCAAACGAAAGAACATCGAGGTCTCGGTTCAGCGTTACCTCATCGATGCGTTGGGGGCTATGGCGCAGGGCCTGTTCGCCTCGTTGCTTATGGGCACCATCCTTTCCACCATCGGTCAGCAGGCGGGCATCGAGGTGCTGGTGCAGGTAGGCGATTTCGCTAAGGCCGCAGCGGGGCCGGCCATGGCAGTTTCCATCGGCTTCGCGCTGAAGGCGCCTTCGCTGGTGCTTTTTTCCCTAGTGGCGGTTGGCTCTGCCGCCAACACCCTTGGTGGTGCCGGCGGCCCGCTGGCGGTTCTGGTGGTCGCCATCGTTGCCAGTGAATGCGGCAAGCTGGTGTCGGGTGAAACCAAGATCGACATCCTGGTAACCCCTTCGGTCACCATCCTGGTGGGCTGCCTTCTTTCCATGGCCTGCGCCCCCAGCATCGGGGCGGGTGCCACGGCGGTTGGCTCCCTCATCATGTGGGCAACCGATCTTCAGCCCTTCTTTATGGGAATCCTGGTTTCCGCCTTGGTGGGTATCGCGCTCACCCTCCCCATCTCCTCTGCGGCGATCTGCGCTGCGCTCAGCCTTACTGGCTTGGCCGGCGGAGCGGCGGTTGCCGGTTGCTGTGCGCAGATGGTGGGCTTCGCCGTTATGAGCTTCAAGGAAAACCGCTGGGGCGGCCTTATCTCCCAGGGCTTGGGCACCTCCATGTTGCAGATGGGCAACATCGTGCGCAATCCCCGCATCTGGATCCCGCCTACGTTGGCTTCCATGATCACTGGCCCCATTGCCACCTGCCTGTTCCAGCTGAAGATGAACGGCCCCGCTATTTCCTCGGGTATGGGTACCTGCGGTCTGGTTGGGCCTATCGGCGTGTACACCGGCTGGGTGGCCGATGTTGCTTCGGGCGCCATGGCATCCATCACTGCTATGGATTGGGTTGGGCTGGTGCTTATCTGCTTCGTGCTTCCCGCCGTGCTCACCTATGCGTTTGGCCAGGTTCTGCGCAAGATCGGCTGGATCAAGGAAGGCGACCTCAAGCTGGAGTCCGCCGACGACATGGTGAAGGCGGAAGATTAACCCATGGCAACGGCCCAGGAACAGGCGAGGCAGAACCGCCCCCGCAAACACCTTGCGCTGGTTGCCGCGCTGGTTGCCGCGCTGGTTTTGGGCGGCGTGTATCTTGTGGGCCACTATTCCTCGAAGGCTGCGGAAAAGGGCTTTTCCCTTGTTTCTACTGGCAAGCTCACCGTTGCCATGTCGGTTGGTTTTCCCCCGTTCGAGCAGTACGACGAAAACGGCAACCTTTCCGGCTACGATGTGGCCGTGGTGCAGGAAGTGGCCAGCCGCTTAGGCTTGGAATGCCAGATCGTGAACGTGCCGTTCGGCAGTATCGTGAACGCGGTAGGCAAAGGCGGAAAGTACGATGTGGGCGTTTCGGCTATCTCCATCAACCCCGACCGCTCGAACATCGTCGATTTCAGCAGCCCCTACTACATCTCCGACCAGGCCGTTGTTTGCAAGAAGGGCGCTTTCAACAAGGTGAGCGAGCTGAAGAAGAAAAACGTTGCAGCGCAGATGGACTCAACCTCCTACGATTACGCAACGGCGAACATCAACGACCATGTTCTGCCCTGCGCCAGCCCCGAGGCATGCTTCGCCGCAATGGAGCAGGGCAGTGTGAGTGCCGTGGTTGCCGATGCTCCAGCAGCACGCTACCTCATAGCCACGCGTTACCCGCAGTATTCCATTATGGAAACGGTAGTCACGGGCGAGAAGTACAGCTTCGCCGTGAACAAGGGCACCCGCGCGCTTACCGAAGCCATCAACGAGGTGCTGTCCGCTATGAGTGAAGACGGTACGCTGGAAGATTTGCAACATCAGTACGGACTGTAGGCGCTTTGGGCGCCGGGTGGGGCTTGCGAGGGCGGATTGAATGGGTCTTCCTGGTAAAATATGGGGCTTACGTCCATCTCCTTTTGGTATGTTGTGGAAAATGGATAAAAACGAGCCATTTTCTACAACGTTTTAAAGGGAGGGCGCTTTGAAACAGCATCTGATTCAACTGAGAAGACCGGGGTTCCTCATCGCCGCTTTTGTGGTAGCCTTGACCGTTCTGACCTGTGCATTTGCGCTGCCCGGTCGTGCGCTGGCTGACGAGGCGACCGTCGTCGCCCACTCGATCGACGCCGAGGGACAGCGAACAGACTACACGGACATCCAAAAGGCCGTGGAGTCCGGCTACTACGGCGCCGTCATTGTCATGGATACCGATTGGGACTTTGGCTCGGGGTCCCTCAAGGTCAGCGGCGGCAAGTCGCTCATCATCGACATGAACGGCCACAAGATTTCAACCTCCGGAGTTTATACGATCGATGTACTGGACAAAGCGAGCCTCAAGCTCACGTCCAGTGCCGCGGCCTGCGATTTCTCCTACCGCGGTTACGCCAAGACCGGAGGCGACCTTACTGACCAGACGTGGGGCCTGCAAGACCTCACTGTCAACGCCGGCGGCCTGGTCACCAACTACAAAAAGGATTATTTTGGTTTTGGCATATCCGTCGGCAGCGACGCTTGGCTCCAGCTCGAGAACGTCGCTGTTGCGGGCTGCTTTTCGGAGGGCATTAACGTAGGATCGTATGCTACCGTCGATATGACCAACACGGTGGTCTGCCATAATTCGGCTGGTACTGCTCCGTCCAGCGCCTATGGCGGAGGTGTTCATTTTGCCTTCACTGGCGCCACCCTCAACATGAATAACTCGCACATCGATGATAACTACGCCCAGAACAACGGCGGCGGTGTGTTCATGACCGCCGATTCGACCCTTACCATGGAGAACGGCTCCACCATCAGCCGCAATGCGGCGGGCGACGGCGGCGGTGGCATTTACTGCGGCGGGAGCCGTTTTACCATTAAGTCCCAGGACGGCACCGGCGTGATCGAGGGTAACGCGTGCCTCAATACGAACGGTGCGTCGCAGAACACCAATCTGGCTGGCGGCGGTATCCACGTGAACGCCGTGAAGGGCAGCCAATCCGCTCTGATCCAGGGCGTGACCATCAAGGGCAATTACTCGGGCTACGACGGTGGCGGCGTGGAGCTCGACCAGGAGAGCACGCGCCTGGTCAATTGCAAGATTCTCGGCAACTCGGCCCGTTGCGACGGTGGCGGCGTCTTTGTCTACGATGACAACAACAGCATCGAGGGCTGCGAGATCCGCGACAACTACTGCGGCGCAAAAGGCAGCAACTACGAGGGCGGCGGCGTCTTCGTGAGCTACCACTACGACATCAAGATGGACGGCCTGTGCGTCATCAAGGGCAACACCCGCAATAGCAAGGACTCCGGCAACGCCGACGACGTGTTCCTGGGTACCGTGAGCGGCGGCAGCGGAAAGGCCTACATCACCGGCAGCCTGGCCGAGGGCTCTTCCGTGGGCGTGCGTACCGGCATCACCGACGAACGCCGCATAGCGAAGAACTTCAAGCATAAGAGCAACGATTGCCTGTTCTACGACCTTAGTGGTTACTACGTGAGCTACGGCACCGACGAGGGCGGTGACGCCTGGCAGAGGCACACCACAAAGGAGTTCACCGTCAGGTTGGGTTCCGAGGTCTATGGTAAGTACCGCAACGGAGACGAGGTCACGGTGGTGACCCCTACCTTCAAAGGTAGCCGCATCTTCTGGCGTTGGGACCCCGATGTCTTTAGCGGCTTGTATCCCGTTAGCGATTATGTCTCGGGTGACGGTTTGCGCCGCAGCGTCCTCGGCTTTGCCATGCCCCAGAACGACGTGGGCGTGGGCGCCCTCTACACCACCCGTGCCGAGGGGGCCGAGGTCAGGCTAGATGCCCCCGTCGTTGGACGGCCCCTGCCCTCCACGGCCAAGGTCCGCCGCGACGACAACGGGATCGGCAGCGATGACTGGACCACCGCGTCGGTGACCTGGTACGAGGTCGACGGCGACAAGAAGACTCAGGTCAGCGGCGCGGCCCAACCGGGTACCAAGTACCAGGCGACCGTGCGATGCATGCCCGACGGCAGCATCCCACTCTTCTTTGACAAGTCCATCAATTGGGGCACCGTGAAGGTCACCAACGACTCCGGCTGGTTCTACCCCGCGGCGGCCTCGGTCGACTCCTGGACCGACGTGCTCACCGTCGAGGCGTCCTTCGAGACTGCGGGCGAGAAGTCCCAGGCAAAGACCGAGACCGCTACTGTCAAGGCGGTCAACGGCGGGCTTGAGGCCGGCCTGGGCGGTGGCGCGTCCGAGACCGCCTCGATCGCTGCGCTGTCCGACGAGGGCGATGCCCAGTCCGACGGCCGCGTCGACCTCGGCGAGTTTGATGTCTCCTGGATCGAGGGCGACGAAGAGGTTACCATCGTCGCGCCCACCAAGGAGGGCTACAACTTCTGCAGTTGGGAGGGCGCGCTCGAGGGCTGGGAACGCGATGATGTGCTGGGCACCGTGACGCTGCCCTGCAGCGAGGTTGCCTACATCAACCAGCTTGTGGCCGTCTACACTCCGGCCGTGACTCGCGTTGAGGTCGAGATGGACGAGCCTGCGCCCGAGGCCGGCAGGAAGCTGGCGACCAAGGTCAAATCGCTCGTGCTCACGGGCACCGATGGCAGCGCCCTCGACCTTGTCGCCGAGATTGGCGCCGGCGAGCGCCCCGTCACCTGGCTGTCTGGGTCCGGGGACAGAGTAGCCGATTACTCCACGGCCTACACCGCCTTGGTTGAGCTCGTAGAGGACGATGGCTTCGAGGGCGTCGAGAAGGTCCTCGCCGGCGGTGCCCAGGTGAGCGTCACTTGCGCCGGCGCCGCGGTCGAGGCCGAGGGCGCGGGCTTCACCGTCGTGGATGGCAAGCTGTGTTTGGCCATGTCCTTCCCCGCCACCGCCGACGCGAAGGTGACGGGCATGTCCCAGCCCGCCGACGTGGAGCTCTCCTTCGAGGAGGCAAAGGCCTGCGCATCCGAGGGCATCTGGCCGCTTCCCGGCAGCGTGGACGTCGCCCTGGAGAGCGGCGTGGCCGCGGAGGGCGACATCGAGTGGCAGGCCGTGGAGGGCTTCGACGAGGGCGCGACCGGCGCCCAGGAGCTCACCGCCCACGGCACCGTGACCCGCATCGCCACTGCCGACGACTCCGCGGTGGACCTGGAGGGCGCCTCCCTCGACGTTTCCGCCACCATCAAGGTCACAGCCCCCTCGCAGGAAGGCGATGAGGGCAACGGTGATGCTGCCGGCACAAACGCTGGCGGCAGCAAGTCAGCCCTCGCCAAGACCGGCGACTCCATTCCGGTGTTCGCCCTAATGGCGCTGGTGGCTATTGCGGTGGTCGCCGCCGCAGGGGCTGGCGCGTCTGTTGCAAGCAGGAGGCGCAAGTAGGGTCAGATCCCCTCTAGTGCAGGATATTCAGCCCAGATGGAAGGCATCGGCGGTGAATCCCCCGATGCCTTCCTGCATTTCTCTGGCGCCTTGTTCTCCTATGTTCGAAAATCAAGCCAAAGCGTTACTGCTGAGCCAAAAGCGCAGCGACGTGGGCAAGGGCATCGTCGCGAGGGGTTCTCTGAACGCAGTTCCTGAACGGTTCGCGAAGCTAACCAACTTCTAATGCATGAGGCAGCGACCGCACGAGCGAAGCGAGCAGGGTAGCGGGAATCCCCGAGGGGCGCATGCCCCTGCCCGCGGCGCAGACGGGTGTGGAGTGTTGCGTTGGAACCTGCTACTTGTGATAGGGTTCGTGGCGGATGATCTTGAAGGCGCGGTAGATCTGTTCCACCAGTACCACGCGCGCCAGGTTGTGCGGCATGGTGATGGGCCCGAAGCTAATGCGCTCGGTGGCGCGCTGCTTCACTTCGCGGGTAACCCCATCGCTTCCGCCGATGATGAAGCTGATGTGCGAATCGCTGCCTAGCGCGTAGTCGTCGATCTTCTTCGCCAATCCCTCGCTGGATGTTTCCTTGCCGCGGATGTCCATCAGCAGCACCGGGCCGCGTTCGGGCAAGGCAGCCAACAGCGCGGTCGCCTCTTTCTGGGGGCTTGAATCAGGCAGCTCACGCACTTCCACTTTTGCATAGGCGCCCAGTCGCTTCAGGTACTCTGCCACGGCATCTTTCCAGAACTGCTCTTTCAACTTGCCCACAGCGAATATGGTGATGCGCAGCATGCGCTCCTCCCGTCTGGCGGGCGTTACCCGTCGGAAAAGAAATGATGCTAGATTGTTTGTTCGCACGGTATCATATCGATCGAATGAAGGCGCGCCCATGGCGCGTATCCGCGAAACCCGCAAGTAGGAAGCGAGCGTTATGTCACTCCCCGCATCTGACCTGAACAAGAAGGCCGATGGCCGCACCACCATGGAATTGGGCAAGGTTCTGCCCCTCACTGCCGAAGTGAAGGACAACCACCTGTTCATTGGCGGTTGCGACATGGTAGAGGTTGCCAAGGAATTCGGCACCGCCCTGTACGTGTTCGACCAGGCCGACATCGAAGCGCGTATGGACGAGTACGTTCAGTCTTTCAAGAAGTACTACGGCGAAAAGGCCCAGGTTGCCTACGCTTCGAAGGCCTTCCAGAACCGCGCTATCGTGCGTTTGGCCAACGAGCACGGCATGTGCCTGGATGTTTCCGGCGGCGGCGAGCTTGCGCTTGCCCTGGCTGCGGGTTTCCCAGCCGAGCGCGTTATCGTGCACGGCAACAACAAAACGCCGCAGGAGCTGCGCGAGGCCATCGAAGCAGGCGTGGGCTGCATCGTCATCGATTCCCGCATCGAGCTGTACCGCATTTCCGAGATCGCCCAGGAACTGGGCGTTGTGCAGGATATCTATATGCGCATCACCCCGGGCGTGGAAGCCGACACGCACGAGTTCATCCGCACCGGTTGCGAGGACTCCAAGTTCGGCTTTACCATGCGTGAGGACTTCGCCTTCACCTGCGTGAAGAACGCCATCGAGACCCCGGGTGTGCGCCTTACGGGCCTGCATTGCCACATCGGATCGCAGATCTTCGCGCTGCATTCCTTCCGTGAGGCCATCGAGGTCATGGTCCAGTTCATCAAGCGCATCAACGACGAGTACCATTACCAGATCGAGGGCTTGGACTTGGGCGGCGGTTTGGGCATTGCCTATGTTGCCGAAGAGGAGCCGCCTACCATCGAGAGCTTCGCGAAGCTCACCTGCACCGCCGTGAAGGAACTGTGCGCCGAGTACGGAGTTGCCGAGCCGCGTATCGCCGTCGAGCCGGGCCGCTCCATCGCCGCAACACCGGGCGTTACCCTGTACACCGTGGGCATCCTGAAGACGCTGCCTGGCATCCGCAACATCGTGGCTATTGATGGCGGCATGTCCGACAACATTCGCACGGCGCTCTACGGCGCCGACTACGAGCCCGTCATCGCCAACAAGGCAGCCGAGCCGCGCACCAAGGTGGTAACGCTGGTGGGCAAGCATTGCGAATCGGGCGATGCTGTGGCCGCCAACGCTTCTATCCAGAACCCCGATCTGGGCGATATCGTGTGCATGTTCGGTACGGGCGCGTACTGCCATTCCATGAGCAGCCGCTACAACGGCCAGTCGCGCCCCGGCGTGGTGTTCGTCAAAGACGGCAAGGCACGCTTGGTAAGCCGTCGTGAAAGCTATGCCGACCTTATGGCGTGTGACTGCGACTAGCCTAATCTACATCGCCAAACGACCCGACAATGCTGCGGCGCTTCCTTCCAGCACCTGTTCATGGTCAATTAGCGCTCTTGCCGATCGCGATGGTTGGTAAGAGCGCTTTTGCTTATACAATGGGCTGAATACAGATTGACACGGGGCGGTGTTGGTTGCCTCGGTTCGGCGGAAAGGAATGGGTATGTCTGTCAAGATTGGCTTGGTTGGAACGGGCACGGTTGGCGGCGGATGCCTTGACATCCTGCAGAATCACCAAAGCGATTTCAAACGCCATTTCGGCATCGATCTGGAATTGGTGCGCGTGTGTTCCCGCCGTTCCGATGTTGCCAAGGCGCATGGCCTGGAAGATATCTTCACCACCGACTTCAACGAGGTCATCTCCGATCCTGAGGTGGACCTGGTTATCGAGCTTATCGGCGGTACCGGCATCGCCAAGGACGTTATCATCGGCGCCCTGAAGAACGGTAAAGCCGTGGTTACCGCCAACAAGGCGCTTATGGCTTCCGCTGGCGAAGAGATCATGGGCTTGGCCGAGGCCAACGGCCTGGAAATCGCGTTCGAGGCCAGCGTCGGCGGCGCCATTCCCATCATCGACCCTCTGAAGCATTCGCTCATTGCCAACCGCATCGATTCCATCATGGGCATCGTGAACGGCACCACCAACTACATGCTTACGCGTATGGACGAAGACAACATGGCCTACGACGAGGTTTTGGCCGAAGCTCAGGCCAAGGGCTATGCTGAGGCTGATCCCACGGCCGATGTCGACGGCCTTGACGCCGCGGCGAAGATCGCCATCCTGGCCTCTATCGCCTTCAATTCGCGTGTCACCATGGACCAGGTATACGCAGAGGGCATCCGCCGTATTTCCCCGGTGGACCTTACCATGGCGCACGAAATGGGCTACGCCGTGAAGCTCTTGGCCCATGCGTACCGCACCGATGCGGGCATCGACGTGCGCGTGCATCCCACCATGATCCCCGAAAAGCACCAGCTGGCCATGGTGAACGGCGTGTTCAACGCCATCTACACCGTGGGCGATGCTGCGGGCGAGAGCATGTTCTTCGGCGAAGGTGCAGGTGCCGGCCCGGCTGCAAGCGCCGTTATGGGCGATGTGCTCGAGGTTGCGCGCCACCTTCAGATGGGCATCAAGCCCATCGTTGGCTGCACCTGCACCGACAAGCTGCCTATCCTCTCTATCGAGGATCTGAAGACAAAGTACTACATCCGCTTCATCGTGGCCGATCGCAGCGGCGTGCTGGCTTCCGCGGCCGATATCTTCGCCAAGTACGACGTGTCGGTGAAGACGGTTACCCAGCGTGGCAACGCCGCTCGCGACGACGTGGACCTGGTGTTCGTCACCCACACCGCCGAAGAGCGCAATGTGCGCAAGGCCATCGAGGACATCCTGGCGCTCGATGGAGTGGTGACGGGCGGCTTCCCGTCTGTGATTCGTGTACAGGATTAGTTCGGTTTCGCCGTTCTACGAACGGCAAACCGCGATTTTGACACAAAAGAAGCCGGGCGACCCTCTAAAGTAACCCGGCTTTAAGTAACCAGAAACGCTGCCCAGTGCGCTGGGGCGTCCCTTGGGTTGATTCTATCAAAACGATGGTTCTGGTTGCAGTCAGCATCATCGTTTTTTTCTTATGCCCTACGGCCGATGGTGGAAAGGTCGTAGGGGGTGCTTTGGTACACGTAGTAGTTCAGCCAGTTGGTGTACAGCAGCTGTGCAGTGGCGCGCCAGTTTGAGACGGGCTGCTGCGTGGGGTCATCGTTGGGGAAGTAATGCTTGGGCATATCCGGGTTCAGCCCCTTTTCCGTGTCCCGGTGGAACTCGTTGGCTAGCGTGTCGGTGTCGTACTCGGGATGGCCGAACACAAAGAAGTGGCGGCTGTCGGTGCTTTTGGCAATGTACACGCCCGCCTCTTCGGAAGTGGAGATAAGCTCCAGCTCGGGAATCTTCTCGATGTCTTCGGCATGCACTTCGGTCCAACGCGAATGGGGTGCGTTGATCTTGGTATCGAAGCCGCGCACCAAGGGCGAAGTGGGCTTCAAAATGTCGTGCTCGAAGATGCCGGTCATCTTGTGCTTCAGCAGGTACTTCGGCACGCCGAAGTGGTAGTAGGCGCCGGCCTGTGCACCCCAGCAAAGGTACAGGGTGGAATACACGTTGGTCTTTGCCCACTCGAAGATGTCGCACAACTCGGGCCAATAGTCCACGTCCTCGAACGGGAGCTTTTCCACCGGTGCGCCGGTAACGATCATTCCGTCGTAGTAGCGATGGCGCACTTCCTCCAGGTCCACGTAGAATGAGCGCATATGCTCTGCCGGTACGTGCGAAGCCTGGTGCGTGGTGGTCTGCAGCAGGTCCACCTCCACCTGAAGCGGTGTGTTGGAGAGCTTGCGCAGGATCTGCGTCTCGGTTTCGATCTTCAGGGGCATCAAGTTCAGTATGAGCACGCGAAGCGGGCGGATATCCTGGTGGATAGCGCGATGCTCGGTCATCACGAAGATGTTCTCGCTTTCCAGGATGTCGGTGGCGGGCAGTGCATCGGGGATTCTGATTGGCATGATTGCTCCTTTGAGACGGCATTGGCGCTTGCGCCCAGCCGCAGTATTGCTTGGTCAGAACGATTTTAGGCAACCCAGGTGCCCGGTTCCACGTCCACGCTCCAATTAATAGCCAGCTATAGGCAAATGCTTTGACTGGCAGATCTAAGGTTCGCGCTGGTCGCGGGCTGGTTGTTGTGCAGGGGAAAGGATGGAAGGGTCGGTAGCTTGCCGCCCTCGACGCCGTTGCGGGCGTGCCTTTCTTTTTTTGCAGGTCCTTGAAGCCATTGCGCGCAGGCTTTCAGCGGCTTCCGCTGTCAAGGTGCTCTTTTGCATCATATGTGTGGCGGCCCTGTGCCTATAATGGAATGAGTGATTATAGAGCGGTATCAGGCTTTTTGCCCATCTGCATGGATAGGCGGCCGCCACAGATGAAAGGTGTTGCTAGGCCCATGCGCGATGTGCACAGCCATATCCTTCCCGGGCTGGACAATGGTCCGCGCACCATGTCCGGCTCGTTGATGATGCTTTCTGCTGCGATGCAGGCCGGCGTCACCTCCATTATCTGCACTCCACATTGCCATGATCGGCGCTTTCGCTTCGGGTCTGCCTGGCAAGCGTTCCTTCAGCTGAAGCGTAGGGCTGCGTCCATTCCTGGCGCTCCCCAGCTGACCATGGGCTTCGAGGTGGGTTATCACAAGCTGAAGAGCTTGGGAATGGATGCAGCCCCGCAGTTGGGCAATGGCTTCGGGGAATTCCTGTTGGAGTTGCCTTCAGGCGCCCTTCCCCTGGATTGGGCCTATATGGTGCGTCAGCTGCAACAGCGTGGGTTCAAGGTGATCATCGCCCATCCTGAGCGCTGCAAAGAGGTGCAGTCGGATGTGCGGATTGCCCGGCGCTTTGTGGATGCTGGCTGTGAGCTTCAAATTGCGGCAGCGAACATCGATGCCGGTTTCTTCGATCCTGAACGGCGTACGGCAAAGAAGTTGGTACGGGCTGGTTTGGTTTCCTACGTTGCCAGCGAGGCCCATGTCCCCGAAGACTACGAGCTGTTTGCAGAGGCCTGGGATTTCTACGGCATGGCCGAACCGCAGCCCCAGCCGGAGCAGAAGCGCGGTAAGCACGCCCGCTAGAACATGGTGGCATTTCTGATGGATGGGCCTTGCGACCGCTTGAGGAGTTCACGGGCGGCAACTGGGGGATCGCCCGCAACGGCAAGCGCAATCCCGCTCCTTAGCATGAAGGCCTTCGGCCGGGGTGGCGACTGGTGGCGACCATGGCGTTTATGCCGAACAGGTGTTTCTGCTGTTTCCAGATGTAGCGGGCTTTGCGGGATGTTGCTGATCGCGGACACAAAGAGAGCGCCGGCACGAGAGGGGTATCGTACCGGCGCGTGCGACAAAAGCTTGAGGCCTTGATCGCTTTCACAGCATCCATTGTGCCACTACCTGCGCATTATGTGAACCTGTTATTTAACGATAAAACATAGCTGAAACCTATAGATGTGGTATGGTTGGGAGCGATGCTCTCAGCCAGGTTTGTCTTGGCGTGAGATAATAAAGGTGGATTTCGTCTGCGTGGGCAAAGGTCCATGCCGCACTAAGACGGTCAAGAGAGGGGTTCCCATGAAATACCAACGCATCCTCGTACCCTACGATGGGTCGACTCATTCCCAGAGCGCACTTTCCCTTGCCTGCTCCATCGCTAAAGAGTCGGAGGGCGCAACGATCTATGTAGTAAACGTTGTTCCAATGACGGTAACGCCGGCTATTGCGCTGAACGACCCTTCCACGGGTGCGGCTTCCACTTTTGCTGACAAGGGCGATTTCACCCAGCAATTCGATAACGTCCTTCTGGGGATCAACCATGAAATGGAAGAAGAGCTTGCCAGCGTGGTAGAAGGCCTTCCCGGAAACCGTGTGGTAATGGAAGCCGTAGCCGATCCCTCGCCGGTAAACGGGTTGGTGTCGTATGCGAACGAGCGCAACTGCGACCTAGTTGTCATGGGACGTCGCGGCTTGGGCGCCATCCGCGGGATGCTGGGCAGCGTGAGCTATGGCCTGCTTCGTGCAGTGGACATCCCGGTGCTTACCGTCAAGTAATCGACAAGACCTGGCTTCCCTGCCGTCATAAGCGCAGTGATCGAGTGCCCCACATGGGAGTAAATCCCCATGTGGGGCACTTTTGTTGCAAACGGTCGATTTCGACTGGCAAACGTCTTTCTCGAAAAAGTTATTGACGGCTAACTTTCTCTAGGTTAAATTAGCTATGGTTAACTTTGAGGAAGCGAGATACTTCCGGTGGAGAACTTCTACACCTCTTCATCGATGGCATCTTCTTCGGGCTCATGTGGGATGCTGTCACTGCTTTGTCCTTTTATCTGCCGGAAGCCTCGCTCCTCGAACGGATCCTCTTGCTTTTGAACAAGAGTGTGAACGAAGGAGCAACCCGCCATCCCCGGCGGGTTGTTCCTTTTCTAGCCAGGAATTAACTCGCTTTTGCTTGCGCTGCTGCTTTCGCTCTGGCTTCATAGGGCTAGAGAACATCTAACGAAAAAGGAGCGCCCGTGCGTACCCAAGAAGTTGAAGGCGTGATATTCGATTGCGATGGAACACTGCTCGACACCATGGGCGCCTGGCATAACCTTGAGCATATGGTTGCCGAACGGGCGGGCCTTAGCCTTACCCCCGAAGACTTGGACGTCCTGAACGCCAACACGCCGTTGCAGACGGCGCAATTCTTCCACGAGCAGCACGGCTTGGGCGAAAGCGTGGCCGATGTCCAGCGGCTCATGGACGAAGAGCTCCGGGCTTTCTACGACAATGAATCCCAACCGCGCAAGGGTGCCGTTGAGTTGGTCCAAGAGCTGCACAGGCGCAACATTCCCATGACCATCGTCTCTTCGAGCCCCGGTACCCTGCTGAAATCGGGTCTAGAGCGTGCGGGGATCTACGGCATGTTCATAGAGGTAATATCGGCGGCTGACTTGGGCATTAGCAAGCGCGGCCCCCTTGCCGTCATGCATGCACAGGCAGTTATGCATTCCGAGTCGCGCGGAACCTGGGGATTCGAGGATGCCCTGTATGCGGCGAAGGTGCTGAAGAGCCGTAGATACGGTGCAGTGGGCATTTTCGACTCGGACACTGCGGGCACGTACGATCAGCTGAACGCGGTGTGCGATGTGGCAGTCCATGAGCTTACCGAGCTCGACATCGACCGCTTCGTGGCGGGTGGGTACCGCTCGCGCTAACCCCTGCCGCCTTTGTTGCCCCTGGTCCCCGGCTTGTCGTTGCTGAATGGCTGCTCCAGCCGGTGTTTCCCGCCCTGCTGCAACGATGGTATATGTCACGCTCTTTTTCCGGGGGCGCTTGAAGTCGGTTGCTGTCCCGGGTAAGACAAGAAGGCTTAGCTGCGCCTGAGCAGGAAAAGGCGCGCAAGCGATGCGCCGCAAAGGGCGGCAACAGTGTCCACGGCCCAATCGGCGGCATCGCAGCTGCGATCGGGCACGAAGGACTGGTGCCACTCATCGCTTACCCCGTAGGCGCTTGCCAGGGCAACAGCCACCGCAAGGGTAAGCGCCTGCTTCGTTCCTAGGTGAAGGCGCAGTGCGTTGAGCAGCAACGCGCCGAATACCAGGTACTCGGCGAAGTGGCCTACCGGCGAAACATCGATTTCGCGCCCAAACAACGCAAATGCGCCTGAGGCCAGCGCCCCTTTAATTGCCGAGATCACCCCTAGTCCATGGTTTACCGATTCGCCCGAGTTGGCCGACATCCAGAAGATCAAAGCCGCCATAAGCGCAACGGCGGTCCAGCTGAACACAGCGAAGCGGGTGCGTGATGGGCTCTGTGGGTTCTTCTGCGTGGTCATGGGCGCCTTTCGAGGTTGCGGTCCATCGAAGTATGGCATGTTTCGGTCCGCCTGCGTGCGATAATCGAAGGCGAATCAAGCGCACGCAGCATGAATCGGTGCGCCGAAGAGGGGGATACCGTGCAACAGGGCCAGCAGCGATCCGCAAAACAAGATATGAAGCATGTCGTCCTCCTGATATCCATCGTCATACTAGGGTCGTGCTTGGGCAACCTTTCCCAAACCGCCCTGAACGCCATGTTCACCGGCATCGCGGCCGATTTCGGGGTGGATACCGCGTTGGGCCAGTGGGTAACCACACTCTACATGCTGGTGCTGGGCATCACCGTCCCTGCCGTCACGTTCCTTATGCGGCGGTTTCGCCTGAAAAGCTTGGTTCTTGGTGCCTTGGCCTTGCTTTTCCTGGGGGCAGTGGTCGATTCGCTTGCGGTAAGCTTCCCCCTGCTCATAGCCGGCCGTGTTCTCCAGGCGGTTTCCGCCGGCATCACCATGCCCATGATGATCAGCGTTACCATGACCTCGTTCCCGCCCGACAGGCGCGCCACCGTCATGGGCATCTCGGGCATTGCCATGGGCTTTGCTCCCAACATCGGGCCCACCATCGGCGGCTGGATGATAGGGTGGGGCGGTTGGCGCAGCTTCTTTGTGGCGCTGGCCCTGTGCTCGCTGTTGCTTATCGTGGCAGCGGCCGTGTGCATCCAGCGTAAGCCCTGCCAAGACGCGAATGCGAGGCTCGATGTGCTTTCGCTCATTGCCTCGGCCTTGGGCTTCGGCGGGCTGCTGCTGGGCCTCACCGATGCATCCAGCTACGAGTTCGCCAGCCCGCTGGTTTGGGCTCCCGCGCTGGTGGGCGCGCTGTTCCTGGTGCTGTTCCTTCGAAGGCAGAAGCGCATCGACACCCCGCTTATCCATCTTGATATCTTCAAGTCATGGCGCTTCCGCGTGAGCTTCTGGGCGGGCAATACCCTGTTCTCCTGCTATATGGGGATCACGCTGGTGCTGCCGCTGTTCGTGGAAGGGCAATGGGGCGGCACGGCACTGGAGGCAGGGCTTTCGCTGCTGCCGGGAACGGTTGCTGCGTTGGTGGTGAACCCGTTGGCGGGGTACCTGGTAGACCGTATCGGCGCGCGGCCGGTGATAACCGTGGGCTCTGTGTGCCTGGCGGCAGGTGCCGTTTCCATGGCGTTCATCGATGGATCAACGCCGTTTTGGCTGATCATCGTGCTGCAGGGTGTGCGCGCCACCGGTGTTTCCTGCTTGATAGGCCCGCTTACCTCGTGGGGTTTGGCCGACTTGCCGCATTCCATCATGACCGATGGCTCATCGTTTTCCACCGCGGCGCGCCAGGCGTGCGCGGCGTTGGGAACGGCGCTCATGGTGTTTGCCATAACACTCTTGCCCGGCATCACCGGCTACCATGCCGCTTTCGCCGTTTCCGGCGCATTCGGAGTGCTCACGCTGGTACTTGCCTTCGCAAAGGTGCGCTAGGGAGCTTCCTGCCTCATTATCTGGCTGCCCAGCCCGCTAGATCGCTGGTGGCGTCGGCAACAGCAAGCACAGCTTCGCGCGCAGCCGGCTTGCATCTAGCGCCCTGCTACCTCAGGTGCATCGCGTTCACCGCCACCGCTGCCACTGCCACCGCTACGCCGGCCGTGCCCGCCGCCGTCATTCGCCCGCCCCAACATGAAAAGAGCCGCACTAGGGCGGCTCTGGGGAAGGTTTGCTGGCTTGCTTCGGTTAGCCGAAGATCTTCGCCAGGTCTTCTTCGGGGGTGGAAGTGGGGCTGATGCCGTAGTTTTCCACCAGCACGTTCAGCACGTTCTTGCTCACGAATGCGGGAAGGGTGGGACCAAGGTAGATGCCTTGGATGCCCAGGTGCAACAGCGTAAGCAGGATGCAAACCGCCTTCTGCTCGTACCAGGAAAGAACCATGGAAAGCGGAAGGTCGTTCACGCCGCATTCGAAGGCTTCCGCCAATGCCAGGGCGATCTTGATGGCGCCGTAGGCATCGTTGCACTGGCCCACGTCAAGGAGGCGGGGGATGCCGCCGATCTGGCCCAGGTCAAGGTCGTTGAAGCGGTACTTGCCGCAGGCCAGCGTAAGGATGATGGAATCCTCGGGCGCCTGCTTCACGAAGTCGGTGTAGTAGGAGCGCTCGCGACGTGCGCCGTCACAGCCGCCCACCAGCACAAAGCGGCTGATGGCCCCCGATTTCACGGCATCGATAACCGCAGGTGCCACACCCAGCACCGCCGCATGGCCGAAGCCGGTGGTAAGGCTGGTGCCGCCGTTGTGGCCGGTGAACGCGGTGTCCTCGGCAAAGCCGCCGGCCTCTATGGCCTTGCGGATAACCGGCTCGAAGTCCTTGTCTTCGCCGATGTGCACCGTGCCGGCGAACTCGACGGGGCCTGTGGTGAACACGCGGTCGGCGTAAGTTGCCGCCGGCGGCATAAGGCAGTTCGTGGTGAACAGGAACGCACCGGGCAATTCGGCGAATTCCTTGCGCTGGTTCTGCCAGGCGGTGCCTACGTTGCCTTTGAGATGCGGGTACTTCCTCAGCTCGGGGTAGGCATGGGCGGGAAGCATCTCGCCGTGGGTGTACACGTTTACGCCGCGGCCCTGGGTTTGCTCCAGCAGAAGCTTCAGGTCGTGCAGGTCGTGGCCGCTGATCACGATGAACGGGCCGGCTTCCACGGTCATGCCCACGTTTGCGGGGGCGGGGGTGCCGTAGGTTTCGGTGTTCGCCTGGTCAAGCAGCGCCATCACCTGCAGGTTCACTTCGCCAACCTTCAGCGCGCAAGCCAGAAGCTCGTCGCCGTCGGCGTCGGAGCCCAGCACACGCAGTGCTTCCAGGGTGAACTCGTTTGCCTCGCTGTCGGAATATCCCAGCGTCATGGCGTGGTACGCATAGGCTGCCATGCCGCGCAGGCCGAACAGGATCAGGCTCTTCAGCGAGCGGATATCCTCATCGGCGTCCCAGATGCGGCTCATGTCGTAGTCTTCGTGGCCGGCGCTTATGGCATGCGCCTGTTCGATCAGGTCGTTCAGCTTGCCGTCATCGAAGTTCACGTTGGTGACGCAGGCGAACATGCCCTGCATCACCAGCTTCGATACCTTTTCGTTGGCGGGTTTGCCCGATTGGGCCTGGGCAAGGGCGATAAGCGCACCCGTCAGCTTGTCTTGCAGGTTCGCGGTGTTGGCGGTTTTCCCGCAGGCGCCCGCCGCGCCGGTGCAGGCGCTGCATTGGGCGGTTTGCTCGCATTGGAAGCAGAACATGGATGTGTTGCTCATGATGGCTCCTCTTCATCGTGTTGCCGTGCCTTCACCCTACGTGCTTTCTTTTCTATAGAATGTTCTTGTTGGAACACTTTGGGAAAGTGCGGTGAATATGCAGATAACCGATGCGCCGTTGTTCAGGGGAATCGACGAATCCGAGGCAAGCTCCATGCTGCCGTGCTTGGGGCTTTCGGAGCGCACCTATGCTCGGGGCGAGCGGGTGCTTCGTGCGGGGCAGCCGGCATCGCGCATAGGTGTGCTGCTTTCCGGCCTGCTGCATATAGAGGTAGTGGATGCGTGGGGTCAGGTAACGGTTCTGGAATCGGTTGCCCCCGGCGAGCCGTTCGCAGTTGCTTATGCCTGCGCGAAGGATGGCATCATGGACGTTGATGTTGTCGCCGATGCGGAAAGCACGGTTGCCTGGGTGGATGCGCGCCGTGCCATGCACTCGTGCCCGAAGCAGTGCGGCTGCCACGCAACGTTGGTGCGCAACCTGCTGGTTTCCATGGCTGGCAAGAACGTAGCCCTGAACAGAAGGGCTATGGCGGTTGCCCCCAAAACGGTGCGGGGGAAGATCATGGCCTACCTTTCGCTGCGGCAGAAAACCTGCGGCACGCCGGCGTTCACCATCCCCTTCACCCAGGAAAAGCTGGCGGCGTACCTGGGGGTAGACCGCAGCACCCTTTCCGCCGAGCTTTCTACCTTGCGCAAAGAGGGGCTTATTGCCTACAAGGGAAAGAAGTTCGAGCTGCTGGGTTAGACGCCGGCTTTAAGGGTTAGGCCTTGCTCAGGATGGCGTCGATGTAAGGCGCGTCGATATCGGGCAGGGGCCTGAAGGGGCTGGTTTCCTGCGGCGTGCGCGCAGCCAAGATGCGCTCCATCCAGATCATGTCGTACCAGCGGCCGAACTTCAGCGCGCAGCGCTTGAAGCTACCGACATGCTTGAAGCCCAAGCGGGTGTGGAACAGGCGGCTCGCGGCGGGCACGTACTCGTCTGCCGGGTCGCAATGCGCGATGCATGCTTCCATGTTGAAGACGTTCTGCAACAGCAGCAGTTTCGCCAGGGCTTCGTACAGGCGGCGGCCCAACCCGCGACTGCGCAGGTCTTTGCGTACGTAGATGGAGCTTTCCGCTGCATGCGAATAGGCGGCACGCGGACGGAAGGAGTTCGCGTAGGCAAAGCCCAGAACCTCGCCGTCTTTCTCGGCCAGGATGTAGGGGTAGCGCTCCAGCACGCGGGTGATGCGAGCCGTGAAATCTTCCAGCGTGGGCGGCTCGATCTCGAACGTCACCGCGGTTTCCAGCACGTAGGGGGTGTAGATGTCCAGCAGCGCGGGGGCGTCGGCCCCGGTTGCCATGCGTATTTTGATCTGTGTATCCATGGCTCGGATTCTACCCTCATTTACCCGGTTTGCGAAGGGGGTTGCGGCCTGTGGTGCGGGCGAGGTTGCGCGGGTGGGCCTTGCGCGAAAAGCCAGTCAGAAGCCTTGTCCGTGCGAAGAAGGCCGGGGCCAGGCGAAGCCAGCGAAACCCGTTCGCCCAAGGCTTTGTTTCCAGCTGGGGAAATGCCCCGCGCACTTTATCGATGTAGCACTCTACTGTGCTATACTGCAGCCTGCTTTAGTTAAGTAAAGTCTTTCCGAGCCCGCCTGGCAACGCGCTTCGCCGCGTCAGGCAAGGAAACCACTGAAAAGAGGTACCCATGAAGAAGAAGTTCCTTTCGGTGCTGGCGGTTGCCTGCGTGGCATGCCTTTCCGCGGCGCTGCTCGCCGGCTGCAGCTCCAACCAGTCCAGCCAGTCCAGCAGCGACGGCGCCCCTGCGGGCAACAAGCTCGTCGTCGGCTTCGACAACAGCTACCCGCCCTACGGCTTCATGGACGAAAACAACCAGCCCACCGGCTTCGACCTTGACCTTGCCCAGGAAGTTGCCACCCGCAACGGTTGGGACATCCAGCTCGAGGCCATCGACTGGGACGCAAAGGACGCCCTGCTGAACCAGGGCACCATCAACTGCATCTGGAACGGCTTCACCCTTGAGGGCCGCGAAGACAACTACACCTTCTCTGAGCCCTACATGCTCAACGAGCAGGTAGTGGTGGTGAAGAAGGGCTCCGGCATCAGCAGCCTTTCCGACCTCGCCGGTAAAACCGTGGTAACCCAGGCCGACTCCGCTGCACTCGATGTGCTCGAGGGCGACCAGAAGGAACTGGCCGGTACCTTCAAGGATCTGCAGACCCTGCCCGACTACAACAACGCCTTCATGCAGCTTGAGTCCGGCATGGTAGACGCCGTTGCGTGCGACCTTTCCATCGCCCAGTACCAGATTGCTGCCAAGGCCGATGTCTACGAGCAGCTTGGCACCCTGAGCTCTGAGCACTACGCCGTGGGCTTCAAGAGGGGTGACGACGCCCTGGCTCAGAAGGTTACCGACACGCTGAAGGAGATGTACAACGACGGCACTGTTGCCAAGCTCATCGAGAAGTACGCAAGCTACGGCATGAGCGCCGACAACTGGGTGCTTAAGTAAGAACCAGGCATCGGGCCGCTTGGCGCGGCAGCGTTAGGGCGGCTCGAAACCGGGCGGAGGGCAACCTCCGCCCTTTGTTGCGTTTGCGGATGGGTTCGCCTGGTTGGGCGAACACGCCGCAGGTGAAGGGCTTGCGCCATGGCGCGGGCCGGGAGCGATTGCAGGAGGAATCTATGGAACTTAGCGTTATGCTCGGCGCCCTGGTAGAGGGCCTGGGCCTTTCCGCGTGGATCTTCGTGGTCACGCTGATAGGCTCGTTGCCGTTGGGCATTGTGGTGGCTCTTGCACGCATGAGCAGGTTCAAGCCGCTTTCGCTTTTGGCGCAGTTCTACATCTCCATCCTGCGCGGCACGCCGCTGATGCTGCAGCTTATGGCTTTCATGTTCGGCCCGTATTACCTGTTCGGCATGAACATGGGAACCGACTGGAAGTACGCCGCCTGCGCCATCGGCTTCATCCTGAACTACTCGGCCTACTTCGCCGAGATCTACCGTTCGGGCATCCAGTCCATTCCGAAGGGGCAGTACGAGGCAGCTCTGGTGCTGGGCTATTCGCGGTCGCAGACTTTCTTCAAGATCGTGCTCCCGCAGGTTATCAAGCGCATCCTTCCCGCCATGGGCAACGAGATCATCACCCTGGTGAAGGACACCTCCTTGGCGTTCGTGCTGGGCATGGCCGAGATGTTCTCGGTGGCGAAGTCCATTTCCGCCAGCGAGGTGTCCATGCTGCCGTATGCGCTGGCAGCGCTTATCTACTGGGGCTTCTGCCTGCTTATCGAGTTCATCCTGGGCCGCATCGAGAAGAAGCTGTCCTACTACCACGACTAGCCCGCGGGCATTCGGAAAAGAGGTACCACCATGGCGAACATGCCGGTTGTAAACCTGTCGCACGCGCGCAAGGCGTTCGGCAGCAATGAGGTCCTGAAAGACATCTCGCTTACGGTTGCGCAGGGCGATGTGCTTTCCATCATCGGCCCTTCAGGCGGCGGCAAGTCCACGCTCCTGCGTTGCATGACGCTGCTGGAAACGCTGGATTCCGGGTCGCTTTCCTATGGCGACTTGCAGGTTGCCGAAGACAAGGCGGGCAAGGCCGTCTACGGCGGCAAGGACGTGCTTGCCCAGGCGAAGAAGCGCTACGGGCTGGTGTTCCAGAACTTCAACCTGTTCCCGCACTTCACGGTGCTGCAAAACGTCACCGATGCGCTCATCAGCGTGCAGAAGCGCCCTAAGGAGGAAGCCCTGGCGAAAGGCCGCGAGCTGTTGGCGAAGATGGGCTTGGCCAACAAGGAGGATATGGTTCCCTGCGAGCTTTCCGGCGGCCAGCAGCAGCGCGTTGCCATCGCACGCGCCCTTGCGCTCGACCCTGATGTGCTCTTCTTCGACGAACCCACTTCCGCGCTCGACCCCGAGCTTACCCAGGAAGTGCTGCGCGTGATCCGAGAGCTTGCCGAAGAGCATATGACCATGGTCATCGTCACGCACGAGATGGCCTTCGCCCGCGATGTGGCCGATCGCGTCGCCTTCATGGACGGTGGCGTCATCGTGGAGGAAGGCCCTGCGCAGCAGGTTATCAACAACCCGCAGCACAACCGCACCAAGGCGTTCCTCAGCCGCATCACCGACGGCGAATAGAGATCTGCCTCTGCGGCTTTCAACCTGTCCGCGCCGCGGGCTGGGGCACCAGCCCCTCGGGGATTCCCGTTCCGCTGTTTGTGACGCTCGCTGCGCGAGTGCCCCTGCATGCGCTGCACTGCTTCATGCATTTGAAGGAGATTCGCTTCGCGAATCGAACAGGGGAAGCGTTTAGAGAACCCCTCAGGGCGATGCTCCAGCCTACGCCGATGCGTTTTTTTGGGCCCGCCTGGCGCGGATGGAACGGGAGGATGCGGGACTCCGGGCGCTTTATCGTTCCGAAGACAAATCTGCGCATAAAGAAAGAGGGTCGCTCACGTTGGTGGGCGACCCTCTGTTGCGTTTGGGGCTGGGCGGGTTTACTCGTCCTTAGCCTTCAGCAGGCCGTAGCCGCCGTGCTCGCGGCGGTACAAGATGTTCACGGCGTTGGTGTCGCGATCGATGAAGGCGAAGAAGTCGTGGCCCAGAAGATCGATCTGGATGAGTGCCTCTTCTTCGGTAAGGGGCTCGAGAACCAGTTCCTTCACGCGTACCACTTCGTCGTCCTGGGAAAGCTCGCTCATCAGGCCGTCGAGGTCGAGTTCGCCGGCGGCCTGTGCCTTGCTGGGGGCGCTAGCGATCTTCTTGTCGATAACGCGGGTCTTGAACTTGCGCAGCTGACGAAGAACCTTGGCGGCGGCAACGTCGATGGCCGCGTACATGGTCTCCTCGTTTTCCTCAACGCGGATAACGTGGCCGCGTGCGCGCATGGTTACCTCGCACTTGCAAGGAGTGGGGTTGGCGGGGTTCTTCTCTACCTGGAGCACTACCTCGGCGGTAAGGGGGCTGATGTCCATGACCTTCATGGAGTTGCCGATCTTCTCTTCGGCATAGGAGCGGATAGCATCCGTGATGGGCATCTTGCGGCCGGTGATGGTGATTTCCATGATTTCACCTCTCATACTGGAACGAACTGTCTGATCGACGAGTGAGGCAAGGGAAACCGAGGCCAACCGGATATTGGTTGCTTAGGGCAGGGAAGCTGCGTGGAGCGCTGGCCCTGCCTTGCATTCGGTGAGAAACGGTATCTCTAATCCCCTCGTCAACCGTTTTCTTGTTATTAGCATAACGCACTTCAAGTTCGATTCATCAATAAAAATGAACTTGTTCTAAATAGATATCCTGCGGTTTCATGCCACGGTACCGGGTGGCGCCAAGCCCGAGTGCGGCGTTGGCTTGTTCGCCGTTGCGGCCGGATGTCCCCTGCTATGTGAAAAAGCAGGGGACTGCGGCTCTTACCTGGTGTTATGAAGTGAGCCTTCACATTATTTTGCTTTGCGGAATGGGGCTTTGCTACCATTGCTGAAGCTGAATTCTGCGCAACGAGTACTTTGACGCGCAGATGCAACGCGAAAGCGCTAGGAGGCTCTATTTATATGAAAGAACAGATGCGCATCTTCAAACCAAAGGCAATCGCGAACGCTGCAGTTGCAGCTGTCCTTGCTGTTGGCCTTTCCATCCCGGTGGCGAATGCTTACGCTGCCCCCTCCGACGACAAGCAGGCTGAGGCCAATGCCGCGTTGGAGAAACTGAACCAGTATCAGTCCGAGCTGGACCAGGCTTCGGCCAACTACGAGTCGGCCCATCAGGAGCAGCTCGATGCCGAGGCCAGGGTAGACGAAGCCCAGTCCCAGATTGAGGAGAAAACCGCTCAGATCGAAAGCGATCAGCAGCGTTTGGGCGAGCGCGCTCGCGACATGTACCGTTCCGGCGATACAAGCTTCATCGACGTTATCCTGGGTGCTTCCTCTTTTGAGCAGTTCGCAACCACTTGGAACATGCTCGAAACCCTGAATAGCAACGATGCCGAGCTGGTCTCCGAGACAAAGACGGCTCGCGTAGAGCTTGAGGCTGCAAAGAAGGAAGCCCAGGAACAGGCTCAGATAGCTTCCGATAAGGCAGAAGAGGCTAAGTCCATTGCGTCTAGCGCAGAGGCAAAGGCTTCCGAGATGCAGTCGGTGTACAACAACCTTTCCGCCGAGGCCCAGGCTCTGGTGCAGCAGGAGCAGGCCGCAGCCGAGCAGGCTCAGCAGCAGGCCGCAGCTGCAGCCGAGGAGAGCGGCAATGCTGGTAGCAGCAACAGCAACAGCAACAGCAACAGCAACAGCGGTTCCAACTCAAACTCGAATAGCGGCAGCAATTCCGGCAGCAGCACCAACAACGACAAGGCACAGACGGTAACGGGCAACACCGTGGTCGACCGCGCGTATTCCCAGTTGGGTAAGCCCTATTCATGGGGTGCCGTCGGCCCGAACTCCTTCGACTGCTCCGGCTTGGTAAGCTATTGCCTAACCGGCAGCTACAGCCGACTGGGCACCACCTACACCTTCATGAGCTGGACGCGTGTGACCAACCCGCAGCCTGGTGATGTCGTTACCAACGATCATCACTGCGGCATCTACATCGGCGGTGGCCAGATGATCCATGCTCCCCAGACGGGCGACGTGGTGAAGATCAGCTCCGTTCAGAGCAGCATGATCTATGTTCGCTACTAGTTGGTAAACGTCAACTGAAATGAAAAAGCCCGCTTCGGCGGGTTTTTCATTTCTATGGGTTTTGGTGTGATGCCTGCCATTGGCGAAACGCCACACAGGTGACTTAGGGGTGATTTTGTGTTCGGTGTTGTGGGGAAATGCCATGCACCGCTAAGCTAAACCCACCTATCGCTCAAACGTACCAATAAATGCAACCACCAAGGGGGAACCTAACGATGGGCATTCCATTCTTGTCGCATAGGCGCGCCTGCGCATCGGCTGGCATGGCCGTTTTGCTGGCGGCCGCACTTGCTGTACCTGCTTCTGCGGCTTTCGCCGATCCGACTGCGGCCGAAAAACAGGCAGAGGCCGAGGCGAAGCTCACCGAGCTCAACAACATGCAGGAGCAGTTGGACCAGGCCTCCAACGATTACTACCAGGCGCTCGACGAGCAGCAGGCTGCTGAAAAGCGCGTTGAGTATGCCAAGGAAAAGGTGGAGCAGAAATCTCAGGAGATCGCTGCCTACCAGGAGAAGTTGGGCGACCGAGCCCGCAACATGTACCGCTCGGGCGACACCAATTTCATCGACGTCATCTTGGGCGCTTCCTCTTTCGAGCAGTTCGCAACCACCTGGAACACGCTGGAGAAGCTCAACGAGAACGATGCGAACCTGGTTTCGCAAACCAAGGCGGCTCGCGAAGAGCTTGAGGCTGCCGAGCGGGAAGCCGAAGAGCAGGCCGAGATCGCTGCTCGGAAGTCTGAAGAGGCAAAGCAGGTGAAGGAGCAGGCCGAGGCCACCACTGCCGAGCTGCAAACCGCCTACGATACCCTTTCGGCTGAGGCCCAGGAGCTTCTGCGCAAGGAAGAGGAGGCAGCCGAGCAGGCTCGTCAGGCAGCGGCGGCAGCGGCGGCAGCGGCTTCTTCCGGCGGGTCTTCGTCGGTGAACAACGGTGCCGTCCAGGCTGTTACCGGCAACACCGTGGTGGACCGGGCATATGCCCAGCTGGGTAAGCCCTATGTTTGGGGTGCGGCCGGCCCTAACTCCTTCGACTGCTCTGGCTTGGTGGGTTATTGCATTACCGGCGTCATGGGCAACCACTGGTGCACTACCTACACCATGGAGAACTGGACGCGAGTGACCGATCCCCAGCCGGGCGACTTCTGCTTGAACAGCCATCACACGGGCGTGTACATTGGCGGCGGCCAGATGATCCATGCTCCGCATACCGGCGACGTGGTGAAGATCAGCGCGGTGCATTCCGGCATGTGGTACGTGCGCTATACGGGCTAGGGTGCTTCCCGTCATCAAGTTATGGAGGGCGCTTCGGCGCCCTCTTTGCAATCGCTGGAAGTGTGGTACTATAGCACCCGCTAAATCACAAACGGGATGTGGCTCAGCTTGGTAGAGCGCTGCGTTCGGGACGCAGAGGTCGCAGGTTCGAATCCTGTCATCCCGACCATTGCAACCACTGAGGGGTATCCTGCAAAGGGTACCGCTCTTTTTTGTTAGAGTGACTTCGGTTACTCGCATCAAGAGGGCAGCGCATATGTTCGGCGCCACCCGTGAACACGGAGGTGTTTCATGAAGATCGGACCTTTTGGCCCCTTAGAGATCGCCATCATCCTCATCGTCATCCTTGTGTTGTTCGGCCCGAAGAACCTTCCCAAGCTCGGCACTGCCATCGGCAAGGCCGTGAAGAACCTGCGTGAAGGATTGGGCGGCAGCAAGAAGGCCGAAGAAGCCGAGGCCGATGCGCCGAAGGCCAAGGCGGAAGAAGAGATCGAGGTCGAGGTTATCGACAAGCCGGCTCCGGGCGCAAAGCCCGCGCCTTCGGCTGAAGAAGCGAAAAAGGAAGAAGCCTAGCTGTAGGTTGGCTTCACATCTCAGGTACGTAAAGGGCACGCTTCGGCGCGCCCTTTTCGCGGGTATAGGAAAGGAATTGGCCGGGGTAATACGGCCGAGGGGTGTAAAACCATGGAAAACAATTATGTTCTCACTCAAGAAGGCAAGGATAAGCTCGAGGAAGAGCTTCATTTCTTGGAAACCGAGAAGCGCGCAGAGATCGGCGACCGCATCCGCGTAGCCCGCGAGTTCGGCGACATCTCCGAGAACTCCGAGTACGATGACGCCAAGAACGAGCAAAGCGCAAACGAGGCACGCATCGCCGAGATCACGCGCATCCTGGGCGAGGCCACGGTTGTGGATGCGCCGAAGAAGACGGGCATTGTGAACATCGGCTCCACGGTGACTGTGGACATGGGCGGCCGCGAGCGCGTGTTCACCATCGTCGGCGGTGCCGAGGCGGACTCTTCGCAGGGCAAGATCTCCAATGAGAGCCCGGTTGGCGCTGCGCTTCTGGGCCACAAGAAGGGCGAGGAAGTAGTAGCTCAGGGTCCCACCGGCCGTGAGATCAAGGCCAAGATCCTGAAGATCGAGCACTAGGAGCACCCACCGCTTGGCGCCAACGGGCCCACTGCCTTGTTGGCGCATTCGCCGTCACGTCGCAGATATTCGTAGAAGGAGACCAGCCTAAATGGCCGAGGAAAACAACGAGCAGGTTATCGAAGACGATCCCATCGAGGTTCGCCGCGCCAAGCGCGAGGCGCTGATCGCCGCAGGCAAGAACCCCTACGGCCACGCCTTCGCCTATACGCATCACATCGCCGACCTTGACGCCAAGTACGCCGACTTGGAAGACGGCGCCAACACGGAAGACCGCGTTGCCGTAGCCGGTCGCGTTATGGCCAAGCGCGCTCAGGGCAAGATCATCTTCTTCGAGCTTATGGACTCCACCGGCCGCATCCAGCTGTTCTGCCGCATCAATGCGCTGGGCGAAGAGGCCTTCGCCGAGATGAAGGACCTGGACCTGGGCGACTGGATCGGCGTGAGCGGCCTGATGATGCGCACGCGCCGTGGCCAGCTTTCCGTTGCGGCGGAATCCTTCGAGCTGCTTTCCAAGAGCCTGCGCCCCTTGCCCGAGAAGTTCCACGGCCTTTCCGACAAGGAGATCCGCTACCGTCAGCGCTATGTGGACCTCATTGCCAACGAAGACGTGTACGCCACCTTCGTGAAGCGCTCGAAGATCCTCTCGGCGTTCCGCCGCTACATGGAGGCAGACGGCTACTACGAGGTTGAAACGCCCATCCTCCAAACCATCCAGGGTGGCGCAGCCGCCAAGCCGTTCATCACCCACTTCAATGCGCTGAACCAGGAAAACTACCTGCGCATCGCCACTGAGCTTCACCTGAAGCGCCTGCTGGTAGGCGGTTTCGAGCGCGTGTTCGAGATCGGCCGCATCTTCCGCAACGAGGGCATGGATCCCACGCACAACCCCGAGTTCACCACGATGGAGGCCTACTGCGCCTTCAGCGACCTGCAGGGTATGAAGGCCTTGGCCCAGGGCGTTATCAAGGCTGCCAATGCCGCCGTGAACGAAAGCGAACAGCTGGAGTACCAGGGCATGACCATCGACCTTTCCGGCGAGTGGCCTTCCATCCCCATGACCAAGGTGGTCTCCGACGCGTTGGGCGAAGAGGTTACCTTGGACACCCCGGTAGACCATCTTGCCGAGCTGGCCAAGAAGAACGGCATCGAGGTTAAGCCCGAGTGGACCGCCGGCAAGTTGATTGCCGAGCTGTATGACGAGATCGGCGAGCCCACCATCGTGAACCCCACGTTCGTGGTGGACTATCCGGTAGAGGTAAGCCCTCTGGCCAAGCGCTTCGAAGACGAGCCTCGCCTTACCGACCGCTTCGAGCTGGTTATCGCCGGCCATGAGTACGCCAACGCCTTCAGCGAGCTGAACGATCCGGTGGATCAGGCCGAGCGTTTCCAGAAGCAGATGGAGGAAAAGGCTTCTGGTGACGAAGAGGCTATGGAGTACGACACCGACTACGTGCGCGCCCTGGAATACGGCATGCCGCCTGCCGGCGGCATTGGCATCGGCGTAGACCGCGTGGTGATGCTCCTTACCAACCAGCCCAGCATCCGCGATGTGCTGCTGTTTCCCCATATGAGGCCCGAAGCTTCCAAGTAGGTTGGAGCTTGCTCGGTGCTGCGATGTTCTTGCGGGAAACAGCAGCACGCCGGCGCTCGCCGGCAGGAACTTTCGTTGCGCTTGCCTACGGCAATCGCAAGCACTCACGAAACGCAACGATGCTGCAGCCCAGCCGGGCACCTTATCTAGCACCTCAGCGAAAAAGCACGTACAGAGTACGCTCTCTTTTTCGCTTCGCCGCTATCTAAGGCACCGGGCTGGGCTTCGTTGTTTTTGCTTGACCTAGGACTTCATGCTTGTGTCATCGCTTGGGGTGCTTTTGTATTCTGGCTACAGTTGCGTTACGCGTTAGCACTCGATTTATATGAGTGCTAGCATGTTCAGGACTACTGTACTGTAAACTTGCCGAGAGAATCGAGGCTTACATGTCCTTCGACAAGTTCACCGATAAAGCCAGGAAAGTTCTGGTGCTTGCCCAGGAAGAGGCGCGTGCTCTGCACCAGCCCTACGTGGGCACCGAGCATATCCTCCTGGCTCTTATGAAAGAGGAAGATGGTCTTGCCGCCCAAACGCTCGACCACCTGGGGGTCAAATACGACGCTGCCCTTGCAGCGGTTCGTCAGGCAGTCAAAGTCGACCCGACCGCCGATGTGTCCGGCCATCTGAGCTTCACTCCGCGCGTGAAGCGCGTGCTGGAGTATTCCCTTCGTGAAGCCATGCAGATGGGCAAAAGCTACATCTCCACCGAGCACTTGCTTCTGGGCATCGTGCGCGAAGGTGAGGGAACGGCTATCGATGTCCTGAAGGGCATGGGCGTGGAGGGCGATGCCATCCGCGGCGCCCTGAACGATTTGGTGGGTCGCTCCCCGGTTCTTGCCGGCGTTAGCTTCGATCCCACCACGGGCTCTTCTGACAGCATGCTCAGCGAGTTCGGCACCGACCTCACCAAGAAGGCCAGCGAAGGCAAGCTCGACCCGGTTATCGGCCGTGCAGGCGAGATAGAGCGCGTGATGCAGATCTTGTCCCGCCGCCAGAAGAACAACCCGCTGCTCATCGGCGAGCCCGGCGTGGGCAAAACGGCAATCGCCGAGGGCTTGGCTCAACTCATCGTGGCCAATCAGGTACCCGACCTGCTGCGCAACATCCGCATCGTCACGCTCGATGTTTCTGCGCTGGTGGCGGGCTCGAAGTACCGCGGCGAGTTCGAGGAGCGCCTGAAGAAGTGCATCAAGGAGGTTCAGCAGGCTGGCGACATCATCCTGTTCATCGACGAGCTGCACACCCTTATCGGCGCGGGCGCCGCCGAGGGCTCCATCGATGCCGCTGCCATCTTGAAGCCGCCGCTTTCCCGCGGCGAGATACAGATCATCGGCGCCACCACGCTCGACGAGTACCGCAAGCATCTGGAGAAAGATTCCGCATTCGAGCGCCGATTCCAAACGGTGCTGGTGAAGGAGCCCAACGTCGAGCAGGCCATGCGCATCTTGGAGGGTCTGCGCGACCGCTATGAAGAGCATCACCATGTGCACTTCAGCGATGATGCCCTCCAGGCGGCGGTTAACCTTTCCGATCGCTATATCCAAGATCGCTTCCTGCCCGACAAGGCCATTGACGTGCTGGACGAGGCGGGCGCGCGCATGCGTATCCGCAACATGGTGCTTCCCGAGGAAATCCAGGTTATCGACAACGACCTACGCCGCGTGCGCACCCAGAAAGACCAGGCCATTTCCGCCCAGGATTTCAAGCGTGCCGATTCCCTGCATGCCGAGGAAGTAGAGCTGGAAGCCAAGCGCGAAGAAGCCCAGAAGAGCTGGGAAGCCGAAACCAGCAAAACAGTAAGCGAGGTAGAGGTGGAAGACGTGGCCGACGTGGTTTCCATGACCACCGGAGTACCCGTTTCCAACCTCACCGAAGCGGAGACCGAGAAGCTTTTGCGCATGGAGTCGGTGCTGCACGAGCGCGTCATCGGGCAAGACGAGGCGGTAACTGCGCTTTCCAAGGCTATCCGCCGTTCGCGCTCTGGCCTGAAAGACCCCAAACGCCCCGCCGGCTCGTTCATCTTCCTGGGCCCCTCGGGCGTGGGTAAAACCGAGCTTTCCAAGGCTCTGGCCGAGTTCCTGTTCAATTCCGAGGATGCCCTCATCAGCTTCGACATGTCTGAGTACATGGAGAAGCACAGCGTGAGCCGTCTGGTTGGCTCGCCTCCGGGCTACGTGGGGTACGACGAGGGGGGCCAGCTTACCACTGCGGTGCGTCAGCGCCCGTATTCGGTGGTGCTCTTCGACGAGATCGAGAAGGCGCATCCGGATGTGTTCAACATCCTGCTCCAGATCCTGGAGGAAGGCCGCCTTACCGATTCTCAGGGGCGCGTGGTCGATTTCCGCAACACGGTCATCATCATGACCTCGAATGTCGGCGCGCGCGAGATCACGGTCAGCGCGCCTCTGGGCTTCACCGGCAACGCCAATGGGGGCCTGGACGACAAGGAAATGAAGCAGCGCGTGATGGCCGAGGTGAAGAAGCTCTTCCGCCCCGAGTTCCTGAACCGCATCGACGAGATCATCGTGTTCAAGTCGCTTACCGAGGAAGAGATCGTCAAGATCGTCGACCTTATGGTGGCCGACCTGCGTGAGCGCCTTATCGAGCAGAACATGACCATCAACCTCACGCCCGAGGCCAGCCGCCTCGTTGCCAAGGAGGGCACCGACCTTTCCTACGGCGCCCGCCCGCTTCGCCGCGCCATCCAGCGCCTTATCGAGGACCCGCTTTCCGAGCAGCTGCTGGAAGGCAAGTGGACCAGCGGATCGGTTATCGATGTCGATGTTGCTGATGGCGAGCTCACCTTCACGCCCGGTACCGGCTCTATCCCCGCGCCGCGCAAGCGTGATACCATAGCTGCCGAGGCTGAATTGCTTCTTGCGGGCTACGATCTGGGCCATGCGGGCTTGTCTTCGCGTGGCGGCGGTTCCTCTGCAGGGGGCCAGGCGGCCGACTAGAGAGCTTGAGGTGCGTCGCGTGCGGCGCTCGAGCAAGCTGCACGTGGCGTACAGGAGCCCTTTATGACAGACAAGATGATCGATCCGATCTTCGCCCCCTCCGTGCTGGAGCACGCCATGGCGATGTTCGACGATATGAGCTTCGACGCCCTGAAGGCGGAACCCCGCCCCGAGGGCGTCGTTGGCAAGAAGCCCAAAACCGCGGCCATTATCCTGGCTGGCGGCAGCGGCGAGCGCTTTGGGCGCGAGGGCGGAAAGCAGCTGGTGGAAATCGCCGGCAAGCCCATCCTTACCCGTTCGGCCGAGGTGTTCGATGCGGTGGCCGACATCGGCCTGATCGTCATCGTGTGCCCCGAAGAGCGCACCGAAGAGTACCGCGCTCGAGCCATTGACCCGTTCCCGTTCGTCACGCCCATCGTTATGGCGCCCGCCGGGTCCATCCGCCAGGAGTCGGCGTTTTCCGGCCTTGAGTTGGTACCCGAGGAATACGAGTTCGTCATCCTGCACGACGGCGCCCGTCCGCTGGTAACCACCGAGTTGGTGGAGCACACCATCAGCACCATCAAAGGCAACATCGACTGCGATGGCGCCCTGGTGGGGCATCCTTCCATCGACACGCTGAAGGTGGTGGAGAACGGAGTGGTTGTGGGCACTCCCGACCGCTCGGTGTTCTGGAACGCGCAGACGCCGCAGATCTTCCGTGCGGGCATCTACCGCCGTGCGCACGCATCCGCCCTTTCCGATGGCTTCGTGGGCACCGACGACTCGTCGCTTATCGAGCGCTTGGGCGGCCGTGTGATCATGGTGGAAGGCAAGCGCGACAACATCAAGCTCACCGTCCCTGAGGATTTCCTGCTCATATCTGCCGCCGTGCGCGCTGCGTTCGAAGAGCAGATGCAGAAGAAGGGGGAGTAAGTGGCTCTTTCGCAGAACGGCGCCAGTGCCGAGACTTGCCAGAGCGGCGCTTTGGCTATGCGGGTTGGCTTGGGTTACGACGTGCATGCCTTCGCCCCCAACCGCAAGCTCATCCTGGGCGGGGTGGACATCCCCCATACCCAGGGGCTCGATGGCCATTCCGATGCCGATGTGCTTGCCCATGCGGTTGCCGATGCCCTGTTGGGGGCTATCCGCGGTGGTGACATTGGTAAGCTTTTCCCCGACACCGACCCGGCTTACAAAGGCGCCGATTCGCTGAAGCTGCTGGCTGCGGTTGCCAACCTGGTGCGCGAGCGCGGCTTTGCGATCATCGACATCGATTGCGTTATCGCGGCGCAAGCGCCGAAGCTTTCTCCTTACCGCGACCAGATGCGCTCGAACCTGGCGAATGCCTGTGGCATTCCGGTAGAGAGCTTGGGCGTGAAGGCGACCACTACCGAGCACTTGGGTTTCGAGGGTCGCGAAGAGGGAATTTCCGCCCAGGCGGTTGCCCTGGTAAGCCGATGCTGATGCCCGCTCCCTTCCAACAGCTGAACACTACGCGCCCGCTTGGGCGCGTTTCCCATTTTCCAAGGAGAACCGATGATCAAGATCTATGACACCATGGCACGCGAAAAGCGCCCCTTCGTCCCGGTAAGCGACGGCAAGGTGAGCATGTACGTGTGCGGCCCCACGGTGTACAACTACATCCATATCGGCAACGCCCGTACCTTCATATCGTTCGATACCATCCGCCGCTACCTCATCTGGCGTGGGTACGAGGTGAAGTTCGTGCAGAACATCACCGATGTGGACGACAAGATCATCAAGAAGGCCAACGAGGAAGGCCGCAGTGCCGCCGAGGTTGCCGCCGAGTACGCGCAGGCGTTCATCGACGACATGCATGCCGCCGGCGTGATGGACCCGGATGTGCGTCCGCGCGCCACCGAGGAGATCAACGAGATGATCGCGCTGGTGGAAAAGCTCATCGAGGAAGGCCATGCGTACGCCGTGGAGGGCGATGTGTACTTCGCCGTGCGCTCCTACAGCAAATACGGCCAGCTTTCCAACCGCAACGTGGACGAGATGGAAAGCGGCCACCGCGAGCTGCGCGCCGACGGCCAGGGCCTGGAAGACCGCAAGCGCGACCCGCTTGATTTCGCCCTGTGGAAGGCTGCGAAGCCCGGAGAGCCTTCGTGGGAAAGCCCCTGGGGCCAAGGCCGCCCTGGTTGGCACATCGAGTGCTCTGCCATGTCTGAGAAATACCTGGGTTTGCCGTTCGACATCCATGGCGGCGGCGCCGACTTGGCCTTCCCGCACCACGAGAACGAGCGCGCCCAGTCCGAGGCGGCATGCGGCTGCACCTTCGCCAACTACTGGATCCACGGCGGCATGCTGCAGATCAACCACGAGAAGATGTCGAAGTCGTTGGGCAACTTCCTGCTTCTGCGCGACATCCTGAAGACCACCGACCCCCGCGTGTTGCGTATGCTGATGCTGCAGACCCACTACCGCAGCCCGCTCGATTTCTCCGATGAGCGCCTGGGCGAGGCGGAATCTGCCCTGGGCAGGCTTTCCAACTTCGTGAAGAACACCGAATGGCTGTGCCAGAACGCGGCCGAGGACACGGCGGGCTTCGATGCGGTTGCCTACAAGCAGGCTATGGATGCCATGTGCGATTCGTTCATCGCCGCGATGGACGATGACTTCAACACCGCCGGCGCGCTGGGCGCCATCTTCGGCTTCGTCACCGAGGCGAACACTATGCTCGCAAACGCTGCGGTGGGCCAGGATGTTGCCGAAAAGGTGCTGGTGGGCGCCGACATGGTTTGTGACCTGCTGGGCGTTTTGGGTGTGAGGCTGAAGGGCGAGGGCCAGGCCGAGGGCGGCTCCGACGAAGAGCTTCTGGCTTTGGCCGCGGAACTTGCCGGCTTCGCAGGCGATAGCGCCGAGGCTGCCATCGAGGCGCTGCTAAGCCGTCGCGCCGATGCCCGCAAGCAGAAGGACTTCGCCTTGGCCGATGCCGTGCGCGACCGCTTGGGCGACTTGGGCTACGTGGTGGAGGATACTCCGCAGGGCGCCCGCGTTACCCGCGCTTAGGCTGCCTTGCTGCGGCGGGCTCCTCCCGCCGCCCTTCTTGCGCGTCTACACATCGCTATCCGCTTACGTAACTCTCGCAAAATTACGCTTGTGTTGGGCGTATGGTTAACCATTGTTGGGTTTACCGTGAATGAACGTGTTCAAAACATGTTCATTTTAGGAATACCGCAACAAAACTTACAATTGATCCAATAAATTAGCTAATGTTTGCCTGTCATGGTAACCAAGGAAGGGATTAGTTCATGATTCGCCGGAACCAGTATGTCTCTGTTCATGAAACCAGAGCTCAGATCACGCGCGAGAAGCTTCTGAAAGCGGCCATCAAGCTCGTCAACCGCGATGGCATGAAGCAGCTCACCGTGCGCAACATCTGCGACGAGGCCGGCCTTTCCACGGGCAGTTTCTACAACCTGTTCAGCGGCAAGGAAGATCTTATCTCCTATTACCTGAAGTACGCTTTCGCCCCGTACCGCGAAAAGGCGCTTGAGGATAGCAAGGACTACAACCCCATCGAGCGCATCCTCATCATCTACCGTGCGTATGTGAAGTACTGCGAGGACATGGGGCTGGAGTTCGTTTCCGGCCTGTACGCCTCCAACCACAATCCCTTCTTCGACTTCATGCATCGCGACACCAAGGATGACTTCATCATCGCCTCGGTTCGCCAGTACCTGCAGGAAGGCATCGACCTGGGCCTGGTTCGCCCTGATGTGGACATCGACGAGGCCATGCTGCGCATCGCCGCGGCTTCCACCGGCCTGCTGTTCTACTGGTGCGTTTTCGAGGGAGACATCGACCTGGAATACGAGTTGGATGCAGCCATCGAGACGTACTTGCTTTCCATCACAGTAGATCCGAACCTTCCTTTGACCATCGAGCCGTTGGAAAAGAAGGGCAACTTCCTGGAAGACTAACCCTGTAGGTTGCCGGATCTCCCGGTGCTCAGCGCAAAGCCATTGAGTTTCTCAATACATTTACCCTGAGCTGGGATCCGACCACCGTTTCGCTGTTTTCCCTATTGGGGGAATGGTATCCTTGAAGAAACAAAAGCAGGCGCTGCATGAAGATGGTGCAGAAGCAAGCTTGCTGCACTAACGAACAGGAGGGGTAACTATGGTATTTGAGAATGTCGTTGTTGCTTATGATGGATCCGAACAGGCGCTTGCTGCTGTGAAGAAGGCTGCCGAAATCGTCGAGGGCGCAGAGGGCTCTAAGCTCCATGTGGTATTCGTTACCACCCATCCGAATGCCCAGCTTCCCGCCAACTTCAACAGCGCATCCTTCGATCCTCAGCAGTACCTGCTTTCCGTAGAGGACATCATGGCCCTGTACAACAAGACCATCGGCGAGGAAACCGAGAAGGTGAAGGAGGGCATCGGCGATGCCATTGCTTCCTTGGGCGACAAGGCCACCATCGAGGTAATCCCCGGCTACACGCCTGCTGCCGACATCCTGAACTACGCAGAGAAGGTAAACGCCGACCTTATCGTCATGGGCTCCCGCGGCCTTGGCGCCATCCGCGGCGTGCTGGGTTCCGTTTCCTACGCGGTGCTTCGCGAAAGCCCCATGCCTGTTCTGGTTATCAAGTAGCCAAACAGCCAACAAGCTGCAATTAGCGCAAGGCCGTCCCATCTGGGGCGGCCTTCGTTTGCATGCGGGAAATCATGATGTGCGGCACGATTGCCGTGGCTCCCTGTTCCAGGGGGCCGTACGGCTGCAGGGTGGGGCATTCCCAGCGGTTTTGCCGACGAGCTATGGTTCTCAGTCCCCGCATCGACAAGAGGGAAGGTTGCGTTGCCTAGATCTCCCCGAGCGCCTGCTTCGCCGTTTTGAACAGCAGGTTCAGGTGGTCTTCGCGGTGGTTCAGGCAGGGGATGTAGGTTACGTCTGCCTGCATCCCTTTCTGCAGGCAGAGCGTTTTGAAGTAGTCGCAGGTAACGCTCTTTATATCGTAGAGCGATTCCAGGCAATCGGCCGAAAAGCCGGGGGTCATCATAGCGATGCGCGTAATCCCCTGTTCGGCCCATTCGGCCAGCTTGGCCTTAGGATGCGGGGTAACCCAAGCGTGTGGGTCCTCGAAGCGAGAATGGAAGGCAAGCGCCCAATCTTCTTCGGAAATCCCTAGCTGCTCGGCCACCTGCGATACGTCTGCTCGCGCCTGCTCCACGTAGGTGTCCCCAGCGTTCACGTCGCTCAAGGGGATGGAATGGAACGAGAACATGAGCTTGCTTCCCGGGCGGTACTCCCAGGTATCGCGGATGCTTGCCTCCAGCGCTTCGACGTAGCCGGGGTTGGAATGGTAGCCCTCGATGGTCTTTGCAAGTTGCAGGCCTGGGTGCCTGCGCATGGTTTTCTCGATCTTGCCCTTGCAGCTTTTCACAGTGCAGAAGGCTGTTTGCGGGAACAGGGGGAAGGCGATCACCCTCTTACAGCCCAGTTGCTCCAGCTCGTTCAGCGCGGCATCGATGGAAGGGTTGCCGTAACGCATGCCTAAGCGGGCCACAGCGTTTACCCCTGCTTCCTGGAAGCGTTTGTTCAGCCCTTCTTCCTGCTCCTTCGATTCCAACATGAAGGGGGAACCAAGCGGTGTCCATATCTGTCGGTAGCGCGGCGAGGTTTTCTTCGGCCTGGTGCGCGCGATGAACAGGTGCAGGATGGGCAGCCAAAGCGCGCGGGGCATATGGATGAGGTTGGGGTCGGAAAGGAACTCGATAAGGTACGGCTTGATATCTGCCGGGTCGGGCGAGTCGGGGGTGCCCGTGTTCATGAGCACGAAGCCGATTTTTTCGTTCTGCGAATCCATGGTTGCGACTATAGCAAAAACAGGATGGCGCCAAGGTGCGGTTGCAAAGCTTTCGATGTGCGGGGCATACGGGTGCCTCGTTTGCGCTCTGGGGCGCGGACGGGTTTGGTGCTGCCTCCGCGCTCCTTGGGCCCGGCCCTTTCTCGCTTGCGGCTTGGGATGGGCGCGGGTCGGCTTCCGGGGCTGGCCTGCCCCCATGGTTTTCAGCCTCTTTCGCCCTGTTTCCCGCTGCTGCCTGTGCATGCGAACAGGGCTGTGTGTCGGCGATCGCGGCCAAGGGGCCTTATACTGGTAAATTACCCCGCAATCGTGGGGGATAAACGAAAAGGAGCTTACACGATGGCCTTTCTGTTCGGCTGTGAGAGCGTGCATCTGGAATACCCCACCAAGACGATCTTCGAATCGCTTTCCCTGGGCGTCGAAGACGGCGACCGGGTTGGCGTGGTCGGCCGCAACGGCGATGGCAAATCTTCGCTTTTGGGGTTGTTCGACGGCAGCATCGAACCCGACGACGGACGCGTGCTTCGTACCGGCGGCGTGCGCTTCGCTTCCCTTCGCCAATCCGATTCCCTTGATGACGTCAAGAGCGTTGGTTGGAATGTGGTGGGCGATGTTCCCGAATACGAATGGGCAAGCGACGCGCGCATCCGGCAGATCGTCGACGGCATGATAGGCGACTTGGACTGGGAAAGCCCGGTGGGTACTCTTTCCGGCGGCCAGCGTCGCCGTGTGGACTTGGCACGCGTGCTGGTTGCCGATGCCGACGTGCTGCTGCTCGACGAGCCCACGAACCACTTGGATGTGGTGGCTATCAACTGGCTGGCGCAGCACTTGAAGCAGCGTTTCTCCCGTGGCAGCGGCGCATTGGTGGTGGTAACGCACGACCGTTGGTTCTTGGATGAGGTATGCCTGCGCATGTGGGAGGTGCACGATGGCGTGGCCGAACCCTTCGAGGGCGGCTATTCTGCCTATATCCTGCAGCGCGTGGAACGTCAGCGTCAGGCTGCGGTTGCCGAGCAGAAGCGGCAGAACCTTATCCGGCGAGAGCTGGCGTTCCTTTCCCGCGGCGCTCGCGCACGTTCCAGCAAGCCTCGCTTCCACGTGGAAACCGCCCGTGCCCTTATCGCTGAAGAGCCGCCGCTGCGCGACACCACGGAGCTGAAGCGTGCGGCCATTTCCCGCCTGGGCAAGAAATGCGTGGACGTTATCGATGCCTCGTTTTCCTATGGGCAGGCGAAGGTGCTCGACAACGTTACCTGGATGATCGGCCCGGGCGACCGTTACGGTCTTATGGGCGCCAACGGGGCGGGCAAGTCGACCTTGCTCGACATCGTGCAGGGCAAGCTGCGCCCGCAGTCGGGCCGCGTGAAGATCGGCAAAACGGTTAAGTTCGCCTTCCTCTCCCAGAAGCTGGAAGAGCTGGAACCCCTGAAGAAAGACCGCGTGCGCGAGATACTTACCCGTTACAACACGCGTTACATGATCGATGGCAAAGAGGTAAGCCCGGCGCAGCTTTTGGAGCAGCTGGGATTCACCAACGCGCACTTGAACATGCCGGTGGAAACGCTTTCCGGCGGCCAGCAACGCCGCCTTATGCTGATGCTCATCCTGCTTGATTCACCCAATGTGCTTATCTTGGACGAGCCCAGCAACGACCTGGACACCGACATGATGGTTGCCATGGAGAACCTGCTGGACACCTGGCCGGGCACGTTGATCGTGGTAAGCCACGACCGCTACCTTATGGAGCGCGTTACCGACGACCAGTTCGCCTTGATAGATGGGCACCTTACCCACTGCCCTCGCGGGGTAGACGAGTACCTGGAGCTGTTGGACCAGAGCCGTGCGGCGAAGGCGGCGGGCGGCTCGGCATCGCCGAAGCCCAAACAAGATGCCCTGCGCGCAAAGGAGAGCGGCCTTTCCGCTGCCGAGATGCGCGAGCTGAAGAAGCAGGCGCGCTCTATAGAGAACAAGATGAAGACCCAGGAAAAGAAGCTTGCCCAAGCGAAGGAAGACCTGCTGAAGGTGGATCCATACGACTACGAGGCGCTGGGTGCGGCTCAGGCAGGGATCCATGAGCTGGAGGAGCGCATCGCCGCACTCGAAGAAGAATGGCTCGAAGTGGCCGAGCGGATGGAAGGATAGAAGCATGGATACTATGGGCATCACGGGTTCGACCCGCCTGATGGGCGTTGTGGGCCATCCTATCTCCAATTCAGAGTCGCCCACCATCCACAACGCGGTGTTCCGCAAGCTTGGCTACGACTACGCTTATGTGGCGCTCGATGTGGAGCGAGACAACCTGGAGGCAGCGGTTCGCGGCATGGAAGCGCTGGGCTTTCTGGGCTATAACGTGGCCACACCCTACAAGAAGGCTATCGTTCCCTATTTGCATGAGATTTCCCAGGTGGCCCAGATCATGGGCGCGGTGAACACCGTTGCTGTACTGGATGGCCGTTCTTTGGGCGATAACGCCGATGGTGCGGCGTTCATGCGCAACCTGGTGTTGAACGGTGTTGGCGTGGTGGGCAAGAAGATCACCATCTTGGGTGCGGGCGGGGTTGCCTCGGCGATCGCGGTGCAGGCGGCGCTCGACGGCGTTGGCCAGATAGACGTGTTCAACCGCAACGACAAATGCTTGGCGCAGTACCGCCAGGTCATTGCCCGCTTGAAGCAGCATTCTGACTGCCAAGTGGAGCTGCATCCGTTAAGCGATACGGCTCGGCTGCGGGAATCGCTTCAGCAGTCTGCCTTGGTGGTGAACGCCACCAGCGTTGGCTCGTACGCCCAGCCAGGCTGTCTTATCGAAGAAGGCGTTCTGCCCAAGGACGTTGTGGTGGCCGATATGGTGTACACCCCGCGCGAAACCGAGTTGATTGCCATGGCGCGCAGAAACGGCAACCGCGTGCTCGACGGGGTGGGGCCGTTCGTCCAGCAGGCGGCCATCGCCGAGCGCCTGTGGTGCGGCTGCAGCCTGCCCGTCGATTACGTGACGGAAACCTTCTTCGGGGAGTAACCAACCGTTTGCGAGCCGGGGCGGGGCGCCCTGCGGCAGCTTGGCCTTCGCTTTCCTTGCAAGAGGGCAGGCCCTTGCAAGGGTAGCTTGCTTCTCTTCACCTTGCCTGTTGACCAAAAAGGGGAGAGAAAGGGGCAAGGATGCAGCGGTCGCCCTCCGTTTTTCTTTTCTCGATTGGGTACGCGGGCTGCTGTTAGGGTACGGCTGCATTGCGTTTAGAATGAGAAAGCGCCGCTCGGGTGAGCGGCGCGAAGTACGTGGCGGAGGAAGTAGGATTTGAACCCACGGTGCCTTGCGGCACAACGGTTTTCAAGACCGCCGCATTCAACCACTCTGCCATTCCTCCGAATTGCAGGGCTTAGGATAGCATATCTTTGGTGGTGACCGATGGAGCTTAGCGGCGCAGAGGCGCAGGACATATCGTTTATGCAGTTGGCGATTGCCCAGGCACGCAGTGCGGCTGAACTGGACGAGGTTCCCATCGGCGCCGTGGTGGTTCACGACGGCAAGGTAATCGCCCAGGCTTGCAATCGCCGCGAAACCGACGCCGACCCTGCCGGCCATGCAGAATTCCTTGCTATGAAGCAGGCGTCGCGCGAGCTGGGCGCTTGGCGTCTTTCGGGCTGCACGGTGTACGTCACGCTGGAGCCGTGTATCATGTGCGCCGGCCTTATGCACCAGGCCCGCATCGACCGCTGCGTGTTCGGTGCGCACGATCCCAAGGCCGGGGCGCTTGGCTCTCTCTACCAAGTGAACGCCGATAGCCGCCTGAACCATGTGTTCGCGGTAACATCGG
>CAVIKC010000006.1:0-1585 GCA_963643405.1 Succinivibrio sp.
CCCACGGCCATCCTGCCTTCCGATTCCTTGCTTGGTCTGCGTTATGTTGCCACGGGCGATACGGTCTATGGCTACGAGGCAACAGGGCTGGCGTCGGGCGATCGCGGCAGCGCGGATGCGGGTACGCACTATTGGTATAAGAACGGCAACGCCTTCCCCCTTGCGTTTGGTGTAGGCGCTGGGGCAACCGCCTCCATCGGTGAGCAATCGGATGCCTTCACATATCAGAACAAGCTGTTCCAGGCGTTGTTCGGTACAAGCGATCAGATGTATACCACGCTGGATTCCACCAAGGTTTCTTCCGACGACTCGGGGATACGCTGGACGGTGGACCAATCTTCGTCGAACGACCTGTGCTACGTGGAGATCCGCTCAACAAAGAACTACGAGAAGTATTTTTGGACTGGATTCCAACTGAGCATCAACGGCAATGCGGTGGCGGGGAATTATTACCGTGCATTCTCGTACGGCATCGTGCCTGCGGGTAGCATTGTTGCTGGCGAGGAGATCTCCCTTGCTGGCCCGGCCGAAATCGGCGCCGACAGCAACATGACGCTCTACGTTGTGCAGGCGAACAAGGGTTTGCTCGATTCGTTCACCGAGCAGGCCAATGCCAAGGCTGCCACCTTCAACGAGTTCCGCGATGGCTACGTGTCGGCAAGCTATACCGCTTCGGCCGATGACGCCTACCTGTTCACCAGCATCCCCTACGATGCAGGCTGGACGGTGAGGGTGAACGGTCAGCAGGTGCAGCCCGAGCTGGTGGGCGACTGCCTTATGGCTATCCCGGTTACCGAGGGGCAGAACGATATCGAGCTTTCCTATTGCTCGCCGCTGCTGGTGCAGGGCGCGGTGGTCTCCGGCCTTGCTTGGGCGGGTATCATTGCCTTCATCGCGGTACGGGCGTACCGCCGCAAGCGCGCGGCCAAGTAGCGTAGAGCTATCGCCCGGGCGTGTATCATGGGATGCATGGTTAAATGAACGGAAGGGGCGTGCTTGCGGTGAGTCGCAGGGCAAAAGGTAAGGCGGTGGGTGCTTCGGCATCGGTAGGTGCCGGCAAAGCCGCTGCGCAAACCGGTGCAGGCCCGCAGCTGCCCGGTTCCGACGAGGTGGCCATGCAAGCCGGGGCAGGTGTGCAGCCGGCCGGTTTTGCCAAGGCGGCCGATTCTAGTGAAGCGGCAGGCGCCCCGTTCTTCTCCATTGTTATGCCCATGTACGGCTCCGAGGCGTTCATCGCCGATGCCATCTTCGATGTGCAGAACCAGGTTTTCCCCGATTGGGAGCTCATCGTGGTAGACGATGCCTCGCCCGACGGCAGCCGTGCCATCGTTGAGGGCTTCGCGGCCGCCGACCCGCGCATTCGCCTGGAAACGCACCCGCAGAACCGCGGTCTTTCCGCTGCGCGCAACACGGGCTTGGCCGCTGCGCGCGGGCAATACGTGTGGTTCCCCGATCCGGACGATCGCTACGATTTCACTTTGCTGCAAAGCGTGCGCAACTCGCTGGCCCAGCACGAAGCCCCGGTGGTCATGTTCGGCCATGTGGACGAGTTCTATGTTGCGGGCAAGGGGAGTAGCGGCAAGCC
>CAVIKC010000006.1:1781-60096 GCA_963643405.1 Succinivibrio sp.
GCCAAGCTGCGCTCCCATGTGCTTGGGTTCGAGAAGGGCACGCACTACGGCTACGCCTGGAACAAGGTGTACCAGCGCTCCTACCTGCAGGAAAGCGGTTTCCAGTTCGTTGAGGGCCTGCCGCTTATCGAGGACATCGAGTTCAATATCCGCGTGTTCCAGGACCTGCCCGCTCTCAACGTGGTGGGCGAAACCCTGTACCGCTACGCCAAGCGCGAGCAGGCGAACCTTACCAACAAGTTCGTTTCGCGCTACTACGAGGTGCACCGCATGCGCATCGAGTTGCTGCGCAACCAGCTGGAATCGTGGGGCCTGCTTAACGACACGGCTAAGGCAACGCTGGGTTCCCTGTACGCGCGCTACATCCTTTCCGCGCTGGAGCGCAACCGGCAGAAGGAAAGCGGCATGTCAGCCAGCCAACAGCGCGAATGGCTGCAGGCTGTATTTGCCGACCCGCTGTTCGAGGAGCTTATTCCCCTTGCTCAGGCAGATAGCCGCGCCCTCAGTATCTGCCTGAAACCCCTGCAGCAGCGCAATGCCGCCAAGTGCTTGGCTCTGGGCAGCATCATCCATACCGCTAAGAACGGCGCCCTTCGCAACGTGTTCCAGAAGCTGAAGGCCGGCAGGTAGGGTAAACGGCTGTTCACGCAGTGCTTTCAACGATGAAACAATGACGTGTCCAACTGGTGGCGTGCGCGGTTGTTGGGCTTATTATGGGAGGAAGCAATTTTAGGAAGGGGAGCCGCCAAAGTGGATCTGTCCATTATCGTGCCGTGCTACAACGAGGAAGAGAACCTGCCGCTGCTGTTCGACGCGGTCGACGATGCATTCACCGGGCAAGGCATTGCCTTCGAGCTGGTGCTGGTGAACGACGGCAGCTCCGACGGCACTTCGCGCGCCCTGCACCAGATACCCGTCCCCTCTACTTGCCAGCGCTCGGTGGTGGTCGATTTCTCGCGCAACTTCGGCAAGGAGTCTGCCCTGTTGGCGGGGCTTCAGCATGCAGAGGGCGATTGCGTTGCCATCATGGACGCCGACCTGCAGCAGCCGCCCGCAACGCTCCTTCAGATGTACCGCATGCTGCAGGCGAACCCCCAGGCAGACTGCGTTGCCGCCTATCAGGAGCATCGCAGGGAAGGCGCCCTGCTGCGCTTCTTCAAGAGCTCGTTCTACAAGGTGTTCGATGCCACATCGAAGCTGGGCATTCCCGCCGACGCCTCCGATTTCCGCGTGTTCCGCCGCGAGGTTGCCCAAGCGCTTGCCTCCATGCCCGAAAGCTTCCGCTTCTCCAAGGGCATGTTCGCCTGGGTGGGCTTCGAGACGCTGCCTTTTCCCTACACGCCGTCGCAGCGTGCGCAGGGCGAAAGCAAATGGTCGTTCCGGAAGCTGCTGAGCTACGGCGTGGGTGGAGTGCTTTCCTTCACCACGTTCCCGCTGAAGATCGCCACGCTGGTGGGCGCGCTTGCCACCATCGCGGGCCTGGTGCTGCTTATCGAGGTCATCGTGGAGTCGGTGATAAACCCGGCAATGCCTTCAGGCTACCCAACGCTTATGTGCGTCATGCTTATCATGGGCGGGCTTATCTTGGGAACGCTGGGCGTTATCGGCGAGTACATTGCCCGCATCTACGTGGAAACGAAGAACCGTCCGGCCTACATCGCCAAATCGGTAGAGATCAGGGAGCCGTAGGCTCAGCTCACGGGTCTGCGCCCTACAGTGGCTGGTTCGGCGCCCCGTGCTCCTTTGCTTGCAAGAAACAAAATGCCCCGTTGCAGCTGGCAACGGGGCATTTGTGTTCGGGGCTGGATGCCCCGGTTCGGTTTGGTTTGGTGGCAGGTATTGCCGGCTTTCGCTAGTTCCCCTTGTAGGGGTACTTCTCTATAAGTTCCTGCACGGTGACGAAGCTGTAGCCCTCCGCCTTCAGCTTGGGCAGCGCCTCGCGCAGGCCCTCGATGGTCTGGCTGCGGTCGCCGCCGCCGTCGTGCATCAGGATAACGTTGCCGGGCTTCGCGCTCTCGATGCGCTGGGCGATAACGCTGGCGCCGGGCTTCTTCCAGTCGGTGGTGTCGATGTTCCAGCCGATTTCCGCGGTAACCAGCCCGTCAAGGTCGGAAGCTACGCTGGAATCGAAGTTGCCGCCGGGGCAGCGGAAGATGGTGCTGGCCTTTTCGCCCGTTGCCTTCTCGATGGCATCAAGGCCCTTCGTTACCTCGTCCTTGCGTTCTTGCGAGGACATCTTGATCAGGCTTACGCCCTGGCCGGATCCTTCAGCGTGGTCCCACGTGTGGGTGCCTATCTCGCAGCCCATGCTGGCTGCGCGCTTCAGCTGGCTCTCGTGCCCGGAAATGCACTGGCCAACGGTGAAGAAGGTGGCCTTGGCGCCGTTTTGCTCCAGGATGTCCAGGATCTCATCAGTTTGCTTGTCCCAGGGGCCGTCGTCGAACGTGAGCGCGATCACCTTGTCGTTGCCGGCATCGATGTTGTAGTACTGCACGATGTTGTCCACCGGTTCCTTGGTGGTTACCTGCGTGGTAATGCCCGATTCCTTGCCGGTGCGCGTTACCTGCTCGCCGTCGGTTGCATCCTCGTTGTACAGGTGGATGGCGCCGGTGCCCTTGATCTCGGTCTTATGCGGAAGGGTTTGCGGGTCGCTGTCGGTGTAGGCCTCGGAGATGTCGGTGCCGTTGGAGATCTCGATCTTGTCGCCGCCGTTCAGGTGCGTACTCAGGTTGTCGGTTTCGTTGCCGTTCACCTTCGCGGTGCAGCGGGTACCTTCGCCCTGGCGCATGACGGAACCGTCGACTGCCACGTAATTGCCGGGCGCCACGGAAACCAGGTTGCTGTCCAGAATGCCCGAAAGCGAGCGCTGGCTGCCGGAGATGGTTACCTGATCGCCGTTGAGCGTTACCTGCACCGCCTTCGTGTTCATCCAGTTGGTGAAGCCGAATACACCGCCAACAGCCACCACGGCAACAATCCCCAGGGCGATAAGGCTCTTGCGGGTGAAGAAGTTGGCCTTCTGCTTTTTAGCGCGATGGTTGCCCACGTAGCGCGCGGCGCTGTAGGCGGATGCGTCTGGTGCGCCGCCGCGGTTGCCGTTGCCTGCAGCCGAGCGATGGTAGTTGGCTCGTGAGTAGGCAGAGGCATCCTTCTGGATGTTCTCCACTGTGGGCATCTGCTGCGGAACCTGAGTGCCCACGCGTGCGGCGCCTTGGCGCTGGGCCGAAGGGCGCGCCTGCGCGCCTGCGCGCTGGGGCGCTGCCTGCTGCCTGTTTCGCGCCGAGGGACGTTGCTGCTGTGCTGGGGCGCTGCGGCGAGGTTCTGCATCTGCCGGGCGTGCGGCGCGGGGGCGTGAGGCTTGGCCGCTGCGCCGCGTTGCCGCGCTGCTGGCCGAGGGCTGGGCCCCCTGCCTGCTGCGGTTGCTGATGGGGCTGCTCTGCCTTCCGGCGGGCATCTTTCCTGCGGCATCGTTTGCCGAGCCCTGCTGGCTTTGGCGGCGTGCGGCATCGCGCTCGGGCAGCAGGGAGGTGCTGGGGTCGTGTTTGCTGTACAGTTCGCGTTCACGCTCAAGCTCGCTGCGGGCACTGGGCACTTCCGCGCGCGCAGCGTTCCTGCGTTGGGGTGCTGGCCTGCGCGAGGGGCGGTTTGGATCGTTTGGTTGGTTCATGTGGTCCCTTACGTGAAAAATCTACGCAGACCATTGTACTCGCTGTAGGTGCTGGTGGTTCGCTTTACATATTTGAAGAAGAACAGATTCGGGTGCAGCAGGAACATCTCGCCCGATATACCCCTAGGGGGTATATAATCGATGCGAACCAACTGAGAGGAAATGCCATGTCGGAAGAAAAACATGCGTGCTGCTCTGCCGAGGGACAAGGGAAGCGCACCTGCGGCTGCCGTTACAAGGCAACCGAGCGCAGCAACGAGTTCCAGGCCGACTTGCAGAAGCGCCTGAACCGGGCAATCGGCCAGCTCAATGGCGTGAAGGCCATGATCGACGACAACCGTTACTGCGGCGATGTGCTCACCCAGCTCGCCGCTGCGGAAAGCGCGGTGCGTGGGGTTTCCGAGGTTCTTCTACGCGATCATCTGGAAACCTGCGTGAAGGAGCGCATCCAGCAGGGCGATGACGAGGTGATCGATGAGGCAATGAAATTGATAAAGAGGTTCATGCGATGAGCGGGAAAATTCGTTTTGCGGTAACGGGCATGACCTGCGCGGCGTGCTCTGCGCGGGTGGAAAAGGCAACGTCGGGCGTGCCGGGCGTTTCGGGCGTTGCGGTGAACCTGCTGAAGAACTCGATGGAGGTGCAGCTGGAAGCTGATGCCGACCCCGCGGTCACGGGTGCTGCGATCGTGGCTGCAGTGGAAAAGGCGGGCTACGGCGCGTTCCCAGCGGGCGAGGGCACGGCTGCGGCTCCCAGTACTTCCGGCGCCGCTGCGCCAGGGGCAAACCCTGCCGCCGCCGCTGAAGCCGAGCGCAAAAGCGTGCTGCAGCGCCTTATCATCTCGCTCGTGTTCACGGTGCCGCTGTTCTACATCTCCATGGGCGACATGTTCGGTTGGCCCTTGCCCAGCGTGCTTACGGGTATGGAGAACATGATGGTGCACGGCCTGGTGCTGTTCATGCTGCTGGTTCCCGTGATCTTCGTGAACTTCAAGTTCTTCCGCGTTGGGGTGAAGTCGCTGCTGCACGGCTCGCCCAACATGGATTCCCTCATAGCCCTGGGCTCGGGCGCCGCCACGCTGTACGGCATGTACGCGCTGCTGTGCATGGCGTTCTACGTTGGGCACGGCGACCTGGAAACCACCCATCACTACGCCATGAACCTCTACTTCGAGAGCGCGGGCATGATCCTGACCCTCATCACGTTGGGCAAGTTCCTGGAGGCGCGCGCGAAGGGCAAGACCACTGATTCGCTTTCAAAGCTGATGGACCTGGCTCCCAAGATGGCAACGCGCCTGGAAAGCGGCGTGGAGCAGAAGGTGCCCGCGAAGGATGTGCGCGTGGGCGACGTGCTGGTGGTGCGCACGGGCGAATCGGTGCCAGTGGACGGCGTGGTGCTGGAAGGCGAAGGCTCGGTGGACGAATCGGTTATCACCGGCGAGCCGCTTCCCGTTTCCAAGCGCGAGGGCGCTGCGGTTACGGGTGCTACGGTGAACACCGCCGGGTGGTTCACCATGCGGGCGGAACGCGTGGGCGCCGATACCGTGCTGGCGGGCATCGTGCAGTTGGTCGATGAGGCCACCAGCTCGAAGGCCCCTATCGAGAAGATGGCCGACAAGATCAGCGGGGTGTTCGTGCCGGTGGTGATGGCTATCGCGCTCGTCGCCTTCGCGGTGTGGATGCTGGTGGGCGCCGAGTTCTCAACCGCGCTCTCGTATGGCATATCGGTGCTGGTCATATCGTGCCCGTGCGCGTTGGGCTTGGCCACTCCCACGGCCATCATGGTGGGCACGGGCCGGGGCGCTTCCAGCGGCATCCTGGTGAAATCGGCCGAGGCGTTGGAATCCGCGCAGGCGGTGCGCACGGTGGTTCTGGATAAGACGGGCACCATCACCAAGGGCGCCCCGCAGGTTACCGATGTGCTGCCGCAGCCTGGTGTTGCCGAAGAGGAGATCCTTCCCCTGGTTTATGCGCTTGAGAAGCCCAGCGAGCATCCGCTTGCGCGCTCCATGGTTGCCTATGTGGAATCGAAGGGGCTTGTCGGCGAAGGTGCTGCAGGTGTAGGTGGCACGGGTGATGGCGCCACGGTGGCAGCAGTTGCTTCCGACTTCGCACAGGTCCCCGGTCAGGGCGTTTCCGGAACGGTTGACGGTCATCTTTGCGTGGCGGGCAATGCGCGCATGATGGAGGCGCATGGCATCCCGGTAGACGAAGCAGCGGCTCAGCAGCTGGCCGACGCGGGCAAGACCGTCACCTATTTCGCGCGGGGTGGAAAGCTTGTTGGCGCGGTTGCCGTGGCGGACGTTCCGAAGCCCACGAGTGCCGCCGCCATCGCGAAGCTGCGCTCCATGGGCATCCGCACCGTCATGCTCACCGGCGATGCCGAGCGCACGGCGAAGGCCATTCAAGCGCAGGTGGGCACCGACGAGGTGATCGCCGGCGTTCTGCCCGCCGACAAGGAGCGCATCGTGCGCAAGCTCTCCGCAAAGGCCCCGGTTGCCATGGTGGGCGACGGCATCAACGATGCGCCGGCGCTGGCCCGCGCGGATGTGGGCATCGCCATCGGGGCGGGTACCGACATCGCGCTTTCCAGCGCCGATATCGTGCTCATGCACAGCGACTTGGCCGATGTTCCCGCCGCACTCTCGCTTTCGCGCGCCACGATGCGCAACATCAAGCAGAACCTGTTCTGGGCGCTGTTCTACAACGCCATCTGCATCCCCGTCGCGGCGGGCGTGTTCGCCTGGGCGGGCTTCAGCCTGAACCCCATGATCGCCGCCGCTGCCATGAGCTTCAGCTCGGTGTGCGTGGTGACGAACGCCCTGCGCCTGCGCCGCTGGAAGGCATAGGAGCAGCAGGCAACCCAACGCAAGCGTGCTCAAGGGGTTCAGCTGCGTCCAGGCTTCCATTTCGCCTGATGGCCGGCGCGCTCCCGTTCACAGCCTTTGTTTCAGTGCATCAAAAAGCGCTCCGCATCGTAGTGATGCGGAGCGCTTCTGTTCACGGGTTGGCGTTCACCAGCCACGTGTGGCGTGCGGTCGGGGGTGCTAGTTCTGCGCTGCCTTCGCCTCGCGGGCCTTGCGCATGATCTCGCTGGGGGAATCGAAGTCGTTCGTGCTGGCGCTGCCGGGGGCAACCCACTGGTCCAGCTTCTTCACCACCATGCCCAGGTTCTCTACCCAGGCATAGATCTCGAACTCGCGCTTGCAGCGGAACGTGCACTGGATGCAGGGGTCCTTCGAGCAGTAGGCGAAGGCGTCCTCGTCGGCCAAGGCGAACGTGATGGGCGGCCACTTCTTCGGCTGCACATACTTATGCATGATGCCGGTGAAGGTTTTCAGGCCGAACCAGCGTGGCTTGCAGGTGGAGTCCACCGAGCGCCAGTTCACCTGGATGCAGTTGCTGTTGAGCCCGCCGGCGATCTCGTAAGTGAGCTTGAAACGGTCCTCGACATCGGCTGCGGGAATGGGCTCTACGGCCTCCATCTCCTTGCCGCAGCACGAGATGTGGAACTCCAAATCGGCGTACGGGGGCTTGAACAGAAGCGAGCGCTCGCCATCGTTGATGCTCTCGATCTCCGTGGGCCCGTCGATGCCGCCGACGATGCGGCCGCACTCGGGGCAGCGATAGTAAACGAAGGGCTTTTCGGTGACGCGCGGCTTCCACGTCGCGTGGGTGTGGGTGGCACTGTACTCTGCCATGTAAAACCTCTTCTTTCTACAGTGCGGGAAGTACATGTAAAGAAGCGCAAAACCCCTGCTGTCCTTGACAAGGAACGCTTCGAAAAACTACGATTCACTTATCTTAAACCAGTTTTCCAGTTTGGAAGGGGAATGCGCATGAGTGTGTATCAGGACGCATACAAATTGCCCGAGTTCAAGTACGAGTACGAGCGTCTGAAGGTTGAGGTCCGTGGCCCGATCCACGTTGTCTCCTTCGACGACGCTGCCAACCTGAACGCAATGTCCTACCAGCAGATGGCCGACTTCAACGACTATCTGAAGAAGGTCCGCATGGACCCTGAGTGCCGCGTTATCGTCCTCACCGGCGAGGGCAAGTCCTTCTGCGCTGGCTTCAACCTGAACGAGCTCAACTACGAGCCCCCCGCCGACATGGGCCGCGCTCAGCGCGATCACTGCATCATGCAGACCGTTTGCTCCGACCAGGCAGTGAACATGCATGACGCCATGCAGCCCATCATCGGCGCACTGAAGGGCTACGCCATCGGCGGCGGCCTTTCCCTGGCTTGCGCTTGCGACCTCCGCGTTTGCGGCGAGTCCTTCAAGATGCAGGCTGGCTACCTGAACATCGGCCTTACCGGTACCGACATGTCCGGTTCTTACTACCTGCCCCGCATCGTGGGTTACGCCCGCGCTGCCGAGGCTCTTATGACCGCTCGCCGCATCGGCGCTGAAGAGCTTCTTCAGTGGGGCTTCGCCAACAAGGTTGTCGCCGACGAGGACGTTCTGGACGAGGCCATCAAGATGGCAGAGGCTATCTGCAAGAACTCCGCACCTCTGGGCATGCGCCTGACCAAGGAGTCCCTGCTCGCTTCTCTGGATAACTCCTTCCGTGGCCAGATCAGCATGGAGAACCGCAACCAGGTTCTGGCTTCTCAGACCGAGGACAACCGTCGTGGCGTTCGCAAGATGAACCCGAAACTGCGCGAAGAGGTAAAGGCTCATCCCGAGAACTTCACCTTCAACAATCTGTAAGCCGTAAACTGCATACGCTTATCAGTTGCAAAGGGTCGCCGTTATGGCGGCCCTTTTTGCGTTTGCCGGGACTGCTTTTGTTGGTGCCTGGTGGTTGCAGGGGCACAAGGCCGTTATAAGCCCCTTGCGGACGCTTGCGATGTGGGCGGCTTGCCGCAGAGAAATGGATGCTGCGCCTTGTGCGCGGCTACTTTGGGCCGAATCTTTTGAGGGCCGGCAATGCTGCTGCTCGTGTGTTGCAGACGTATCGGAAAAGCATGGATTTAACCTGTGAAGCTATCGGATCGGCCTATAAGAGATAGATCCAACCGCATCAACCGATAGGCACGCCGCGAAAGCCGTCTGCGATTCAAGCTCTAAACCGCCCAACAAATCATCGATAATGACCAATCTGTTATTGAAAACAATAGCTATCGGATGGGTTTCGATTCGGCTGCTGAATAGGTTCATGCAGAAAAACAATCAAGAAATCCTTTTCCCACCTGGGCTTATAAACAACAAGCTCAAAACAAGCACGGTTATTAACGTGTTCACTAAGCAGTTAAACCGTGTAAACACGCAGCTCAGACGTGGAATAGATTTTTGTTGTTCGAAAAAACAAAAAGCTGTTAGCAAAACTGACATCTTGGAAACAGAATAGGTACCCGGAAGTTGCGCCGCTGCTTGTTTTGTTGGGTGGAACGGCAGGGTTGCAACGGTTGCCTTCGATCGGGCACATCGCACCAAAGGGGAGGGGCCATTGGCCCCATGGTGCTTCCAGAATCGGAGTTCAAACGAGGGATAAGTAGGGAATCCTTTCGCATGGGGGCGAAGGGACTGAGTTGTTTTGTGCCTGGGAGGGGGCAAAACAAAAACAAGAAAGGAAGGTGCATAAATGTCCGACGTAAAGCAAAGCTCGTATCACGGTATCGCAGCACGTCTTGACCGTATGCCCATCTCCGGCTTCCACAAGAAGATCCTGTGGTTGCTCGCCGGCATCACGTTCTGCGACTCCGTCGATATGGCTGTTGGCGGCCCCATCGGCAACATTTTGCAGAACACCTACGACGCAGCTGGCAACCAGTGGATGACGCTGGAGCAGTTCGCGCTGTTCAACTCCATCACCATGATCGGCTACCTTATCGGTGGCCTTATGGCAGGCGCCCTTTCCGACGGCATCGGCCGTAAGAAGGCAGTGCTCATCTGCGGCTCCATCTTCACCGCATTCTGCTTCGTGGCAGCCGGCTCGCCCGACGCCACGTTCCTCACCGCATGCCGCTTCTTCATGGGCCTCGGCCTGGGCGCTGCGTTCCCTGCAGGCTATTCCGCCCTTACCGAGTTCACGCCTCCCACGAAGCGCGGCAAGTACCAGTCCTACGTTGGCCTGATCGCCAACTGCGGCACCTTGGTAGCATCTGCCATGAACATGGTTGTCCTGCCGATGCTCGGCTGGCGCCCCGTGTTCATCATCTGCGGCTGCATCGGCCTTGTCGTCGTGGTTCTGTGCTTCGTGTTCCTGGAAGAGTCTCCCCGTTGGCTGGCCATGAAGGGCCACAACGCCGAGGCAGAGGCTATCGTCTCCAAGCTTGAGCAGAAGACTGCCGCCAAGGGCATGGAACTCACCCCGGTTTCCGAGGCCGAGATCGACGCTCGCGCTTCCGAGGAGAAGGTGGAAGAGCTTCCCTGGGCATTCCTCTTCAAGAAGAAGGTTGTCCTGCGCACCCTGACCGCAATGTTCCTGTGCTTCACCATGAACGTGCTGGTTTACACGGTTATCACCTGGACGCCCACCATCCTTACCAAGAACGGCTTCGACCCGCACATGTCCACCACCCTTACCGTGGTCATGCAGCTGGGTATCCCGGTCGGCGTTGGCCTGCTCACCTTCTACGTAGAGAAGGTGAACCGCAAGGTTATCCTGTGCACCACCTACGTGCTCATCGCCATCATCGGTCCCATCTGGGCATCCCTGCCTACCGATAACACCGCGCTGATCATGTTCGTTGGCTTCCTGCTGTGCGTGTGCACGTTCACCAACTCCGTTACCACCGCAGCCATCTACCTGTCTGAGCCTTTCCCCACCGCTTGCCGTATCCGCGGCGCCGGTGTTGCGAACGCCTTCGGTCGTCTGGGCTCCATCTTCAGCCCCATGTGGATCTCCTTCCTTATCACCACTTCGCTGGGCACCATGGGCGTGTTCCTGATCAACGGTGCGATCGCCATCTTCATGGCAATCTGGCTTGCGATCTTCGGTGTTGAGACCCGCGGCCGTACGCTCGAGGACATCACCAAGGGTCTGCTCGACTAGTCATCGATCGGACTTAGGCTCATAAGATCGGTTCACCCATCGGATCTGTATACAGCCTGCAATGAGCGGGACCCTACGGGGTCCCGCTTTGCTATAGTGAAATGGTTCATTTGCGATGATGACCAATAGCTGCTTGCTATGAATTATTGGGAGCGTAGCGGCAGCCGTTCGCTTCTGGACATAAGGGAGGGAAACGCATCGTGCGGTTTTGCGCGATGCTGCGACTATCAGCCGCAAGGCGGGAAGATGGTTCATGAAACTTGACCATTTGCGTTATTTCGATCGCTTGGCAGAGATGCTCAGCTACACCAAGGCCGCCCAAGATCTCTACATCGCCCAGCCGACCCTTTCGGCTGCCATCAAGCGCATGGAGCAGGAGATAGGCCTTACGCTGTTCCGCCGTGCCGAGGGCGTGGCTTCGGGCGTTGAGCTCACCGAGCAGGGCGCGATGTTCCATCAGTACGTGAAGCAGGCGCTGGAACGTTACGACGAGGGCCTTCGTCGCGCCATGGGCATCCAGGAAGTTGACGCCAACATACTGCGTTTGGGCACGGTGTACTCCATGAAGGGGAGCTTCTGGTCTGCCGCCATCGATGAGTTCGTGGGCATCTGGGGCAGCTTGCCGCAGTTCCATATGGAGCAGGCGTATTCCGCCGACTTGGCCAAGCACCTGAAGAACGGCGCCATCGATGTGGCCTTTGCCGCCATGACCGAGGAAGCCAAGGGCTTGGAGCTGGTGCCGGTTTGGTCGCAGTGCCTGGTGGCATGCGTGAACCGCAAGAACCCGCTTGCGCTGCGCGCCGAGCTTACCCTGAACGACCTGAAGAGCCAGCGCCTGCTTACGTACAGCAGCAAATCGTCGGTTGCGAACAGCCTTGATGCGGTGCTCGCCGGGCGCGAAGAGGAGTTCAACCTGCTGCGGATGTTCGACGACGAGCTTTCGCTGGCTTCGTTCGTTTCCGCGCATACCGACAACGTTGCCCTTATGGTGTACTCCATCCTGGTGAACGCCTACGAGGACGTGGTGTGCATCCCCATTGTGGACGCTCCGGCCGACTTCCACAAGATCTACCTTATGAGCCGCAAAGAGCGCCATTCGAAGATAGTGGGCGAGTTCATCGAGTTCATGCAGCAGCGCGAGTTCCCCGATGTGTTCGCCGAAAGCCGGGCCTCGTAAGGCGCAAGAGCGCCGCCTGCCGAGGGAATGAGGTATCCGCCCTCACCTCTTTATTATGTGAACGCGTTCGCAGCCAGCCCCGATAGTTTTTTGCAATAGCCGCACTTCGGTGCGGCTATTTTGCTATTGGCGGGCGATAACCCGTGTGCGGAACAATTGTCTTGCAGCGAAACGGGCTGCCGGCCAATGCGGCCATGCCGCAAAGGGGAATTGGCGGGCAACCTGCTTCACTGCCGGGAGCCGTAGGGGATTGGCTCCAAGCCCGTTCCGAAAACGGAAGGGGAGGGGAAGCTCCGCGAAAGCGGGGCATGAAAAGAGGGAGGTAGGACCATGAATGCAGAAATGCAGAGTTCCTATCACGGCATAGCTGCCCGCCTGGACAGGATGCCCATTACCGGCATGCATCGCAAGGTTCTGTGGCTGCTCGCCGGTATCACGTTCTGCGACTCGGTGGATATGGCGGTAGGCGGCCCGATCGGCGCTGTTCTGCAGTCCACCTACGATGCCGCAGGAAACCAATGGATGACGCTCGAGCAATTCGCCCTGTTCAACTCCATCACCATGATCGGCTACCTTATCGGTGGCCTTATGGCAGGCGCCCTTTCCGACGGCATCGGCCGTAAGAAGGCAGTGCTCATCTGCGGCTCCATCTTCACCGCATTCTGCTTCGTGGCAGCCGGCTCGCCCGACGCCACGTTCCTCACCGCATGCCGCTTCTTCATGGGCCTCGGCCTGGGCGCTGCGTTCCCTGCAGGCTATTCCGCCCTTACCGAGTTCACGCCGCCCCAGCGTCGCGGCAACTACCAGTCGTACGTCGGCCTGATCGCCAACTGCGGCACGCTGGTGGCATCTGCCATGAACATGGTGGTCCTGCCGATGGTTGGCTGGCGCCCCGTGTTCGTTATCTGCGGCTGCATCGGCACCCTGGTAGTGGTTCTGTGCTTTGCCTTCTTGGAGGAGTCGCCGCGTTGGCTGGCCATGAAGGGCCGCACCGAAGAGGCGGACCACACCGTGAAGCGCTTCGAGGCTGCTGCGGCGAAGGTGACCGGCAAGGAGCTTGAGCCTGTTACGGCTGAGGAGATCCAGCGCCGTGTGGACGAAGGCGAGGTAAAGGAGCTGCCTTGGGCGTTCCTGCTCAAGAAGAAGATGATCCTTCGTACCCTTACTGCCATGTTCCTGTGCTTCACTATGAACGTGCTGGTGTACACCATCATCTCGTGGACGCCTTCCATCCTGAAAGCAAACGGCTTCGACGTGCATCTTTCCACCACCATGACCGTGGTCATGCAGTTGGGCATCCCGGTTGGCGTTGGCGCACTCACCTTCTACGTAGAGAAGGTGAACCGCAAGACCATCCTTATCGTGACCTTCATCTTGGTTGCCATCTTGGGTCCCATCTGGTCGATGGTCCCCACCGACAACCCGGGTCTGGTTATGTTCCTCGGCTTCCTGATCTGCGTTTGCACTTTCACGAACTCGGTTACCATTTCGGCTATCTACCTGTCTGAGCCGTTCCCCACCGCCTGCCGCATCCGTGGCGCCGGTGTTGCGAATGCCTTCGGCCGTCTGGGTGGAATCCTGAGCCCGATGTGGATCGCGTTCTTCATGACCACTTCGCTGGGCACGATGGGTTGTTACATCATCAACTCCTGCCTGGCGGTGTTCATGGCCATCTGGCTGGCCATCTTCGGCATCGAAACGCGTGGCCGCACGCTTGAGGACATCACCAAGGGCTTGCTGGACGACTAACCGTCGCGAATCCAACCACTGTGCATATGGGGCTCGGAAGAGCCCCATTTTGCCGATAAGACGCAGGCTGGCTCGAAAAAGCAAGCCGACCCGCATCAAGGCGATTGGCTGTATGCCCGTGTAAGGGGTATGAGGTTTATGATTGCAGCTGCCAAGAAGGCTGCAGGAGATAGGAGGGGCTATGAACGCAAAGGCGAACGAGATGATGCACCTGCTGGGCGACATCGTTCAGGTGGGAATCGTGATCGAGGACATGGAAAAGGCCAAGGCCGGTATGGAAAAGGTTTTCGGCCTGGTTCCCGATTCCGAGAGCGACAACATCTACAAGAAAACGTGGTACCGCGGGCAGATCATCGATGCGCCAGTGAAGGCGGCGTTCTACAACGCCTTCAACGTGCAGTTGGAGTTCCTGCAGCCCATTGGGGACACGGCTACCGCATGGCATGACTATCTGGACGAGGGCTTCCGTCAGCATGGCCATGCCCTGCATCACCTGCGCTTCGATGTCGAGAACAACGACGAGGCCACAGCTGCCCTTGCGAAGCGCGGCATTACCAAGTACATGGAGGGGAAATCGTTGGTAGACCCAAGCGCCACCTTCACGTACTACGATTCCACCGAAGCGGTAGGCTTCATCATCGAGTGCGTTACCAGGTCGAAGCAGTAGGATTCGAGCCCTCATCGCACAACGCCCTTCGTATCTGGTGCGCGAATCGGGGAGTGATGGCTGCGTTGTCGGCCTCCCGGTGTGCGGCAACGGCGCTGGCGAAGGGATATCCTGCCGGTTTGCCATTGGCTTATCAAGCGGCTGGTTCCATTGGGACCAGCCGCTTTGTATTGAGAGACTTTATAAGGGATACCGGCGAACAAGCGGCAATGCATGCTATTGCATTTCGCAATAGCATGCTTACGGTGAGCCTTTAACGCTATTGGATTCCCGCTATTCCGGCTCACATAATCAGAGATGTCAAAGGGGATGACGAAACAAGGAGGGGATCCTAATGGATACGATCAAAATGGCAGTACTCGGACTGAACCAAGGCTCTAAGATCGCACGTGATGCGAAGGCCAATCCGGAAATCGATCTGGTTGCGGTTGCCGGCTTCGGCGATCACGATGTGGCGGTTGCCAAGGAGCTGGGCGTTCGCCTGTACAACGACTACACGTTGCTTCTTAAGCAGGAAGACCTGGATGCGATAGCCATCGCGCTTCCCAACAACCTGCATGTTCCGTCCGTTGAGCTTTCGCTGGCAGCGGGCATCAAGAACATCCTGCTTGAGAAGCCCATCGCGAACACCGTGGAAGACGCCCAGCACATCATCAAGATGTGCAAGGATGCGGGCGCAACGCTTCTGGTGGGGCATCATCGCCGCTCTTCCAGCCGCTACCAGCTTCTTCGCCAGATCATCGACTCGGGCAAGCTGGGGCAGATCGTGGGTATCCAGTCCAACTACGCCATCGCCAAGCCGCACGAGTACTTCGATGTGGAATGGCACACGAAGAAGGGCTCCGGTCCGCTGTTGATCAACGCCATCCACGACTTCGATGATTTGAATTTCGTCACCGGCATGAAGCCCACGAAGGTGTATGCGGCGGCTCGCAACACCATCCGCGGCAACGAGGTGGAGGACTCCGTTTCGGCAGTGGTGGAATACGAGGGCGGCGTAACGGCAAGCTACTTCGTTTCCGACGGCACGCCGGGCCCTTGGAACTACGACCTTGCGGCAGAGGAGAACACCTTCTTCACCATGTGCCCCGGCGAGAACAGCATGCGCATCTTCGGCACCAAGGGCTCGTTCGGCTTCCCGAACATGGACCTGTACTACCAGGATGAAGACGAATACGGTTGGCTGAATCCCATCAAGCACGAGCACTTCGAGATAGAGAAGAACGACCCGATGACGGCCGAGCTCGACCACTTCGTCGACCTGTGCAAAGGCCGTGAAACCGTTCCGCGCTGCACGGGTGAAAACGCGCTGGACACCCTGAAGGTGATCAACGCCATCCAGGAATCTGCCGAGAAAGAGGCGGCGGTTACCCTGCACAGCGATGAGCCGGAGGCGCCCACTACCGTACCTACCGGCTCTTCCGACAAGGCGGCGTAGCCGCAGTTTACCGTCCGATGGCCTGGTCGCCGACCGGGCCGGGCGGTTGCCTCCGGTGCCTGCTCCCTCGCGTTGCAACGGGAATCAGCAGGCGCTGAATGAATCTACTTGCTCCGGGCGGCGGGCAGGTTTGCTCGCCGCCCTCTCTCCAGGAAGAAGGAATCATCATGGGAATCGAAATCAATATCTCCGGCAACACCAAGCTCGTCGGCCTTTTGGGCTCGCCCGTTGCACAGTCTATGTCGCCGGTTATGCACACCGACTCGTTCAAGCAGCTGGGCATCGACGCCGTGTACGTCGCCTTCGATGTGACGCCCGATAACTTGGGCGAAGTGGTGAAGGGCATGACCGACATGGGCGTGGTTGGCTACAACGTGACCATGCCGTGCAAGACCGCTGTTGGCCAGTACCTGGACGAACTTACCCCTGCTGCGGAACTGATGGGCGCAGTGAACACCGTGCAGATCAAGGATGGCAAGGCCATCGGCCACAACACCGATGGTGCCGGGTTTGTGGAGAACCTTCGTCGCCATGGCTTCGAGCCCGAGGGCAAGGTGGTTACCATCGTCGGCGCCGGCGGTGCGGGCTCGGCAATCTTCACCCAGCTGGCACTCGATGGCGTGGCCTGCGTGAACATCTTCAACCTGCGCGACAAGTTCTGGGATTCCACCCGTGCGCGTGTGGTTGAGCTCTCGCAGAAGACTGGAGTTCCCATGGTGCTGAACGACCTGGAGAACAAGGAGCAACTTGCGCGGGCAGTGAAGAACTCGGCGCTGTTCGTGAACGCCACGCGCGTCGGCATGGCGCCCATGGACGACCAGTGTACCATCGAGGAGGATATGCTGCACGATGGGCTGTTCGTGGCCGATACCGTCTACGAGCCGCGCGAGACGAAGCTAATCCAGATGGCGAAGAAGCGCGGGCTGCAAACCGCACCTGGCATCGAGATGCTGCTTTCCCAGGCTGCCCTGGGCGAGAAGATCTGGTTCGACTGCGAGATGCCCGTGGACTACATCGAGGAGAAGTACTTCTAGACGTTAGGATCGAAGCGGTCTTCGACAAGATTGAAAACCTTGAGCGCCTTTACGGCTCTGGGGAGGGCGGCCACCCGGAAGCGTTGTCTTCCGGGTGGCTTTTGCGCTCTAGGGGCAGAGCGGTGCCATGGGTGGGGGTCGGTATCGCGTGCTGGTGGACCGATATTGGAGAGGAGAGGGCACTGCGACATAGGCGGTCTAGGTGCTGGTTAATGGACAGTCTTGCATGCAATGTTGGCGGTGTGCCTGATCAATAGCGGAAAACCTATTCATTCTGAACAGGCTGAAGAAGCTGATGGCTGCTCTCGGTTTTGACCAATCTATAATTCACATTGGGGATCTTAATAAGACGGACGAGGGGACGTTTCCGATGAGGCTTGACTATTTGCGCTATTTCGACCATTTGGCGGAGGTCTTGAACTACACGCGCGCGGCGGAGGATCTCTATATTGCCCAGCCCACGCTTTCGGTTGCCATGAAGCGCATGGAAAATGAGCTTGGCATAAAGCTTTTCCGCCGTGGGGAGAAAGGCTCGCATATCGAGCTCACCGAAATGGGCCAGGCGTTCCACGAGTACGTGGCGCTTGCGCTGAAAAACTATGACAAGGGATTGCGTGTGGCGCGCGAGATACAGGGGGAGCTCAATTCCTCGGTGAAGGTGGGAACCATCTACGCCATGCAGGGGCGCATCTGGTCGCAGGCTATCCAGGCGTTCGTCGCTACTCAAACCGCGAAGCCTCAGATAGCCATCGAGCAGGCGTATTCGCCTGAGCTGTTGGCGCGTGTTGAGCGCGGCGACTTGGATGCGGCGTTCTGCTCCCGCGTTGAGGGCGTAGGGGAAGACCTTGCCTACACGCTGGTTTGGTCGCAGCCGATGGTCTTGGGTGTGCAGAATGGCAGCAAGCTTGCCAAGAAGAAATCCGTCAGCCTGTCCGAGCTGGGCAACCGCGAGATCCTTACTTACTCGAAAAGCTCGCCGGTGGCCCCCTCCATCGACAGTATGCTGCCAGTCGATTCCCTGAACCTGCGCCGCGAGTTCGATGATGAGATCACGCTCTGCTCGTTGGTCTCATCGAACCCCGATGCCATGGCCCTGTTCTGCTATTCGTTTCTGGTGGCGGCGTTCGATGACGTCACCTGCCTTACCGTGAAAGATCTTCCCACCGACTTCCATAAGGTGTACTTGGTAAGCCGCCGGGAAACCCACCCAAGGGTGGTGTCCGATCTCATCGACTTCATGGGAGCCTACCGCTTCCCTAACGTGATGGATTCTTAGTTGCATTTAGCCCATTAAGGAAAGCAATAACCGCGTACATGTAGGGGTTTTACTTATTGGATTTCCTTATATATCAGCCGCATAATCTGAACCGCACAGAGGGGAAGGGTGCTCTGCCTCAATGGCAAGTGGCGCCCGATGATGTTTGCGTCTTGGGCGGATTTGCGCCTTGGGTGCAAGGCAAGGAGGAGTTGAATGGATACGGTGAGGGTCGCGGTTCTGGGGATGAACCAGGGCTCGAAGAACGCGCGTGATGCGGTGGCGAACCCAGAGGTTGATCTAGTTGCAGTCGCCGGCTTCGATTCGCAGGATGTGGAGATCGCCAAAGAGCTGCACGTTCCCATCTACCGTGATTACACGCTTTTGCTGAAGCAGGAGCAGCTCGACGGCGTTATCATCGCGCTTCCCAACTCGCTTCACGTGGAGGCTACCGAGCGGGCGCTTGCCGCCGGCATCAAGACCATCTGGCTGGAAAAACCCATCGCGAACACAGTCGAAGAGGCCGAGCACATCATCGCTGCTTGCAAGGAGGCGGGGGCAACACTGCTCATCGGCCATCATCGTCGCTCTTCGGCCCGATTCCAGTTGCTGCGCAAGGTTATCGATTCCGGGCGTTTGGGCAAGATCGTGGGCATTCAGTCGACCTACGCCATCGCCAAGGCGCGTGAGTACTTCGACCTGGAATGGCGTACCAAGAAGGGTGCCGGCCCCTTGCTCATCAACGCGGTTCACGACTTCGATGACCTGAACTTCGTTACCGGCCTCCATCCGGTGAAGGTGTACGCATCGGCGCACAACACCATCCGCGGCAACGAGGTGGAAGATTCCGCTTCCGCCGTGGTGGAATACGAAGGCGGCGTTACTTGCACGTACTTCGTTTCCGATGGAACGCCGGGGCCCTGGAACTACGATCTGCAGGCCAAGGAAAACCCCTTCCTTACCATGAGCGAGTGGCCGGAAAACAGCATGCACGTGTTCGGCACCAAAGGCTCGTTCGGTTTCCCGAACATGGACCTGTACTATTACGATGACAGCCGTTTCGGCTGGTGGGAGCCTATGAAGCACGAGCACTTCACCTTCCAGCACGAAGACCCGTACGTGCTGGAGCTGGCCCACTTCGTAGACCTTGTCAAAGGCCGCGAAACGGTGCCGCGCTGCTCAGGCGAAGATGGCCTGGAAACCCTGAAGGTAGTGAATGCCATAACCGAATCAGCAGAAACGGGTTTGCCCGTGATGATCGGCTAGCTGCTCCGTGCGCCTGCCCGGTGGGCGCACGGCCTGTCACGGTGCTGTTCGGCCAGCGATATCGGGCCGACGAAAAGCGTCCACTGGGTTTTTACGCCTTCTCGTAGGGTGGTTCGCTTGCAGCGAAACGCCCGCTTGCCGCTTGTCGCAGCCGACTGCAGCGGCTGTTCTCGGGCAGGCGGGCTTCAGCTGCGGCAAGCGGCAAGATAATGGGACACCGTGGCTGTTCTGACGGGCGATCCTGGACAAAACACGTTCATATGACCGGCAGGCCCTGGTAACAAACTGCACTTTTTGTGTAAAACCCCTTCATTTGGCACAAAAATACCCAATCCCGAATTGTTGACCGTCCAAACAAATCGCACCTATGCCGATACTTATTAGGTAATGCTATTTGCCTTGCTCGGACGCGCTTCCTGCCTGTTCCGCGGGCGAATTCCATGGTTAGTCATATTGGAAGGAGAATAGTCTGTATGTCCACTACAGATAAACTCAACGGCTTCGGCCCTCTCGCAGGCGTCAAGATCGTAGAGCTCTGCGAATGGGTTGCCGCTCCTGCTGCAGTACGCTGCCTGTCCGAGATGGGCGCTACCGTCATCAAGACCGAGCCCCTGCACGGCGATGCTCAGCGTACCCAGGGCCCCGGCTTCGGTTGCGAGAAGAACGACTACGAGGATCCCACGTTCGACCTGAACAACACCAACAAGGACCTCGTTGCCATCAACCTCAAGGACGAGGACGGCATGAAGTTCATGAAGAAGCTTCTTGCCGACGCCGACGTCTTCGTGGTCAACCTGCGCGACAAGGCTCTGAAGAAGCTCGGCCTTGACTGGGAAACCATCCATGCTGAGTTCCCCCACCTCATCTGGGCTCAGATGCGTGGTTACGGCGAGTTCGGCCCCGAGAAGGATTCTCCTGGTTACGATGCAGTTTGCTGGGCTGCCCGCGGCGGCGTTGCAAACGTCTTCCGTGAGAAGGATCAGTCTCCTGCCATCGCTCCCCAGGCATTCGGCGACAACAACGCTGCATGCATGCTGGCTGGCGGCATCTGCGCCGCTCTGTTCAACCGCACCCGCACCGGTGTGGGCGACAAGGTTGTAACCAACCTCTACGCAGCTGCAATCTTCGCATCTGACATCGGCATCTGCGCTCAGCAGTTCGGCGCTGACTACCCCAAGTCCCGCACCGACGTGCCGAACCCCTTCAACAACACCTACCGTACCTCCGACGACAAGTGGATCTACATCTGCATGCCTCAGTACGACAAGTACTACGCAATGATGATGGAGCTCTTCGGCCGCGAGGATCAGATCGACAACGTGGATACCCGCGACCTGTCCCACCTCAAGGCTTCCGGCAAGAACAAGGAAGTTATCGGTTGGCTGGAAGAGGCATTCGCAAAGCAGCCGTTCGAGTACTGGATGGAGCAGTTCCGCGAGCATCAGGTTCCGGCTCAGAAGCTCTTCCGCTTCCCCGACATCCTGCGCGACGAAGAGGCTTACATCAACGACTCCCTGCGTACGGTCGAGTACGATGAGTGGGGCAAGCATGCTCTGCCTATGACCCCGCTGCGCTTCGAGTCCGCTGGCGATCCTCCGGTTATCCTGGCAAAGCCCATCGGCTACCACACCAAGGAAATCATGGAGAAGTACGGCTACTCCGAAGACGAGATCAAGGCGATCGAGGACAAGGGCGGCGTTGGCATCTACCACGGCGAGCCCATCCCCGACACCATCTTCAAGTCCAAGCGCCAGGAAGCTGGCGAAGCGGCTTGCACCTGGGAATAAACGGTGAAAAAGAAAACCGCCTTCGGGCGGTTTTCTTTTTCTTCGCGTGAGGCGCGATGGCGCTGCAATGGCCTGTGGTGGCACAGCTGGCTCTGCGGGCGGGCTTGACGTACAAAGTACGCCTGGAAATCCTGCTCAGCAGAGCTGCGCAGGATGCGTCCGCTCGGACGCATAGTTTGGAACTAAACATGCCACTGGCATGTTTACCAAGCCATCTGCGCTCACCACAGGCCTTTTCGCTGTTTCGTCCGTTCTCAGGGCAGGATGCGGTTGCCCCTTTGCTGCTAGGTGGGTGGCTCCCGGGGACGGGCAAGGCGCTTCGCTGTTGCCCTGGTGCGGGTTTGGGCTATGGGTTTCTTTGTTTCCATGCTTTTGTTGGTCGGGCGCTCCTTTGGCCGGTGCGCGGGGTTATTGCAGTCGTGAACACGTTATTATGTCTGTGGGGAATAGTCTCCGTCGGCCATGCGGCTAGGCGGGGTTTTGATTAAGGAGTGGGTATGGACATCGAACTCAATTATCGCGAAGCGGGTGAAGGCTATCCGCTGATCCTTCTGCACGGCAACGGCGAAGACAGCGCGCATTTTCGCCATCAGCTGGATTTCTTCTCTACGAAGGGCTATCGCGTTATCGCCATCGATACGCGTGGCCAGGGTGAATCGCCTCGCGGCACGGCGCCGTTCACGTACGATCAGTTTGCCAAGGATCTGGAAGGCTTTATGGACGAGCATGGCATTTTCCGTGCTGATATCCTGGGCTTTTCCGATGGTGCAATCACGGCGCTGATCTTTGCGATGACGCACCCCGAGCGCATCACCAAGCTCATCTTGAATGGCGCCAATCTCGACCCTGAGGGCATCGTGGAGCCCATCCGCAAGAAGATTGTCAGCAAGGCTGAAGAATTCGAGAAGACGAAGGACGAAAGCCCCGAGGCCATGGCTCAGTACGAGAACTTCGAGCTTATGGCCAAGCATCCCTCCATCGACCCGAAGGAGCTTTCCAGGGTGGAGTGTCCCACGCTGGTTATCGTGGGCACCAACGACCTTATCGATGCTGCCCATACCGAGCTCATCTACCGCAGCCTCCCGAATGCTGAATTGGTGTTCGTGCAGGGTGACCATTTCGTTGCCTACGACAACCCCGCTGCATTCAACGACGCGGTCCTGAAGTTCCTGAAGGAGTTCTAGAGACGCAGTTTGTGGCCGCGTTGCCTTGCAGCTCGATCCATCGATGCGGAACCCATGCTCTCTGTGCATGGGTTCCGCTTTTTTGCATGAGCAGGTTTCGGCTTTTCCGGTGGGTCGATGAAGTACCCTTATCGATAGGGGATTATTTGTTATTGCAGGTTTGGAGGGGCCATGCAGTACGAAACCATCAAGACGGAAGAGCGTGACGGCATCTTCATCATCACGTTGAACCGCCCGGAAGCAAAGAATGCCATGAACAGCCTTATGTGGCAGGAGCTATGCTGGGCGTTCGACTATCTGGAGGAAACGGATGCGCTGCGCTGCTGCATCATGACGAACACCGGCAATTGTTTCTGCGCCGGCAGCGACCTGAAGGAGATTGCGGCGGGCACCTATCATGCCCCGAGGGGCTACGAGAAAACCGGCTTTGCTGGCATGACCAAGCGCTACATCAGGAAGCCCCTCATCGCGGCGGCGGAAGGCCGGGTTCTGGGCGGCGGCTTGGAAGTGGTGGTGGCATGTGACCTGGCGGTGTGCTCGACCGAGTCCACGTTCTCGCTGCCCGAGCCGCGCCGCGGGCTAACGGCGGCGGGCGGCGGCCTGCTCATGCGCATTATGCAGATGGTTCCGCAGAAAGCTGCCATGGAGCTGATGCTTACCTGCGAGCCGTTCGATGCGCAGAAAGCGCTGGATTGCTTCCTGGTGAACTGCGTTGTTGAGCCAGGGAATGTTCTGGACAAGGCGATTGATCTGGCAAAGCTTATCTGCAAGGGCGCTCCTCTTGCTGTGGAGTGCACCAAGCGCACCGCCTACGAAACCATGGGTGAGCGCGTGGTGTACCCCTCGAAGGGTTGGGAGATCTTGGAAGGGATAGAGCAGATAACCCAGAACAGCGAAGACAAGATAGAAGGGGCAACGGCTTTTGCCGAGAAGCGCGAGCCTGTCTGGAAGGGCCGGTAGCGCATTTCTTGCAGGATGGCTTAGGGGCGACCCCTGGGATGCTTGGGCAATAGCGGATGGGCCTGCTATCGTTCGTTGAGGCCCGCTAAAAGCTTGAATTTGATGGGCAACTTAACTGGGCAGAGCCAATCGCTGCTGTTGCGGGGAGGAAAAGCAGCAGTCCAAGGTTACATTTCATGGAACTTGGGAATATGACTGCGCATTGCGGTGCCGTATCCTTTTCAATAGAAAGCTGCATAAGAAGGAACGCGCAAAGAGGGGTGCACGGTGGATTTCGCATTGTCCGAGGGGCAGAAGAGCATGATCGCGACGTTTCGTGAGTTCGGGGAGTCGGTGTTCACGCCCGAGCATGTGTTCCAATGGCGAAAGGACCAGGGCCTTCCCGACGAAGTGGCTAAAGGGTTCGTGGACCGCTACTTCAGCTTGGCGAACCAGGGCGATATGGGCATCATGTCCCAAACGCTTATCCTCGAAGAGCTGTGCCGCTGCGCTGGGGCCTCCCTTCCATTCCAAAACGACCTGTTCAACCTGCAGATCATGGCAGACTTTGCCGATGAGGCGGTGTTCGCGAAGGTGCTGGACGAGTACCGTGAAACCGGCCGCTTGGTGTTCTCCCTCGCCGTTTCCGAGCCCAATGCCGGTTCCGATACCATGAGCATGACCACCTCGGTCCAGACGGTAGACGGCAAGCTTATCCTGAACGGCAAGAAGACCTACGTGAACAACGGTGAGTATTCGCCGAGCATCCTGTGCGCCGCTATCGACAAGGACGCAGACAGCGACGACAAGTACCCGCCCCTCTCGTTCTGGCTGGTGCCGCATAACCTTCCCGGTATCCGTGCGGTCCCCATCAACAAGATAGGCCAGTCGATGGTGCCGTTCGCCTCGGTGTCGTTCGACAACGTGGAGATAAAGCCCGAGTACCGCCTGCGCGGTCACGAAGGTGGCTTCCGCCACCTGTTCAAGCTGTTGGAGCTGGGACGCGTGTTCACCTGCGCGGCATCGCTTGGCATGGCGCAGGCTGCTATGGAAGATGCGGTGGCCAACGCCCGCGTGCGCAAGGCGTTCGGCGTAGCAATCGGCGAGTTCCAGCAGGTAGAGCGTATGCTCACCGATATGGAGGTAAGCCTGCGAACCATGCGTTCCATGCTGTACCAGGCTGCTTGGGCCATCGAGACCGACCAACCCGACAAGCGCTTGGCGGTATCGCTGATGAAGCGCTACATCCCGAAAACCGCTACCCAGGTGGCAAGCGATGCCATGCAGATCTTGGGCGGGCAGGGCTATACCGAAAGCTCGCGCGTGAGCACCATCTGGCAGGATTGCCGCGGCAACCAGATCGCAGAAGGCACCGACCAGATCATGGTGTACATCTCCGCGCCGCTCATCATGTCGGCTTACGAGTAAGTACTTCGTTCGGTTGAACGAAGTACTTACAAATTGCGCCGCAGTTGAGCTTCCTTGATCTCGCTTTCCAGCGAGCTGTGGATGATGTTGGCGAAGGGGCCGGCGTTGGTGATGAGGTGCTTTGTTCCCGGTTGCTCGCATTTGCGCGTGAAGTAGGAAAGGAACGCGCAGGTGTAGAACTCGCTTAGGAACTCGATGTTCTCTTCCGGCAGGTAGCGGTTCGCCAAGATGATGGTGATGTCGTTGCGCAGCGCGGGCAGGTACAGGTCGTACAGGTAGTTCCGCAGGGCGGAAGGCCCCATCTCGGTAAGTGCTTGACGGTAGAACGAGCGGTTGCGCTCAAGCACCAGCGCGAACGAGTCGAAGAACTTCGAATGATCAAGCGAGCGAACGCCCGACTTCTGGGTGATGTAGTAAGGGAAGCCTGCGAGCGAGTCCTCGTCGTTCTTCTTGTAGACCAGGATGTTCTCGGGGAAGCGGTTCTGCAGCTCTATTCCCAGGTCGTAGCGGAACTTCCAGATGATCAGCGCGTCTTTGTCCTCGAAATGGTAGTAGAACGTTTTGCGGTTCTTGCCAGTGCGCTCAACGATGTCGCTGATGGACACCTTCTTCAGAGGCTGCTCGTTGCAGAGCTCTACCAATGCATCGGCAATCAACAGTTTTGTGTCGAGTGTTCCCATCGCGTGGTCCTTCCCCTGTCTTTTCAGGCAGTAGTTTACCGCTGTTGGTGAAATTAGGGGTCAAAAGTTAAAAATTGAGTAGTGATCGCCACATGCTGGAACGAAATGCGTTCGATAGGTGCGGCGGCATAGATTCTGAGACCGTAAATTATGCATAATGCCGGCGTTTCGTCCGATCATCTGTTTTACAATATCGTGAGCGAAGGAGTGCTATCGATTGGTCATCACTGGTATAGATCGTTGCATGCAGTAAGTAAGGCGGCTTCCGAAGAGGGGTCGTCATTTTCGTATGTTCAAACGGTTTGTGCCAGGTATGTCTGATCCGCTCCGGTAATTGAAGGAAGTTCACATCACTTGTTCTTACGAAAGGGGCCGCGACGTGAAGTACGAACTACTGAACAAGCCGTTTAAGATCGGCAATGTGGAGCTGCGAAACCGCTTCGTCATGCTGCCGATGACCATCGAGAAGACCGACAACTACCATGTTGGCGATGACCTCGTAGATTTCTACGAGCAGCGCGCAAAGGGCGGTGCCGCTCTGATCGAGCTTGGCTCCTGCTACGTCTGCGACGTTTTCGACACCACCCCGAAGTACCACACCACCACCGGTGCTGTGGGTGTGTGGGACGACTGCTTCATCCCCGGCCTTACCCGCACCGCTGAGGTTTGCCACAAGCACGGTGCAAAGCTCGCAGCTCAGCTGCAGCTCTGCTACGAGTGGCGCGCAACCGGTGAAGACGAGCTGCATTCCTACGCTCCTTCCATCGACGTCGCTTCCGGCCCCTTCGTCGGCATGCCCGAGAAGGAGTTCACCAAGGAAGAGATCGCTATCGTCGTGAAGCAGTACGGCGACGCAGCTAAGCGCTGCCAGAAGGCCGGCATCGACATCATCGAGATCCATGCAGGCATCGGCTACATGGTCATGCGCTTCATCTCCAAGTACTCCAACCACCGTACCGACGAGTACGGCGGCGACACCAAGGGCCGCTGCAAGCTGCTCACCGACATCATCGATGAGATCCACAAGCAGTGCGGCGAAGATTACCCGATCCTCGTCCGTTACTCCGCAGACGACCTTATGCCCGGCGGCCAGCGCGTAGAGGACCTGAAAGAGGTCATCGAGTGCGTAGAGGCTCACGGCATCGACGCTTGGTCCATCCAGGCTGGCTTCCATGAGGCTCCCCGCCCCGTTGCCAACCAGCTCGTTCCCGAAGGCGAGTTCATCTACCTGTCCAAGGAGGCAAAGAAGTACACCTCTCTGCCTTGCTTCCCTGGCACCCGTATCAACCACCTCGACGTGTGCGAGAAGATCCTCGCCGACGGCTCCGGCGACGCAGCTGGTATGGCACGTCACTGGATCGCAGAGCCCGAGATCGGCATCAAGGTCGCCGAGGGCCGCTCCGAGGAAGTCCGTCCCTGCATCGTTTGCTCTCGCTGCCTGGACAACATCTTCATCGGCAAGCCCTGCAAGTGCTCCGTTAACCCCAACGTGTACTTCTCCCAGTACGGCATGCCCGAGGACCACAAGGTTTCCGGCGCAGAGGCCGAGAAGAAGATCCTCATCGTCGGTGCTGGCCCCTCCGGCCTCGAAACCGCTCGCAACCTCAAGATGCGCGGCTTCAAGAACGTCACCGTTGTTGACCAGAAGAAGAAGCCCTGTGGCCTTCTGAACCTCGCTCAGGTTCTGAACGACGAGCTTCCTCCGATGGTTGATTGGTACAACAACGAGATCAAGCGCCTTGGTCTCGATGTTCGCTGCAACACCAAGGCAGACGCCCAGTACATCAAGGACTTCGGCGCCGACGAGGTAATCCTCGCAGTTGGCCCCGAGACCCAGTCTCCCGATGTTCCCGGCAAGGACCGCAAGAACGTCATCGACTCCCACGCATTGAAGGAGCTCGTTGAGGGTAAGAACACCCCGGGCATGGGCGCTATGTGGGGTCTTTCCTGCTTCGGCATGGGCATCCTGGGCGCACCGCTCGGCCTTATGAAGTGGGGCCTTGGCACCCATCTGCTGGTTAAGAAGCGTATGGCCGTTATCGGCGGCGGCTTCGCTGGCATCGAGGTTGCTTCTGCGATGAACGAGGGCCGCGAGGTTACCGTTATCGAGCCTGCTAAGAAGGCTGGCGCTGAGATCGGCATCATCGACAAGAACCCCGAGCTTCGCAAGCTGAAGAAGGAAGGCGTGAAGATCCTCACCCTTACCAAGGTCAAGGCTTACACCGACGAAGGCGTTCTGTGCGAAGACGCTGAGGGCAAGGAGTTCACCGTTCCCGCCGACACCATCATCGAGGGCACGGTTTGCGTTTCCAACACCGCCCTGTACGACGAGGTTAAGGGCGTAGTCGACCCCGAGCATCTGCACCTCATCGGCAACGCTTCCCCGCATGAGGACTTCCCCGGCGTTGCAAAGAACGACCCCTACGGCACGCCTGAATACAAGCGTCTGCTCGAGGCCGTTCGCGACGGTTACATCACCGCAATGAGCCTGTAGTTCAACGAACTAGCAGCTTTCCTGAAACGCCCGGCTTCGGCCGGGCGTTTTTCTTGTTGCGCCGTTCTTCGGTCAACCTTGCTGCATCGTGGTTGACGTAGAGTACCATTGAGGCGATGGTTCTTGGGGAGCGGGTTTGCTGCATGCAGCGCATCCCGTTTTGGTTGAGCGGAGGTTGTCATGCGTGTCGATCTGAACGGCAGCTCGGTTGAGTTCGTCCCTGGAGCGAAGGCGCTCGGGCATATCGAAGATGCATGGGCGAACCCCGATTTCAAGCCGGTAGAGCCGCGGTATGCGGCAACCGTCATGCTGGTGCGCGATTCTATGCCTGGGCAAACTGAGTACCGCATAGAGAGCAACCATTTCCCGCCCGATTTCCCTACGGGACAAGAACTTGAGGTGTTCATGCTGCGACGGGTGCGATCGATGGCTTTCGCGCCCGATGCGGTGGTGTTCCCTGGGGGTCGCGTAGATGAGCGCGATTCAAATCCCAATCTGCCGTGGTGCGGCCCTTCGCCTTCTGAATGGGCTAGCCTCATGGGTGTTTCGGAGGAAACGGCGCGCAGGATAGTGGTTGCTGCGGCGCGCGAGGTGTTCGAAGAGTGCGGTGTACTGCTGGCTGGCTCCGACGCGGAATCGGTAGTGCAGGATCTGTCCGAGCCAAAATGGGCAAATGCGCGTGCGGCGCTCGAACATCATGAGCTCGCCTTTGCGGATTTCCTTCTGGAAAACGGGCTGGTGCTTCGTTCCGACCTTCTGGGGCTCATCTCGAATTTCTGCACACCCGAGCCTGAGCCTCGGCGCTACGACACATTTTTCTTCAGCGCCTTGATGCCGGAAGGCCAGCACGCCGACGGTGATACGGGTGAAGCGCAGATAGCAGACTGGGTAACGCCGGCCTATGCCATGCGCGCAGGTGATGCGGGTAACTGGCTGGTTCTGGCACCCACGGTTTACAACCTTACCTGCATTGCCTCGGCGAATAGCGCCAAGGAATTCGTGGAAACGCGTCGCAAGCTGGTGCGCTTCATGTCGTATCCGAAGCAAAGGGAAGACGGCACTATCGTTCTGCACTGCGATTTTCCTACTCGTGAGTAGCTTCAGGCGCTTCGTGCAAGTGGGGCCCATGCCCAGTTTTGAGCGAGGGTTCTTGCAGCTGCGCATGAGGAAGAAGGAGGCGTCTTATGGGCTTCATAAAGGATGAATCGCCCTGGTCGGGTGGTCAAGTGAGCCAGCGGGTGCTCTGTCTTCGCGCAAACAACCCCAGTCCCATGACGTACACCGGCACCAACACCTATATGGTTGCCGAGCCGGGCTCCCAGGGCTGTGTGGTCATCGATCCCGCTCCTGAAGGCGCTCACATCGATCGCATCCTTGAAGTCTGCGAAGAGCGAGGTTGGAGCGTTGGGGCTATCGTGGCAACACACGATCATCCCGACCATATCAACGGCATTCCCCAGCTTGCGGCTGCTACGGGCGCGCCGGTGTTTGCGCCTAGGCTTGATCGAATCAAGGGCCTGTTCGCAGGATCCGGTTTGGCGTATGCCGATGTCCTTGGCATGGAGGAAGCTGAGGTCGATGCTGACGCTGTTGACGCAGGGAACGGCTTGGCTGCTGATGACGGTTCCGATGGGGGGCTGGGTGAGGTTGGCGTTCCCATGCACCGTGCGAAGTTGACCGAGCTGCAGCCCGGTGGGTTCCATCCTTTCAGTGGCGCTCCGAAGTTCGAGGTTGTTCCGCTGCCCGGTCATTCCGCCGATTCGGTGGGGCTTCTGCTGGCGGAAGAGCGGCTTATGTTCACGGGCGACGTGCTGTTCCGTCACGGGCCCACGGTGGTGCTTTACCCGGATGGGAACCTTGGCCGATATCTGAGCAGCCTCGATGAGTTGGAACGGCTGCTTGGAAACGACAGCCTGAGAACCATCTGTCCCGCGCACGGTTGGCCCATCCACGAGCCTCTGCAGATTGTCGAGGCAACGCGTCAACATCGCATGGAACGGCTGCAGCAGGTTCGCAATGCCATAGCCAAGGGCGCTCCGGCCCAGCCAGATGCCCTGTTCGATGCGGTGTATGCCGGGGTGGATCCACGGCTTAAGCCGGCCTCGGTGCGCAGCATCCAGGCTCAGCTTGAATACCTGGGCTATCCAGTTCAGCCTGAATGACGGCATGAAAAAAGAGGAGATCGGTTGATCTCCTCTTTTTGTCGATGTTTGGCCCCTGCTTGCCGATAAGGCTGCAAGGACGAAAAGGTTCAAGCGGATAACGCTTGCCGGAACTTATTCCGCAGCGGGCGCTTTCTTCTTCCCGAAGATGGTCTTCGCACCCTTCACGGCAAGGATGATTGCCAGCACGAACAGCACGGCGGCGAGCACGGCCTGGACGCCGGCGGCGAACAGGTCGCCCGAGCCAGACATCAGAACGGTGGTCTTTGCCATAAGGGTCTGTACCAGCGAGGTAAGGGTTACCGCAAGCATGAACACCATGGGGATGTAGAACATCTTGTTGTTGCGGCCCGCGTTGCCCAGCCATGCGCATACGGCCAGAAGGGCCAGCGCGGCGAGCAGCTGGTTGGCAGCGCCGAACAGCGGCCAGATAATGGTGTAGCCGGTCATGCCAAGGCCAACGCCCAGCACAACGGTGATCAGGGTTGCCACGTAGGGGTTGGTCAGAACGCTGCGGATACCGGTGGTTTCCTCCATGGTCTTACCAGCGGGAACGAACAGCTCCTGGAACATGTAGCGGCCCAGGCGGGTTGCCGTGTCGAGCGAGGTAAGGCAGAACGCGGAAACGGCCAGGATCAGCAGCGTGTAGGCAATGCCCTCGATGTCGGCAAGGCCGGGGATGCAGGCGAGCATCTGGGAAAGGCCGCCAGCGAATACGGCGGTAGGCGAAGAATAGCCGCCTGCGCAGTACTGCGTCCACACGAAGCCGACGGCGCACAGCGAGATGATGGCCAGCAGGCACTCGATGAGCATGCCGCCGTAGGCGATGGGGCGGGCGTTCTTCTCGTTGTCCAGCTGCTTGGAGGTGGTGCCGGAAGCTACCAGGCTATGGAAGCCCGAGATGGCGCCACAGGCAATGGTGATGAACAGGGCGGGGAACAGGAAGCCGGAAGCGGCAGCCTTGTTGGTTACGGCCTTGCCGGTGGCAGGGTCGATGATGGCGTTGCCGGAAGCGTCTACCGCTGCGTTCGATGCGAAGAAGTCGGTGAAGGCCGGGATCTGCAGGTTGGCAGCGTCGCCGGTGATGGTTGCGCCCACGATGCCGATGATGGAGAGCGCGATCATGCCGTACAGCAGGAAGGAGCTGAGGTAGTCGCGCGGCTGAAGCAGGATCCATACCGGCGCAACGGCGGCGATCATGATGTACACGCCCAGAAGGATCATCCAGGTGGTGTAATCAAGGCTGATCAGTGGGAAGTTGTAGCCGATGGCAACCAGCACCACGATGATGGCGATGGCGGAGATGATGTTAGCGGCTGCGGGGATCTCGCGGCCGCGGGTAGCAAGGCCGTAGATGACGGCAACCACGATGAACAGCATGGAGATCATGGCGGTGCGCTGGTTAGCCAGGTTGGATGCATCGGTGGCGTTTGCCAGGCCCACTGCGAAGGTGTTGGCAACGATAGAAGCGAACGCTGCAACAACCAGCACCAGCGTCAGGTACGAGAAGATGCAGAACAGGCGCTTAGCCGTGTCATCGATGTTCTCGGCGATAACGGTGGCGATGGTCTGGCCCTTGTGGCGCAGCGAAGCGAACAGGGCGCCGAAGTCATGAACGGCACCGAAGAAGATGCCGCCGATAAGGACCCACAGCATAACGGGGACCCAGCCGAACACGGCCGCCTGGATGGGGCCGTTGATGGGGCCGGCACCTGCGATGGACGAGAAATGGTGTCCCAGCAGGATATAGGGCTTGGTGGGGACGTAGTCTATGCCGTCGCGCATTTCCTGCGCGGGGGTGGGATGGTTGGGATCGACGCCCCACTTCTTGGCAAGCCATCCGCCGTAGAAGACGTAGCCAAGAACCAGGACGACCAGTCCGCCCAGAAGGGCGAGCATTGCGTTCATCTAGGAACCTTTCGTTGGGGTTGTTACTGCATCAGGGCCAGGTTGCCTGCGATGGCGTCCTTGAGCTTCTTGCCCGCAGCGTTGGTTGCGATGCCCTCTTTCCCGCGGGAAAGGTCGACAACGGCCAAGCGCAAGTCGGACCAGCCATGGATGCCGAAGCGGTAGTTCTTGCGGAAGCGCGTGCTGCGCACGGCCTTCAGCGCTTCATCGGTGCAGGTGTTGGCGATGATGACCAGGGAAAGGGCGGAAGACATGTGGTTCGGGCCGGCGTTCACCTTGCGAATGGCCTTTTGGGTCATGAAGGCAACCTCGTCGTGGATGTTCGGCGTATCCAGCCTATCCGCCAGCTCGAAGAACATGAAGTCGTGCGTGTTGACCTCCCAGAGCTTTGCCCGTTTCACCAAGACGTATTGCTCGCCGTAGGTGTGGAACTCTGCGAAGGCGGGGAACGTGCGACCTTCAAAAAGATAGTCTCGCCTGATGTCGTAGAAGGATTGGTGTGCCGCCAGAATGCGCGTAAGCAGGTCTTCGCGTTTGTCTTCGGGCACTGTACCTATCCTTTCGCCAGCAAGGGGGACCATCCATTCTCCAAGAAAGCGGCAGCCATCTGCTCTTTCTCAAGCTTGTAAAGTGTATAGCTTTGCGTTACCGAATTGTAATAAACGGCAAACAGCGGACGTTTTGCGGGAGTGAGCGGAAAAGCATCTTGCAAAAGGGTCGAATCCGAGTCGCTTCTTGGGTGCCAACTGTTGCTCAGGCGTTTTTTGAGATAATTAAGAACTAGATTTTGTAGCTAGGAGATAAGTCTTTCAGGGGGATTTTATGGGTGGACTACGAAGCGATACGCGCCTTTTCCAGGGGCGCACATTTGCTTACAAATTCATTGCCGTTCTGGTTTCTGCGGTGATGGCTGTTTCGCTTTGCCCGATAGCCAATGCTTATGCGGGCACCGAACAGGAAGCAGAATCGCACTGGTACGACAACATCGACCAGATGCTGGATGCCGGAAATTACGTTGAAGGCGAAGCAATTGCCGTTGTTTCGGCTGGTGCCGAAGCAGCAACTGCCTCTTTGGATGAAAGCGACGCAGTATCTGCGGACCCTTCCGGCTTGCTTGCCGAATCCGAGAACATCATGGATGCTTCGGCTTCCTCTGCATCCCTTGTGCTGGACTCCGATCTCGAAAGGAGCGCCCAAGCTGCTTCCTTGGGCGATGGGGGAGACGGCTCGAACACGGTGGAAGAACCTGCAGTGCAGATTGTTCTGGTGAAGAAGGAAGGCGTTAGCACACGAGACTTGCTGCAGCAGCTTGCGCAAGATGCACGCGTTGTGAGCGCGGAGCCCAATTATGTTATCCAGATTGCAGACAGCGGGGTTTCCAAGGGCACGATAAGCGATCAGGGGACCGATGGCGATAACGGCAACAGCGTCAATGGCGACTCCCTGGAGGGCAATGCATCGGCTGTCTCCGACGAGTATGCACAAGACCACGAACCGAACGCTGGCGAGAATGCCATTGCCCTAGCATCGGATGAAGGTTCCGATCAGGATGCCGACGACACGTATCGATTCGAGCCATCGAAGCCCTCCCAAATCGCATCAAGCGATATGCCCGACATTACCAACTATCAGTGGGGCAACACTGGTGGGGCAGATAACGTCCTTACGGGATCGAAGGAAAACGGCAGCGACGCTCAGGTTCCTGGCTGGAACGAGGACGCAGATAACGCCGACGGCATCGTGTGCACGGTCGATACGGGCATCGATTACAATCACGCCGACCTCAAAGACAACATGGTCGACCTGTCGGCTTATGCAGGCAAGATCGGTGGCGGCAAATACGGCATCAACACATCGAACGATGGCAGCGATGAAAACGACCCGATGGATGTCAGCGGCCACGGAACCCATGTTGCCGGAATCATTGCAGCCCAGTGGGACGGCAACGGAACCAGTGGGGCCGCTAAGGGCGTGCAGCTTATGTCGGTGAAGATCGGCACGGATAGCGGGATGAGCCTGGAAGCGGCGTTGAAGGGCTATGCGTACATTTCCCGCGCGTTGGATGCCGGCTTGGATATTCGCGTTATCAACAATTCCTGGGGCGCCGATGGAACCACCGTTGCCCTTAACCTTGCTATGACAGAAGTTGGCAAGAAGGGAGCAATATCGGTATGCGCATCCGGCAACGATGCCCGGGACATCGATTCCTATACGCTTACCCCAACAGGGACTTCTACCAGCCCCTACGCTATCATAGTGAATTCTTCGAGCGCCAATGGCGAAGCGTCCTTGTATAGCGACTGGGGCAAAGAGTGCACCGACCTCTATGCTCCAGGTGCCATGATCATGAGCACGATTTGTCAGACCAAATCTACCTATATGCCATGGCTTAGTTTTGGTTCGGTTTCGAACAATGTTGCCTACGACACCTTCGATGGCTACGGCAAGGTTGAGGTGTATGCGGGCTATGGCACCGATGCCGTGCAAGAGCAGAATAAGGTGAATTCCGATGGTGGTCACGACTACCACTTCGATACATCGGGTTCGATTTCGATTACTGGCAAGCAGCTGAAAACGGCCGACCAGGGCGCTACGGCAAACGCCAAGCATCGATACGCGGTTACCTTGAAGATCCCGGTTGCGAAATCGGATCTGGAAAGGGTGTCCTGCTTTGGATTCTCTACCACAGCGGATAAAACCGATTTCTCGGTGGTGTCCACTCACTATGAGGCTGTTGGCGAATCCGGGGGCGCGGAATTTATTCAAGACCAAACGAGCACTGCCCGCGCCATCAGCAATATCGGATGGGAAAGCGCGAGCGTCAACTTCAAGGATTCCTTGGGATGGGCCAACTACGACCAGCTGGTATGGCACCCCAGCAGCAATCAGGCCGACAGCGATGATGGGTACATGCTTGTGTCGCTGATGTTCGAGACCCAGTCCGATAGCCTTTCGGATGACGAGAGGGTGTATTTGGACTGCGTTGGCTTGGGCAGCACCCTTGCGCCCTATAGTTTGATGAATGGCACTTCCATGGCGTCCCCCTTGGCGGCTGCCGGTGCGGCGATCTGCTCGACCGAGATCGATCGCGGCAAGCCTTCCAGCGAGCGTGCCCTCGAGCTCGTTTCCTTGCTGAAGAGCTGTACAGCGCAGAAGTCCCAGTTCGAAGGAAAATGCACTTCGAATGGCATCTTGGATCTGTCCAAGCTCAACGATCGCAGCGAAGCCCAACCCGTAATAACCGGGACAACGCTCGAAGAAGGCGAAGATGCCAACTACATCGCTATCGAAGGCGCTTACTTCGGCGACAGCACGGGAGCGGTAACCGTTGCGGGCTATCCTGCGCAGGTGGTTAGCTGGAGCGGATCTTCGGTAAAAGTGGAGGTTCCCAGCGAGGTAACCTCCGGCAAGCGCGAGGTGGTGCTTACCACCGCTTCGGGGAAGTCGTGTCGCGACACGATGGTTCTGCGTTTCACCGAGAACGTCCCAGAGGGCGATGTCCCCCTGTTCGAAGAGTCCATTTCCCTGGATGGGCTTGATTTCGCCAACCAGGTTCAAAGCACCCAGCTCATTGGCCTGAACGGCTACATCTACGCTTTCCCGCAGCTCAAAGCCTTGAACAAGGATTTCGGGTCGAATCTTTCCTTCCATTCGTTCTATCGCTATTGCATAGACACCGGAACCTGGGAAGACATGGGAAGCCTGCCGAAGGTTGTGGTTGGTCGCAGTGATACTCATAAGGGTTGGGGGCTTGATAACTACGGAACGGTGAGCCTTGCATTGTGGGAGGGCAAGCTCTTGATGCTTGCGCGAACCAGTGATGATGAGACTTTGAAGTATCAGTTCCTGTTCTCGTACGACCCCGATACCAATGAATGGACTCAGCTTGAGCAGGCGGGCAAGAATATTCCCCTTGGCGCCTCCATCGTGAACGTTGAGGGAACTGTCATGGCGATCGGCGGCTGCTCGACTGCCGCCACTGAAGCGGATCCCGATGCGGAAACAAGCCTGGAGAGCGATAACATTGCATCGGTGGATATGCAGACCGGCGAGGTGAAGCCTCTTGGCTCGCTTAATTCCGCGCGGCACAACTTCGGCTCTTCCAAGGGCCAGCTGATGCAGGTGGCAGCAAGTGGAAGCACTATTTATGTTACCAATGGCGTATGCCTGAACAGGAACATGGTCGTTAGCAACAACCTCCCTTCCGAGCGTTTGGTGAAGCAGGCGGACGGCACTTACAAGGCGGAAACCCTGACCGAGGTATTGCCTGAAACCCGGTTCTACTACGACTACTCGGTGGGCCTTGCCGCCGGCACCGATGGCGCGGCGTTCTCTTCCCTTAAGGTGACCGAAGGCGATGAAGACACCTTCCTTGTTGGCAATTCGGCCAGCACTGCGACCACGTTCGGCAAGAAGGCGTACGATACGCCTTTGTCTTACGCAACGTCGCTTGCCTACCATGGCAAGCTCTACACCATGGGCTTGGATGAGTTCGATGGCGGTTCCGCTGTGATGCGCGCTGCCGCATTCAACACGCCGGAGCATCCCGCCGGCGAGCTTTCCGGCGATCCTACGCCGGACCCAAGCCCTAGCCCCGAACCGGAACCTGCTTCCTATTCGGATGGCGATGGCAATGCCAAATCGACCTCGGCGAAGACCGACGACGCATCCCGTTCGGCTGCTGCAACCGTCTCCTTTGCGGCACTCGCTGCGTTGGCAACGGCTGCCTTCTGTGCCAGGAGGCGCCGCATCAGGGAGTAGGGTAGGATGCGGCTTGTTTGCTGGAACCGCTCGATTATGATGCGTTTCTGCTCCTGGGCCGTAGCCCGAATGTTCGTGTAGGTTTGGGGTGTATCCGCATCCTGAACTGCCGAAAGCTCTTCGATTCAGGGCGTTGGCGTGGGCCGGCGCCCTGTTCTTTTGGTAGGACAGGGCAGCAGGGTGGGATATTAGCTTGAGCCGAAAAGAAGAGCGCTTGCGGCTGTTGGTGCCGCAAGCGCTCTTGGCGTTTCGGGTATGTTGGGAAGCCTTGCTTAGGCGCGTTCCTTAAGGCGGCGGGCAAGCTCATCGGCCAGCTGATGGCGCTTCACCTTGCCCGATTCCGTCATGGGAATCTCGTCGATGAACTCGATGAACTCGGGGCGAAGACGCTTTGCAACGCCCTTGGAGTCAAGGTATGCAGCAATGGAATCAAGCGTGGGGGCAACTTCGCCTTCCTGCACCATGAACGTGCAGATGCGCTCGCCCAGGCGGTCGTCGGGCATGCCGATGGTGGCGTGTGCGCCGATGCCGGGGCAGCCGGTAAGGTTGTTGTCCACCTCGTTGGCGGAGATGTTGATGCCGCCCCGGATGAGGATCTCCTTCTTGCGGCCGTTGATCTTCACACGGCCCTGCTCGTCCTGGATGCACAGGTCGCCGGAGTAGAACCAGCCGTCATCGTCCAGGTCGGCTGCGGTGGCCTTGGGGTTTTTCAGGTAGCCGCTGAACATGTGTGGCCCGCGGGATACCTCTTCGCCCTGCACGCCGTGGGGCACCTCGTTGCCGTGCTCGTCGACGACCTTCACCTCGATGCCCTCGAAGGCAACGCCCGACCAGTCACCGTTCCATTCCAGGCAATGCTCAGGCGGTACGGCCAGGTGCGGGCAGCTCTCGGTGGAGCCGTAGCACTCGCACAGCTTCAGGCCGTGCTTGTCGGCGCGATGCACCATGGTTCCGGGAACCGGCGCGCCGCCGCAGATGTAGAGCTTCAGGGTATCGAAGGAAAGCTCGTTCTCGTCGCAGCAGTTCAGCAGGTCGAAGATGAACGGGGTGGCGCCCATCGACCAGGTAACGCCTTCCTTGTTCATGATGTCGATTGCCTCGCGCGGGCGGAACTCCTGCTGCAGCACCACACGGCCACCCAGCAACAGCGGGGTGATGAGGCCGTGGTTGAAGCCGGTGGCGTGGTTCAGCGGTGCGGGCATGAACATGACGTCGTCCTGCGTGAGTTTCAGCCCCTTCGAGAAGGTGGTCTCGGAGAAGATGAGCGCGTTGTGCGAGATGAGCACTGCCTTCGGGCGGCCGGTGGTGCCCGAAGTGGAAAGGATCAGCACCACGTCGTCCGACTTGCTGCCAGGCTCTTCCTGGTACGGCTCGTACTGCTCGAAGATTTGGTTCAGCGTGATGGTGCCATGCGATTCAACCGTCTTGTCGTGAACGCAGATGGCGCTCTTGCCAAGCGAGGGGATGCGGTCTGCGACGGAGAGGATCTGATCCTCGAAGTTGGTCTTGTGGTGGAAGGTGGGCGAGATGAACGCCTTCGACTCCACCAGGTTCATGGAGTACACCAAATCTTCGCCGTTGAAGGTGACGGGAAGGGGGTGGCTTACTGCGCCTACCTTCAGGCAGGCAACGTAGATGATGCAGAACTCGGACCACGGCGGGCACTGGTAGGAAACCACGTCGCCGTTCTTCACGCCCTGCTCGTGCAGCCATGATGCTAGGCGGCTTGCCTTGTCGTCGATCTCGCCGTAGGTAAGGCGAACGCCCAGGTTGTCGCTGACGTACTCGCGATCGGCAAACTTGGCGGCGCGGTCGGACCAGATGTCGTTCAAGGTGCGCTCGGTCCAGTAGCCCTTTGCGTAGTATTCCTGCTTGTTCTTCTCGTTTACTTTGAGATCGGTAATCATGAATCCTCGTTTCATGGGCGCCGCGATGAGCGTGCCAGTTCCTTGGAACGAATCCCCTCTATATGTATGTATGCGGGCGTGTTCCCTAGGCGCCTCTTCGCTTGCGCCCGGAAGTGAACATGCTCAAGTGGAAGTATACCGCTTATGCCGTTCACCGAATGGCCAAGTTGGCGTTTCTGGCCAGTGGGCCGGCAATGCAGCCCTCCCGCCAGCGCCTACTGCGTGATGAGCTGGCTTTTCGGTACAGTAGATAGATCGTTTTGGGGGAATGCAAGCAAGAGGGGGCTGCGGGTTATGCCCTGCTGTTAGGAGCCCTCATGAAGCAACAGCCCGTACCGCTTCAAGCATTCATAGACGACAAAAGCTTCCGTGACCTGCTGCGAACCACGCAGCGAAGGGCAATCACCTGGGACGAGTTCCTGGGTCATTCCCTTCCTTCCGGTGTAAGCGCCCTTGAATGCTGGGCGGCATTGGAGAGCTTGGGGCGCTGTTTGGGCGTGCACCTGTTCGTGGGATTCGAGGACGACTTGTTGTGGTATCGCCGCACCTACGAGCTGGAATCGCTTTCCCGTTCGCTCGAAGAGCGTGGAACGGATGCGAGCCTGCTTGGCCGCGCCCTCACCGATCCTTCCTCCGACCTTTCCCAAGGGCTATGGTTTCGCGAGGTTCATTCCACGTTCGCACGAGCGGGCGTTTCCCTGCGCGGTGACGATCTGGCCCTTGCCCGCGGTTTGGGCATAGACCCCGCGCGCCCGGTGGAGCGTATCGCCCTCAACGCCCTCGAGATAGGCGAGGACCTTTCCCGCTACCAGGACTGTCCGCTGGACCAAGCCCTGCTGGAAGAGCTGTGCCAACGGTTGGTTTCCGGCCTTTCTGAAGAGGAGGTGGAGCATGCGGGCGCGCTCATGTCCGTCTCGCCGGTGGGCGAGGCGGAAGGGGTGGGGCAGCTGCAGGCGGTTTCCCGCGCGCTTGCCTATGCCGATTCAGGGGAGCAGCACAGTGAGGACCTTCCTGCGCTGAGGGCGCTTATCGTCAGCGAAACGCTGCGGTCGGCAAGGCTCTATGGCCCGGCGTATGCGCCTCTGGCGTCTTTGCTCAGGCGGTTGATCTTCTCGAGAAGCGGGTTTCCCGCATTGGGGCTTCTGCCCTTTTCCGAAACATACGCTTCCTGGAAACGCGGGTTGCTTCTGTCGGAGTCGCGCTATCGGTTCGATGAGTGCGTTCGAACCATGCGCCACACGCGCGCTGAGCGTACTTTGCTCTGTGCGGTTGGCCTGCTGTGCCTTAGCCGCTTGGCGGACGAGGCCGAGGGCCAGGTCGAGCGGCGGATGGGCGTGAGCAGCGCCCTGGAGACGGCGGCCCTCGCCGATGAGCGGTTCAACTGGCGCCAGCGCAAAGTGCTTGCCTGCGCCTTGCGGGAACCGGGTTATGAGGTCTCCATTGCTGCGCACGGCCAGGCGCAGCAGATATCCTACGCAACAGCGAGAAGGGACCTTGTTGCCCTATGCGAGGCGGGCTATCTTTCCTGCGAGCAGCAGGGGAAGGCGAGTGTTTTCGTTCCCGCCGTTGGGATCGCCGGCCTTCGGGAGCGCTACCTGGGGTGATCGTCCCTGGGGCGAAGGGGTGCTTTGCCTGCCCGAACGGGTTCACTACCTGCGAAAATTCCCTCTATCCATTGGTTTTAGGCTACGGGTTCTGCGCCTGTTCTGCGTTGAACGCGTCCATGCTGCGCCTGCATGTTTTCACCGCTGCGGTTTTGCTGTTCATTAGAATCCGTTCAGCGCCGTAATGTGCCCATTGGCTATTGGGCAATTTAGTTTGCTATTCATTTTGAACAGCAAACTGCCGGCATAGGCCGAACCGGTCCCTCGCATCCCTTCACGGTTAACAGGTTAACAGCAGCTCTTCGTGAGCGGTACCTTCGAAGCGCCCAGATGAAGAGGAGGCGCTCCATGATAGATACCATTCTGTTCAACGAAGGCACTTGGGTGATATTCCTTATGCCTTTCCTCGGCTTGCTGGTGGCGGGGTTCACCCATCGGCAAGAGCCCGAGATCCGTGGCGACAAGATCCTTCGCCACGATGTTCCCGCGCGCGTTGCCCACTGGAGCCACGCCATAGGCACGGTGCTGCTCTTGGTTTCCGGTTTCGTGGTTGGCTCGCGCATCACGCCTGCCCTGGTGGGAGGTGGACATGATTCCATCCCTTGGTTCAACGTGCACTTCGTGTTCGCGTGCCTGTTCCTATTCGGCACGTTCTACTGGGTGGGCAACACCATCGTTTCCACCCATCGCCTGCGCGAGCATCTGCCCACCCGCCGTGCGTTCGTCTACACGCTGAATCATTACGGGTCGCTTATGGGCTTCAAGCGTTTCACTTATCCGCGTGAAGAGAAGTACTTCGAGTCGGAGCGCATGGCATTCGTCGGCGCCGTGGGAATCGCCCTGGTTATGGCGGTGACGGGTCTGTTGAAGGTGCTCACACGCTGTGTCGACATTCCAGGCGAGGTAATGCTGGTTGCCAACTGGGCTCACGACATCGCCGCGGTGCTGATGCTGCTGTTCCTTTTGGCCCATGTGTTCTTCGCCGTGGTGATCCCCTCCTCCTGGCCGACGTTTCCCAGCATGCTGCACGGGACCGTTTCATTGGAGCATGCGCGTGAAGAGCATGCGGCATGGGTGGACGAGCTGGAGAAGAAGGCTGCCGCAAAATCCGATGCGGCCAACGTTGGGAAAGAGAGGTAAGCGCCATGGCGAACGAAGTGAAGCATCAGCAAGCTGAAGGCACCGTCCAGGGCGCCGCTGCCGTGCAGGGCCCCGCAACGCAGATCTCGGAGGTGAATGCCAAGACCTCTGCTATCAGCCGCCGTCATTTCCTGGCTGCCCTGGGCGGCGTGGGCGTGGGCGCCCTTCTTGCCGGGACCGGCGTGGCCCATTTCTTGGGCGACGGCGTGTTCGCAGTTGAGGCATCTGGAGGATATCTGCTGGTAGACACCAAGAAATGCGCGGGTTGCGAAACCTGCATGATGGCGTGCTCGCTTGCCCATCACGGGCATGTGAACCGCAGCCTATCGCGCATGCAGATAAAGAAGAACCCCCTGGGTTGCTTCCCCAACGAGATAGGCCAGAACCAGTGCCGTCAGTGCGCGAACCCGGGATGCGTGAAAGCGTGCCCCACCGGCGCCATGCATGTGGATGCCCAAACCGGGGTTCGCATGGTGGATGAGCGTCTGTGCATCGGTTGCGAGAGCTGCGTCGAGGGCTGCCTGTTCACTCCTTCGCGAGTGGAATGGAACTTCGAGGAAAAGCACGCGCAGAAGTGCGATCTCTGCCTGAACACCCCGTACATGGAGGAAGAGGGCGGTCCGGGCGGCTGCCAAGCCTGCGTGAAGGTATGCCCGGTAAGCGCCATCAAGTTCACCGCAGAACTTCCGCAGCAGGACGATTCCGGCTACTTGGTGAACCTGCGCAACGAGCACTGGGCCATCCTGGGCTTCCCCATCGACGACGAGGGCAAGGTGCTGCCCGTGGAATCGGTGCCGCCCGATCCTTCGATCATCGCCCCCGAAGGCGAAGCGGTGTGGAAATAGCGGCAGCCTTGGCGCGCTGCTGGCAGGCAAGCGCGTCAGCAGGCAAGGCGAAAGAGAAAGAGGTGCACCATGGCTAAGGCCATTGGAGGATATATGGGTAAGATCCTTGTGCTGGATCTTACGAAGCGAAGCTACGACGTCATCGATTCCGAGCCGTACCAGAAATGGGGCGGCGGTCACGGAATGGGCACGGCCCTGTTCTGGGATTACTGCAAGGACAAGACCATCAGCCCCTTCGATCCGGGCAATGTGGTGACCATCTGCTCCAGCCCGCTTTCCGGTACCCCGGTGCCGGCGGGTGCGGCACGTGTGGAGATACAGGGTATCGGATCGTTCGCCGACCCGGAATGGTTCACCCGCTCCAACATGGGCGGCCGCATCGCGGAATCGATGAAGACGGCAGGATTCGACGCCACGGTTATCACGGGTGCTGCCGATGGCCCGGTGTGGGTAGAGGTGCAGAACGAGAAGGTTGCCTTCCATGATGCCGACGACCTGTGGGGCATGTGGACCGATGAGACGCAAGAGGCCATTTGGGACAAGGTGCTGGACGGCACCCCCGATGGTGAATGGTTCGAGCTGGAAGGCACGCGCGATGCGGGTCGCAGCACGCAGAAGCCAGCCGTGATCTGCATCGGCCCGGCGTCCGAGAACCTTGCGCGCAGTGGCACCATCACCACCGATGGCGCGCACCAGGCGGGGCAGAGCGGCTTGGGCGCCGTGTGGGGCTCCAAGAAGCTCAAGGCCATCAGCTTCTTCGGAACGAAGAGCATCCCTGTTGCCGACCCGGCTGCCCTGCTGGACCTGCGCATGGAGTACCAGCGCCGGTTCGTGTACAAGGTGGACAACCCCTCCTATGAGCAGCCCGACCCGGCCGGCACCACCTACGATGCGCGTATCTTCGGTACCATAACGCGCCAGCCTGGTTCGGGCGGCGCGCACTGGACCTCGCGCGATCTGCTGGCGCGCCCCTACGGCTGTCCGGGGTGCACCCGCAACTGCCGCCACAACTTCGACGACGGCTTCGCCAACGGCACCATGTGCGCGGCTTCCATGTACTACCTCACCGCCGACAAGAAAGAGGACATGATCTACGCCGCCGGCCTGCTGAACAAGCTGGGCATCAACGGCTTCGACCGTGGCTTCTTGGATTACCTGCGCAGCCTGTACAAGATGGGCATCTTGGGCCCCGGCAAGCAGATAGATACCGACATCCCCTTCGACAAGTACGGTACGCGTGAGTTCATCGAGGAGTTCCTGTTCTCCATCGCCTACCGCAAGGGCTTAGGCGACGTGATGGCGGAAGGCCCGGCACGCGCTGTGAAGGCCTGGGGCCGCTGGGAAGAAGACACGAAGACCGGCCTGTTCCCCTATCCTCAGTGGAACTACTACCAGCACTACGACCCGCGCCTGGAAGTGGAATGGAGCTACGGTTCCATCTTCACCGATCGCGACATCAACGAGCACGGCATCAACGCGCATGTGCATTGGATGCCCTACATCTGCAACCTTTCCAAGATCGACTACCTCATCCCGGCCGATGAGTTGGTGCAGCGCTTGGCGGCATCAACCGGCTTGGACCCCATGGGCTTCAACTACAGCGCAGAGGGCATCTACTCCGACGAGAAACTGAAGACCGTTTCGTGGCTGCGCCATTACGGCAGGTTCTGGCTTTCCTCCATGGGCCTGTGCGATTCCGTTTGGCCCACGCTGGTGAACTACAACGACCCGAACTGGGATACCACCGGCGCTACGCCCGACTTCGAGCCGCGCATGTACAAGGCGGTTACCGGCCTCGACCTCACGTTCGAGGAAAGCCTGGAGATGGGTCGCAAGATCCTGATGATGGACCGTGCGGTGTGGTATCTGCAGGGCCGCACGCGGGAAATGGAGCAGTTCGCCGATTACGTCTACGAGGTGCCCACGAAGTCTTCCTATCCGCTTACCGTCTACGAGAACGGCGAATGGAAGTTCGACGGCTGCATCGGCCGCACGCTGGACAGGGAGAAGTTCGAGGATGTGAAGACCCGGTTCTATGCGCTGGAAGGCTGGGACCCGCAGGGCGGCTGGCCCACGCGGGCCTCGCTCGAGGCGTTCGACTTGGGCTACGTTGCCGATGAGCTTGCAGCCAACGGGGTGGAAGTGGGGTAGTGCCATGGATTCGATAGAGAACTCATATGGCCTTGCCACGCCTGAAGAGCTGGCGAGCCTTGGCGGATTCGATACACCGAGCGCCCCCGAGGCCAAGCACCTGCTTCGGGAGGTAGGCTGGGGAGAGCAGCTCGAGGTGCTCGACGTCAATGCGGCTGCCGGGGAAAGCCCTCTGCATCTGTACAGCCTGAAAGAGGCCGCCAAGTTCTTCCGATTCGGAACGGCGGGCCTTGGCTTTACCACGGGCGGAAGCGGCTCGGTAAGCTGGGCGGAAGCCGATCAGCTGCTGGACTGGGTGGAGCGCATCATCGGCGACACCTCCCTGGCGACGGTACTGCGCGAGCGGTTCGGCAGCCAGGACTCGTACCATGGCGTGGTGAAGTCGGCATCGCGCTTGATAGACCTGCGTTATACGCAGCTTTCCCTTCTTGCTGAAAGCGCCTAAACGCCATGGACGACTATTGGCAACAACGACGAGACGAGTTCCCTGCCTTTACCGGCGGGGAACTCGTCTACCTGGACAATGCGGCCACCACCCAGGTCCCGGAATGCGTGGTCGATGCAGTGTGCGGCTACTATCGCGCCGGGGCGGCTAACCCTGCGCGGGGGCTGTACCGCGCCGCCGTTGCGGCGACGGATGCGTTCGAGCGGGCACGCGCTGCCATTGCTGCGTTCTTGGGCGCAGGTGGGGAAGAGATCGCCTTCACTCGGAATGCCACCGAGGCGCTGAACCTGGTTGCCGCTGCCTGGGCGGCTGAGCACCTGGGCCCGGGCGATGCGGTGGTGGTTACCGCAGCCGAGCACCATAGCAACCTGCTGCCTTGGCAGCGAGTGTGCGCCGAAACGGGGGCGGTGCTTCGGGTCGTGGGGCTGGATGCGCAAGGGCGGCTTGACGAAGATGCCCTTGCCCGTGCCCTGGGCTGTTCGGCGAAGATCCTTGCCCTTCCCCACGTCTCCAATGTGCTGGGTACGGTATTCCCCGTGGCGAGGGTGGCGAGGCTAGCGCATTCCACAGGTGCCGCGGTGGTGTTGGACTGTGCGCAAAGCGCAGGGCATATCCCCATCAACCTGCACGATCTGGGCGTGGACTTCGCGGCGTTTTCCGGCCATAAGATGTATGCGCCTGAAGGCATCGGGGCGCTGTATGTGCGCGGGGGGCTGCTTGACGAGGTTGCCCCGTTCCTGTTGGGCGGCGGCATGGTTGGCTCGGTATGGGAACAACGCTCCAGCTACTTGCAAGACATTCGCAAGCTTGAAGCGGGCACGCAGAACGTGGGCGGGGCCATAGGCATGGGCGCGGCGGCTGCGTACCTGCAGGGCATCGGCGTGGATGAGATCGCAAGGCGCGAAAGCCGGCTTGCAGGGCGGCTGCTGCGCGGATTGGCGGAATTGGGCTGTACCGAGGTGTACGGCATTCCCTCTGCCCAGGCCGATCGCACGGGCATCGTTTCCTTCAATGTGCGGGGGGTGGACCCTCAAGACGTTGCCTTCTTCCTGGACGAGCGCAACATCTGCCTGCGCGTGGGATCGCACTGCGCTCAGCCCCTTCTGCGCCGCCTTGGCGTTGAGACGTGCTGTCGGGCAAGCCTGAGCTTCTACAACACCTTCGAAGAGGTAGACCTGCTGTGCCAGGCCCTCTCCACCATGCAGCGGCATACCAGCCGCCGGATCATGGGAATGTTCCCCTAGCGGTAAGCGTTGCATAATCGCGAATAATCGGTATTCAGAATAAACAAACAGCCAGTAATCTGCTAAAACATGCCGCATGTGGGACAGAACGTGGAGAAACAGTGAATCGAAATAAAGTCTGCTACACGTTCACGACCGCTTGCGGGATGAAACAGGCCATTCGACCCCGGTGACATGGGATGGAAATCGGTTTCGCGGCATTTTTGCATTGCTGAAGCAACTCATAGGTGGGAAACGGACCCGCCGCAGCGAAAGGAATGATCGGTATGAACAACATCGCTCAAGAGTCTTACCAGCTGTTTATCAACGGGAAGTGGGTCGACGCCTCCGATGGGGCAACGCTCGACGTTGTCTGCCCCGCGAACGGGCAGAAGATCTCTGTCATCGCCGATGCCACCGAAGCGGACGTGGATGCCGCAGCCGATGCCGCCCTTGCCGCGTTCGAGACCTGGGGCAAAACCACCAAGGCCGAGCGCGCTGCCGTGTTGAACAAGGTTGCCGACATCATCGAGGAAAACGCCGAGTTCCTGGCCCAGCTCGAAACGCTTGACAATGGCAAGCCCATCCGTGAAACCCGCGCTATCGACGTTGCCTATTCGGTGGACCATTTCCGCTACTTCGCCGGCTGCCTGCTGGCAGAAACGGGCGAGGCCGACATGGTGGCCGAGAACATGATGTCGCTCGTGCTGCATGAGCCCATCGGCGTGGTCGGCCAGATCGTGCCGTGGAACTTCCCGTTCCTCATGGCCGCATGGAAGCTTGCCCCGGTGCTTGCCGCAGGCGACTGCACGGTGCTGAAGCCCTCCTCCACCACTTCCCTTACCGCTCTTGAGCTGGCACGTCTGACGCAGGACGTCATCCCGGCCGGCGTGTTCAACGTCATCACCGGCCGCGGCTCGAAGTCGGGCCAGTTCATCTTGGACAACCCGAAGTTCGCCAAGCTCGCCTTCACCGGCTCTACCGAGGTGGGCCGCAACGTTGCCCGCGCCGCTGCCGAGCGCCTTATCCCCGCAACGCTTGAGCTGGGCGGCAAGTCGGCCAACATCATCTTCCCCGATGCGCAGCGCGACATGGCCATCGATGGCATCCAGCTGGGCATCCTGTTCAACCAGGGCCAGGTATGCTGTGCCGGCTCCCGCATCTTCGTGCACGAGGACATCTACGACGAGTTCGTTGCCCAGGCGGTCGAGGCCTTCAACAACGTGAAGGTCGGCCTGCCTTGGGAAGAGGATACCCAGATGGGTACTCAGATCGACCAGCGCCAAGCCGAGAAGATCTTGGGCTACATCGAGATCGCCAAGCAGGAAGGCGGCACTGTTCTGTGCGGCGGCGAGCGCGCTACCGAAGGCGAGCTGGCCAACGGCGCGTTCCTGAAGCCCACCCTTATCGCCATGCCGAACAACTCTTGTCGTGTTTGCCAGGAAGAGATCTTCGGCCCGGTTGCCGTGGTGATCAAGTTCTCCGACGAGCAAGAGGTCATCGACATGGCCAACGACTCCATCTACGGCCTTGGTGGCGCCGTGTGGACGCGCGACATCAACCGCGCCTTCCGCGTTGCCCAGGGAATCCGCACCGGTCGTATGTGGGTGAACACCTACAACCAGATCCCCTCCGGCGCGCCGTTCGGCGGGTACAAGCAGTCGGGCATCGGCCGCGAGACCCACAAGCAGATGCTGGAGCACTACAGCCAGACGAAGAACATCATGATCAACCTGGCGGAGGTTCCCAGCGGTTTCTATCCGGCAAAGTAGCCTACAGGCCGCAAGCTTATATAGGTAGGGTCAGTCATGGCCGAGCCAGCCAGTTACGCTGATTATGCGGTGCGAGGGACGGGAATCCGTCCCTCGCTTTATTATGTGCAGCTAAGGAACCGCCGAATGGGCTTTCGGCTTTTCCGGCGTTCCTTCTTGCATTATTCACTCCACCGCATTTTGGCGGGCATGAATCGGAGGATCGGGCAATGGGCATTCGCAAAGCGGGCGCAAAGGCAGCAAGCGCGTTTTCAACCTGGGGGTTGCGGCATTTGGCGCATCGCCCGGCGGCCAACCTGCCTGGCAAGATTGCCCTCAAGATAGACCCGCAGATCATTGCCGAGCAAATGGGCAAAGTGACCGAAGGGTCCATCGTGGTGGTGGGCACCAACGGCAAGACCACCATCACCAACATGATCGCCGATGCGCTGGAACGTCAGGGCAAGAGCATCGCCTGCAACCGCACGGGTGCCAACCTGGCCTACGGTGTGGCCAGCACGCTGCTGCAAACGAAGGGCACGGTTGAATGGGGCGTGTTCGAAAGCGACGAGCTGTGGCTGGCCCATACGCTGCCGCAGGTGCAGGCCAGCTACGTGCTGCTGCTGAACCTGTTCCGCGACCAGCTTGACCGCTGCGGCGAGATCGACCGTGTGCAGGACGCTATTGCCCAGGCGCTTACCGAAAGCCCCAACACGGTGCTGCTGTACAACGCCGACGACCCGTTGTGCACCATCATTGCGCAGAAGGTGCCCAACAAGACCATCGCCTTCGGCGTAGGGGAAGACATGCATCAGGCCCAGAACGTGGTTGCCGATGCGCAGATGTGCCAGCGTTGCAGCGCCATGTTCACCTATGGCTACCGGCAGTACGGCCAACTGGGCACGTATTCCTGCCCTAACTGCGGCTTCCATCGCCCCGATTTGGACTTTGCGGCGAAGAACGTGGTGTTCGGCGACGAGATCACCTTCCAGGTAGAGGAAGCGGCAACGGGCAACACGGTCTCTCTGCATGCCCAGCGTGCAGGTTCCTACATGGTGTACAACGTGATGGCCGCATGGTTGGCATCGCACTGCGCCGGCGTGTCCGACGAGGTGTTCCAGCGCGCGGTCGACTTATTCGACCCGCAGAACGGCCGCCTGCAGTCGCTTTCCATCGAAGGCCGCCCGGTGCTTCTGAACCTGGCGAAGAACCCCACCGGCTTCAACCAGAACATGAAGCTCATCACGCAGGCGAAGGGCAAGAAGGTTGCCGCGTTCTTCATCAACGACAACGAGGCCGATGGCCACGACATCTCCTGGATCTGGGACTGCGACTTCGAGGAGCTTGCCAGCCAGGAAGACGTGCTGGTGTTTGCCGGCGGCATCCGTAAGAACGATCTGCAGCTGCGCCTGAAGTACGCGGGCATCGACGCGCAGACGGTGGACAGCGTGAACGAGGTGGTCGATGCCGCCTTGGCGCTTCCCTCCGAATGGAACATCTACGCCATCGCCAACTACACCTCGCTGCCGGCGGTGCGCTCGGCGCTCATGGCCCGCGCCGATAAGGGCGCGGTTTCCAAGCCGACCGAGGGAACGGCGCAGGCGCATTGCTCGAAGGAATGGCAGGGCACCGGCTTGGTGCAGCAGCCGGGGCTGGAGGCATTGGCTGCCAAGCCGCTGCGCATAGTGCACCTGTTCCCCGACCTGCTGAACCTCTACGGCGATGGTGGCAATGTGCGTGTTTTGGCGCAACGCTGCGTGTGGCGCGGCATTCCCGTGCAAGTGGAAACGGTGAACTACGGTCAGCAGGTGGACCTCTCGAACGCCGATATCGTGTTCCTGGGCGGTGGACCCGACAGGGAGCAGCACTTGGCCTCCGAGGTCTTGCTAGCCATGAAGGACCAGCTCAGCGACTACATCGAAGGCGGTGGAGCCCTGCTTGCCATCTGCGGCGGATACCAGATCCTTGGCCGCAATTGGCTGATGGGCGACGAATCGGTCGAGGGCCTGGGCATCTTGGGCGTGGAAACCGTTCGTGCAGGCTCTGGCTTCGATCGCCTTATCGACAACATCGGGCTTCGCTCCGATCTTTCCCCGCAGCCAGTGGTTGGCTACGAGAACCATGCGGGCCGCACCAAGGTGGATGCCGGCATGAAGCCTTTCGGCCGCGTGATCTCCAACGTGGGCCATGGCAACGACGACGAGTCCGGCTACGATGGCGTGGTGTACAAGAACTGCATCGGCACGTACTTGCATGGTCCGCTTCTGGGCAAGAACCCCGCCATTGCCGACCACCTCATATCCCGCGCGTTGGAGCAGCGCATGGGCACTTCGGTGCAGTTGGCGAAGCTCGATGATGCGGTGGAACTTGCCGCAAACCGTTACATGGCAGGCCGTTTGTCGTGCGAATGAGTGCACTTTCCATGAATTTAATTGCCCATCGTAAGTGCGTTATTCATTATTGAGTTCATGTTTGCTTCGAATAACAAACCAACGAGGCGCCAAACACGCAGCGAGAGAAGCCGGGCTTCCCATTCCAGCGTAGGGCGAACCTCGCGAACGCCGCGCCATGGGGCAGATGCCTACGGCGCCGGCAATTACGGTGACTCCACGTATCGTTCCGCTACGCATCGCAACGCGCGCAGGGGCTCTCATGCATCTGGCTATCGCGCCGCGGGCAGCTCCCGCGCTGCGGTTTCCGAGCGTTCGTATCGCGGCGGCGTTTCCGGCTCTCATGACCGAGAGCTTTTGGCCAGTAAGCGTGCCCAGAAAAAACGGCATCGCAAGCGCGTCCTGATCGCCACACTCTCCGTCGTGCTCGTCCTGCTGCTCACCGGCGTTGGTGCGGCCTGGGCGTATATGAGCAACATCAACAGCTCGCTGAACGATGGGGTAGACCAAGACCTGCTCAGCTCGCTTTCCGTAACCGATTCCGCCTCCGACCCGTTCTACATGCTGCTTATCGGCATTGACAAGAGCGAAGAGCGCGAAACCACCAACGAATACGGCGGTGCCTACCGCACCGACTCCATGATCCTTGCGCGCATCGATCCCAAAGACAAGGAAGTCACCCTTATCTCCATCCCCCGCGATACGCAGGTGACCATCGGCTCGCATGGCACGCAGAAGATCAATGCCGCCTACGCCTTTGGCGGCCCATCGGGGGCAGTGAAGGCCGTTGAAAGCCTGGCCGACGTTTCCATCAGCCATTACGCAGAAATCGACTTCGATGGCTTTGCCGCGGTGGTCGACTCCCTTGGCGGCATCGACATCGATGTGCAGTACGAGATCAACGACCCCGATTACACCGGTTACCTTGCCGCAGGTGAGCAAACCTTGAACGGCGAGCAGGCGCTCATCTACTGCCGCAGCCGCCACGCCTACGACAAGATCGGCGATGGCGACGCCATCCGTGCCGCCAACCAGCGCACGATGATCTCGGCCATCATGAAGAAGCTCATGAGCTCCGATATCGCTACCCTCACGAATACGGTAAGCACTCTGGCTCAGTACATCACTACCGACTATTCCGTCTCCGGCATCCTTGGCCTTGCCCAGTCGATGGTGGGCATCGATACCGACAGCAACGTGTACTCGGCGGCGGTTCCCACCGAATCGGTGTACGAGAACAACGTTTGGTACGAGAAACTGCAGAAAACCCAGTGGGACAAGATGATGAGCCGTGTGAAGCAGGGCCTGTCTCCTACGGAGGAAGACGTGGTCGACAAGGCATCGGGCACGGTGATGGCCTCTTCCGGTAGCGGCGGCTCCGGTTCGGGTGATACGGGCTCCAGCAGCACGTCGGATTCCTCTTCTTCGCTTTCTGGAACCAAAGTCGCCGTGAAGAACGGCGCCGGCATCAGCGGCTGTGCCAGCCAGGCAGCAGCAAAGCTTACCCCGCAGGGCGCAATCTGCGAAACCGGCAACGCCGACGACTACAGCTACAAGAACACGTTGGTCATCTACGATGGCAGCAACCAGGAGAAGGCTCAGAAAGTGGCCGACCTTTTGGGGAAGGGCACCGTTAAGAAAAACGACGGCACTTATTCCTTCAGCGGCGATATCCTTGTGGTTGTGGGCAAAGACTGGCAATAGCTTTCGATCGGCTTGGGTAGGGCCCTCGTCGCAGTGATTCATCTAGGGACGGCTTGATGGCCGTCCCTTTTTCGTTCCTGCGTTCCGTGCCTAGGTGAAGCCGAACCGAAACCTTGGCGTGCTATCCTTTTTGGCGATAAACAAACGCCTAGGGAAGGTGGTTCCGCGTGGAACACAAGGTTGCATGGGAGAAGTACAGCGATGCCCAGCTCGAAGAGTTGGACGCACTTTCCTCCCGCTACATCGATTTCATCTCCAACAACAAAACCGAGCGCCGCTGCTTTGCCGCGGCGGTTGCCCAGGCTGAATCCGCCGGCTACAAGCCGCTTGCGGAAGCAGTTGCGGCAGGCACGCCCCTGAAGCCGGGTAGCAAGGTATGGGCTGGCGTGCACGGCAAGTCTCTCATCCTTGCCTGCATCGGCACCGAGCCGTTGGAGGCGGGCTTGAACATCCTGGGCGCGCATATCGACAGCCCCCGCCTGGACCTGAAGCAGAACCCGGTATACGAAAGCAACGGATTCGCCTTCCTGGATACCCATTACTATGGCGGCATCAAGCACTACCAATGGGTAACCCTGCCGCTGGCGCTGCACGGCGTTGTTGCGAAGACCGACGGCACCGTGGTAGACGTGAACGTGGGCGACGATGCGGGCGACCCGGTGTTCTGCGTAACCGACCTTCTGCCGCATTTGGGCAACCAGCAGATGGCGAAGAAGGGCAGCGAGGTTGTGGAAGGCGAGAGCCTGGATGTGCTTATCGGCAATCGCCCCCTGGTCATCGGGGACAAGGAAGATGCCTCCGATGAGGAAAAGGCCGTGGCCAAGGAGCCGGTGAAGGCCTTCGCGCTGCAGCTGCTGGAAGAGAAATACGGCATCGAGGAAGAGGACTTCCTTTCCGCCGAGATCGAGGTGGTACCGGCTGGCCGTGCCCGCGAGCTCGGTTTCGACCGCAGCATGGTGCTTGGCTACGGCCAGGACGACCGTGTGTGCGCCTATACCTCCCTGGAAGCTCAGCTGGTGGTAACCGCACCTAAGAAGACGGCGGTATGCGTGTTGGTAGACAAGGAGGAGATCGGAAGCGTGGGCGCCACCGGCATGGCCTCGCAGTTCTTCGAGAACACCATCGCCGAGATCGTTGAGCTTACCGAGGGGACCGGCGCCCTTTCCCTGCGCCATTGCTTGAGCGCATCGCGCATGCTCTCCAGCGATGTTTCCGCCGGCTTCGACCCAGCCTACGCTTCGGTGTTCGAGCCCAAGAACGCCGCCTACCTTGGCAAGGGCCTGGTGTTCAACAAGTACACGGGCGCACGCGGCAAGAGTGGCTCCAACGACGCGCGTGCGGAATACGTGGCCTACGTTCGCCGCGTCATGGACGACGCCGACGTTTCGTTCCAGACCGCCGAGTTAGGTAAGGTAGATGCGGGTGGCGGCGGGACCATCGCCTACATCCCCGCGAAGTACGGCATGGATGTTATCGACTCCGGTGTGGCAGTGCTTTCCATGCACGCTCCCTGGGAGGCAACCAGCAAAGCGGATATCTACGAGGCTTTCCGCGGATACGTTGCATTCTTGGAAGCCTAGCGGTGACGGTTCCGATGGCCTGACGGCCATCGGAGGTCCGCATGAGACGCAATGACGCTGCGCGAACTTCTGGTGGCACAGCTGACGGTCCAAGTGGGCTGGACGTGCGAAGCACGCCTGGCGCCCGCTTTCCTGCCAGCTGCACTCACCAGAAGTTCGCTCGCTGTCTCGTCCAACAATGCGAGTGGTGTTTCAAAAAGCCAGTTCTTCCTAAGTTTTGCGTCATTCGGCAACGAGACTCAACCGCCATCGTCCTACTGGGCGGTGGCATTTTTCTTGTATAGCTTTCCCATGTTTCGTGCGGGTGTCTATAATGGGTTAACCTCGCGGAAACCAACCGGGCATGAAGGGGACCGGCTAGAGCGGGGAATCGGAAAATGAGACTCACTAAGGAGCGCTACATGGCACATTATTTCGACGAACCCTCGCGTACTTTCAACGAGTACCTGCTGGTACCGGGCTACTCCTCTTCGGAGTGCATCCCCGAGAAGGTAGACCTCTCCACTCCCTTGGTTCGCTACAAGAAGGGCGAAGAGCCTGCACTGAAGCTCTCCATCCCCATGGTTTCCGCAATCATGCAGGCCGTTTCCGATGACGGCATGGCCGTTGCCCTTGCCCAGCAGGGCGGCCTTTCCTTCATCTTCGGCTCCCAGAGCATCGAAAGCCAGGCTGCCATGGTGCGTCGCGTCAAGGACCATAAGGCCGGCTTCGTCCGCTCCGATTCCAACCTCACCCCTAACGCCACCCTGCGCGATGTTGTGGCGCTGAAGGAAAAGAGCGGCCATACCACCATGCCCGTTACCGAGGGCGGCAAGGGCCAGGGCAAGCTGCTGGGCATCGTCACCGGCCGCGACTACCGCCTTTCCCGCATGGACCTGGACACCCCTGTCTCCGAGTTCATGACCCCGCGCGAAAAGCTTATCGTTGGCACCTCGGCTACCACGCTGAAGGAAGCCAACGACATCATCTGGGACAACAAGTTGAACTCCCTTCCCATCGTCGACGATGACGACAACCTTATGTACATGGTGTTCCGCAAGGACTACGAGCAGCACAAGTCCAACCCGCACGAGCTGCTGGACTCCCATAAGCGCTACCTGGTTGGCGCCGGCATCAACACGCGCGACTACGCCGAGCGCGTTCCTGCGCTGGTAGAGGCTGGTGCCGATGCCCTGTGTATCGACTCCTCCGAGGGCTTCTCCGAATGGCAGAGCCGCACCATCGCCTGGATCCGCTCCCACTACGGCGACTCCGTGAAGGTGGGTGCCGGCAACGTGGTGGATGCCGAGGGCTTCCGCTTCCTGGCAGAGGCTGGCGCCGACTTCATCAAGGTGGGCATCGGCGGCGGCTCCATCTGCATCACGCGCGAGACCAAGGGCATCGGCCGTGGTCAGGCAACCTCCCTTATCGAAGTGGCCAAGGCACGCGACGAGTACTATCGCGAAACGGGCATCTACGTGCCGGTTTGCTCCGACGGCGGCACCGTGTACGACCATCATGTGACGCTGGCTTTGGCCATGGGCGCCGACTTCATCATGCTGGGCCGCTACTTCGCCCGTTTCGACGAGGCTCCCAACAACAAGGTTGTGGTGAACGGCCAGCACATGAAGGAGTACTGGGGCGAAGGTTCCAGCCGTGCTCGCAACTGGCAGCGCTACGATTTGGGCGGCAAGAAGAAGGGCATGACCTTCGAAGAGGGCGTGGATTCCTATGTTCCCTATGCCGGCCCGTTGAAGGACAACGTGGACATCACGCTTTCCAAGGTGAAGAGCACCATGTGCAACTGCGGTGCGCTTACCATCCCCGAGCTGCAGGAAAAGGCGAAGCTCACCGTTATCAGCTCCACTTCAATCGTGGAGGGCGGCGCACACGACGTTCTGCTGAAGGACAAGACGCCTTACGTCAGCAACACCATCCGCTAATGTCCTTAGCCGTCTTGGCGGTGAACGAACGCGTTCGGAAATCCTCGGGAGCCTTCGGGCTCCCGTTTCTTTTTTGGACAACTGTGACAAGCTGTGGGTCTCTTCATAAAATCTCCCCGTCTGCAAGAGGGTGAGATGCGGGTTGAATTCACCGATTCACCTGCGTATATGCATTGGTCGAAGGCACAGGTGAAGGGCCTGCTGATTCCCGCCGATTAGGCGTCATCTGGCCGGTACGCTACACTTTCAACCATGTTTAATACGCTACACAAAGCACTTTTCGCGGTGCCGTTCAGCATGGTTTTGGCTGCCTCGGTTGCCTTGCCCCTTCCCGGATCGCTGCGCCAGGCGCATGCGGACGAGCTCTCCGATGCCCAGGCAACCCTTTCGGCCGCCTCCGCTGAGCTGGATTCCCTGAACAAGGAATACGATGCCCTGCAACAGCAGCTCTCGAGCCTCGATGCCCAGATCAGCGACACCACAGAGAAGGTCCTTTCCGCTCAGCAGCAGATGCTCAAAGGGCGCGATACGCTTTCCGACGCCATCCTCTCCCAGTACAAAAGCGATGGCTCGCTCTCATTGGTGAGCATCGTGCTTACCTCTGCGAGCATCGCCGACTTCACCAAGAACCTCACCTACTACACCGCCATCCAGGAAGACGAGGCGGAAAAGGTAGCTGAGCAGAAGCAGCTGCGCGATACCTTCTCGTCCGCGCTCGAGGAGCTTGATTCCCAGCGCGATGCGCAGCAGAAGCTCCTGAACGAATCCGAGCAGAAGAAGGCCCAGGCTCAGCAGGTGGTAAACGATGCCTCGGCGAAGGTTTCCTCTATCCAGGAAGCTCAGGCGCAGGCGGCATTGGCTGCCCTTCAGGCTCAAGCCGAGCAGATGAAGGCAGCCGAAGAGCAGAAGCAGGCCCAGGCGCAGGAAAGCGCCAACTGGAACACCAACACCGATCGCACGCCGAGTGCCAACACCAACAGCGACAGCGGGTCCAGCAACTCGGACTCCGGTTCTAACAGCAGCTCCGATTCTTCGACCGGTTGGAAGACGGGCGTTGCCTCGGCCTACGGTGGCAGCTCCGATGCCGGCACTCCCAACCCGGGTACCACGGCAACGGGTGCAGTCTGCAACGACAGCTCGATGGGCGTTGCCATTCCCATGGCTTGGTCGAACTACCGCTCCTACTTCGGGCATGCGGTGGAGATCAAGTACGGCGGCAAAACAGTCGTTGCCACCATCAACGATTGTGGCGGCTTGGGTGGCGGCTCTCGTTCGCTCGACCTGCAGCCCGGCGTGTTCAAGGCGTTCGGTTTCAGCACCTGCCAGGACTGGGGTTTGCGCACGGTGAGCTACCGCATCCTGTAGCCATGTCGGCTTGGGCGGCGGCCAAAGGGGACCGACTCATCGGTCGCCACAGGCGGTTCCCTGGCCTTCGTCTGGCAATCTATCTGAAGAGCCCCTCGGGGCTCTTCTTGCTTGTTGGGTGAAACACGGCAGCGGTTCGGGTGGGGGTGCTGCTGGCAGGCTCATAGCGAATGGGTGCATAGGCTCGGGTTGGCGGCTGTCGGTTGATGGCCTTGGCAACGCAGGCCTTGCCCACAGGCAGCCTGCCCGTGCCGCGGCTCTGCCCTGCGCAACAGCGCTTCTCCGTCGCACCCCGGCCGCCCCGATTGCGCCTGTTTTACACAATGGGCCATGCCTGCCGATCAAGGCAGTATAATGGCAAACCGTATATGGATTTGCGCTGGCAGCCATCGTGTTGGCCAGCTTCGCAAGCAGGGAAGATGTCGGAAAAGGAATTGCCGCATGAAAGAATACAATCCGCACGAGATTGAGCCGCGTTGGCAGAAGGTGTGGGCCGATACGGGCGCGCACAAGGCAACCGAGGATACCAGCAAGCCCAAGCGCTACGTGCTTGAGATGTTCCCGTATCCTTCGGGCGACATCCACATGGGCCATGTGCGCAACTACACCATCGGCGATGTAACGGCCCGCTACTACAGCATGCGCGGCTACGATGTGCTGCATCCCATGGGTTGGGACGCATTCGGCCTTCCTGCGGAAAACGCCGCCATCAAGCACAATTCCCATCCGGCGAAGTGGACCTATGCGAACATCGAAACGCAGAAGGCCAGCTTCAAGCGCATGGGCTTTTCCTACGACTGGGACCGTACCGTCGTTGCGTGCGACTCGGAATACTACCGCTGGGGCCAGTGGATCTTCCTGCAGATGTACAAGCGCGGCCTGGTGGAGCGCCGCAACAGCCCGGTTAACTGGTGCCCCAACTGCAAAACCGTTCTTGCCAACGAGCAGGTAACCGAAGGCGAGTGCTGGCGCTGCCACGGCGCGGTTGAAAAGCGCGACCTTACCCAGTGGTACTACAAGATCACCGATTACGCGCAGGAGCTGCTCGACGACCTGGACCAGCTTGACGGCTGGCCCGAGCCGGTAAAGCAGATGCAGGCAAACTGGATCGGCCGCTCCGAAGGCGCCGAGGTCGACTTCGAGCTCGTTGCCGCAGAAGGCAAAGACGACGCCCAGACCATCACCGTGTTCACCACGCGCCCCGACACGCTGTTCGGCTGCAGCTTCTTCCTGCTTGCGCCCGAAAGCCCGCTGGTGCACGAATTGGTGTGCGGCACGGAATACGAGGCCGACGTCATGGCGCTGGTGGAAGCTGCCAAGAAGGTAAGCGCCGTCGAGCGCGCCCAGGGCGACCGCGAAAAGCACGGCGCCTTCACCGGCCGCTACGTGCTGAACCCCGTGAACGGCGAAAAGGTGCCCGTATGGGTTGCCGACTACATCGTGGCCGACTACGGCACCGGCGCGGTAATGGCCGTTCCCTGCGGCGACCAGCGCGACTTCGAGTTCGCCCGCAAGTACGACCTGCCCATCATCCCCATCATCCTAGGCGAAGATGACCCGCTGTATCCGCAGCTCAACGGCGTGCAGGAGCGCAAAGTCACGTCTGTTGACTGGGAGAAATCCTACGAGGCGGAAGGCGTGCTGGTGCAGTCCGGCAAGTACACCGGTATGGTGGGCGGCAAGCACTCGCC
>CAVIKC010000007.1:0-57207 GCA_963643405.1 Succinivibrio sp.
TCAAACAGCGGAACGGGAATCCCCGAAGGGATGATGCCCCAGCCCGCGGCGCGGACAGGTGCGGAAAACGTAGAACGGCGGCCAACCCAAGAAGGGACTGGCCGCCGTTCGTTTTTCGAATATGCAAGAGCTGCAGGTTAGTGGGATTCGCGAAGCTCGGCTCGCAGCATGTAGGCCATGTAGAACGCGATGGCGGAAAGGGCACCGAATATCGCAACCCAGGCAATGGTGCCCTGTGCCAGCGAGAAGAGGGCGATGACCAGCGCGAACGCAGCCGCAACCAACATCATTGCACACGCCACCTTCCTGCCGGGGACGTACTTCAGCTCTTCAGCCTGCGCGTTCTTCTTCGACTTTCCGCTCTTCTTAGCCATGGGGCGCTCTCTTTTCGGTTCGTATGCTGTTTGATGCAGCCGCAACGTGCGACCTGTTTTTCCGAACCCCATGCTAGGTGCCGAACGTTTCCAGAATGCTACAAGCACGTATCGCAACGATGACGCGGCAGCCGCCGGCGCAGACTGAACCTACTTCCAGGGCTGGTTGAACTTCGGGGTAAGACTGCCGTCTTCGGGTTGGTTGAACAGCGTTTCCTCACCACAGTCCTGGCAAGTTCCCACCAGCACCTTGCGCGGCATGAACGTGAGCACGATATAGGCAACCGCGAATGCGATGGAGAAGTACGGCATAACGAACGCGATGCCGATAACCACGGCAGCCACAATGACGTGCACATACCATTTGCTGGGCACGCGGCGGCGGGTTGCCTCGTACTTGAAATTCGTACCGCCGCAAAAAGGGCATGTGATCTGAGGCTCTTTTTCCTTGCGCTTGTTGGGATTGGGCTTCTGGTTCTTTTTCTTGGAGCTCATCGATCTTCCCCTCTGTATACCTTCGCACGGCACACGCCTGGCGCCGCCTGCAAATTCCATTGTTAACGCCCAGGCCGCTTGAGCCCAAGCAGCCCTCGACCAAGCACTTCCCCCGTGCGGCGTAATGCACTTCCAAGGATACCATCCAGCCCTTGGGCAAACGCCCATCCGTTAGCGTCCAACCCATAGCGAAAAGCAACCGAAACGAGAAGCACCACGACCGCCGGATAATCCCCAACTCATATCCGCCAGAAATGGATCCATAGTTTTTCGATGTTTATGGCTTATATCTCCCACCGATTCACCTCAGTTGTTCACATGATTGCAGGCTAGATAGCCTGTAGCTATTGCTTTCCCATTCATATCGAATAGGTCGCAACATTCTCGAACACGTTCGGAAATTTCGAGTGGGGGTAGCATACACACCGTTTTGCACCGCAGCGCAAAGCGCAGCCTTTCAAATCCAAAACGTCATATACAGACGAGCAACCAGGGAGGCTCCTTGTGGGGGATGCCGTTTTGCCTTCGAAGCCGAGCCATCAACGATTGGAGAAGAATTGTCCGCTGCAGCACAGAGAGCCAAACACTACGGCTTTGCCCTGGCAACCGTGTACATGTGCTATTTCACGTACGGCATCCAGGCCCTCATCCTGAGCCAGAACAAAGTCAACTTCTACACCCAATGGGGTATCACCGACCCCACGCAGGGCTCTGCCGCCGTTTCCATGGCAATCGCCTGGATGGGATTCGGCAAGCTGGTAAGCGTGTGGATCGGCGGAGAGTTCTCCGACCGTATCGGCCGCAAGAAATTCGCCGTTGCCGGCGCCATTGCCTACATCATCTGCTTCACGCTGATGCTCGTGGTAACCGATGCCACCATGTGCTACGTAGCGGCCTTCCTTTCCGGCGCGGCCACCTCGGGCTTCTGGGACGCCGCGCTCTACCCCGCCGCACAGGAAGCCGAGCCGAAATACGCAGCTTCCGGCGTTATCGGCATCAAGGCGGCCGTTTCGGTTATGGGTGTTATCTACCCGCTGTTCGTCGCCTGGTTCAGCGCACCGGAGATCTGGCACGTTAACATCTACCTGCCTATCGCGCTTTCCGTGTTATGCCTGATCATGACCATCGTCACGCCGTTCCGCTATGACGACGAACGCGCCACCAAGGCCGAGGGCGATAGCGGAATGGACGAAGCCCAGGCGGAAATCCAGGCAGCAAAAGACGCCATGTTGAAGAAGCCCGGCGCACTGGTGCAGGCGTTCACCCTGCTTATGGCGTTCATCTGCATGTTCATCATGTACGGCGCCCAGCAGTACACCAAGGCCTTCGGCATGGCCAACCTGGGATTGGACGAAATGGGCGGCGCTGCGTTGGCATCCATCTACACCGTTGGGTCCATCACCGCCGTGTTCTTCTGGGCCGTGATGATGGGCAAGCTGCGCTGGAACCCGCTGAAGGTGCTGCTGATCGACTTCGCGTTCTCTACCCTGGCACTGGCGCTGGTACTGGTGGTTCCCAATGTGGCCATCGTCTACGTGGCCATCGCGATGCTGGGTTTCTTCGCAGCCGGCGGCGCCCTGCAAACCGGCCTGGTGGTTCGCCAGAACTACTGCCCCGGCCCGAAGGGTCGCAACACCGGGATGTACATGACGTTCATGGGCGTGGGTGCAACCTTCTTGCCCTTCATCGTGGGAGCCATGACCACCGCCATGGGCGAGACCGGCGCATTGTACACCATGATGGGCCTGCTGCTTGCCGCTTCCGTGGTTGGCCTGCTGTTCTGCATCTACCTGGCCAACCAGTCCAAAAAGCTCTTCGGCTACACCATCAACCGCAAGATGGATTAGGGGCAAGGACTTCGGGAAAGGCGGGATGCCCGACGAACTCATCCATCGAACACCCTCCACCCAAGGGGCGGAATCGGGGATCCCGGCTCCGCCCCTTGCTGTGCATGCCGCTTCGCCCTATCTTGCCGGGTATGCCCTGTGCCCCTGCACGGCAGGGCCTGATGATTACGCTTGGCCAAAGCGCCTATTGGTTCGCAAGCTGATTTGCGCGCAGCTCGTGAGCAGCCCAGGTGATGCGCAGGGTATTGAGGGCGTTGTCCAACGTGCTGGTGCACACCGCACCGGGAACGCCACGCAACTCGTTGACGATGTCTTGGATCTGACCGTTCCCGGGGTAGCTCTCGACAGGCGGGCAAAGCTCTTCAACCACCAGCTCGGCTTCCTTGCGAACGCCGCCCATCACCCCCTCGTGGGCAACGGCTTCGGGGTTGGCCAATGTCTCAACCTTGATCGGCGCGGCATTGTCGTAATACGAGAATTCGACGCTGCCCTTGTCGCCATATACGAGGAAGCGGTCGATGGCCTTGTACGTTGCATAGCACCAGATGCCCGAAACCATCACATGGTTGGCGGTTTCGCCGGAAAGGGCAACCGTGTCCTCCCCCGGGTAGCAGCCAGTACGGTTGTCTACCTTCAAGCTGAAATCGGCAATGGGCCCGCCCGCCAAGAACGCAATGAGGTCCAGCATATGCGCGTCGCCTTCGAAGAAATGGCTCCCGCCGGAAACCTCCGGGCGCACACGCCAGGGTTTTTCCACCTCCGGCAAGCGCTCCTCAGCCGTTTGGCGCTGCGTGCGGATAACCTGGACGCCACGCACGGTGCCGATCTTCCCTGAATCGAGCAGGCTCTTCAGCTCGCGATAGCGCGGCATGCCTCGGCGGTAGTGGGCAACGAAGCAACGCTTGCCCGCCGCCTCGAACGCCGCCTTTATCTCCTGCACCTCATCCCAAGTAAGGGCGATGGGCTTTTCCAGGTAGCAATCCTTGCCGGCATTCGCCACGGCAATGGCATGCTCCTTATGGCAGTTGGGGGTGGTAGCAACGTAGACGATGTCGACTCTTGGATCGGCAAGCAGTTCATCGAGCGAGTCGAATGCGCGGCCGTGCCCGTGGCGAGCGCACCAGTCAACCGCTTTCTGCTTGGTTCGATTCCAAATGCCAACAAGCTCCGAATGCGCGGCCAGGTACAGGCCTGGACCGTTCTTTGTCTCGACCACATCCCCGCAGCCGATAACGCCCCAACGGATAACGTCTTTCTCCTGCATAGCAGCCCCTTCCCCTCAAGCGCGCTGTACCCCAACGCATTGCGCGCATCGAAAACCTGCCGGCGCAATATCTTTCCCGGCAGTCCCTACCGCCATTGTAGCGCCCAGCACGGGCGAACAGACCCAGTGCCAGCAAAGCCGGCGGGACAGCCGAAAGGACCCGGTAAAGGCTGGGCGCTGTTCGGCATGTGGTCGATGCAGAAAAGCAGGGCGTCGCCAGGACTGAAGCAGCAAGACCAGAGTCGGCGCCGGGCCCGAAGCGAAGCCCCGGGGAGCCGACCGCCGAACCCGGGAAAACAACGTGTTGAGCTCTATCCTTCCGCCAGGAAATCGTAGGCGTACTGTGCTGCCACCAGCGAACCGCCTATGAGCACGCTTTCGTCCACCGTGTAATAGCAGCTGTGCTGCGGGAAGCTTGCCCCAACCTCCGGGTTGCGCGTGCCGACGAAAGCCAACGCGCCGGGCACGAAGGCCAAATACTCCGAGAAGTCCTCGCCGGAAAGGGTGCCCTCGTAATGGCAAAGTGCCTGTTCACCCAACACCTTCGCAACCGAGGCCTGCGCGCGGGCGGCGCAAGCGGCATCGTTCACCAGGCACGAGTTGCCGAACTCCCACGTGAACTCCGCACGGGCGCCGAACGATGCTGCCGTTTCCTCCACGATATGCGCCATGCGCTGCTGCAGGTACGCGCGCACCTCCGGCGTGAACGAGCGCACCGTGCCCGTAAGGTAAGCGCTTCCCGCCATCACATTGCGCGCAGTGCCTGCATGGAACTCGCCCACGGTAACCACCGCTGGGTCGAACGGCGAAACGTCACGGCTAACCACCACCTGCAGCGCTTCGACGATAGCGGCGCCTACCACCACCGCATCGATGCCCTTATGGGGCATGGCGCCATGGGCGCCCGATCCCGAAACATCCACACGGAACCAGTCGCAGTTCGCCATGCGGGGACCGGGCTCCACGGAAACCGTGCCAGCGTCCACCTCACTCCATATATGAGAGGCGAAGATGGTATCCACGCCCTCCAGCGCATCGGCTTCGATCATCTTTCGGGCACCGATGGAAATCTCCTCCGCCGGCTGGAAGATGATGCGCACCTCGCCACGCAGTTGCTGGCGAATAGAAAGCAGGAGGCGGACCGCGCCCAACATCATGGCCATATGGCAGTCGTGCCCGCAGGCATGCATGACTCCTTCGTTTCGGGAGGCATACGGCACGCCGGTCTGCTCCAGCACAGGCAAGGCGTCGATATCGGAACGCAAGGCAACGCGGCGGCGTGGGTTGCCGACGGAATCATACGCATCGGGAGCGCTGCCACGGACAGTGGCAACGATGCCCGCGTCGGCCACCTGACGATACCCAACCCCCAGCGCATCCAGTTCGGCAGCAAGATATTTTGCCGTTTCAACCTCTTGCCCGCTCAACTCGGGATGGGCATGGAGACGCCGACGCACCTCTATAACGTACGGCTCGATTTCCGCCGCATGAAGCTTCAGTTGAGTCGTTACCGCTTCGGCGCCCATTGCCACCGCGCCAGCCGAATCGAGTTCTTGCCCACAGGCCATACCAGCCGCCTTTCGCCTATGCGACCCTGTTCTTCCCCCTGATTATGCGCGAACAACCCCACCTGCGCATTTATAGGGATATCCGATTCATGGGAATCGAAGAAGACAAGCACAATTTGTTAAAAAAGATTACAATTCTGAACGTATTGTCGTTTAGCGGTAGAGCTATGCCCTCGAACGGGATTCAACCGCACGAGCGAAAGGCGCGTCATCCCCATGATGAAGCGAACCAAGATCATCTGCACCCTGGGTCCCGCCGTGGACTCAGAGTCGGCTTTGAAGAACCTTGTCGTCGCCGGCATGGACGTGGCCCGTTGCAACTTCTCGCACGGATCCCACGCCGAGCACAAGGCCCGCATGGACCGCCTGAAGAAGGTCCGCCGCGAGCTGGACGCCCCCGTGGCCATCATGCTGGACACCAAGGGGCCTTCCATCCGCACCGGCAAGCTCGAAGGCGGCAAACCCGTGCTCCTGCGCGCCGGCGACAACTTCTTCCTTACCGAAGAAGAAGTGCTGGGCACTTCCCGCCGTGTTCGCCAAACCTGTAAGGGCCTGTATAAATATGTAGAGCCCGGCACCATCATCCTGGTGGACGATGGCCTGATCGAGCTCGCCGTAGACCGCGTTGATGGCACCGAGATCCAATGCACGGTGCAGAATTCCGGCATGCTGGGTGAATGCAAGCAGATAAACCTGCCCGACACCGAGGTTCCGCTGCCCGTTATGACCGAGCAGGACAAGGAAGACCTGCTGTTCGGCATTCAGCAGGAAGTGGATTTCGTGGCCGCATCGTTTGTGCGCTGCGGCGAAGACGTGAAAACCATCCGCCAGTTCCTCATCGAGAACGGCGGCAGCGCCATCCGCATCGTGGCAAAGATCGAGAACGCCGATGCGGTGAAGAACATCGACGACATCATCGAGGCATCCGACGCCGTGATGGTTGCCCGTGGCGACCTGGGCGTAGAGGTTCCCTCGAACCAGGTTCCCCATCTTCAGAAGAAGATCATCAAGGCGTGCAACCGCGCCTACCGTCCGGCCATCTGCGCCACGCAGATGCTGGATTCCATGATCCGCAACCCGCGCCCCACCCGCGCCGAGGTCGCCGACGTGGCCAACGCCATCTACGATGGAGCCGATGCCGTTACCCTTTCGGGCGAAACCGCCATCGGCATGTACGCCGTGCCGGCCGTCCAGACCATGGCGCAGATCGCAGAGGCAAGCGAGCCCTACCTGTACGCGGAGGGGTCAATCCCCAACCGCGCTGACAAGTACAACAGCATTTCTGCCGTCGTGGGCCTTGCCGCCGCAACCACGGCAGAAAGCGTTGGGGCCTGCTGCGTGGTAACGCCCACCATGACCGGCCGCACCGCGCGCCTGGTTTCCAACTACCGTCCCAACGTGCCCATCTACGCCGTCACCTCCACAGAGGCCTACCGTCGTTCCCTGCAGCTGAACTGGGGCGTTACCCCGGTTTTGGGCAACGTGGTGGGCGATGCCTCGTTCATCTTGGAACAGGCCTGCGGCGTGGTTAAGGAAAAGGGCTTCGTGCACGATGGCGATATCTGCGTGGTAACCCTGGGTGACCGCACCACTTCCCCGCATGCCGCCGGCAGCGCGCACCTGGCGAGCTTCGACCCGGCCGCACCCAGCCCGCGCCCCACCAACGTGATGCAGGTTGTGCAAATCGGCGTCGATACGGAGGCTGATCGCTAATGGAAATCAAGACCAACTGCTACGCCGCCGTTGACATCGGCGCATCTTCCGGCCGCGTTGTTGTGGGCGAAGTGGCCGAAGACGGAACCATCCAGCTTACCGAGATCCATCGCTTCGACAACATCCAGAAGCGCTCGGACGGCCACGACTGCTGGGACGTGGACATGCTGTTCCGCGAAACGGTTGCCGGCCTGGCAAAATGCAAGGAAGCCGGCTTCGCACCGAAGACTGTGGGCATCGACACCTGGGCGGTGGACTTCGTTCTGCTTGATAAAAATGACCAGGTGCTGGGCGATGCCGTGGCTTACCGCGACGAGCGCACCAACGGCATGTACGCCGTGGCCGATGCCATCATGGCGCACGATGCGGTATACCGCCGCACGGGCATCCAACGCCAGCCGTTCAACACCATCTACCAGCTGCTGGCGCTGAAGCGCGAACATCCTGAGCAGCTGGATGCCGCCAAAACGTTCCTGATGATCCCCGACTACCTGGCCTTCCTGCTTACCGGCACCAAGGCCAACGAGTACACCAACGCTTCCACTACCTGCCTGCTGAATGCACGCACGCAGGACTGGGACGAGGCCATCTTGGACGAGTTCGACATCCCGCGCAGCATGTTCTGCGACATCGTGATGCCCGGCACCGACCTGGGCGCGGTAAACCCTGCCATTGAGCAGCAAATCGGCTACGCCACGCACATCGTCGCGCCGGCAACGCACGACACGGGCAGCGCCTACCTGGCCGTTCCCGCGCGCGATGCCGATGCGGTGTTCCTTTCCAGCGGCACCTGGAGCCTGCTGGGCGTGGAAAACGAAGGCCCTATCACCTCGGATGCCTCGCGCTTCCAGAACTTCACCAACGAAGGCGGCTTCGAGCTGCGCTTCCGCTTCCTGAAGAACATCATGGGCCTGTGGATGATCCAGTCCATCCGCCGCGAGCTGAACGGCGTTTCCTACGTAGAGGGCAAGACAACCCATCAGCCCGCCGAGGAGTCGGGGCTTGCACCCTTCAAGCACGAGGAAAAGCAGTGGGGCTTCCCCGACCTTATTGCCGCTGCCAAGGCAAGCGAGGATTTCGAGGCGCACGTGAATGTGAACGACGACCGCTTCCTAGCGCCCGATTCCATGATCAGCGAGATCCGCATGGCCTGCTTCGAGACCGGCCAGAGCGTGCCCGAAACCGTCGGCGAGCTGATGCGCTGCGTGTACGTGAGCCTCTCCAACTGCTACGCGGAATCCATCGCGGAAATGGCATCGCTCACCGGGCGCACCTACACCTCCATCAACATCGTGGGCGGCGGCTGCCAGGACGGCTACTTGAACGAGCTCACCACCCGCGCCTGCGGTATCCCTGTGTTCGCCGGCCCAGTAGAGGGCACCAGCCTGGGCAACCTGGCCGTGCAGATGCTGGCCGACGGCGCCTTCAGCGACTTGCAGGCTGTGCGCGACGCCATAGCCACCTCGTTCGATGTGCAGCGCTTCGAGTAGGAGCTGGCAAGGACGAAACCAAACCACAACCAACAACGGTTCCTGGCGCAGCGGCATCGCTTGCGCGCGCCGGGAAAGAAGCCATCACGCGGCAGGGCTACCGCTGCGCCAGGAACCGATATGGATAAAGCAGTTTTAGAAGGAAAGGACTTCGATGGATATCATCAACAGCGCCCAGAGCGCTTTGAAGAACGGCGTTTCCGCAGCCCGCGGCGCCGTTTCCGGCGTTGCCGTAGAGCAGCTTGCCTTCGTGCGCGGCTTCTGCCGCATGTGCGACGACGGCTGGCAGCAGGGCTGGCACGAGCGCAACGGCGGCAACCTCACCTACCGCATGAAGGAAGAAGAGGTAGAGGCAGCAAAGCCGTTCTTCAACGAGACCCCCGGCGAATGGGTGAACATGGGCGTTCAGGCTGACAGCCTGCGCGGCGCCTACTTCCTTACCACCGGTTCCGGCCGCTACATGCGCAACGTTCTTACCAACCCCGCGCACAACATCGGCATCGTGGAGATCAACGACGCTGGCGATTCTTGGCGCATCGTTTGGGGCCTTACCGACGGCGGCAAGCCCACCAGCGAGTTCCCCACCCATTTCATGAACCACGCGGTGCGCATGGCGGCCACCAACGACGAGTGCCGCGTTATCTACCACGCACACCCCATCAACGTTATCGCCATGACGTTCGTCTGCCCGCTTGACGCCCGCTACTTCACGCGCGCGCTGTGGAAGGCCATGACCGAATGCATCGTGGTGTTCCCCTCGGGCGTGGGCGTGGTGCCCTGGATGGTTCCCGGCGGTGCCGACATCGCGCATGCCACTTCCGAGCTGATGAAGAAGTACGAGGCAGCCGTTTGGGCCCAGCACGGCCTGTTCGTTTCCGGCCCCGACTTCGACACCACCTTCGGCTTGATGCACACCATCGAGAAGGCCGCCGACGTGTACCGTCGCGCCCGCCAGATGAACGGCGGCTCCGACGAATTCCTGAACACCATTTCCGACGAGGGGCTTCGCCAGATCGGCGTGGACTTCGGCCTTACCGTCAACGACGAGTTCCTGGACTAAGGAGCAACCTATGACTATCCGCAAAACCGCTGATGGACGCACTATCTCGGGTTTCAAGATGAAGCTGTACCCCGGCTTTGCCGAGGAATACGAGAAGCGCCACAACGAGCTTTGGCCCGAAATGGCCGATATGATCCACGAGTACGGTGGACATAACTACTCCATTTTCATCGACGAGGAAACCAACATCCTCTTCGGATATATCGAGCTTGACGATCCCGATCGCTATGCCGAGAGCGCCAAGACCGATATTTGCAAGAAATGGTGGGATTTCATGGCCAGCGTCATGGAAACGAACGCGGACAACTCGCCCGTTTCTGTAGACCTGCCCTGCGCATTCCACCTCGACTAGAAAGGAAAAGCATTGGCGCTTTCCCAAGAACGCAAGGGGACCATGGCGGTTTCCCTTACCAACTTCCTTGACTCTGGCTGCATCGTCGCATCCAGCGTTGCCCTTACCGCATGGGCCGCAGCCTTCGGGTTCGGTTCCACCTGGACCGCGATCCTGGGCGCAATCGGCGCGAACGCCTTCGGCGCTGCCGTGGGCGCGCTTATCGGCGGCTTCCTTACCGACAAGTTCGGCCGTACCGCCATCTACAAGTACAACCTGCTGGTGTACGCGCTGGGCGTGTTCATCGCCATGGTTGCCGTGAACCTGCCCATGGTTGTGGTGGGCGTTGTGCTCTCCGGCCTTTCGGTAGGCGCGGGCGTGCCGGCTTCTTGGAGCTACATCTCCGAGACCTCCACTTCCACCAAGCGCGCTTCCAACATCGGCATCAGCCAGTTCGCCTGGAGCTGCGGCCCTGCCATCATCTTCATCGTCTCCCTGGCACTTTCCTTCATTCTGCCCGGGTTCGAGTCTGACGGCACCACGCTGCTGCCCGCCGGCACCTACGGCCCGTTCGATGGCCTGCTGGCTACGCGCATCCTGTTCGCCATCCTGTTCATCGTTGCCCTTATTGCCTGGAACCTTCAGCGTCAGCTGCAGGAATCCGCCGACTGGGCCGAGAAGAATGAGGAAGGCGCAGAGAAGGTTGGCTTCGGCAAGATGATGGCCAACGCCCTGAAGAACCCCGTGAACGTGAAGACCATCATCTTCCTGGTGGCTGTGTACCTTACCTGGAACCTGGCTGCTGGCACCAACGGCCAGTTCATGCCGTACCTCTACGCTGCTGCCGGCAACATCGACTCCACTGGTCAGAGCCTGCTCGGCGTTGTGCAGTGGGTGCTGGTTGCCGTCTGCTCGCTGGCCATCTTCTCCAAGTTCGGTGACGTTGTTTCCCACCGCGTGCTGTTCGGCGCTTCCGCGCTGCTGGCACTGCTTTCCTGGATCGCCATCGCCGTGTTCGGCATCGCCATCCAGAACGGCAACACCGATTCCATGGGTTGGGTCCTTTGGGTCTACGTTATCCTGTGGGGCGTTTCCGCTGGTTTCTCCGCTCAATGCTTCTACGCGCTATGGGGCACCGAGCTGTTCCCCACGCAGTACCGTGGCGGCGTTCAGGGCATCATGTTCTTCCTGGTTCGCGGTGCGCTGGGCATCTGGTCGCTCGTAGGCGTTGGCGCCATCATGGGCGACATCTCCGCCAACCCGGCTGGCTTCTTCCCCGCTGCTGTGATCATGTGCGTGGTTCTGCTTATCTCCCTGGTTGTGGGCGTTGCTTGGTGCCCCAAGACCCAGGGCAAGACCCTCGACCAGATCACCGAGGAGCGCTACGGCAAGATCGAAACCTGGAAGGACTAGCTTCTTCCGTTGCCGCGCCAGCAGGCTCCCCACAGCCCGCGTTCGCAGGTTCGGTAACTGCGGCACGGCATTACCGGGACACGGATTCCCCATCCGCCTCCCAAAACCGCATAGCAAAAGGAAAGCGTCTTCGGGCGCTTTCCTTTTTTTGCCCTTAACCGCCAGCAAGGCAGCAGCAATGAACGAACTCATCTGGGTTGAGAATAAAAGTGCTTGCTATAATTCGCGCAGATCCCAGACCGAAAGCAGACGATGGCCCAACAGCAAACCGCAACAAGCCGTCTGATATATGAAAAGGAGCTCAACATGAAGATCAGCGCACGCAACCAGATCAAGGGCACGGTTAAGGAAGTTCGCGAAGGAGCAGTGAATGCCGTAGTGGTCATCTGCCGCGGCAACCACAACCCTATCAAGGCCGACATCACCATGGAATCAGTGAAGCAGCTGGGGCTTGAGCCGGGCAAGGAATGCTACGCCGTCATCAAGGCGACCAACGTGATGTTCGCCACCGCCAAGATCCCGAACATCTCTGCCCGCAACCAGATCGAAGGCACCGTTGTCTCGGTCAAGGAAGGCGCCGTGAATGGCCACGTGGCCATCGAAGACAAGGATGGCGTGCGCATCTCAGGTTCCATCACCAACGAGGCCATCGAGCAGCTGAGCCTGAAAGAAGGCGGCAGCGCCGTGGCCATCATCAAGTCCACCGACGTCATGGTTGCGGTTGACTAGAGGCTTAGCAGCCTAAGCCCAATTCGTCCTCAAGAACGCACGCTGGCCGCTCGCTTGAGCGGCCAGCGCTGCCTTTCGGCAAAAGGGGACTAAACGTGCGCAGAGACACGCGAGGAGGGCTTTTATCGGACGGGCTTGCCCATATAGCGCAACAGCCCATCTTCATCGCGACTGAACTTGCACATAAAGTCGTCGTAATACGACCAGGCATCCTGAGGCATCACAGCATGGATCTTGTCGAGCGCCGCAGTGTACCTGAGCATCGGTACACCTTTTCGGTTGCACCATTCTTTGTTCAGGTAACGACCACATTGGAAATCGCCTGCCTCGTCAAAGGGGTCTAGGCCACCTCTTCCAATCCAGTATTCGATGTTCCTCTTCACCCGATCGCTTTTCGAGAGATCGCATGGGTCAACATCGTGCTCGCCAATCTCTATCCATACTGCAACATCCAATGAGTCGTTAACGTTCGGCAGATCGTAAGACCCCAGCACAACGCCAGAATTGCTCACGCCCGCTGCAAAGATGTCGGGCATACTCATGAGACAACGTTGTGTCATTCCCGATCCCATAGAATGGCCCGTCGCGTAGATTCGCGAGCGGTCAACGGGAAGTCGAGCAGCGACCTCATCGATCATGGCCCGAATGAAAGCCTCGTCGTCCAGGTAGAACTCCTTTTCACAGGAGATGTTCCATGTGGGCATGGGATTAGCGTTCATCCGAGATTGAGCTATACCACCTGATGGAAACAGCGCTATGAAATCACGGCTCTCGGCAACATTGAACCACTCGGCGCCATATAGACCACTCTCTGCGATCTGGGTGCCGCCGTGGAAGAAAACAACAACGGGGAGCCTTTCGCTCCGACTCACATTCCTGCACGGCATATATTCGCACCAGTGGCGCGTCCAGCCGTCAACAACTAGCTCATGCGTTGTGATGCCGAGCTCATCCAGCGTTTTAAAAGAATGCAAGCCTCCCGGCCCGATACCCGTTGTTCGAATGGTGCGGTGAAGCTGCTCCCACAATGCTGCTGTAGCTTCAGGGGAAACCAGAGAGTCAAACCGTGAAACATCAGCAATCACATCAGCAACAGGCTGCCCGTTAACAGTGTCGTTTCCATACTTCAAACAAGCAGACGAAACCAGCCTGCCGGCAGACTCGTACGTATCGCCCGCTTTGTTCCGCATCACGAAATGGTCAAAGGCCTTCGCAAAGAAATCGGTTGACTGCTCCACCGAAAAATACACCGGCACCGCGATGGAATCGGCAGGCACGTAGGGCAAAGAAGAGCAACCTCGCGAGGCCAGATCATCAAAGTCCATATCCCCGCACCACTCACCCACACACGCAAGCCCGGCATAAGCATCAGGGTGCTTCATGGTGTAGCGAAGGGCGACTTCCGCCCCTTCGTCGTACCCCGCAAGATACGCGAAAAAAACCTGGGTAACGTAATGATCACGCACGTCCACCTTAGAACGCAGCTCTTCAACCACGACAATGGGGTCACAAACCTCGGCCCATTCGCCCTTTTCGGGCTGCGCGAGGAATACGACCATCTTTTCTCTGTCGGCCAGCTCCTTCCAGCCAGATGCCAGAAGGAAATCTGGAGCCGACGTTCCGTTCGGCAGCAGCAGCGTTGCGCTCCAGCAGCTATTCGTGGTCGCCTCAGGAATATATGCATAAGCCTTGACGTCATCTTGGGAAAGCGGCAGCTCAAAGAGTCCCGTATTCAGGTGGTAATACGGGTGAGCCCTATCCACATGCCCAAACGCCCCTGAGTAATCACTATTGAATCTCTTAACGTCCATTTAAAGCTCCTTGCCAAGAAGAGCGGCGGAGGGAAACAAGGGCGAAAGCAGCGAGTAATCCTCGTTCCAATAGCCTTCGCATAGCTTCCATTCAGCCGCAATGTCCATCACGGAACCTCCGTTCTCGCTGTAGGGAGTCCACTTGGGCACTGAGTCGCAATTGGGGTCGCCTTTCACAATGAATGAGGCCCAGGCATCTTGCATCTTCTTCGACAGATCCGCTGGAGCACACGCAGGAATCTGGTTCCCAAACACAAATGGACAGGGTGCTCCATGGTATGCGCGAATCCCCGTAGTCTCATCAGCCCAGCTGAATACGAACTGGTAAACCTTGCCGTGCTTTGCAGTCAAACGAGCTTGGATCTCAGCGGGCACCGTCATCACCAACTCGGCCTGAAGGCTCATGCAGGCAACCTGAGTGCTAAGCTCTGGATGGATCGAGCAATACTCACCGACGATGCCCTCATTGCCGGCGAGAATTTTACCGTTCGTCCTCAAGATACGGTCGATGCATTCATCGTTGGAAAGTCCAACGAAACCCGAATCGCGCTCACCGTTGCTGAACCCGATCATAACTTCCTTATCAGCTGCAACGCCAGAGCCCAAACGCTCAAGCTCACCAGGCTTTATTACAAGATCATCGATCACCGGTGATCCATATATCTCGCCAAACACTTCATGCTGGGCAGCAAGCAGCTTATCCGAAGAAACGGACAGCGCCTGCTCGACCGTGCTCACTCCAGCAGCATCAAATAGCCGCCTAGACGCATCCTTGGCTTCGGACAAAGTCCTTGGCGGAGGACCCTCAAGAAAAGAGCTTTGACATATCGCCCTTTCGAACAGAGGTAGCGAATCCTCCGAGGCAAGATGGTGGCAAATCGCGTTCGACCCAGCAGAATGACCGAAAAGGGTTATAGGGCACCCTTCGGCCGCAAATTCCTGAGCGTTTTCACGCACCCACTTCAAGGCAGCGCGCTGGTCAAGCAGGTTCAGGTTATTGCTCAATGAGTATTCCTCACCGCCGCCAAGAACCGAAAGGTCGACGGAACCGAACACTCCCAGACGATAATTTGCAGCCACAACCACGATCTCGGGATGAGCCGCTACAAAGTTCTCTCCCCGCGCCTGGATTCGAGATGCGTGCCCAATTGCATACGAGCCGCCAAACACCCAGAACAGAATCCCTTTCTTCGGCGTTTCCAAATCAGCAGACCATACATTCAGGTACAAACAATCTTCGCTGATCGGAATATGAATGGGTTCACCCATCTGGTCAGCCAAGTGCTTAGGATAGTTCAACTGGACCGGAGCCGGCGGATACAGATCAGCATGCCGTTCCGTGTCGAAAGTTGCCACCGGTTGAGGGGGAAGCCACCGCAGATCTCCCAGAGGGGGCTGGGCGAAGGGGATCCCCTTGAAGGAGATCACCCCTGAAGCCTCAACCGTGCCAACATATCGACCCTCTTTGGTATCGATGTGTGTCTTCATGGCACTACCAACCCATCTCGTTTTCGGGGTGGCGCTTCATTAGAACCTTGATGAAGATCATCCAGATAACGAAACCGGCAATAACGATTCCGCCAAGGATCATGTAGGCAGGGCGATACATTCCGCCGACCATTGCAGCGATGCCGGTGAAGACGATAGGCCCAAGGGTCTGACCAAGGTCGGAGCCCATCAGGTAGGTATTGCCCGCAACGCCCATACGCTCTTCCGGTGCGCCCTTGATCGCCATGGTTCGGCTGCCGATAAGTCCGCCGCCACCTACGCCATACACGATCGCAGCAATGAGAAGCCCCCACATGTCGGTACTTGCCGCTGTAATGAAATTAGCAGCCGCAACCGAGATAAATCCAGGAATAAGACCCCAGCGAGCACCCTTCTTGTCGATGATGCGACCAAATATAGGACGGGTAAAGTACATAATCACGTTGTGGACAGTAACCATGATGCCAACGTTGGCAATCGCCAAGTCAGCACGTCCGTATGCAAGTAGGATCGTAGAGCCCTGGCCATAAACAGCGATAGAGAACATTGCAGAAACCAGCATGTAGGGAATGGACGCCCAGTCGATGAAGTCGCTGATACGAACCTTCTTCTTCGGGCCCTTGTCGGCTTTGGGCTCGGGCTTCTTCCACTCGTAGGGAAGGGTGCAGATCAGCAACGCATCAAGAAGGGCAAAGGCAGCAGAGACCAGGAACAGGCCGGAATAGCCAATGGCATCCGCTACGGGAATGGCCAGCGGCGCGACGACGCTAGAGCCAACCACAGGGCCAAGCATGAACAAACCGGTCGCAATGCCGTAATCCGCCTTGCCCACAACATCGGCAAGGATGACCGCGTTCAAGCCCATGCTCGCACCCCAACCGAAGCCACGAACAACCTGGAAGGCATATAGACTCGCTACCTCGTTTGCAAATGCCATACCCACTGTGCCTATGGCCAAAATCACGTAGGATCCGATGAGCAACTTCTTCCTGTCAAACCTGTCGATAACCGGCGAGGAAATCGGTTTCATGATCAGCGACATGAACGAGAAAAGGCTTACGACCGTTCCGACGATCGCAACATCCATCCCGTAATCTTCCGTGAAATGGACAACAAGCCCTGCATTGATGATATTGAAGCTGATGCATACCAGGATGTTTCCGATGAACACCGTCAGGAACGCACGTTGGCTGATCACCTTCCATACCGATTTGTGCTCTTGATCTTGCGGCGGAGTAGAACCTACCGCTTCTTTCTCCTCAGACATTTCACTCTCTCCTTAGATAAACCCCTTACGGGTATCGGAAGATTCCCATAACAAGCCGCGATCCCCATCGACGGCTTGCTCAGCAGACCCCTCTGCTATTCACTTTCCGACAATATGAACGTACCAGTGAAACATCGTTGATCGAATAAGCGTGAACACGTTCTAATGCTGATCCGCAATAGATTGAATTTTTATACCATTTTGCTTATAAGGTTATTGATAATAAAGTCGCTTAATGTCCCCGAAGTACCCTCCGAGATAATCTATTAGCTCTTTTGCCAGGTCATTAAGTGAAAATCCTTCGCGAAGCCTGATCCCGAGATAGCGTATCCCCAGATCGTCCTTCAACGGAATTCGCGCGATTTCATCACTAAAACCTGCAAGCATAGATAACTCTGGTGCAATTAAAACGCCCCTGCCCTGCATCACAACGCGAATCGCATTCCACACCTGCGGACAGACTATCGTCTCCCTGGGCTTGAACCCAACCTTTCTGCAGATGCCCAGAACGAATGCCCCGCCATCGCCTGGAGGAATAACAAAAGGCTCGGCCTTAAGCTCTGAAAGCGAGATTTCGTCCCTCCCCGCGCACCAATGATCGTGCGAAACGGCTATGCAGTACCCTTCGGTAGCAAGAAGGAAATTGGTTTCATCCGGAACGATTTCGTAAATGGTTGAAGTGAATTCAAGATCGAAGCCTTCGGTCTGGGCTTCCACCTTCGATAGGACGATATCCAACTGATCGTCTTGATGCATGCGAATGAACGAAGAAAGAGCAGCCCCTGTGTTGCCAAGGCTGTTCCTGAAGTAAATCCGGAGCACTTTTCCTTCACGAGTTTCTGCCGCCCGAATATCCTCAACAGCATTCGCCAACTCCTCGCTGATCACTCCCGAGTGATGCAACGCCACCTTCCCGTATTGATTAAGGCTTAGGTGCCTTCCGTGTCGATCGAATAGCTCAACGCCCAACTCGGATTCAAGGCTTTTTACCGTCCTGCTCAACGACGAGGGCGAAGAATGGAGCCGAAGCGCCGCTTTTGAGATGCTTCCCGCGAGTGCAACCGCACGAAAAGCCATAAGCTGATCAGGATTCATCGCTCACCGCCCCCTTCTCGCAGAAAAGATTTTCGAGGTAGCTAATGAAGCTCAAAGAGGCATCGGAGAGATAAGAGCCCTTTGGCCATCTAAGGTAAAGCTTTCGCGATAGATCGATATCGGAAAAAGGCACAGCCCTAACGTTTAGGTCGGTTTTCACCAACCAAGACTTCTCACACCCTATGCATACACCGATGTTCTGTTCCACCAAATTTAGAAGCGTCCAATAGCTAGAAGAATAGCAACGCATTTTGGGTACGAAACCAGCATCCTTGAACAGCCTCGCCTGCATGCGTGTCTGTTCAGTGCTAAGAGGTGAAGCTACAAAGCCCACCTCTTGAAGCTCCTTCAAGGAGATGCTTTTCCTTGCCGCGATAAAACTGTCTGAAGACGTAATAAGGACATACTGATCCTCGCAGAGAAGAACAGCATTATCGTCATCGACCTCGTAATGCGAAGCAAGAAGCTCCAGGTCGTATCCTTGCGTGATCTTTTCATCACCCGGAGTAATCGTCACAACATCGATCCCCGGCTCGCTATCCCTGAATCCTTTTACCACACTAGGAAGATCACCCATTGGACAGCGAGCAACCAAGCGAACACTCTGACGCCCACGAGAAAGAGCGGTTATTTCTTTGCGGATGTTCTCCATGGCATTTTCGCTAATACCAGCAGCCTGCAAAAGCCTTTTTCCATAGGCGTTCAATTCAACCCTTCGGCCAACGCGATCAAACAATGGCACACCGATCTCAGCCTCCATCTGCTTAATCACTTGGCTTAGGTGAGCTTGAGAGCAATTGAGGACCTTGGCGGCCTTAGTGAAGTTCTCTTCTTCGGCCGCCACTTTGAACATTCCCAGATTCGCGAATTCCATCAATACCCCCTCTGATGGCAAACTCCCTATCAAACACCATAGCCTTAAACCCAAGTCTCAAGAACCCGCAATGCAACAAGACAAATAAAAGTTGTATCCAAGTATACTTGGGCGTATACTTGTTTCTAACGAAAGGAAGCCTCAAATGCCGCAACTATCCCTTTATCTCGATGAGTCCTCCATGGAATCGCTTCGGGAAAGATCCAAGCGTGAAGGGCTCTCCATCTCCAAATACGCGCGTATCCAGCTTGCTCGTTCTGGCGGGACCTGGCCCCCTTCTTTCTGGAACACCTACGGAGCCCTAGAGGACGACTCCTTCACTGTTCCCGACGAGCTTGATACCTCCCTCGATGGCAAGCTTCCCTCGTTCGACGAATAGGTGAAACGATGTACCTTCTCGATTCATGCATATGCATAGATTTCATGCGAGGAAAGCTCCCTACCGGATATGAGGTGATGAGGAATAGCGATCCCCAGCTTTTCGGCATACCCACGATCGTTGAAGCCGAGCTTCACACTGGCGTGCTCAAATCCAAGAAACCCAGAACCAACCGGTTGCTGCTCGAGTCGTTTTTAGCCCCGTTTCATATCATCCCCTTTGACTCACGCTGCGCCATAGAATACGCAAGGATACGCGCAAGCATCGAAGCAGCTGGCCAAAAAATCGGCCCAAACGACACGCTTATTGCCGCAACCGCAATAGCCCATGGAGCCGTTCTTGTCACCAACAACACACGCGAATTTAAAAGGATCGAAGGGCTCGATCTAGAAAGCTGGCATGAAATAGAGCTCTAACGTACGCGTGAATCCTTTCTCGATCGCTCAAAGCACGATGGCCGCTCGCTTGAGCGGCCATCGTTGTTTATTCGGAAGCAGAGCCCGGCATGCGCCGAGCTCGGACCTGAGCTACAGGAAATATTTCTGGGAGTTTGCTCCCATGATGATGAGATCGGCGCCTCGTAGCAGACAGAACAGCGAGATGAACAGCGCAAGCATCTCGGGCACGAAGAAGAATGAGATGCCGATGAGCACCGAAAGGATGCCAGAGGCTATCATCCAACCCCACAACGGCAAACCGGCGTGCTTCACCATGAAGGCAGCTGCGATCTCATACACCGCGAAGATCACCACGAACGTTCCGATAACCCACGGTAGGACACCCGCAAAGGCAACAGGGTGGATAACGAACATCATGCCGATAAGCAAGTCAAGGATGCCGTAGGCCAAGATCCAACCCGAAAAGCCCAACAGCCCGCGGTCGCGCACGAAGGTGGCGATGTTCACCACGCCGCCCACGATGAACGCGGCGCCCACCATGAAGGCAATAGATGCAAGGGTAAGGCCTGGGAAAAATGCGCATACCAATCCGAAAACAACGAACAGGATGCCCGCAACGATCAGTTGCCAATTACGCTCGGTTTTCATAATCTCCCCCTCTTTTCAAACAATTGTAAGACGAAACGGCAAAGCAAATCGCCGCCGAAGCCAAACCGGCCTTGATACGAATCAGGCGTCGTGAAAGTGGGGTTTACCGGGCAAAACCGCAGCAACAGTGCACCCACCACGCCGAAGCCCTCATAGTGGCGCGCATTAGGCTATGCCCCTTCGTTTGCAGAACCTAATAATAGCGGACTTAGATAATCTGCTAAAAGGTTACAGAATGGTACCCAATTAGCACTCTCCCTTTGAGAGTGCTAGAAAAGCGACTACTATAGCAATTGTCAAAAGGAAACAAGGGTCGTGCGAGAGGGCTTGGGCAAGAAAAACGAGCCCGCAGCGCGGCAAAGAAAGAAGATGATCAGCATGCTGGCACGCAGGAACTTTTTCAACGACTTCATGAGCGATCCGTTCGACTTCGGCTTCTTTGGAACCGAGCCCGCACCGAAGGCCAATGCTTCCCTGATGAAGACCGACGTCAAGGAAACCGACAAGGCCTACGAGCTTGATATCGACTTGCCCGGCTTCGCAAAGGAAGACGTCCAGATCGAGCTTAACGAGGGTTACCTCACCATCAACGCCCACACCAAGGAAGAGAAAGAGGACAAGGACGAAAACGGCACGTTCCTCCGCAAGGAGCGCTTCGTTGGGTCTTGCCGCCGCAGCTTCTATGTAGGCGATGACGTTTCGGAAGGCGATATTTCCGCCAAGTTCGAGAACGGCATTTTGAGCATCAACGTTCCCAAGAAGGAATTGCCCAAGCCTGAGGACCGTAAGCGCCTTATCGCAATCGACTAATCGCCTCAACTCCTCGATACCGCAGCCGCCCATGCGAGCGGAAAGCGCCATCACCAAACGCCCTGGCCAACGCCAGGGCGTTTTCTTTTGCGCCGCAGAACATGAACATGGGGCGCGGCTCCTCGAGCGCGGCCCAGCCCCAGGCTTTCCGCGACCCAAGGGACGACTCGCTCGAAATAAAGCCTGACCATCTAGCACCTCGGCTCGGCAGCCGCCGAACCCGAAAGACACCGCGCAAACAAACTGTGCCCAAAGTGTGCCCGCTAGCCCACATTAGGACACGGGCAACAAAAAAGCCGGAATCGATATCCGATTCCGGCTTGGTGCTTCAAATGGTGCGCCGTGAGGGATTCGAACCCCCGACGTACTGATTCGTAGTCAGTCCCTCTATCCAGCTGAGGTAACGGCGCGTTTTCAGCAGGGATTAGTATCCTCGCTTTCCTGCATCCCGTCAACACTTTTCTTCGAATATGAAGGGAATGTGGTGACGACGGACTCAACGGGATCCTCGGCAGAAGCGATCGACAGAGCATTACGTGCCACGGCATGCCAACCCTTCCGCCAACCCCGTTTTTTACTTTCTTTTCACTTCGCCAACGCGCATAAAAAGCGGCCATCACTTACAATCAGATGTGCTTTGAGGCCAAGGCTTTCATTGCTGCGCCCAAAGCCCGCACCGCCAAACCGGCTGGTGCTTACCTGGCCATTTAGGAAAGGACATTACTTGAAGGTTCGAAAATCGAAACCTCACAGTAATTAGCCTTCGACCCCGCATTCGCACTTGCGCATCATGTGGCGGTCGAGGAACGACTGCGACATGAACGTACTGCGCCTACCGGCGCTTGTCTTGCGCTGAGCACACGGTGCCCGCAAAACAAGGCTGACAGCGCGCAGTTCACCAAGGGGGAATTGCATGCTCTACCTATCTCAGATGCTCGGCGAGCCCGTCATCGACGCCAACGGCGAGAAGATCGGCTCCATTTCCGATCTTGCCATCCAAACCGGCGAGGTGTTCCCGCGCATCACCAGCCTGGCCTTCCGCGGGCCGGGAAAAACGCCCTTCATGATCTCGTGGCGCAAGTACGTCGACAGCTTCAGCGAGGAAGACGGCATCCGCCTGAAGGTGGACCGCACCGCCATCCGCTTCAGCTACCTTCAACCTGCCGAGGTTCTTCTGGCGCGCGACTTGCTCGACCGCCAGATCGTGGACACGCAAGGCATGAAGGTCGTGCGCGTAAACGACCTGAAGCTCTCCGAATCAGGCACGCAGCTTCGCCTGCTAGGCGCTGAAGTGGGCATGCGCGGCATCCTGCGCGGCCTGGCCCCCTGGGTGGAGAAGGCCGCATGCGGCATCGCCAAGGCATTCGGCAAAAGCATCGATGAGCGCCTTATCGCCTGGAACTACATGGAGCTGCTGGACCGCGACCTTTCCAAAGTGCAGCTGTCCGTTTCCCATACCCGCCTGGAGGAGCTGCACCCCGCCGACGTGGCCGACATCCTGGAGCAGCTCGACCCGAAGCAGCGCGCCAACGTGTTCCAGCACCTGGACGACGCGCAGGCCGGCGATGCCATCTCCGAGATGGAGGACGAGTTCCAGGCCGACATCATCGATGGCTTGGACGAGAACCGCGCCTCCCGCCTTCTGCAGGACATGGACCCAGACGACGCCGCCGACATCGTGGGCGACCTTCCCTACGAAAAGGCTGAAACCCTGCTGCGCCTGATGGGCGTGGAAGATGCCGCGGAGATCCGCAAGCTCTTGGGCTACAAGGAAGACACCGCCGGCGGCTTGATGACCACCCAATACGTGGCCATGCACACCACCGACACCGTGCAGGAAACCACCGAGGTGCTGCGCGGGCTCGACGAGGACCATCCCACCATCAACTACGTGTACGTGCTGGATGAATACGACAAGCTGGTAGGCGTGCTCTCGCTACGCACCCTGGTTCTGGCGAAGGACGACACCCCGCTTTCCGACATCATGTTCGACGAGCTGATCACTTCGTTGCCCGAGGAGTCGGAAGACGAGGTTGCCGCCGACATCTCCAAATACGACCTCATGGCCATGCCTGTGGTGAACGAGCAGGGCCTGCTTCTGGGCATCGTCACCGTAGACGATGCCATGGAGGTTATCGAGGACAACGTGGAAGAGAACCGCACGCGCTGGGCGTGGGGGCAGTTCGCCATCATGCTGGCCGTGTTCGTTGTCTTGCTTATCCCCTACACGTTCGCAATCCTGCATTTCTTCGGCAGCAATTAGGATCGAGGCTTCCCTATGACGTTAAAGGACGGCAACCTGCAGGCAGCACCCGCAGGCACGGCTTCCTCCACCGAATCAGCCGACAAGCCCGACGACCAGAGCGAAGACGGGAAGAAGCAGCGCTCCAAGGCGTTCTTGGTGCTGGCGGCAATGGGCCCGGGCATCGTAACCGCCATGGCGGGCAACGATGCCGGCGGCATCTCCACCTATTCAACCGTGGGCGCGAAGTTCGGGTACATGACGCTGTGGATCATCCCCGTCATGTGCATCCTGCTTATCGTGGTGCAGACCACCGCAACGCGCATGGGCGCCGTTACCGGCAAAGGCTTTTCGGCGCTGATCCGCGAAAGCTTCGGCATCCGCCTTACCGCGCTTGCCATGTTGGCGCTGCTCATCGGCAATGTTGCCACCACCTTCTCGGAGTTCGCGGGCGTGGCATCGGGCATGGAGATGTTCGGGGTACCGCGCTGGATATCGGTCCCTGTGGCGGCGGCGGCCGTTTGGGGGCTTATCATCGGCGGAAGCTATAAGCGCGTGCAGAACATCTTCCTCGCGCTTTCCTGCGTGTTCGCCACCTACATCGTTGCCGCCATCCTGGCACAGCCGAATTGGGACGATACCCTGCTGGCAACGGTGACGCCGGCTGCCAGCACCGACGTGAGCTTCCTTTCGCTCACCGTTGCCATGGTGGGCACCACCATCGCGCCATGGATGATGTTCTTCACCCAAAGCAACGTGGTGGAAAAGGGTGTACGCGTGCGCGACATGCCCTACCAGCGCGTCGATGCCGTAACCGGCGCTGTGGTGGGCTGTATCGTGGCCTGGTTCATCATCGTTACCACCGGCACAGTGCTGTTCCCTCAGGGCATCGAGGTGGAAAGCGCCGAAGCTGCCGCCGCCGCGCTGGAGCCCTTCGCCGGCGAGTATGCGAAGGCGCTGTTCGCCATCGGCCTGGTGGCGGCCAGCCTGCTTGCGGCCTGCGTGTTGCCGCTTACCACCTCCTTCGTTATCTGCGAGGCATTCGGCTGGGAGGCCGGCGTTTCGTTCACCTGGAAGGAAGCGCCGCTGTTCAAGGGCATCTTCACCTTCGTCATCGTGATTTCGGCTGTGGTGATCCTCGTTCCGGGGCTCGATTTGATGGGCATCATGCTCACCGCCCAGTTCGTCAACGGAGTTATCCTGCCGGTGCTGCTGGTGTTCATGGCCATCATCGCCTGCGACAAGCACGTCATGGGCAAGTACGTTTCGGGCAAGGTATCGCGCGCGCTGCTGTACCTCACCATCGTGGTGGTGGGCATCCTTTCCGCCATCTGCCTGGTTATGCAGGTTCTGGGCATCGGCTAGCCCTCGGATCCGGCCATCACACCCAACCATCCCAGTATTCAAAAAAGCGGCCCAAGGGAGCTATCCCCTTGGGCCGCGGTCATAGGGGGGCTTGAACCCTGCCGATGGCTAACCGTTGGCCAGGCCGTGGTGCTTCGCCACCGCCTTATCCAAGCGTGCGCACGCCTCTTCGATAAGGGACCTGGGGCTTGCCAGGTTCAGGCGGATGAAGCCCGAACCCTCTTCGCCGAACATGGTACCCAAGTCCAGCCAAAGCTTCGCGTCCTGTTCCACCAGCTTCTTTATGCCCGCATCGTCCAGTCCAAGCCCACGGCAATCGAGCCAGGGCAAGTAGGTGCTTTCCAGCGGAACCAGGTAAACGCCGGGCATCCGATCAACAGCGGCTTCCAGCACGCGGTAGTTCCCATCGAGCACCTCTTTCAGCTGCTCCAGCCATTCCTCCCCCTGCTCGTAGCACGCCTGGGCGGCAACAACGCCGAACACGCTGGGCTCGTCGTAGCCGGTGCGGTTGCGAGCGCGCTTGAACGAGGCACGCAGGTCGGGGTTAGGGATGAAGATGTTCGAAAGCTGCAGCCCTGCCAAGTTGAAGGTCTTGCTGGGCGCTGTGCAGATCACGGCACGCTGGGCATATCTTTCCCCAAGCGAGGCATAGGGCACATGGGCATGGCCCGCGCGGGCGAAATCGGCGTGGATCTCGTCAGAGACAACCAGCACATTGTGGCGTAAGCAGATATCGCCAATCTTCCTTAGCTCATCTTCCGTCCACGCACGGCCAACGGGGTTGTGCGGGTTGCACAGGATGAAGAGCTTTGCCCCGGTTTCCTTCAGCTGGCGCTCGAACCCCTCGTAATCCATGGTGTAGCACCCGCCTTCGTAGCGCAACGGGCTGGTTGCCATCTTGCGGCCGTTGTCTTGGATCATCAGGCGAAACGGGTAGTACACCGGCGGTTGGATTATCACCTGGTCGCCTGGTTGGGTGAAGGCGTTTACCGCCGTTGCAAGCGCGAACACCACACCCGGGGTAAGCACGAACCACTCGCGCTCGGGGCGCCAGCCATGGCGGCGCTCGAACCAGCCCTGCACGGCTTCGTAGTAGGAATCCGTCGCCATCGTGTAGCCGTACACGCCCTGCTGCACACGCTGGGTAAGCGCCTCGATCGCGGCAGGGGCGGTTTTGAAGTCCATGTCGGCCACCCACAGCGGCAGGTCGTCGGGCGCATGGTTTCGTTTGGACCAGGCGTCCCATTTCAAGCATCCGCTGTTACGGCGATCGATGATGGTCTCAAAATCGTATTTCGTCATCCTTGCATCCCCTTCAGCATGGTTCGTTCGCATCCCTACATTACGCCGTTAGGCAAGCGCCTGCTCCAGGTCGGCCAACAGGTCTTCCACATCCTCGATACCCACCGAAAGACGGAGCAGGCGCTCATCGATGCCCAGCTCATCCAACATGGGTTTCGGCATGGAACCATGGGTTTGAACCAACGGATAGGTTATCAGGCTCTCGGTGCCGCCCAGGCTTTCGGCGAATAGGATAAGCTTTGTGCGCTCCAGCGCCGCAAGCGCGCATTCCTGCGTGCGCACCTTGAAGGAGATCATCGCCCCAAAACCCGTGGACTGACGCTGCGAAAGCCCATAGCCGGGATGATCCGGGTCGCCCACATAATGCACCTCAGCAACGTTGGGATTGGCCTTAAGCGCTTCGGCTATCCGCTTCGCGTTCACCTCCTGCTGTCGCAGGCGCACCCCCAGCGTCTTAAGGCTGCGCAACATCATCCAGCTGTCGAACGGGCTTAGCTGGTTCCCCTCGCTCATGGCCGCGTTGAACAGCGTTTCCAGCAGGCTTTCGTCACGCAGGACAAGGAAGCCGGAAAGCACGTCGTTGTGACCGCACAGGTACTTCGTGCCGCTGTACACCGTAATGTCCGCGCCCAGCTCAAGGGGCTTCTGGAAATACATGGTGAGGAATGTGTTGTCCACCGCCAGTATGGCGCCATGGCCATGGGCAAGCTGCGCCACCGCCGCGATGTCGGCAACCCTCATCGTGGGGTTGGTGGGCGTCTCCAGGAACACCAGCTTCGTGTTCGAGCGAAACGCAGCTTCGGCTTTTTCCAGGTCGGTAAGGTCAACATAGCTGAACTCGATACCGTACTGCGTGTATATGTTGCTGAACAGTCGGTACGTTCCGCCATACAGGTCGTTGCTCACCAGCACATGGTCGCCCGAGCGCACAGCCTTCAGCAATGTGGTGATGGCCGCCATGCCGCTCGAGAATGCCAGGGCCTTCTTGCCGCCCTCCAGAAGCGCGATGGTGTTCTCCAACTCCAAGCGCGTGGGATTGCCGCAGCGTGAATAGCAGTACCCCGTGGATTCGCCCCAGGCAGGGTGCGCAAACGTGGCAGATTGGTACAGCGGGTAGCTGATGGATCCTGTCTTCTTGTCGATACCCTCGTACCCGCGCACCGCAATGGAGTCGGCATGCCAACCGGCATGCTTTCCAGGATCGATCCCCATCAGGCCTTCGATCTCGCTGGCCATGGCCTCGAAGCTGGAATCGTTCATGCGGGCGTCCTTTCTGCTCGATGGCGGGTGAAGCGCCCACCGATCGGTGTTCTCCGAGTGGGTAGTGTAGCGCCAGAACCCTCCATCGCCGCTATACGCATTGCCTAACGCCTGCTATCGAGCGCACCTGAGCTGCGGTGATGCGCCGATTCGTTCTTACCTTTCTGCCGTCCACGCGCCATCGGCGCACTTATTCCACTCGAAACATTCCCTGCAGCCCATCTGCAATATAATCGGCACAGCTCAAAACCGCGCATAACGCACCGCAGGCAATGCGCCCGGACCGGCCGAACACCGCTGCCGAACCGACCGCCTTGCCTGCGCCGCGCTTGCTGCGCCGAACAGACAAGGAGATGCCATGGAGGGCTTCGAGCTTATTTCCACCGGCGCCTGGTCCATCGTGCCACCGCTTCTGGCACTTGGCCTGGCGCTTCTAACCAAGGAGGTGTACTCCTCCCTACTGGTAGGCGTGTTCAGCGGCCTCGTTATCTACGAGTTCTCGCTGGACGGCGCGGGAATCGACCAGCTTATTGCCGCGTTCTGCGACATCCCGCAGATCATGGCCGAGCAGATTGCCTCGAACGGCGCTCTTATCCTGTTCCTTGCGCTGTTGGGCGCCCTGGTTGTGCTCATCGCCATCGCCGGCGGCTCACGCGCGTATGCCGAATGGGCAGCCAAGCACATCAAGAACGCCCGCATGGCCGCCTTCATGACCGCCGTCCTGGGCTTGGTCATGTTCATCGACGACTACTTCAACTGCCTTACCGTCGGTGCGGTTATGCGCCCCATAACCGATAAGTTCCGCATGAGCCACGAGAAGCTGGCATGGATCATCGACTCCTCCGCGGCTCCGGTGTGCATCATCGCGCCGGTTTCCTCGTGGGCGGTCGCCGTGGGTGGTTACCTGGGAGACGATGGCTTCAACACCTTCGTTGCCTCTATCCCCTATAACCTGTATGCCCTGATCACCATCGTGTTCGTGTTCGCTATGTGCATCTACGGCAAGGACTTCTTCAGCATGGGCAAGGCCCAGCGCGACTGCGAGGCCCATTCCTACAGCGACATCCCCCGCCACCCCTCTGCCCTTGCCAGCGTTTCCGGCGCAGGCGTCCCCGCCGATCCCGATGCGGTGGAAACCGTGGTTACCGAGCAGTCCGACCTGGAAGGCGCCACCAAGGCCGAAGAGCAGTTCAAGGGCCTTCCGGTGTCGCAGAACGGCAAGGTGTACGACCTTATCGTTCCCATCTTGGTGCTTATCGTGTTCGCCATCTTGGGCATGCTCTACGCTGGCGGCTACTTCGAGGGTGCCGACTTCGCAACGGCAATCGGCGAAGACCCCATCACCGGCCTGTGCATCGGCGCCGTGGTGGCGCTGGTAGTCTCTGCCTGCATGTACCTGCCCCGCAAGCTCACCACGCTGATGGGCTACACCGAGGGCGTTTCCGAGGGCGTTCGCTCCATGGTGGGCGCCATCATGATCTTGGTGCTAGCTTGGAGCTTGGGCGGCTGCTGCCGCTACATGCTGGGCACGGGCGAATTCGTATCCAGCTTCCTAACCAGCACCGGCTTCGCCTTGCAGCTGCTTCCCGCCATCATCTTCGTGGTGGCTGGCTTCATCGGCTTCGCCATGGGCACTTCCTGGGGCACCATCGCCCTTATCCTGCCCATCGTCCTGGGCGTTTTCCCCGAAGGCGACCCGCTGTTCCTGATAACCATCGGCGCCACCCTGGCAGGTGCCGTGTACGGCGACCACGTGTCGCCCATCTCCGACACCACCATCCTTTCCTCGGCTGGTGCGGAGTGCAACCACCTGCGCCACGTGGCCACGCAGCTTCCCTACGCAACCCTGGTTGCCGCGGTCTGCCTGATTGGCTACCTGGTGGCAGGCTTCACCGCAAGCCCCTGGCCTTCGCTCGTGGGCGGCATCGTGGTGATCTTGGCGATGGTTGCTGCAACTCGCATATTCGCCGGCAAGAAAGCCGCTTAGCCCTAATCGGTTCATAACGAGAAAGCGCCTGTCGGATCTGTTCCGACAGGCGCTTTCTCGTTGACGGGCTAAAGTAGCCACAACACACAAAATTCCGGGCATGCGCCAGTAAAACAGCGAGGCCCCCGCTGGTGCTCCAAATTGCCAAGAGAGTCCGCGCCAGGCGTGCTTCGCACGTCAAGCGGGCTCGTATCGGCAAGATGGGGTGCCAGCGGGGGCCGCAGCGTCAAGCGCTTTCGCCGTTTGTAAAACGGCGAAACTTACCGCTCTTCGATGGGCATGTAGGTGCGGGGCTGCACCGAGGTCTTGTATGCGGGGCGAATGATGCGCTTGCCGCTTACCAGCTCCTCGAAGCGATGCGCCGCCCAGCCAGCCATACGAGAGCAGGCGAACAGCGGCGTGATGAGATCTTGCGGGATGCCCATCATGGAGTACACGAAGCCGGAGTACATATCCACGTTCGCGCACATCTCCTTCTTGGTGCCCTTCTCGCGCTCGATAACCTCGGGGCTCAGGCGCTCGATGAGCTTCAGCAGGTTCAGCTCGGCCTCGTATTCGGTGCCGGCAGCCAAGTCGGTGGCGAACTTCTTGCAGATAACCGCACGCGGGTCGGAAAGCGTGTACACCGCGTGTCCCATGCCGTAGATCAGGCCGGTACGGTCGTATGCCTGCTTGTTCACGATCTTCGCGATGTAGGAGGCAACCTCGTCTTCGTCTTCCCAATTGGAAACGTTTTCCTTGATTTCCTTCTGCATGGCAAGAACCTGATGGTTTGCGCCGCCGTGCTTGCTGCCCTTGAGTGAGCCGATAGCCGCAGCGTATGCCGCATACGGATCGGTATCGGCAGAAGAAAGAACACGGCAGGTGAAGGTGGAGTTGTTGCCGCCGCCATGCTCTGCGTGCAGGCACATCATGATATCGAGCATGCGCGCTTCCTCGGGCGTGAACTCGCGGTTCGGGCGCAGCATGGAAAGGATGGTCTCAGAGGTGGACTGGCCGGGCACGAAGCGGTGCATGATCATGCTCTCGTTGTAGAAAGCCGCACGCTTGGCATAATAGGCCAGCACCATGATGCGAGGCAGGCGGGAGAGCAGCGAAACCGCCGTGGTGATCTCGTGCTCGAAGGAGCGGTCTTCGGCGCGCTCGTCGTCGGCGTAGAGCATAAGCACGGAGCGCTGCAGCAGGTTCATGATGTTGCGCGAAGGCGTGCTCATGATCTTCGAGGCGGTAAAGCCATCGGGCAGGCTACGGTAGGAGTCCAATACCTCCACGAACTTGTCCAGCTGGGCCTGCGTAGGCAGGTCGCCCATAAGCAACAGGTAGGCAACCTCTTCAAAGCGGCGGCGCTTATCGGCGTTGCCGTCCAGCAAGTCGTAGATGCTGTAACCGCGGAAAGTGAGCTTGCCCTCGTCGGGGATCTTGTCGCCCTCGCTCATAAGGTAGCCATGGACGTTCGAGATGTTGGTAACACCCGCGATAACGCCCGATCCGTCGGAGTTGCGCAGGCCGCGCTTGACGGGGTAGCGCTCGTAGAGCTCGGGGTCGATAGAGTTCACCTTGGTGATGTTGTCGTACAGGGAAAGCTCGTGATTTTCCATAATGGATTCCTTTCAACTGCGAAATCCCATTCTATACCGAACTAAAGTGATGGAGTGCCGCCAGCCGAAACCGTAAACGATTCGAAACAACGGACGGCTCGCTGCACACGTCCAGCGGCCGAACTCCTCCACTGATTGACTTTCGCAATACCAACGCCGCTATCTCGCAAAACGCAATGATAAACTCTACCCATACGCTATTTACACTCTTTAAGGTATGCAGTGAATCACGCGGGGGCTCCCCGAACGCAACAGCACCCCGCTGCACATAAGCCCAAAGGAGAAAGCCCCATGACCGTCAACATAACCGGAACAACCCGCCTGTGCGCCCTCTTCGGCGACCCCATCCACCACAGCAAGTCGCCCGCAATGCAGAACCTGGCGTTCGAACGCGCCGGGCTCGACTACGCGTATATGGCGTTCACCGTTTCCGCCGACGACATGCCCAAGGCCATCGATGCCATACGCTTCCTGGATGCACGTGGGTGCAACCTGACCATGCCCCACAAGATCGCCGTGGTGCCTTACCTCGATAAGCTCGATGCCGCCGCCAGCATAATAGGCGCCGTGAACACCGTGGTGAACGACAACGGCGTGCTTACCGGCTACAACACCGATGGCTACGGCTTCATGGCCGCATTCGCCGATGCCGGCGTTCAGTGCAAGGGCAAGAAGATGGTGCAGATGGGCATGGGGGGCGCCGGTACCGCCATCGCAGCGCAGGCTGCGCTCGACGGCGTAAGCGAGATCGTGGTGTTCAGCCCCGGCAACGGCAAGTCGTGGGAGCGCGCCGGCAAGGAGATTGCCGTCATCTCCGAGAAAACCGGCTGCAAGATGTCGCTCCATGACTCAAACGACGAAGACGACCTGCGCGCGCAGCTTGCCGATGCCGAGCTGCTGTCGAACGCAACTCCTATCGGGATGGGAAAGCTCGAAGGCCGCTCCCCCATCCCCGACGCAACGTTTCTGCACCCCGACCTTGCCATCCAAGACTGCATCTACCAACCCGCAGAAACCGAGCTGATGAAGATGGGCAAGGAAGCCGGCTGCACCGCCATCAACGGGCTGGGCATGCTGTTCCACCAGGGCGCCCGCGCCTTCGAGCTGTGGACCGGGGTGGACTTCCCCCTGGAGTACTCCGACATACTGTAAGGCCACCGAAGCCGCACAGGGGAGCGCACGGAACCGCACCCCCGTCCAGCAGGCAATGCGGCCCAACGCCAACAGCAAGATGCCCTGTCGCTCTTCCGAGCGGCAGGGCATCTTCGATTTCCGGCATTTGCGACAGGTTGCTTCCTAGCGCTTTACCTTCATGCGGCTCTCGGGCTGCAGGATCATGAAGGCCGCCACAACGGAGACGATGGCGAAAAGCGCACCAATGGGGCCAGCCCATACGAATCCGGGGCCAGAAGCCACCACACCGCCCATAAACGAGCCGGTGGCAATGCCGATGTCGGAGGAGGTGGGCATGACCGCGGAAGCCAAGGTAAGGGCACGCGGATAATCCTTGGTGGAAACCTGCAGCAAGTACGACTGCAGCGGGGCGTTCATGTGGTAGATGAACACGCCGGTAAGCACCACGTTAACCACCGCAAGGGCAACGTTGCCCGAGCCCAAGCTCGCACCCAGAGCGAACAGCACCAGCGCCTGCAAGCCGAACATGATGGGCATCTTCGCCAAGCCGAAGCGCTGGGCGATGGAGCCGCTGCCCAAGTTTGAGACGATGGTTGCCGCGCCGTAAAAGAACAGCACGATGCTCGTTGCCCAAACCGAAAGCCCCAGGCCGTTTTCCAGGGTGGGCGTGACGTAGACGTAGAACACATAGGTTGCCGCCATGCCGCAGCTCTTCATAACCAGCACCAGGATGATACGGCGGTCCTTCAGGATAACCAGCTGGTCGCGCACCTTGGCGGAAACGTCGGTAGAGCCCGAACGCGGCACCGAGATAAGCAGCAGAACCGTAACCAGCAGGGCCACGCCTTCTACGGCGATGAAAGCCGACTTGATGCCGAAGCTGTCGGAAAGCAAGGTGCCGATGGGCGTGCCCAGAACGCTGGCAACGGAAAAGCCCGCGTAGACGAACGAGATGATGCGAGCCGTCTTCTCGCGCGGGACGATGTCGTTGATGAAGGTCATCACCGTGGAAAGCAGCACGCCCGAAACCACGGCGGTAAGGATGCGCGCCGCCAGCAACGTTTCATAGGTGGGCGCCACGATGGCAAGGATGTTGCCGGCGTTGAACACCGCCAGGAAGATGCAGAACAGGGGAAAGCGCCTGAAGCGCCCGGTGGAAAGCACGATGATAGGCGTAGACACCGCATAGGAAACCGCGAAGTAGCCAACCAGGTTGCCGGCCGAAGCCAGCGAGGTGCCATACGTTTCCGCGATGTCGGGCGTGATGCCGATAACGATGAACTCTGCGAACCCAAGCGCGAAACCCACGATCACCAACGCGACCGTTGCAAGCTTCGTGCGACCCGTGCTGTTTTCCACGAAAGCAAAACCTTCTTATCCCACACGCCTGAAGCGTACCAATGTTGATGCCTTCAAATCTAAGCCAGTTAGTTCGAAAACCTCAAAACAGTAACAAGAAGGAATTGTGGGGTCAAACCCTGCGCTAGGCGCTTCGCACGCCCACCATACAGAGGCTACGGCAGTGTCGCAGAACGCCTGCAGCGCAAGACCATCGCAGAACAAAAAAGCCGAGGCAGAACCTCGGCTGAATGCGTGGTGGGCGTTACCGGGATTGAACCGATGACCCCTTCCGTGTGAAGGAAGTGCTCTCCCGCTGAGCTAAACGCCCGAAATATGAACACCGGGCTTAAAAGCCCGGCGAGGATAAGTGGTGGGAGATACAGGATTTGAACCTGTGACCGTTTGCTTGTAAGGCAACTGCGCTCCCGCTGCGCCAATCTCCCATGTGTCACGAATCGGTATTATTGCAGAATCGCTACGGCAATGCAAGCGAAATCCATCATTCGCGGGCAAAGATCTGCACTGTGCCCTCGCGCACGTTAGGCATGCGTTCGATGATCCTCATAATTGGCCAGGTAGCCGGCGAATTCGGGTGAGGTATCCGAGTTGCCGGTGCGCCATGTTTTGTGGTCGATGATGGTGCTTTCTTTGCCGTAGTAGGCGTCGATATAGGCGATGAGGTTGTCCACGGCCTGCAGCTGCGCCTCAGGGTAATCGCCTGCACCGCCCACGTGCACGATCTCGATGCCGATCGAATAGGAGTTCATGCCGTAGTCGGTGATGGTCTTCGACGGAGCGCCGGTGGTGCCCACTTTGTCATCACGGCTCTCATCCGTTACCTCGTAGCTTTCATTGTGCCCCGTATCACCGTAGCCGGCATGATGAGCGATAGCATCAAGGGGGACGCATTGCACGATGGACCCGTCCTTGTTCACGATGAAGTGGGCGGCAACCCCGCTCCCGTTGCCATCCCACGAGCTCACGATAGAGGAGGCGCTGGCGTCCACCTCGGTATCATGCAGCACGATGTACTTCTGGTATTCGGCGGTCTTGATGCCATGGTTGAAGCTGGAACGGTAATCCTCAGAAATGTCGAGCTTCGCACGGAGCTCTTCTGCGCTGGGCTTTGCCACCTGCCTCTCGGGCTCTTGCGCTGCCCCAGAAGAATCGACCGAGGTATCGCTTACTTGAAGAGCATCGTCCTGCTGCTCGATGGATTCAGGCTGAGAGCAGCCTGCTAGCAGGAAAACCAGGGCAAAAGCAGAGATGAAGGCAACTGCGCCATGGGGCATGTTCGTTCCTTTCTCGCAGGTGGGGCGATATGCGATGATGCGCGCCCAGCGTCCGAAAAGCAGGGCTGCGCGAACCCGCTTGCCTATTATGGGGCACGACGGCAAAAGAAAAGCGCGGCAACGGGCACCAGGCCCGCCGCCGCGCCGGAGATTCGGTCGACGAATGCTATCTCAGAACTACGCCCAGCTCATCTGCGACCAGGTCGAACGCAGCATCGATAGCCTTGTCCATGTCGTAGTACTTGTAACCCCCCAAGCGGCCGGCGAACACCACGTTGCCTTCCTGCTTGGCCAGCTCGACGTACTTTTCGTACAGCGCGCTGTTGCGCTCGTCGTTCAGCGGGTAATACGGCTCGTCGCCGCGCTCCCAGTTGGCCGGGTACTCACGCGTGATGATGGTGGTAGGCTGCGTGCCGTACTCAAAGTGCTTGTGCTCGATGATGCGCGTGAACGGAACCTCGCGCTCGGTGTAGTTCACCACGGCATTGCCCTGCCAGTTCTCGCACTCGATGCGCTCGGATTCGAAGCGCAGGCTGCGGTACTCAAGGGCGCCCAACTGGTAGTCGAAGTACTGGTCGATGGTGCCGCAATAGATAACGCGGTCGGCAATACCGGCGTTCTCGGCGATGAGCTCGCGGTACTCGGTGTTCAGCAGGATCTCGGTGTCGCCGAACATGCGCTGGACCATGGCGGTATAGCCGCCCATGGGGATGCCCTGCCAACGGTCGTTGAAGTAGTTGTTGTCATAGATGAAGCGCACAGGCAGGCGCTTGATGATGCTGGGCGGGAGCTCGGTGCAGCTGCGGCCCCACTGCTTTTCCGTGTAGCCCTTGATGAGCTTCTCGAACACGTCCTTGCCGATAAGGGAAAGCGCCTGTTCCTCAAGGTTGGTAGGCTCCCCTTCGCCGATCTGCTCGGCGGCCTCAGCCTTCTGGCGCTCGATGATCTCCTTAGCTTCCGCCGGGGTCTTGATGCCCCACATCTTCGAGAAGGTGTTCATGTTGAACGGCAGGTTGTACAGCTCGTCCTTGTAGCTGGCAACGGGGCTGTTCACGTAGTTGTTGAACTCGGCGAACTGGTTGACGTAGTCCCACACCGGGCGCAGCGAGGTATGGAAGATGTGCGCGCCGTACTTGTGCACGTTGATGCCGTCGATCTCTTCGGTGTAGATATTGCCGGCGATGTGGTTGCGGCGGTCGATTACCAGGCAGGTCTTGCCCAGCTTGGCGGCTTCGTGCGCGAAAACGGCACTGGTGATGCCGGCGCCGACGATAAGGTAGTCGTAATGGCTGTTCTGCATTTTGGGTGTGAGCCTCTCTCGTGTCTGTCTCGAATACGCGCAAGGGCGCATACAGCCTTTTATTTTAGCCCAAAGGGAACAGGGGCGTTTTGCTCTTGGCTTCGGCGAAATTCAGGGCACGGCGCTTTCTGCCCCAAACGGGATAGACACAACCCCATCCAAGGCCCTCGCCTCCATCCAGAGCGCGACAGCTCCCGCCTGTAAGCGCAAAAAGGGCGCCGGACACAATGCCGACGCCCACCGATTGGCTTAACCGTGGATTAGTCCTGCTTGACCACCAGAACATCGCAACGCAAGTTGCGGATGAGGTAGGTGGAAACACTGCCTACGAACACATAGGTGATGTTGGAAAGACCGCGCTCGCCGCAGACAACCAGCTCGGGCTCGAAGGGCTTGATCATCAGGTTGTGGATGGTTTCCTGAATACGGCCGACTTTAACCACCACTTCAACAGAGGGGATGTCGGGATCGTTTTCCGCGTTCGTGAGGATGTCACCCAAGGAATCCAGCAAACGGTTGCGAACCGTATCGGCAAGCTCCTTGTAGTCGGTGCCGGTCAGAGAATCCGGCACGGAATCGACAACGTGGCCCAGCATGAGCTCGGCATGGTTGAGCTTCGCGATCTGGATGGCGCGCTCGGCAACCTCTTCCTGGGTGCTGCCGCCGTCGAGAGCCGCAAAAACACGCTTGTATTGCTTCATCGGTATCCCCCTCTTTCTTCTTCGCCGTTAACGAAGACCCCTGAACGGAGCGCCCGTGCGCTCCGAGTTATTACTTTCCTTTATTTTAGCAGCATAACCAGGCAAGGAACCATCAAGATCCACTATAAGAAACGCACCATGGGGAAATGGTCGATAAGAAGCCGCTGCCGGAACCCCAATCACCACTCGCGTCCCAAACCAACTCTCGACCCGTCCGCGCTGGGCGGGGCCCACGCACCTCGTCGCCCCCCTTCGCTCGTTTCGGCTTCCGGGCAAGCGCGAAGGGGCGGCGCGGAGAAACGTCTTGACGCATGGTTCGCCTTATCCCGGCATCGAAGATCAAGTACCTGGGGCGCCGCCTTGAAGGCGCCTGCTCGGAAGCCGCACTACGGAAGGGCTCCTCGCCGCGCATGCCCCACCCGGCGCTGCATCTGCGAAGGTTGGGCAGCGACGTGGGCTGGGGCTTCGCCCTGAGGGGTTCTCTGAACGCTGTTCCTGAAAGATTCGCGGAGCGAATCTTATTCGAATGCATGAAGCAGTGCAGCGCATGCAGATGCGGCCCGCCTAAGCGGGCCGCATCAAACAGCGGAACGGGAATCCCCGAAGGGCTGGTGCCCCTGCCCGCGGCGCGGACGGATCGAGAAGCGCTAGCGGCGGCGGAAGCGGCGCTTCTTCTTGGTTTCCAGGTGCGTGCGCACCGCGGGCGTCACGGTCTGGGTTGCGCCAGAAGCGCCGGCGCCGGCCGCAGCAGGAACGGCAACCGAGGTGTCGATAAGGGCATGGGCGCCGCGCAGCGCTTCCAGGTACGCCTGCGCATCGCCGGGGTCGTCGTCGATATCCTCATCCCCCAAGTCGACTTCGGTGGGTACGCGGCGGTACAGGATGTCGTACATAACCGGCACCACGTAGAGCGTCATGAAGGTGGCGTACAGCAAGCCGCCCACCACAACCACGGCCATGCCGCGCTCCATGGAGCTTCCCACCGCCTGGCTGAACACCATAGGTAGCATGGCGAAGATGGTGGTGAGGGCCGTCATCATGATGGGGCGCATACGCGTGCGTCCCGCAGCCACCAGCGCATCGCGCTTGCCCAAACCACCGCGCCGCAGCTGGTTCACGTAATCCACGAACACGATGCCGTTGTTCACCACCGTGCCCATAAGCACCGCGAAGCCCAACAGCGCGAGCATGCTCAGCTGCTCACCGGCGGCCATCAGGCCGAACAGGCCACCGGTAAACGCCAGCGGCACCGTGAGGATGATGATGAACGGTGAAAGCAGGCTCTGGAACTGCGCCACCATAACCAGGTAGATAAGCACGAACCCGAGGATGAGCAAGAGCATCATCTGCGAGAGCATGGTGTTGATGTTCTCCAGCTCGCCAGCAGTCTGGATGCTGTAGCCATCGGGCAGCTGATAGCTGTCCAGCTTCTGTTGCAGGTCGCGCGCCAGAAGGGCGTTGTTGTAGCCGTCCTCCACATCGGCCGTAACCGTGATGGTACGGCTGGAGTCCATGTGCGTCACCGTGCTGGCGGCAACGCCCTGCTCCACCGTGGCGAATTCCGACAATTTGTGCGTGGTGGTGTCGCCCGACTGCTGGTTCGTGATGTCGATCTCGGTATCGAGCAGGTTGCCAGCCGTCACCGGGTTGGTCTTGTCCACCACCGAAACGTTCATCTTGGTGCCATCGATGGTGAGGGAGGTGCTGCTGGCGGTATCGGACACTTTCTTCTGAAGGTCTGCGTACAGCTGGGCCACGGTGTAGCCCGCCTTGGTGAGCTTGTCGCGGTCGATAACCAGGTGAAGCTCGGTGGCGGCATCCTCCATGCCGTTCTCTATCTCGGTGTAGCCCTGGACCTGGCCAACGATGCCCATGACGTCTTCGCTGATGGAAACCAGCTTGTCTTGGTCGGGGCCCTTGATGGTAAGGGAAAGCCCGCTGCCCATCATGGAGCTCATGGCCTCGGACGACGTCGCATCGGTGACAACCTCGCAATCCAGGCCGGAGGTATCGTCTGCCAGCTTATCCAGAATACCCTGGACCTGGCCTTCCGTGGTAACGCTGCTGTCGGTTTGCAGGTAGAAGGTGAACATCTTGTACATGTCGCTGTCGCTGTTTCCGCTGCTGGACCCGCCGGAGCTTGAGGCCCCGTTCGAGATCATGGAAACCGAGGAGGTGCCGTCCATGCCGCCCACGAACTCCACGCCATCGATGGCCATGGCCGCATCCATCACCTTGTCGGCCGTGGCATAGGCCGTTTCCTTGCTTACCCCATCAGGCATATTCACCGTCACGTTCACCGTTTTCGACATCATGGAGGGGATCATGGTTATACCCATGTTGGCAACGCCCACCACCGCAACGCCAAGCAGCACAACCGAGACAACCAGGGGCAGTGCCTTATGGCGCAGGAAGAACGTAAGGGAATGGGCGTACTTTGTCTGCAGCGTTTCGAACCAGTCGTTGCGGCGCGGCACGTAGTTCTTGAACATGAAGCTGGAAGCCGCGGGCACCATGGTAAGCGCGATGAGCATCGAAGCGGTGAGCACGTAGGCGATGGTGAGCGCGAAGGGCATCATGAGCTGGTTCACCATTCCAGTGGTGAACACGATGGGCAGGAACACGCAGATGGTGGTAAGGGTGGAAGCGATAACCGCGCCCGTTATCTGCTTGGCACCCTGCACCGCCGCACGGGCCGCTGGGATGCCGCGCGAGCGCAGGCGGTAGATGTTCTCCAGCACGATGATGGAGTTGTCCACCAGCATGCCGATGGCAAGGGAGAGGCCGCCCAGGCTCATGATGTTCAAATCGATGCCCGAGAAGTACATCAGCACCAGGGCGCACAGCACCGAGAACGGGATGCTGAACGCCATGATGAGCGTGGGGCGCCAATCGCGCAGGAAGATGATGAGCACCACCACGGCCAACAGCGCGCCCAAGATAAGCGACTGTAGGATGGAGCTGATGTAGAGCGCGATGTAGGAGCCCTGGTCGCTTACCACGGTAAGGCTAAGGCCGGGGTTGGCGGCCTCGATCTTCTGCAGGGCAGCCTTTGCCGCGTTGGAAACGTCACTGGTGGAAGCGGTGGAGTTCTTGAAGATGGAGAGCAGCACGCCGTCCTTGGCGTTGATGCGCATGTACTCCTCGCCCACGTTGTCGATGGTGGTCACCTCGGCAACATCGCCCAGGCGGATCTCCCCCACCCCGTCGATCTCGGTGAGCAGAAGCGAACGCAGGTCGGCCTCGCTGGTAAGGTTGTCTCCCACGCGCAGGAGCCACTGGCTGTCGTTGCCGGAATCGATGTAGCCGGCAGGCATGCTGAAGTTCTGCGCAGTGATCAGGCTCGCCAACGTTTCCTTGCTTACCAGGGCGTCCAGGCTGGCGCTCGAGATCGCCTTCTCGCGCGAATCCTCATACTGCTGCCGTGCGCTGGCAAGCTGCTGCTTGTTGGACTCGATGGTCTGCTGGGCGGCTGAGAGCTGGGCGCTGGCGCTGCCGAACTGGGAAGCTGCGGTAAGGGAACCCGACTGTGCCTGAGCGAGCTGGCTTTGGTACTCGGAAAGCTGGCTCGCGGAATCCTGCGCCTGCTGGGCAAGCTGCGCTATCTGTGCTTGGATCTGCGGGTTCGCCCCCGACGGGTCGGCAGCCTTCAGCGCTTGGATCTGGGCCTGGATGGTGGCAGCCTCGACCGTCTTGCCCGAAACGGCCAAGGTAAGCGCGCTGGTTGCCTGGCCAAGCTGGTCGGTGGTTTGCTGCTGCTGGGACTCCAGCATGCTCTTCTGCTGGCTCAACTGCTCTTCAGCCTGCGCCAACTGCGCATCGCCTTCATCGAGTTGCTTCTTCGCATCGTAGAGCTGTGAGTTCACGCTGGCCAGAAGCTTGTTGTTGATGTCCTCTATCTTGCTGTCGGAAAGGCGCACCTCCACCGACTGCTGGGCCGAACCCACCGTGGAAACATCAGCTACGCCATCGACGCGCTCAAGGGCGGGCACCACTTTCTCGTCGACCAGGTTCGAGGTCTCGTAGATGTCGTGGCCATCGTAGGAAGCGGCAACGTAGAGCGTGGCCATCATGTCCATGCTGATTTCCATGTAGTTGGGGCTGCCAGCAGTATCGGGAAGCTGCGCCGAAACCTCGTTCACCGCCGAAGACGCCTTCACCATGGCAGAATCCATGTCGGTGCCATCCTGGAACTGCAGGAAGATCATGGAGTAGTTGTCGGCGCTTTGCGACTGCACCGAAGAAACGCCGCTGATCTTGGAAAGCGAGCCCTCCAGCACGTCCGTGACCTCGGATTCCACCTTTTCGGCGCTGGCGCCGGGGTCGGTGGTGACCACCATCAGGTACGGAAGGTCCATATCGGGCAAGAGGTTGGTCTTCATCTTCGAGAGAGAGACCCCGCCCAAGATGAGGACGATGATGACGGCAACCGTGATGATGTACGGGCGCCGGACGCTGAAGCGACTGAGCACGTTTGACTCCTTGGTGTGTTTGAGGTGCGATAGAGAGCAAGTGCGAAAGGGGCTTACCCCGTTTTCAATTGTGTTCACAGCGATTTTAGACCGCAGCCAAAGCCCTTTTGGGTAACATTCGGCCACCACCCCCGCGTACACGCCGAATACACACTCCGTACGAAAAAACCCAACGCCTCGTACGAAACGTTGGGTTTGAGATTAACGGCGCAACGATGCCTGAAGCGGCGCTTCAGACGCGGCGCTTGCGGGTTCGCCGCCCTGCAGAAGCTGGAAGTCGGCCGCCCTCGCAGCAGTCGCCCAGCCTAGTAGCGGCTGTCGAAGATGCGCTGGGTCTTCTTCTCGGAACGGGGAAGCTCGCCTAGCGGCACGCCCTTGGCTTCGGGGGTGCAGCCGATCTTCGCCTTGAAGATAAGGCTCAGCTCCTCCTCGCAGCGGGAAAGGGCATCGCCTTCGAGCGCGGTTTCGAACAGCACCGTGAGCACATCGCGGCCCATGATGTGCTCGATCATCACCTGGTACTCGGACGAAGTGCCCGAGGTTGCGGCGATAACCTCTTCCACCTGGGCGGGGAACATATTCACGCCCTTCACCTTGAACATGTCGTCGGTGCGGCCTACCAGGGTGTCGATGCGCGGATGGTGCATGCCGCAGGCGCAGTCGCCGGGGATGATGCGCGTAAGGTCGTGCGTGCGATAGCGGATAAGCGGCGCACCCTCCTTGCGCAGCGTGGTAAGCACCAGCTCGCCTACTTCGCCATCGGGCACAGGCTCGCCCGTCTTCGGGTCTACGACCTCGGCGTACACGAAGTCGCTCCACAGGTGCATGCCCGCGTGCTCATGGCAGGAGATGCCGATGCCCGGGCCGTAGATCTCGGTAAGGCCGTAGATGTCGAAGATCTCGATGCCCAGCTCGGTTTCGATGCGGTGACGCATCTTCTCGCCCCAGCGCTCGGAGCCGATAACGCCCTTGCGCAGGGCAAGCTTGTCGCGGATGCCGCGCGCGGCGATTTCCTCGGCCAGCAGTAGCGCATACGAGGAAGTGGCGCACAGCACGGTGGACTGCAGGTCTTCCATCATGCGCAGCTGCTTCTCGGTGTTGCCCGGGCCCATGGGAACCGCCATGGCACCCAGCTTCTCGGCGCCCAGCTGGAAGCCGATGCCCGCCGTCCACAGGCCGTAGCCAGGCGTGATGTGGATGCGGTCAGTGTTGGTGATGCCGGCCGTCTCGTAGCAGCGCGCGAACATTGTGGCCCAATCACACACATCCTTCTGGGTGTAGGGGATAACCACCGGGATGCCCGTGGTGCCGGAAGAAGAGTGCACGCGCACGATCTTCTCCTCGGGCACAGCAGCCAGGCCCAGCGGGTACACCTCGCGCAGGTCGGCCTTCTCGGAGAAGGGCAGCTTCTGGAAGTCGGCCTGGGTCTGCACATCGGAAAGGTCGATGCCCTCGAACTTCCTGGCGTAGAAGGGCGAGCGATCCTTCAGGGTTTTGAACTGCTCTTTTATCAGGTCGAACTGATCTTTGGTAAGTTCCATAGATCTGCCTTTCGTATCAGTTGAAGCGGTTGGTTGCGCGGGCTGCCACGTCAATGAAAGCGCCTGCCGGCAAGACAGGCACTCCCACGCACCAGCGAGCGGTTTTATCTTCCAGACTTTAGCACGATGGAGCGTTCTCCACGAGATCGATGGCGGCAAGGTTCATGTCAACGAAGCGCGGTTTCACGCAAGCGGGGATAACGCTGCGCATGTCGTCGAGCGTGAGGACGCCGGCAAGGGCACTGCCCAACGCCGGGTCGTTCACTGCCTTCAGGGCGCTTGCCAACATGATGATGTTCAACGCCTTGCGCGAGCCCAGCTGGCTGCACAGCGCCACATCGTCGACGGCAACCACGTGGGCGCCCGAGCCCTTAAGGGCGGCGACCATCTGTGCCGGGCTGTAGCTAGGCGCACGGAAGTTGGCCACCGTAGGAGCGATGCCCGAGCACGCCGTCACCATAACGCCCGCCGGGTTCAGCAGATGAAGCGCGCGCAGACCCTCGCCCGGCTCAAGCGCGATGATCACATCGTCGGAGGCGTTGCCCGGCAAGGGGCTGAACACCTCTTCACCGTTGTTGCCCATGCGCAGGTGGCTCATCACGTCGCCGCCGCGCTGCGCCATGCCCGTGGTTTCGGTGGAGCGCACCTGCCAGCCCTTGGAACGGGCGGCTTCAGCCAGGATCTTCGCGGCAAGGACGCTGCCCTGCCCGCCGATGCCGGCGATGGAAACGTTGATCATCGGGCGCTCCCTTCGTTGCCTTCGCACGTCAGCGCGCTGCTTTCGCACAGGTACGTGCACAGCCCGCAGCCGTTGCACAGCGACGCGTCCACCACCGGGTGCCGCTCTTCCTTGTTCCAGGAAAGCGCAGGGCACCCGATCTTCAGCACGCATTTGCCGCAGCCCGTGCAGGCGCCCTCGTCGAAGCTAACCGGCTTGCCGGGCTTGATGAGTTTCACGCAGGGGCTTTCGAAGATGACCGCGGAAGGGCCATCGAACTCGATGGCCTTGCGGGCAGCGGCACGCGCCCCGTCCAGATGCAGCGGGTTGGCGTGCGTGATAACGGTGACGCCCAGCGCACGCAGAACAGCCTCGATGCTGATGGGCTTCGTCTTCGGCCCCATCAGCGTGACGCCTGTTCCCGGGTGCGGCTGCGAACCGGTCATGGCGGTGGTGGCGTTGTCCAGCACGCACACCGTGATGTCGTGCTGGTTGTACACCGCGTTGGCGATGCCCGTCATGCCACTGGCGAAGAAGGTGGAATCGCCCACGAAGGAGAGTGCCTTCTTGCCCGGCTCGACCACCGAAAAGCCCTGGGCAACCGTGATGCCCGCGCCCATGCACAGGCAGGTGTCCACCGCATCGAGCGGCTTTGCGTTGCCCAGCGTGTAACAGCCGATGTCTCCGCAGAAGATGCCGTCACTGGGCTTGCGCAAAGCGGTTTTCACCGCGTAGAACGCACCACGATGGGGGCACCCCGGGCACAGCATAGGCGGGCGCGCAGGCGCTTCGGCAGCAGGCTGGCCATCGGCCGAAGATCCCGCCGAGGAGCAAAGCACCTGCTCGGGTTCGGCAAGCTGAACGCCGAAGAGCGCACGCAACTGGGCGGCGATGGCGTCCACCGTGTTCTCGCCCCTGTCGGTGGTCTCGCCGGTGAGCTTGCCGTGCACGGCGTAGCCCGCACGCGTTGCGCCGGCGAGCTTCAGCATCTCGTCCTCCAAAACGTGGTCCAGCTCCTCAAAGCAGATCACGTCGGAAAGCCCTTCGGCGAACCGAGCGGCACGCTGTGCCGGAAACGGATACGGGGTTCCCACCTGCATGACGCGGTAGGCCGGCAGAGCTTCCACCGGCTTGCCCCAAGCGGGGCCGCCCATGGTGCAGTAGCCGCCCTCGCAATGCGGCGGCAGAATCGGGGCGGCAGGCGCACCCTCAGCCCAAACCAACTCCCCCTCGGCCGCTTGCGCCTCCAGCAGGCGAAGCGCCTCGCGCGCATAGGCGTACGAAATACCGCCGGCAACGATGCCGAACGAAGGAGCCTCCCCCACCTGCAGTTCGTGGTTGAACTGGTCATATTCAGCGGAAGAGAAATCGCTTGCGATCTTAGGCAGGCGCTCGTTGATTTCCCCGTGGCCCTTGAACGAGCGCTTGGGGAAGATAACCCACTTCGGGTCGCGCTCGAAGCCTTCGGGCTGGCGCGCCTCGGTTTCCTCGGCAATGTCGAAATAGGTAGAGGCATGGCAGATACGCGTGGTGGGGCGCATGATAACCGGCGTGCCGTACTTCTCGGAAAGGTCGTAGGCAGCGCCCATCATGGCGCAGCCCTGCTCGGGCGTTGCCGGGTCGAACACCGGCACCTTCGCGAACGAGGCGAAGCGGCGGGTGTCCTGCTCAGTCTGCGAGGAGATGGGGCCGGGGTCGTCGGCCACGTAGAGCACGGTGCCGCCCTTCACACCCACGTAGTTCAGCGACATAAGCGGATCGCTGGCAACGTTCAGGCCCACCTGCTTGCAGGTGTACAGGGTGCGCGCACCGGAGTAGGCAGCGCCAGCCAACAACTCCAGCGCCGCCTTTTCGTTGGTGGACCATTCAACATGCACGCCCTTGGCGCGCCCAGCCGCATGTTCCGCGGCGATGGTCTCTATCACCTCGGAAGAGGGCGTGCCCGGATAACCCGCGCATACGCGCACGCCCGCCTCGAGGGCAGCATGGGCAAAGGCCTCGTTGCCCTTCAAAAACTCTTTTGGCATAAAGGGTTCCTTTATGCCTGAGCCATATCGGCCTTGAGCTTCTCGATCTTGGCGCGCGCCTCATCGTTGCCGGTACCCAGCATCTGAACAGCCAAGATGGCGGCGTTCTTTGCGCCATTGATGGCAACCGTGGCCACCGGCACGCCGGAAGGCATCTGCACCATGGAAAGCAGCGAATCAAGGCCGCCCAAATCGGATGTCTTCATGGGCACAGCGATAACGGGAAGCGGAGTGTAAGCAGCAACCACGCCGCCCAGATGCGCGGCCTTGCCGGCAGCGGCGATGATGACGCGGATACCGCGCTCAACGGCGGAAGAAGCCCATTCATGCACCTCGGCGGGCTTGCGATGTGCGCTTGCCACCTTCACTTCGTAGGGGATGCCCAGCTCTTCAAGCTGCTTCATGCAGGCCTCCATGGTGGGCATGTCAGACTGGGAACCCATGATGATGCCGACTACGGGCTTGTCGTCAAAACTCGTGCTCATGTTCTGTCCTTCGCAACGCGGATTTTCACATAGGCGCATTGTACACCCGTCCTTCATCCGCACCGGACTCCCAGCCCGTCCGCGCCGGTCGGCGCCCTGCTAAACCTATCCGCGCCGCGGGCCGGGGCACCGCCCCTCGGGGATTCCCGTTCCGCTGTTTGACGAGGCCCGCTTCGACGGGCCTCGTCTGCATGCGCTGCACTGCTTCATGCATTTGAAGGAGATTCGCTTCGCGAATTGGACAGGAACGGTTATCAGAGAACCCCGCGCGGCGGTCCCCCGGCCTGCGTCGCTGCGTTGACTCGATCCGGTAGCGCCGGTCGGCGCCTGCGCGGCGAGAAGCCCTTCCGGAGCGCGGCTTCCGAGCGCTCGCCTTCAAAGGCGGCGCCCCCGGTACTTGATCGTGGATCCCGGGACGAGGCGAACCATGCGTCAAGCCATTTTCCGCGCCGCCCCTTCGCGAGCGTTCGGAAGCCGAAACGAGCGCAGGGGGCGCCGAGGTGCGTGGGCGCCAACCGGCGCGGACAGGTTAGGCGAATTCGGGCTTAATGGATAGAGGCAAACTCCACGGCGCCGACCAGCTCGGCGGAATCGGAGATGAGCACACTGGGCATTTCCTCCAGCAACGCCTCACGGCCGAAGAACTTGCCCCAGGTCACACCTACACACGGCATGTCTGCCGCATGGGCAGCCTGCAGGTCGTAGGGGCTGTCGCCCACGTACACGCAACGGCTCGGCGAAACGCCCAGTTTGTTCGCCGCCTGCAACAGCGGGTCGGGGTCGGGCTTGTGGCCCTCGCTATCTTCCGCGCCGTTAACGCAAGCGAACAGGTCGAACAGGCCATGCGCCTTCAGGCTCTTGGAGGCAAGCGCCACGCGCTTGGAGGTAACCACCCCCACCAAATAGCCCTTGTCCTTCAGTGCGCAGATGGCCTTCGGCACGCCCGCAAAGGGCGCAGACTTCTCGTCCAAGTCGCGCTCGTTGTACTCGCGATACACGCGGGTAAGCTCTTCGGCAACATCGGGGCCGTAGCCATGGTCGGCGGCGAAGGTTTCCATCTGAGTAACCAGGGGCTGGCCTACCTTGGACACCAGCTCTTCGTCGGGCAGGGCCTGCCCAAGAACCTTTTCAGTGGCATAGCGCATGCTCTCCAAGATGGGGGCGAAAGTGTCGAGCACGGTGCCGTCGAGATCGAATAAAGCAACATCGCGTTTGGGATTGAGGGGGATCATCGTTCGTCTTTCTTATTTCTGGGCACAAAAAAGCGACGGCGGGTGTGCCGTCGCTCAAAGGTTCTAGCAGATTACAGGCCGAGCGCCTTCTTCAGAGAGGAAACGCGGCGGCGAGAGACCGGGATTTTCTCGTCAACGCCATCGAGGGACAGCAGGAGCGTGCCGCCCGACTGGGGCTCCACTTCCTTGACCAGCGCAAGGTTCACCAGGTAGCCACGGTGAACGCGGAAGAAGCCGTGTCCATCGAGCGTCTTCTCCAACTGAGCCAAGCTGACCGTGGAGAAGAAGCGGTCGACGCCGGTTTGCAGGTAGGCGTAGTCGTCGCGCGCCATGACGTAACGGATATCGTCGATGTTGATGAGGATCTTCTTGCCGCCCTTTTCCACCGGGATGCGCTCAGCCTTCTGGGCCTTGGCATGCAGCGTTACGTGCTCGCGGACACGGGCAAGGGCGTGGGCCAAACGCTCGGTTTCGACGGGCTTCACCAGGTAGTCGATGGCGTTAACCTTGAACGCATCGAGGGCGAACTCGCTGTAGGCGGTAACGAACACCACGGCGGGCGGGTACTTCAGGTGCTGAAGAGCCTCCGCCAGCTGGATGCCGGTGGCCTCGGGCATGTTGATGTCCAGGAACATCACATCGCAGGGATATTCCTTAAGCTTCTCGATAGCCTCGCGAACGCTTGCCGCCTCTGCGACTACCTCGGTCTGGTTAAGCTCGCCCAAAAGAAAGCGGAGCTCGGAACGTGCCGGTGCCTCGTCGTCAACGATGATTGCCTTCAGCAACGCAGCCTCCTCGGTTCTTCTCACATAATCATTCGTATTATAGACCACTTACCGAAAATGGCGCGGTCTTCTTGATTTCACCTAAAACCCCTGTTAAGGCTACATATTCGCACAGTCGGGAAGGAAGAGCGTAACGCGCGTGCCCTCGCCCAGCTTGCTCTGGACGTCCATATAGGCCTGCTCTCCGTAATAGCCGCGCAGGCGGTCGTTGATGTTCTTCACGGCAATACCCAAACCCGTCTCAGACTTGGGCGCCATGATGTTCAGGCGCGCCTCTTCGGTCATGCCGATGCCGTCGTCGTTCACATGGAGGGTCACATCGGCGCCGTCCAGCTCGCCAGAGATGTAGATGGTGAGCTTTCCCTCGGCGGCCATGGCGTGCTTCACTGCGTTTTCCACCAGCGGCTGCACCATGAAGGCAGGAACCTGCATGGCACGGACCTCGTCGGGGATGTCCACCTCGACGGCAAGGCGCTCCTCGCCGAAACGTGCCTGTTCCAGCGAAAGGTAACGCACCGTTTGCTCCACCTCGCGCGAAAGGGGGATGAGGTCGGAGCTGTTTTCCAGCGTTTGACGGTAGAACACCGCGAACTCACGCAGCATGACGCGGGCCTTGTCGGGGTCGGTGCGCACAAGAGACGCCATGGTGTTGATGATGTTGAACAGGAAGTGCGGGTTGATCTGACTTTGCAGGGCCTTCAGCTCCATGCTTGCCGCCAGCTTCTTCTGCTCTTCCAGCTCCAATGCGGAGATCTGCGTGGAAAGCAGCTGGGCGAAACCTTCCGCCACCGAGATCTGCGTTTCGGTGATGCGGGAAGCCTTGGGGTAGTAGAACTTCAATGTGCCTTGGATGACATTGCCCAGCTTCAGCGGCACGATGATGGCGGCCTGAATGCTCTTTATGGGCTTGGGCAAGCCTACCTCGTACTGGCTGCGCAGCACGCGCGTCTTGCCGTCCTGCACCGTGCGCTTCGTGCCCGCAGTGCGGATGTGACCGCCCAGCTCGCCCAGGTCTTCGGCGCCTTCACCGGAATAACCCAGCACCTTTTCGCGGTCGGTAATGGCAACCGCGCAGGCAGAGGTGGCGGGAAGGAGCAGCTCGCAGACCTTCTGCGCGGCTTCCGAGTTGAAGCCCTCCTGCATGGCCTCCAGCGTTTCGCTGGCAAGGTTCAGCACCGACATGGACTGCGTGGCGCGGATGCGGTCGGGATCCAAGATAAGCGCGATGGTGATAAGCAGGAAGGCAGTGAACAGCGCACCCGATGCGGTGAGCACCAGGTAGTTGGTTTGGGGGCCGAACATGGCCCAGCCAAGCACACAGCCGCAGATAAGGGCCAGGCACAGGGAGGTGATCTCCAGGATGATGTTCACGTTATGACGAGGGTAGGCCATGGGGAGCGTCCTTGCAGGTTAAGGGGAATCCTACGCATCGACCTTAACATATCCCGGCTGCGCGGCTCTTGGCGGAATGCGGCAGCTTATGCCGGAAATGCAGCAGCGCTGAGGGACAGACACCCCCCTACCGCGCCGAAGGAGCATGGCAGGGCCGGGGTTCGCACACGGCTCAACCGCCGAGCAGAGGGCGCAGACGTGCCGGGCGCCCAGCCCAAACGCCATGGCTCGGAAAGGATGCCTGCGACGAAACGGGAACCTGCCCGCAGCGGGCTTACAGCGCCGCGAACTCGTTTGCCAGCAGCACAACGGCGCTCACCAACAGGAACGCGCCGAAGAACAAGCGCAGCTGGCGCTCGGGGATGCGGCGCACCAGGTTCGCGCCTATCACGGCACCGGGGATGCTGCCCACCGCCATGGCGATGCCGGCCATGTAGTCGATATTGCCCAGCATTCCCTGCTCGACAACCCCGGGGATGGCCAAGATCATGATGGCCACCAGCGAGGTGCCCGAAGCATGGCGCATCATAATGCCCAGCACCCCGATGAACAGCGGCACCATCAAAAAGCCGCCTCCCACGCCCACATAGCCCGAGGCAAGCCCCGCCGTAAGGCCGATGGCTATGGTCTGCAGGAACTTCTTGCGCGTGAAGGTGAATTCATCGACGCCTGCGGCTTCCTCGGAAGCCGCGGCCTTCTGCGCGGCCTTCTGGGCATCGACGCCCATCACCTTGCCGCCTTCTGCCGCCTGCACCTTGGGGATGCGGAAGGCCTTCTTGAACATCTTGTAGGAAGAGAATCCGATGATGAGCGCCGCCGCCAGCATGACCAGCCACGCCGGCGAGATGTTGGCAAGGTACACGCCGATGGGGCTGGTAACGGCACCGGCAAACCCGGCGACCGCGCCCACCTTGGGGATGCAGGTCTTGTTCTTGATATGGGTCGCGAAGCCCACCAGCGAGGTGGGGATGATGGTGAACAACGAGGTAGCCGTGGAGGCGAATGCAGAAAGGCCGAAGCCCAAACGGAATATGGGGACCATCAGCGTGCCGCCGCCGATGCCCAGAAGACCCGACAGCATTCCCACGACGATGCCGACCAGCGCGGTGGCTATGAATGTTTCCATGCGGCCCTTCTTGCCCTATTCCTCTTCGATGTTGAGCCTTATCTCTCCGGTAAGGCCAGGATCGAAGTTAGCAGCACCCCAGTTGCTGGACGCGGAAACATCGCTAGCGGACACATCTTCGGCGGGGGCGGGGGCATGCGCAGCCTCCACCACCACATCCTTACCGGCCTGACGGGCAATGGCCGCCTGCACCAGCGCAGCACGGAGCCCGCTGTCCGATTCCATGCGCGCCATAACCTCGCCCCAGGTGTACTGGAACTCGAAGTACTTCATGCAGTGCTCCTGGGCGTACTCGGTTGCCTGGTTGGCGGCAACCTTCGCACCCTCGCGGTACTTGCGCTTGTCGGGGCGCACCAGCGAGCGCAGGAACGCCGTGCGCTTGATGCGCTTGGTGATGCCCGGCTCCAAGAACGGCCCCGGGTAGGGCATAAGGGAAGAGGGCTTCACCTGCAGCAGGTCGATCTGCGCGCGGCTGAACTCGATCTTGTGGTACTCGTATATCCAACGGTAGATATCGCGGTAGAAGCGATGGCCCTCGCCCTTGTCGCGCGGGGGAAGGTGCGTGAGCGACCACTGGTTGTCGAACCAGATGTCCGATCCGTACATGCGCAAATCGAGCAGGTAGTCCATGTCCTCGCCGCGAAGGATCCACGGATCGAAGCTGAGGCGACGATACGTTTCGCGGTGCAGCGCCAGGCAGCCGCCGCATACATGGTTGGAACGGGAAAGGCGCGGGCCGGTCATGGCCTTGGTGATCCAGTTGTTGAAGGCGCGGCCCTGCTGCCAGAAGTGGTTGTACCAGCGCTTCTGGCTCTTGGAGAGGTAGGTGCCCTCGTCGTTGAAGTAGAAGCCCGACTTGGCGAGGATGGGGATGCCCTTCTTGGTGAGCTTGCCCAAGCCATACATGGCCTTTTCCAAGAAGGCCTCGTCGTCTATGACCTCGTCGTCGTCGACGAACACCACCGCATCGAAGCCCAGCACCTGCGCAAGAACCAACCCCAGGTTGCGGATGGAAGAGCAGCCCTCCAGGCCAATGGCATGGCTCTGGTCGCCGAAACCCAGCTGCTCCAAGCGCTGCTGCACTATCTGGGCTTCCGCCCTGCCCACCACCAACGTGTGCATGCGGGGGAACTTGGCGGCGATCTCCTGGACCTGCGCGGCCGCCTGATCGGCGACATCGTTGCCGCCCTCTGTGGCAACCAGAAGGATGACCTGGCCCAACCCGCGCACATGGGAAAGCGAATCGAGGCAGCGCGCCAAGGTTCCCGTCATGTTCAGCGGAGTAGGATGATCGTACAGATCGGAAGGCACCCCGCGCTTGCGCGTGGGCGCCGTGAAGTATGTCGGAATGATAACGGCCGGATTCATTGAGTCCCCCTAACTGTGCGCCCAGCGCAAAAAGGGGCGCAGAAAGATTGTACCCCAAGGCCATGAACGGCCATGCGCACCGCACGCTCATGCGCCGCAGCGAAGGCGGGAAGAAAGCATAAAGGGCATAGCCAGCCGATGCCCCCCTATCGTTGCCCCTACCGGCGGCGGCGCGGATGCCCGCGGCGGGTGCGGATGCGCTCGGCCTCTTCGCGCTTCTTCTGCACCTGCTTGCTCTCGTCGCGCAGGCGCAGGTACGACTCAAGGCGCGCCGGGGAAAGGCTGCCCTCGTCAACGGCAGCGCGCACCGCGCACCCGGGCTCGTTGGCATGGGAGCAGTCGCGGAAACGGCATCCTTGGGCCAGCTCCTCCACATCGGAAAAAGCGGCGCCGATCCCCTCTTCGGCATCCCACAGCCCCAAGCCGCGCACGCCCGGCATGTCGATGATGTGACCGCCGCCGGGCAAGTCGATGATCTCGCGTGAGACCGTGGTGTGCCGGCCCTTGCCATCGCTGCGCACCTCGGTGGTCTTCTGCACCCGGCTTCCCACCAGCATGTTCACCAGGCTCGACTTGCCCACGCCGCTGCGGCCGATGAGCACCGCGGTCTTATCCCCCTCCGCGATGGCCTGCGCCAGGCGCTGCACCGACTCGGGGCTGCGATCGGAAACGGCCAGAAGCTCGTCGTTGCCCACAAAGCCATCGATGCGGCTGCGCACCTCTTCCACCTCTTGCGCGGATGCCATCAGGTCGGCCTTGGTGAGCACCACCATGACCTGGGCGCCCGTCTCGTGCGCAAGCACCAACTCACGCTCCAGCCGGCGGATGTTCACCTCTTCGATAGGCTGCGCCACCACCACCAAGTCGAAGTTGGCGGCGAGCGTTTGGGGAAGGGCGCGCTCGGTGGGGTCTTTGCGCACAAAGCAGGTACGGCGCGGAAGCGTTTCCTCGATGATGCCCTTGTCGTGACCCGCAGGCAGGGAAACGCGCACGTAATCGCCCACCACGGCGCGCTTGTCGCTGCCCTTCACCAGGGAAATGGCGTGCTCGCAGCGAATCTCCTGGCCGTCCTCCAGGCGCACCAGCGGGTATCCCCTATCGAGCTTGATCACGTGCCCTTCCTGCGTGGATCCTTCCATTACAGCGTTCCCTCGCGTTTCTTGTAGTACACGTACAGAAGAACCAAGCCGGCGACAAGCGTCAGCAGGCCGGCGGTCAGGATATGCCGATTCACCTCGGGGTATTCCGGCTCACCGGAGGCCAAGGCCGAAAGCTCCTCCACGTGGATGTCCGACATGCCCTGGTGCTCGCTGCATTCCAGATGGAACGTGCCGCGCACCTGCAGCTCGGTCCCCCTCATGCCGAAATGGCCGTACGCATCGATGACGCTGGACTGCTCCATGGTCATGAACACGGAAACCACGCTGGGATTTGCAGCCTCGGAGTCCTGGAGGGTTATCCAGCAGTTTCCGCTCTGCATCTCGTCGTTGATGCGGTCGCCCACCACTTCACCCTGCACCAGCACGGTTTGCCCCTCGTAATACGAGTCGGCCTTGGCAAGGTCGGCTATCGATGTCTGGTAGAGAAACGAGCTGTCGGGCAGCTGGTTGACGTACACGCGGTTGGAGTTCGCCTGCCCCTCTTCATCGGCCCAGGAAAAAGCAGGCAACGCCAACAAGGCAACCAGCAGCACGGCAAGCACGAGCAACCGCACCGAACCCGCTAGGTGAACACGCGCCCTCATCTTCTGCGCTCCGACTTGGAACGGGGGTTGCAGGAAACCACGACCTTCACGATAAGGGCCAGCAGGGTGATGAACTCCAAACGCCCTGCCCACATCTCCACGAGGTAGACGATTTCCAGCCCGGCAGGCATGCCTCGCGTGACGATGCCCGAGCTCAGCCCGCCGTTCGACGCCATGGCAACCGATTCGAAGATGGCCGAAACGGCATCGTAGCCATGCGCGATGCCGGCAAGCGATCCCACCAGGTAGGCGATGACGAACAGGGCGGAAACCGTCATGGCGGCCTTCGCCTCTTCGGTGGTGAGCACCTTGCGGCCCAGGTGGTAGTAGCGCACCGAAACGCGCGCGGAGTTCGGCGCCAGGGTTTCCTTCACGGTGGATACCACCGATTTCGCGATAAGGCCGATGCGGGAAAGCTTGATGCCTCCGGCGGTGCTGCCGCTGGAGCCGCCCACGGCCATGCACATGGCAAGGATAAGGAACGCGCCCGAGGAGAACACGGTGGTGAGTTGGTTGTTGGTGACGTTCTGGAAGCCCGTGGTGGTGGCCGCCGCGATGACCATGAACACACCGCGGCGCAGCAACGCCATCAGGTCGGAGAAGCCGCCCGATGCGCACAGCGATGCCATGATGGTGACCGTTGCCACCAGTAGCCAGATGGCGCCGGTGCGGATTTCCAGATCCTTGAAGAAGCCCTCGGTTTCCCCGCGGCGCGCCTTCACGTACAGCGAGAAGTTCACGGCACCCATGACCATGAGCATCATGCACACCAGCTCGAGCGCGAACGAGTGGTAGTAGGAGATGGACTGGCTGGTGGGGGCGAAACCGCCGGTGATGAAGCCCGATATGGAGATCCAAAGGCCGTTGAGCAGGGCGCGGACGGGCTCCATCCCCGAAGCCAGGCACATAACGAACAGCAGCACGGTTGCCACCGCGATGACGATAAGGGAGATGCGGCTGATAAGGCGAACGGTGTTCACGATGTTCGGCAGCACGTGCTCGCTGCGCCCCTCCGAGGAGTACAGCCCAGAGGTGGCCTTACCCAAGAGGCCAAGCGAAAGCGCCACCACGATAAGCCCCAAGCCGCCGATAAGGTGCATGATGAAGCGCCACATGTTGTCCGCGGCGGAAAGGTGCTCCAGGTCTATGACCATGGTGACGCCGGTGGTGGTAAGGCCCGAAACTGCTTCCATAAGCGCATCGAGATACGAGCCGTAATGCGACGAGAGCGCAAGCGGCACCGAGGCCACGAACGCAAGCACGATCCAGGAAAGGCCGGTTACCGCAAGCGCCTGCTGGTGGGTGAGCCTGCCCGGTTGCACACGCATAAGGCGCATGGCCGAGCCCAGGATAAGGGAAACCCCCACGGCAAGCAGATAGCGCGATGCCGGCTCCCATTCCTGCAGAACCAACGCCACGGCGAGGGGAACTGCCAGGGCCAAAGTGAAGAAGGAGACGAGCACGCCCAGGTAATGGCCGATGACGCGAACGTCGTACCAGGTGAAACGCTGCCACATGCTAGGCTTCAACCCCTACAGCGCCCGCGCACGCCCCTGCGAGATTGGCAACAGACCTTCTCATGCCTGACCCAACTGACCCAATGCGAAGACGAGGCGAATCGCCACGGTGACGATATAGAGCCCAAGCAGAAAAGCCGCAATGCTCATGAGCACTGCGGCAAAGCCCAGGAACGGAACCCGGATTCGCTCTTTGACATCCTCTTTGTCCATGGGGGCTATTCTAGTACATAAGGAAGAAAGCCGCGCCCCGCACAGGGACGCGGCTTTCGCCGTAGGGTGCCTAACGCTCTTCTTGGTCGATGTGCCGCAATGGTCGTTCCCACAGCAGCGTACCGAGCACAAGGGCCCGGCATCGGCACGGCCCAGAAGGCCGGCCCCTGGACTATTCGCTGCCCTTCAGGAAGTTCTCGGCCTGGGCAACCACGTCTTCACCAGAAGCCGTGTCGGCCTCGGTGTGGCCGGAAAGCTCCTTGCGGTTCTCCACCTTGGTGCAGTACTGGCCCTCGTCGTCGATGTCGATGGTCACCTTAGCCCCATCGAACAGGTTGCCCTCGATGATCTGGGTGGCGATGCGGTCGGTTACCTCGCGCTGGACAAGGCGGCGGAGCGGACGCGCGCCGTACACCGGGTCGAAGCCGTCGATGGCCAAGTGCTCAACGGCGGCAGGCGTGACCTCCAGCTCGATGCGACGGTCGGCCAGGCGCTCGCGCACCCCGTCGAGCTGGATGCCCACGATGGGCTCCATTGCCGCGATGGAAAGCGAGTTGAAGGTGATCACCTCGTCGATGCGGTTCAGGAACTCGGGGCGGAAGGTGTTGCGCAGGGCATCGTTGATCTTGTTGTTCAACTCGGCCAGGCGCTTGGCGGCATCCTCCACATCGGCAGTCATCAGGTCTTCCACCATCTTGCCCATGGAATCCTTCTTGCCATCGTTGGCGTATTCGCGGATGGACTGGGATCCCACGTTCGACGTCATGATGATGATGGCGTTCTTGAAGCTGACCACACGGCCCTGGCCGTCGGTAAGGCGACCGTCGTCGAGCACCTGCAGCAGGATGTTGAACACATCGGGATGGGCCTTCTCGATCTCATCGAGAAGGATCACGCTGTAGGGCTTGCGGCGAACGGCCTCGGTAAGCTGGCCGCCCTCGTCGTAGCCCACGTATCCCGGAGGCGCTCCAACCAGGCGGGCAACGGAGTGCTTCTCCATGTACTCGGACATGTCGATGCGCACCATGGCGCGCTCGGTGTCGAACAGGTACTCGGCCAGCGCCTTGGCCAGCTCGGTCTTGCCAACGCCCGTGGGTCCCAGGAACAGGAAGCTGCCAATGGGGCGGTTCGGGTCGGAAAGGCCGGCACGGTTGCGGCGGATGGCTCCGGCAACGGCAGCCACGGCCTTGTCCTGGCCCACCACGCGCTCGCGCAGCTTTTCCTCCAGGTCCACGAGCTTGGCCATCTCGCCCTGCATCATCTTGGTGACCGGGATGCCCGTCCAGGTGGAAACCACCTCGGCGATCTCGTCCTCGCCCACCTCTTCCTGCAGGATGGCGCCGTCTTCCTGGCGCTGCTCCAAGATGCGCTCAGCCTCGGCCAGCTTCTGCTGCATGCCGGGGATGATGCCATAGCGCAGCTCGGAGGCGCGGGCCAGGTCGCCCTCGCGGGTGGCGCGCTCTTCCTCGAGCTGGGCGGCGTCGATGTCGGCCTTCAGGTTCTGTACGCTGACGATGACGTCTTTCTCGTTCTTCCACAGGGCTTTCTGCGCATCAAGCGATTCCTGGGCAGAGGCGATTTCCTTGCGCAACGCCTCCAGGCGCTCGCGGGAAGGCTCGTCGGTTTCCTTCATCAGCGCTTGCTCCTCGATCTGCATCTGGGTGAGCTTGCGCTCGGCCAGATCCACCTCTTCGGGCATGCTGTCGATCTCAATACGCAGACGGCTTGCCGCCTCGTCCATCAAGTCGATGGCCTTGTCGGGCAGGAAGCGATCGGTAATGTAGCGGTTGGAAAGCTCGGCGGCGGCTACCAGGGCAGAGTCCTTGATGCGCACGCCGTGATGGATCTCGTACTTTTCCTTCAAGCCGCGCAGGATGGCGATGGTGTCCTCCACCGAAGGCTCGCCTACCAGCACCGGCTGGAAGCGGCGCTCGAGCGCGGCGTCCTTCTCGATGTACTTGCGGTACTCGTCGAGCGTGGTGGCGCCGATGGCGTGCAGCTCGCCGCGGGC
>CAVIKC010000008.1:0-56193 GCA_963643405.1 Succinivibrio sp.
ACTTCCGTCACCATGGAGCACACGGTTTCCGCGGCCGAGAAAACCATCCGCTAGGCAGTTTTGTCTGAGTGGGTTCAGATAGCGCGCACGCATTCGGTTGAGCGGACGCGGCAAGTTGCTGCGGCGCTCGCCGAAGCGGTTGAGCCAGGTTCGGTGGTAACCCTCGATGGGGACTTGGGTGCCGGCAAGACGCACTTCACCCAGGGGCTGGCGGCAGCTTTGGGCATTGCCGATTCGGTTACCAGCCCCACCTTCAACCTGATGGTTGCCTACGAAGGCGGCCGTATCCCTCTGTATCATTTCGATCTTTACCGTTTGGAAGACCCCTATCAACTGGAAGACCTTGCCTTCTACGAGATCGTGGAAGGTGATGGGGTCTCCTGTATAGAGTGGGCATCCAAGTTCCCCGACGAGATGCCTGAAGACCGTCTGGAGGTTTTCATTGGCGTTGAAGGGGAGGGCGAGCGCCTTATCCGCGCCTGCGCCCTCGGCCAAGCCCAAGCGCTGCTCGATGCCTGGCGGGCTGCGCTTTAGTCTGGCTGCTCTTTTTCGTAACCCGTCCGCGCCGGTCGGCGCCCACGCACCTCGGCGCCCCCTGCGCTTTATTCGGCTTCCGAGTGCTCACGAAGGGGCGGCGCGGAAAAAATGGCTTGACGCATGGTTCGCAATATCCCCGAATCTTCGATCAAGTACCTGGGGCGCCGCCTTGAAGGCGAGCGCTCGGAAGCCGCGCTCCGAAAGGGCTTCTCGCCGCGCAGGCGCCGCCCGGCGCTACGTAGACAACGGTCACGCAGCGATGTGGGTTGGGGCACCGCCGCGCGGATGGGCTTGGTGGGAGGCTAGTCGAGAAGATTCCGCGGATGAAGTGCTTTGCTGCGGGGCGCGGGTGCTTGGTGCTGTGTTGCGATAGGATAGCGGGGAGCAAATCTGCGGAACGACGCCTGCGAACAAGCGCCGTTTCGGGCATGTCATTACAGGAGCAAAGCCGCATGAACGACTACGTTATCGCCTTCGATACCGCAAACGAGATGATCTCGTTGGGGCTGGGCAGGCTCGACCGCACGGACAAGACCATCGAGTGCGTTGCCTCTCGGGAGGTCGGCGCGTTCCGTGCATCCAATGTGAAGCTTTTGCCAGAGATCGATGCCCTGCTGAAAGGGGCGGGTGTCGAACGTGCTCAACTGGCATGCGTGGTATGTGGCCGTGGGCCGGGCTCGTTCACGGGTGTGCGCATCTGCATGGCCAGCGCGAAGGGTTTGGCCATCGGCTTGGGCGTGCCGCTGTTCGGCGTTTCCACCTCCGATTCGCTTGCTTGGCAGCAGTGGGCCTTCGGCGTTCGCGGCGCCGTGGTGGTGCTAGGCGATGCCATGCGCAAAGAGGTGTACCCGGTTCACTACCGCCTTTCCGATACGGGGGTTCAGCGCCTGAACCCCGATACGGTGATGAAGGCAGCCGTGCTTCCTGAATGGTTGGGCGACACTGCCGATCAACTGATCTGCGGCGATGCCCTGAAGAAGTATGCCGACTTGTGCGAGGGCCTGGGCACGCTTGCCTCCGAGGAAGGCCGATACCCCACGGGCGCGGGATTGCTGTTGGCTGCGCAGGCCGCGTGGGCGGAAGGCCTGTTCGACCCCGACAGCTGCTCTGCCGGCGACCCGAGTGCCCTGCTCCCGGTGTACACGCGTCTTTCCGATGCCGAAGAACATGAGCGCATCAAGTTCGCCAAGCGGGACGGTCAGCCCGCTGCTGCCGAGGCGAAGGACTTGCAGTCGGGCGTGCAGGGTGGCTCGGCTATCCGTTACCAGCCGCTAGAGGCAAGCTGGGTTCCTGCGGTTGCCGCCCTTGAGTCACAGGCGATGGGCAGCGATGCCTGGAATGAGGCGCAGGTGCTCGACGAGCTTCCGCGGGCCGATCGCACCTGGTGGGCGGCGTACGAGGTTGCCGATACGCGCAAGCGCACCGTGAATGCGGGCGAGGCCAAGCTGGTGGGCTATGCCGGCGGCTGGATAAACGATGGTCAGGTGCAGCTATTGAAGGTGGCGTGCGATCCGGCGTATCGTCGCCATGGGATCGCCCAAGAGCTGCTGGCCCGCATTGCCCTTGATGCCCGCGACCTGGGTGCTAAGGGGATGACGCTGGAAGTCCGCGCATCCAATACGGGCGCCCATGCGTTCTACCAGCGGCTGGGGTTGCAGAGCATCGGCAAGCGCCCGCGCTATTATTCCGACAAGGAAGACGCCCTTATCTTCGAGGGGCCGCTTCCCCTGGCCGAACATGATGTTGCGGGCATGGAGCTGCGCCTGAACGATGCGGCGAAGAGCGCCAGTGCCGCGGAGGGCGGCCTCAAGATCCAGGGCAAGCTCATCTTGGCCATCGAATCTTCCTGCGACGAGACGGCTTGTGCCATCGTCGACGAGGCGGGAACCATCGTTTCCGACGTGGTCGCCTCGCAGATCGATTTCCATTCGCGCTTTGGCGGTGTGGTCCCCGAGATTGCCAGCCGCAAGCACATCGAGGCAATTGGGGGCGTTGCCATCGAGTGCCTGGCTCAAGCACGTGAGCGCACGGGCAACCCCAATCTTTCCTGGAAGGACTTGGGCGCGGTTGCGGTAACTTATGCGCCTGGCTTGGTGGGCGCGCTGGTGGTTGGCCTGGCCTTCGCCAAGGGGCTTGCGTGGGCGTGCGATGTGCCGCTCATCGGCGTGAACCATTTGGAGGGCCATCTGTACGCGAACAAGATCGCCTGCCCCGACATCAAGCCGCCCATGGTGGTTTCCCTGGTTTCGGGCGGGCACACCATGCTTGTGCATGTGAAAGACTGGGGCAGCTACGAAACCATGGGCTCCACTCTCGACGACGCGGTGGGCGAGGCATTCGACAAGGTGGCGAAGGCCATGGGGCTTGGTTACCCAGGCGGTCCGCTTATCTCGGCTTTGGCCGAGAAGGGCAACCCCAAGGCGGTGCGCTTCCCGCGCGCCCTTATGCATTCGGGTGATCTGCAGTTCTCGCTTTCCGGCCTGAAGACCTCGGTGATGACGTACCTGCAGAAGGAAAAGCAAGCCGGCCGCGAGATAAACCAGGCCGATGTGGCGGCAAGCTTCCAGGCGGCGGTCATCGATGTGCAGGTGGCCAAGGCCCGCACGGCGTTGCGGCAAACCGGTGCCAAGGAGTTCTGCCTGGGCGGCGGCGTTGCTGCCAACCCCGAGCTTCGCCATGCCTACGAGAATATGTGCTCTCAGCTGGGCGTTCGCCTTACCATGCCGCCGCTTTCGGCCTGCACCGACAACGCGGCCATGATCGCCCTGGTGGCGCTCGACCGCTACAAGCAGAAGAAGTTCTTCCCGCTTACCTGCGACGTGAAAGCCCACGCCCCGCTCGATGAGGAATACTAGCGTCGGCCTGCGAAGCCTTTGCCCTCGCGATAGCAGGCCGGTCGCCCTTTGGGGTTGGCGGTTCTGGTGACGGGAGGCTTGCCTGAACCGCTCTTCGGCGCTGCGCCTAGGCTTAGCGCCGCAATCTTAGGCAGCGCCTCTGCGGTCCAACGGCACAAAAGGGCCCTGCGGCTCATCCATGTGATGAACCGCAGGGCCCTTAGCCTGTATCTTTTTGAGGATCGAGTCTACTCTATAACGTAGGCCGCCACGATCTCGCCCACGTAGGCGGTATGGAAATCGCGGAAGCCGTCTTCCTCGGGATACCACTTCTCAACGTCTTCCTCGTCGAGCAGCTTCAGGTCTTGGTCTTGCACATAGCGCACGCGACATTCCAGAGTAAGCGGCAGCTCACGGAAGCCGGGAGCGGAAACGACTTCGGGCTCTTCGGGCGTAAGTCCCAGCTCGGCGATCTTGTCCATGTCGCGCCCGCTCTTCGAGCCGCATACGGCGGTGATGTTCTTGTCGTACTCGCCCACCGGGATGTTCACGGTGAACTCGCCGGTTGCGTCGATAAGCTCTTTGGTGAAGCGGTGTTGGCGAACAAAGGTGGTGAACAGGGGCTTCCCCCATTCGATGCCCAGGCTTCCCCAGCTGATGGTCATGGAGTTCACGCGGTCGCCGCTTTTGGCGGTTAGCAGGACGCCCTTGTTCACGGCCTGCATTATCTCGGTTGCGTGCTCAAGCACGTCGATGGAACGCTTCATGGTTGTTTCCTTTCTGGCATCGCCTGTGCTTCTTTTTGTCCGAAGCCCACGGCGTGGCGAGTGTTTCCGATTGCGCTTATCCTTTAGCTACTTGTAGGCAATGTGCACGGCGGCCACTCCGAAGGTGACGTTGGTGTACTCAACGCGCTTGAAGCCCGCATTTTTCAGCATGCGCGTGAAACCTTCCTGATCGGGGAAGGCCTTGATGGATTTCGCCAGGTACACGAAGCCCGAGGCGTCGCCGGTAACGATCTTGCCCCAAGCGGGGATGCCCCAACGCAGGTAGATGTTGTAGCCGAAGCGCATCAGCGGGTTGGGTGGGGTGGAGAATTCCAGCACGCACAGGGCGCCGCCGGGGCGCAGCACGCGGTACATCTCGGAAAGGGCGCGCTCGCGCTCGGGCATGTTGCGAATGCCGTACGACATGGTGATCACATCGAACTGCTCGTCTTCGTAGGGGATGTCCTGCCCATCGACCACAGCCAGCTCCACGGGAACGCCCTTGGCCTCGCCGGCGTCCAGGCGTGCCTGGGCCACTTCCAGCATGGCGGGCGTGTAGTCGGAAAGGATGATACTGGCGGGTTGCTTGCGCTCACAGGCGGTGAAGGTCACGTCGCCTGTGCCGCCGGCAATATCGAGCATGCGCGTCTGAGGCGTGATGGGCGATTTGTCGATCAGCGTGCGCAGCCAGCTTTTGTACTGCCCGAAGCTGGAAAGGGCATTGAAGCGCTGGTATTTCCAGGCAATATCGGTGAAGATCTTCTTCACGCGCGCGGACGAGATTTCCGCAGGGGCCTCTTGGCCGGTAGCGGTGTCGATGGAATGGTCCACGGCGGCTTCTTCGCGCGGTTCTTGGGCGGTTGTCATGGTGTGGGTGATCCTTGTCGGACGGATTGTTTTCTCGCTGGGTTCCGATTATAGGCAAACCCTGCCGCCCGCGCTGCCCCGCGCACGTTCGGGGTCTGTGAAAAACGCCGAGAACGGATAGCTGCAATGCTATCATTGCAAGGAATTACCCTAGGCAGGAGGATGAGCATGCTACTTATCGCCGAATACGTGGTTCCCGTTTCGTCTGAACCTATCGAGCATGGTGCCATCTTGGTGAAAGACGGCGCTATCACCGACATCGGCGATGCCGAGATGATGCGCCTTCGCTACCCGGAAGAGGAAGTGAAGGATTTCGGTATGGCGGCGCTCACGCCGGGCTTCATCGACTTGCATGCGCGCATGGAAGATGCGGTGTTCCGCGGTCTGGTGCACGACCTGCCTTTCGTTCAGTGGCGTAAGGAAATCGCTGCGCTGCGTAAGCGAATCTCGTATGCCGAAGCATACGATTCTGCGTTTTTGGGCGGTCTGGAGTCTCTTTCTTCGGGCGTTACCACGGTGGCCGACATCACTACCACGGGTGCCTGCGTAACCGCTGCCAACAAGTTGGGTCTGCGCGGCGTGTTCTACCGTGAGGCCAGCGCCATCGACAAGCGCCTGGTGCGCTATGCCATCAAAAAGGCCGACAACGACCTTGAGAAGTGGTCGAAGGAAATCGATGCCGACCGCATCACCTTGGGCGTTGCTCCTTCGCCAGTCTACGAATGCCACCCCGAGATGTACCGTGAGATTGCACGGTACGCCACCGATAACGGCGACCTGCCCATTGCCATGGATCTGGCGGGCAGCAAGGAAGAGTACCGTTTCGTGAAGTACGGTGCCCCTGCCGGTTTGGACGAAGACCTTGGACAGCAGGGATTCATGGAGGTTCCGCCATGGCTTCCTACTTCGGTAACTCCGGTGAACTTCGTTTTGAACTGGGGCTTGTTCGATGCCAAGAACGTCATGATCGTCTACGCCGTTGGCGTCAACGAGGAAGACGCGCGACATTTGAAGGAATACGATGTGGCTGTTGCCGCATGTCCCAGCCTTAACGCCCAGTTGGGCATGGGAGTGGCTCCGGTTTGCGAGTATCTGCGTTCCGGCATGCGCGTCGGTTTGGGCACCGGTGCCCCCGCCTCTATCGACTCCCTGGACATCTTTACGGAAATGCGCGCCGAGCTGCTGTTGCAGCGCTCCAAGGCGGGCGAGTTCCTTGACTCGCATACCCTTATGGAAATGGGCACGCTGCGCGCTGCACAAGCGTTGGGCATCGACGACAAGGTGGGTTCGCTTGAGGTTGGCAAGCGCGCCGATGTCGTTGCCATCGACCTTTCCGGCTCGCATCAAACCCCTACCGCCGACCCGGTTTCCGCCTTGGTGGGCTCGGTGGCCAATGCCGATGTTGCCATGACTATGGTCGATGGCAACATCCTCTACGAGCGCGGCCGCCTGCACGTGGCTGGCGGCGTTGCGAAGAACATCGCCAACGTGCTGAAGATCCGCGGCCGCCTTCGCCCTTAATTGCAATTGGAAAGACCATTCGCCCTCTGGTCGAAAAGAGGGCATGGGCTGGCGTGCCTTGCGCTAAGGTGACGGCACGCAATAGGGAAAGAGAAAACTCATATGGCTAAAAAGCAGAAGATGAGCGCCAAGCAGCTCAAAGAACGCGAAGAGCGCGCCCTTGAGCGCCAGCGCCTGGCAAAGGAAAAGGAGCAGCGTGAGTCGCTCGTCAAGCGCGTTTTCGTCATAGCGGTTTGCGTGATCCTGATCCTTGCGCTTTCCCTTCCCACCATGGGCTTGATGTTCCTGGGTGGCAACCAGTAAACCAATGCGCTCGGGAGGATACGCGCTCTTCGCTGCGCCACGTGCCCGAGGTAAGAGATAAGGAAGTGCCCTTTGTTCGGTATTGGCGGCTTCGAGCTGTTCATAATCTTGCTGTTCGGCTTCTTGCTGTTCGGCCCCGACAAACTGCCTGAGATGGCCAAGACCCTGGGTTCTGCCCTGCGCAAGTTCAAGCAAGCGCAGGAGGAGATGGAAGCCGTCATCAAGGATGAGGTGCTCGACCCCGATGCAGGCAAGAAGAAATCGTCTACTGCAAAGCCCGCCCCCAGCGCTTCGACTGAAAGCTTCGCAGAGCGCAAGGCCCGCTACGATCGCGAGCGTGCAGAGCGCCTGAGGAAGAGCCAGATAGAGGCCAATCGCTCGGCCATGAAGAAGGAAGCCGCTGAAAAGGCTTCCTCCGATGCTTCCCAGGATGCAAACGCCGGTGGGAAGGCTCCTGCGGCTGCTGCTGAAGGGGAATCCGCTACGGCAACTGCCAGCACCACGGCATCTTCGGCAAAGCCCGCCGCTTCGAAGCCGGCTCCTCAGCTTTCCCCCGAAGAGCTTTTCGGCACAAAGCCCATCAAGCCAACCCCCCGAACCGCCCCGGCGGCATCGGCAGATGAACCCCAGCCTGCTCAGGCTTCCGCCAAAGGAGGCGAATAGTCTATGGCCATCGGCCCGGCACGTATGTCCCTCATGGAGCATTTGGGCGAACTGCGCATGCGTTTGGTGCGTATCGTGGTATGCCTTATCGTTGCCATGTGCGTGTTCTATCTTTCCACTGGCACGGTAGTGCAATTTCTGCTTGCTCCTGTTGCCGAGTTCATGCCCAAGGGCGATGACGGCCAGGTGGCTTTGAACGTGCTGGGCGCCTTCGACGCGTTTTCCGTGCGTATCACCGTAGCGTTGTGGACGGCGCTTATCGCTACAGCGCCCATCACGTTGTGGCAGATCTTGGCGTTCTTCCTTCCGGCGCTGAAGCCGAAGGAGCGCAAGTGGTTCCTGCCCACGTTCATCGCAGCGCTTTCGCTGTTCATCATCGGCACCGTGTTCTGCTACCTGGTTATCCTGAACCCGGCGTTCCAGTGGCTTACCGACCAGGCTTCCGGTTTTGCCACCATCTTGCCCGAAGCGGGGCAGTGGGTGGATATCATCATCAAGTTCGAGCTGGGCTTCGGCATCGGCTTCGAGATGCCCTTGGTGGTGTTCTACCTGGTCATGTTCGGCGTGGTGCCGTACCAGAAACTGCGTGCCAGCTGGCGCGGCGTCTACATCGGATTGCTGGTGTTCTCGGCTGCGGTCACGCCCGATGCATCACCGGTTACCATGGGCCTTATGTTCGCTGCCATGGTGGTGCTCTACGAGCTCAGCCTTATCGCGGCGCGCATTGGCCTGAAGAGCCGCATAAAGCGTCAGCAGGAACTTGAGCGTTTGGAGGCTCAGGAGGCAGAAGAGGCACGTGAGGAATTGCGTGGCCTGAAGAAGAAGTACCAAGAGCACCTCTGGGGCGAAGAGGACGGCAAGTAATGCACGAGCTGGGAATCATGACGGGCGTCATGGAGTCGGTCGAGCAGGCCGCAAAGGACGCCCACGCCGACAAGGTGCTGAAGATCAGCCTTTCAGTTGGCGTGATGACCGAGGCCATCGAAGATGCCCTGCGCTTTGCCTTTGAGGCATTGGCTGAAGGCACCATGTGCGAGGAAGCCAAACTGGAGATCGACATGGTTCAGCCGGTAAGCGTGTGCTTGGAATGCGGCAAGGAATATGAGCATGATCGCTTCCATATGGTGTGTCCCGAATGCGGTAGCGCGTTCACTCAGCTCATACAGGGAAAAGAGCTGCGCATCGAGTCTATCGAGGTGGACATTCCCGATGAAGACGAGCCCGCCGAGCCTGAACTGACGTAGCGCTGATTTGCCGGGTTGAGTGCAACCTACCTGGCGCAGCGGAGCGTGAACATCCCTTTCATGTAACGGAGGAAACCGATGCAGATCGATATGAAGCAACCTATCCTGGACAAGAACGACAAGCTGGCCCGTGCCAACCGAGAGCTGTTCGCTCAGAAGAAGGTGTTCGTGCTGGATCTGCTGGCCTCGCCCGGCTCCGGCAAGACCTCCACGATCTTGGCTACCATCGAGGCCCTGCGCGACGAGTTCAACATCGCCGTTATCGAGGGCGACATTGCTTCCTCGGTAGACTCCGAGAAGATCAAGGACCAGGGGATTGCCGCCGTGCAGATCAACACGGGCGGCGCATGCCACTTGGAAAGCGATATGATCCGTCGCGCGGTGGACGTTCTGGATTTGGACAAGCTCGATCTCATCATCATCGAGAACGTGGGCAATTTGGTATGTCCCACCGATTTCGACTTGGGCGAGAACATGAAGTGCATGATCCTCTCGGTTCCCGAAGGCGATGACAAGCCGCTGAAGTACCCGGGCGTGTTCCAGGCCTCAAGGGCCATCGTGCTTAACAAGGTGGATACCCTGCCTGTGTTCAGCTTCGACAAGGATCTGTTCTACGACCACATCAAAAACCTGAACCCGCAGGCTCCCATCTTCCCCATCTCCGCCACCAACGGCGAAGGGGTAGAGGAATGGGCCAGTTGGCTGGCCGAGCAGATCCGCGCGCTGTAGGCATTCGGGAATTCGGCTTCGGAAACTAGTCGGAATTTGGTTTTGCGGGTGCCCTTCGGGGTACCCGTTTTAGCGTTGGGGGTCTTTCCCTACCGCGAAACAGAGCAGGCATTGACAAAGCGCCAGCACGGCCATAAACCCAAGAGGGCAGGTGAAGGTGCCGGTTGCTTCCAGCAGCGCACCGAAGGCAACCGGGCCGCATGCGGCAAGTAGGTAGCCTAACGATTGGGCAATGCCCGAAAGTGCTACCGTTTCCTCGTGCGTGGTGCCGCGCAGCGATATCAGGGTGAGTGCCACCACCAGCGACGACCCTTGCCCGATGCCGCCCATGATGCTCCATAACAGGGAGGCTTGGGGAAGGAAGAGCCAACCCAGCGCTGCAATCAGCAGGGCAGTGCTGGCGATAAGGCCGGCAGCGGTCTGGTTGCCGCGCACGTACATGAAACGGGGGATGGCAAGCCCCGCGAACGCTCCGATTATCTGGAAAAGGAACAGCTGCAAGCCAGCTTCTGCGGCCGTGTACCCCGCGGCAACGGAAAAGCTGGGAAGCCAGTTGGAAAACGTGTAGAACGCCGCCGACTGCAACCCCATGAATAGCGTAACAAGCCAGGTTGTGGGGCGCTTTCGTAGGGGAATGCAGGTTGCAGCGTTCTGCTGCGCTATAGCTTCGGTCGCGGTGGCTCTGGCGGCTCCAGGTGAGGCTGTGGTCTCAGTGCTCCCATCTAGCGCGGTCTTGGCTGCCGCGCGCCCTTGCGACGCGGTATCGGCTGCGGCAATCGTGGCTGTTTTGCCTGATGCGGATGTGGCTGTATTGGCCGGGTCGGCAAACGTACGCCCTGCGTTCTGGTTGCTTGTTCCTTCAGCTTCGGGCGTGTGCTCGCTTTTAGGCGCGCATCCGTTTCTGGGGGCACGTTTGCTCTTCGCCTGGGTTTGCATCTTCAGCAGCCAAAGCGTGGCGGCAACTAGTGCGGGCGCGGCCCAGAACAGCAGCGCTTCTTGCCAACCGCCCAACACTTCCGCCAATGCGGCTGCAGAAAGGCCGGCCAGGGCCGAGCCGGTGGTAACGAAGGCGGAATAGGCGCCAGTGGCCATGGAGATATGGGTGGGGTAGTCGCGCTTCACGATGGCCGGCGCCAACACGTTGCCCACGGCGATGGATCCGCCAACGATAACCGTGCCGATCCAGATGCCCGTTGCCCCGCAGGCGGAGCGAACGATGCAGCCGCCGGCAATCAGCAAAAGCGCAGCGAGCATGACCTTGTCGGTGTCGAAGCGGTCGGTGATGTAGCGCACTAAGAAGCTGAGTGCGGCAAAGGCCAGCAGCGGCAGCGAGCCCAAAAGCCCCAGCAGCGATTCGCCCCAACCGAAGCTGCCGCCTATCTGCGAAAGCAGCGGCCCCACAGCGATGATGGCCGGCCGAAGGTTCAGCGCGACAAGAAAGATAACCGCAGCCGAAAGCTGCACCTTATGCTTCGAATCCGTACCGGTCATTGCCGTCCTCTATTGCGGGTGATCTCTTGTCTCTGCGACACAAGTGTATTACAGGTCGATTCACCTAGCAGTTTGCTCTTTTCGTCTGTGTTGCTGCATAGACTGGACCGCCATGTCTGGAAGGTGCAGGCATGCAATTGGATGAATCAAAGGAGATGCAAAAAGCCGGCACCGGGAATTGGATCCCGATGCCGGCTTTGGTTTACCGCTCTGCCGTGCGGATGAACCAGAAGGAGGATTTACGATTTACAGATCTTCCTCAGTAAGCTCCTCACGAGGAAGCAGGTCGCGGTTCTTGTACACCACCAGGCCAACGATGAGCAGAACCACCATGCAGACCAGTGCCACGCCGAACACGCCGGAGTAACCGCCGAAGTTCTCGGAGATGAAGCCCCAGATGTAGGAGCCGCATGCGCCGCCCAGGCCAAGGGACATGCCGATGTTCGACCAGATGATGGGGAACGAAGCGCCATCGCCGAATGCTGCGCGAACGGTCATGGGCATGATAACCAGAACTGCTGCGATGAAGGCGCCCATCAGAACGCCGCCGATGGGAAGAAGCACGCTGTTGGGGAACTGCCACATAAGTGCCAGGCCAACCATGCCGCAGCCGCACAGGACGATGATGGCGTTGCGCAGGTTAACGTCGGAGAACAGGCCCAGGCCAACCTTGCCAGCCGCATTGCCGAAGCTGTTGAAGGCGGTAAGCTCGGCGCCGGTTACGAATGCGCCAGCAACGGCACCTGCGATAACGGCATCCTGGGAGTTGAACCACACCACGTAGCTAGCGAAGTACGCGTTGATGTTGCAAACAGTGTTGATAAGGAAGCCGAACAGGATGATTGCCCAGAAGATCCAGGACCTGCGTGCAACGGAAGGACGTACGGAGGGAACGATGATCTGCTCCTTGCCCGCCTCTTCAGCAGCCTTGGCAGCAGCCTTAGCGGTGCCGAAGGGAAGCATGCCGTGGTCCTCGGGACGGCTCTTCATGAACACGCATACGCCGATAACCATCACGATGAGGGAAAGAATACCCAGCGTGGTGTAGCTGAAACGCCAGCCGCCCTGGTCGATGAGCATCTGGCCGATGGGGCTGAACAGCATGCCGCCGAAGCCAGTGAATGCGGTGCAGATGCCGATGATCAGGCCGGTGCTGGAACGGAACCACATGTTCATGATGGCAGCAACGCCAACGCCCAGCATAACGGCGTTGGTAACGCCGGCGATTGCGCCGAGCACCCATACCATCCACAGCTCAGGAGCCATACCGAAGCCGATGAACACGAGCGATTCAATGGCAGCTGCGATAAGGATTACCAGCTTGGGGTTGCGCTTTGCCAGCCAGATGCCTGCGATGGGCGATGCGATGATGCCCGTGATGTAGTCGAACGTACGCCAAAGCGAGATCTGGCTTACCGGCACGCCGAAGTCTTCGGCCATTACCGGATAGTAGATGCCTGCGCAGCTGTTCAGGATTGCTGAAGGAACAGCGCAGATCAGGATGCCCACAATTGCTATGGGCACGTAGTGTATGAAGCTCTTCTCTACAAGCTCCGTTGATTTTGCAGTAGCCATTTTCGGCCCCTCCCCTTAAAGGATTACCACTGAGGCTGAACCACGTTCGGCGGTTCAGCAGAGTGGGATGCCGAGGCAGCGCTGCTCGTTTTGCGCTGCATCAGATTCCCATCGGTTGGCCTTAGTCAATCCCCATCAATCTGAGGCCTACCGGAACTCCCGATTCAAATAATATGAACGCGTTCATAAAATTGAAAATAACGAAATTGGAATTCAATTAAGGAAATTGGATAAGACAAACCGCCAATATTTATACCCTATTAGTTTCGTTTATAAGAGTTGAACGTGTTGTTGATTTTGTTTGAGTTGTGTTGATGCCCTTTGCGGCAGAGTTTCCAGAAGGTTTTAGCGAAGGACGTTCGGTTGGCACGGTTGAATGCCTGGAGTTATGCCGTTGATTGCGTTTAATCCAACGGTTTAGGGTTCGGCATGAGCCCGTGTGCGTTTGCGCGGATATAGTCCAGCAATTCCCAGGTTGCCTTCGAGGGCTCGCGGTCTTGCGGTACGCGGGCGAACAGATAGCGCCCTCTGGCGGTTCCCTCGAGCGGCCTCACTGCCAGTTCGGGCTCGCTATCTTGGAACCAGGTGTATTCGGCCGCTATGCAGCAGCCCATACCCGCGCGTACTAGCTGCAGGGTTTCGCAGTACAGTTGCATCTCGGCAATCACTTTCGGAGCAAAACCTGCTTCAGTGAACATTGCCTCGACCACGGTTCTCATGGCGCCTGGCTCTCCCAGCAGGAAGTACTCGTCCTTCAGGTCTATCAAGGTGAGCGATTCCCGTCTTGCTAAACGATGGCTTGCCGGCAGAACAGCCATGAACTTCTCGTATCCTATCTTCGCTGTGCGTTCGTTCTGCTCGAGCTCTGCCATTGAGCCGATGATTTCCAGGTCGATGGCGGAAGATTCTTTGCCTACCAAGGCAGAGTCGGCGAAGCCCATGCGCAGCACGGTATCGGGGTGCTTCTCGTGGAACCCTCGGAACAGGTGCTTTCCAATGCGTCCCAAAGGGATGTCCACACGGCAGTTGACCGTGCGCTGCCGTTCCGACAGGTTCTCCCTTACCGTCTGCTCGGCATCGTTTAAGATGGCGAACATGCTGCGCGCACGCTGGGCGAAGTACCTGCCGTTTTCGTTGATGGCAAGGCGACGGCCGTTTCGGTCGAAGAGGGTGAAGCCCAGCTCGCGTTCGAGCTCTTTCAGCGTTGTGCTCAACGCGGGCGACGATACGTGCAGCTTTCGGGACGCCTCCGCGATGTTCCCGCATTCCGCTATGGCAAGGAAATACTCAAGCTGCCTCAGTTCCATGGTCCCAATTTCCCCCTCGGTGGTCATCCCTCACGGCGCGGCTCTATTATAGATGCAGAGTCGGGGCGGTTTTCCCTATGGAAAATGCCCAGCTAGCTGCTTGATGTCCCAGTGGTCTGTTCTCGGTTGACTTCGAAACATCGCCCAAGGATTCTTTTTTTGTGCGCCTGGGAGGCCCGATGCCCCGCTGACGGATGTTGGCAGGGTGAGTGCCCTGAAGCCGTTATCGTTTTTACAGTTCACTAATCCAAAAATAGATTAGGTTTCTCGTAATTCCGCAATAATGAACGTGTTCATACTATAGAGGAAGACAATCAGCCAGGAAATGAAAGGGGAGCATATGGAAAGCCCATTCAAAGAGATAGACCCTTCACAGTTCACAAGGCATTGGCTCGATGTTCCTTATGCCAGCGAAGATCCGCGGCAGGTGCTTGACCTGTGGCTGCCCAACGAAGGGGAGGGGCCGTTCCCCCTTATCGTGTTCGTTCACGGTGGTGGCTGGGTCTCGGGTAACAAGCGTGAGAACACCATGCCCGGCGTGTTCAAGTTCCCTTCGCAGGGCTATGCCGTGGCATGCGTTGAATATCGGCTGGTGCCCGATGTACGTTGGCCCGAGCCGTTCGAAGATGTGCGTGCGGCCGTCCGTTTCCTGCGCGCCCATGCCGCAGAGTACAACCTGGCAGCCGACAAGATTGCCATCATGGGCAACTCTGCCGGTGGGCATTTGGCCAACATGGTCGCGGCAATGGCTGGCCGTCCCATGCTGCAGGGCCGTCGCTACGGCAATTTGGACCAGTCCGATGCTGTGCAGTGCCTGATCAGCATCTACTCGCCTACCGATTTGTACCAGTGCGATCTGTGCGATAGAACCACGGCGGAAGATCAGGCAATTGCCACGGGCGGCATGGCGGCGCGTGGCGATGACGGCACCAAGGGTATGGGCTCGCCGCAGAACCAGCTTATCGGCATGGCCTGTATCGACAACCCCCAGGTGGCTGCCGGCGCCAGCCCCATAGCCTACGTTAATGCCGATTTCCCGCCTGCGCTGTACCTGCATGGCATCCAAGACCATGTGGTTCCCTATACCCAGTCGGTTGCCATGGCGCGCATGGTAAACGAGAGATGCGGTGCGGGCCATGCGGTGCTGGAGCTGTTCCCCGAGTGCGACCACGGCGCGCCCGAGCTTAAGAGCGACCAGGTCATCGACCGTATCCTCGACTTCATCGATGACGCCATCTGGGAAGGCGAGCATAGGCGCACCCCATTGCCTGCAGACATTATGGTTGTGGGCTAGGGCGAGCGCGCCAGCATCAGTCGGCCGATGGCTTTTGCGCCGAATGATATTGCCATATTGCGGCACCGAGATTTTCGGTGCCGTTTTTTTGTTCTGAAACGCCGAATTAGATTCACTTTCCCGTAATTCCCCAAATATGAACACGTTCATACGATGGTATTGGGATCTAAAACAAATGGGGATCAAAGAGGGAGGAACCCAAAATGGCAATAGAGAAAGCCAAAGACGCGCAGCTCGTGGAGAAGAGCTTCGTGCACTACCTGCCGGTTGTCATCATCGGCGTGCTCATCTGTGGCGTGCCGTCTGCGATCTTGAACAGCTGCGCAGGCATCTACTATCCGGTAATGGCCGAAGACTTCGGTGTGCCGGTAAGCCAGATCTCGCTCTGGCGCACGCTCGACTACGTTACCGGTGTGTGCTTTGCGCCGCTGGTGGGTGTGTGGTTCGCGAAGTACAACGCGAAGTGGGTGCTGTTGGCATCGGCGGTCATCGAATCACTGGTGTTTATCCTGTTCGGGTTCTCGCCTGAAGTGTGGATGCTTTGGGTTGGCGGCGCCATCGCCGGTATCACCAACGTCATCATGCTTGGCGTGGGCGTTTCTGTGATCGTGAACCGCTGGTTCAGAGTGAACGTTGGCTTGGTTATCGGTATCTGCACCGCATTCACCGGCTTCGGCGGCATGCTCTTCATCCCTATCGGTCAGTCGCTTATAGAAAGCGCGGGTTGGCGTGGCAGCTACATTACGTTGGGCGTTGTCTCGCTGGTGGTGATGGTGCTGGGAGTGCTGCTTCTGTTCTCCAACCGTCCCGAAGACCGCGGACTACTTCCCTATGGCACCGCTAAGGCGGCGGCCAAGGCGGCCGTCACGCAGGAAGAGGAGATCCATCCGCTCTGTGTGCACCCCAAGGTTGCCCGCAGGTCAGTCGTGTTCGTGCTCGTTTTCGCTGCCGGCCTGGTGACAAACACGGTATGTAACATCAACGCCTACTTCGCAACCTACGTGAATTGGTTCAACAGTCAGCCCGATGTAGCTGCGGGCATCATTATGGGCGCGTTCGTGACGGGCGCCGAGCTTACCGCATTCAACAGTGCTGGCAACGCCATCGGCAAGTTGGGTTTGGGCTTCTTCTCGGATTTGAATCTGAAGGCCACACTGTTCGCGCTGGTGGGATGTGGAGTGCTTGGCTTGCTGTTCATGTGGCAGTTCCCCACCACTGTGCTGCTCCCCATCGGCTCGGTTCTCATGGGGTGTTTTATCGCGGCAGTGTTGGTGGTTTTTCCCATGTTGGTACGCGCCTGTTTCGGCAACGGTGCCTCATACCCGGTCATCTACGGATATGTTTCCACTTCGCTTGGCCTTGGCGGCGCCGTGGGCAGCTACTTCTGGGCGGTAATCTCCGAGAACCTGGGCGGTTTCGACGCGGTGTTCTCGCTGGCCATCGTGTGCATGGTCCTGGTTTTGGTGATGGGGTTGGCCGCATACGGCATGCGTGACAAGCTGCCGCGTGAGCGCTTCACGGAGGCCGATCTGTAGACCCGTAAAGCAAAGGTTCTTTTTGTCGCCGGCGGCAGGGAGCGAATCCCTGCCGCCGGCTTTGCTTGAGCACCGTTTTCGTTATCGGATCAGCATCCCGCATTATGTAAACGGTGTCGGCAGCCGCTCTTGCTTCCTTTCAGTAGGCTCTTGGCGTTGGTGCGCAGGAATTCCAAGAACACAAGGGTGGAGTTTGAGGCCGATGAGGCATCGGGCACCATGGCATAGATGTTCCTTCCGCAGCATGCCTCCTCGATGGGGCGCACGGAAAGGTTGTCGGCATCGCCGAGCCAAGTGAGCTCCGGCGCAATGGTGTAACCCACGCCTTCGCGCACCAGGTTCAGGATCTCGTGGTGAAGTTGAAGCTCGCTCACTATATTTGGTGTGAACCCAGCTGTTTTAAACAAAGAACGCAGGGTGTTCTGCATCTCGCCTGGACCGGGGAGTATGTATGGCTCATTGCGAAGCTCTTCGAGTGATATCGAATCGGCGCAGTCGGCGAATCTTCCTTTTTGGAACACGGCCACGAAATTCTCGTGGGCAATCTTTATGCACCGGTCGCTTTCCATGAGCTCTTCGCTTGTGCCCTTGAACTCGATATCGGGCGAGGTTTTCCTAAAGGTATCGCCTTCGTGAAAGCCGAAGTGAAGAACCACCTCAGGGTGCGCTTTCCTGAATTCGCTGACAAGGGTAACGCCAACCTGGCCAAGGGTTAGGTTGGTGGAGCACAAAACCGAGCTACGCTTTTTTGCTATGTTGCTGGCTATCGAGGTCTGAGCATTGCTGACAGTGGCAAATGCCGCGCGTACTTGCTCGGCAAAGTACACTCCGTTGGAGTTGATGCGTAAACGCCGCCCGTTTCTGTCGAACAAGGTAAAGCCAAGCTCACGCTCTAGGCTGCTGAGCGCAACGCTCATCGAAGACTGTGAAACGTGAAGCCTCTTTGATGCTTCCGCAATATTCGAAGTCTGCGCTATTGCGAGAAAATAGCGCAGTTGATGTATCTCCATTGGTATCGTCCCCTCGCGTTCGATAAAAAGCCCGGCAATCCCCAAAGGCGGACCGAATAGGTGCTTTCGTAGCTTCGAAAATCCCTATTTCGTATTAGGCAAACCCTAATAAAGAAGTGTGAACGCGTTCATATTATAGAAGATAACGAGGTTGAAGGGGACCTCAAGAGGGAAAAGGGAAGTTCAAATGGCTGAAGAGATCAAGGAAGGCGAAGCGGTGCAATCAGAGGCCGCAAGCCCCGAAGCAAAAGGCGGCGTTGCTCGTCGCGATCTGATCAAAGGCGTGATCGCCGGCGCTGTTGGCATGGGCGTTATCACGTTGCTGCCTCATGGCGTTACTGCCGTTTCAAGCGCTGCTAGCGGCGGTGATGGCATCTTCGTCGAGGGCATCGGTAACATGACGGGCAAGAAACACAGCATGGAGTTCGTGCAGCCCATCAAGCTCTCGGTCAAGAAGGGTGGCCAAATCCAAACCGAGGGAACTTGGCGTTCCAGCAATAAGCACCTGGTTTCTGTCGCTCCCGACGGAACTGCTGTTATGCGTGATGGCGTGGGCGGCTACGACGTTGACGTCACCTGGTCGCTCGGTGATACGGATTACAAGATCACGTTCCATACCACGCAGACGGCAGGGGCGCATACCATCGAGGTCGACGAACCCATGACCCGTGGAGCCTTCATGGTGCGGCTCTCCCGGTACTTCGGGTGGCCTCACTACAACGCGGTAATGGACGATGGCGTCGACATCGATGACGACGGCAATGTTCTTGAAAAAGAGCGTGTGCGCAATTACTTCGACGTTACAGGCGATAGCGACTACGTTAAGCCCATCGAATCCGCCCTGGATATGGGTGTTTTGCATGCAGAAAGCTCGAGCGATTTGTTCTATCCGCTTTCCCCTATGACGCGTCAGGATGCGGCAGTGATCCTGTTCAACGCCTTCGGGATGGAGAAGGTGGAGGGCGATTTCCTTTCCTCTTTCGATGACGCAGGGGATATATCGCGGGAGTGCTATGACGCATTGAACGCCTTGGTTGGCCGTAACCTCATGCGGGGCAGGACCAACACCACGATCAACCCCACCGAGGGCATCACCGATTCCGAGGCGCGCATCATCATCGACTCAATCGACAGGCGCGTCGTGTGCCCGGTGTGGGCAATGCCGGTGAGCAACCGCAAGTTCGTTCGCTGCCGTCCGCAGTGGATGACGGCAACAAAGGACGCAACGGTTCGCTGGCGCGTGAATATCGAGAAGTACTCGCACGCAGAGCTTAAGGGGCTCTTTGTTCAGGACAGGGGTGTTGGAGCGTATGTCGGCACCGGATGGAGCGATTGGTACGAGTATCATCCGGGTTTTTCTGCCGATCCTTGCTTTGGCTTGAACAACAACAAAGATTTGCCGTATGACGATATCTGGCTGTTGGTGGAAGTTGAGTGCTATGCGGAAAAGGAGGGGCTCGAAACATCTCCTGTCACCAAGTTCACTTGGAAGATCGAGCGTCCGGCATGGCATGATTTCGCTCACGATGTGCTTCATGAAGGCGATGCAAACTTCCCAACGGTGCATCGGTACTTCGACAATTTCCAGGCTGCCGCCTATTACATCGAGGGAAGCGATTCGGGGATCCTCTACGATGGGCTCATGCCCACCAACACGACCACTTCGCTTATCGATCGCGTGAAGGAGGTTGCCACCAAGCCCTTCTGCTTCGTGCTCGGCCACAACCATCCCGACCATAACGGGGCCATGCCCTTTGCTTATGAAGCAGGGTTGGACGTGTATTTTTGCGACAGGACGTTCCCGGCGGAAAAGCCGTGGCAGATCCAGACGTACGGAAAGGGCTACACAAGCGCCAACAAGGTGATCGACGATGAGCGCTCGGGAACCTATTCGGGCGAAAAAGCCCATGCAATTGACGAAGGGTATGTGTTCGACCTGGGCAATTGCAAGTTCGAGGTGGTTCATCTTCCGGGGCATGAGGACTCATCGATCCTTCTGTACGGAAGGGACACCGGATTGTTGTTCTCGTCTGACATCTATGCCGTCAATCGCTATTGGGTTGCGGACCAATTCGGGGCGAAAGGCGTCAAGCAAGACCTGTTGCTCTCGCTTCACCAGCAGTTGATGGATATCTACAGCAAAGACGGCGGAAAGGTGAAGGAGCTCTACACCGGCCATAATCGCATTGGAATGGGCGGCGATTACCTAACCGTCTGGGAGCAATGCCTTCAGAAGCTCGTTGACTACGGCCCAAAGGCGGTGACGCACGATCGTCGAGGTCAAGGGGCTGTTGTGGTAACCGATGGCAACCAGTACGAGACTATGGACTGGACGGCTTTCTCGGAAGAGGGAACCCAGGTTCGCGCAGAATACAAGGGAACCTATGACGGGCAAACCTATTACCGCATCGAGACGGATACCCGTGGCACCGAGAACAAGCCTGTCGAGAACAACCTCCTGTTCGATTACAAGACGAACGCGTACCTGAGCAATATCACATTCAAGGACGCAGAGTTGGTGGGCCATGACTTCAAGTACAAGACCGGCTTTGCCGAGGCGGATGAGACGCTGTCGGATGGGCGCCTGAAATACGCCATCCCCAACAAGTTCGTTCCGTATGAGTTCGACTATGAGGTGAAGGCGAGCGGCAGCCAGGTGACGTTCACCCCCGTTGCCATGTCCAACCTGATCAAGGGAATGACTGTGAACGGCAAGCCGGCTTCAAGCCGTTGCCCGGTAACGGTTTCCACTTCGGCGGCAGCAACAATCGAAGTCACGGGGCCTGACGGCGCAACAAAGCAGACGTATACGTTGACGTTCAAGTAGGGGCGCATTCACAAGAGACCTCTTCCTTCTTTGAGGGGCGGCATCGGGCTTCTTCCCATGCCGCCCCTTGCCATTTGCCGTATTTCTGAAATGTGCGTTGCGCCTTTGGGGCGCAGAATGTTGGCAACGGGGCGGTAACAAAATGGTACAAACCCTGAAAACAGGCCTTGGAAGAGCGTGATCGCTTTGGCGGACTATCTAGATATCCCCAGGTAACTGTTGTGTTGCTGGTTGATTCAGCCCAGGATCAATATCTAAGTGCCCAACACTCAAGTTTTCTCCATGGACGGTTGCATTCCTTCTCCAAGTCGCTAGTATGTATAAGCGTTAGCACTCCAACAGGTTGAGTGCTAAACCAACGAAGGTAACAGGCGCCTCGGGTTCGCGGGGCGAATCGAAATGGTGAAAGGAAGTTCGTTATGAATCTCAAGCCGCTCGGTGATCGCATCGTCGTCAAGCAGGACGAGGCTCAGGAAACCACGGCAGGCGGCCTCTACATCGCTGCCGAGTCGAAGGAAAAGCCCCAGTCCGGCGTTGTCTTGGCCGTTGGCGAAGGCAAGGTCAACAACGAGGGCAAGCACCTTCCCATGCCCGTCAAGGCTGGCGACCATGTTCTCTACGGCAAGTACGGCGGAACCGAGGTAGACGTCGAGGGCGAGAAGGTCCTTATCCTCCGCGCCGACGACATCTACGCCGTTTACGCCGAGTAACCTGCTCGGCTGATCCCTGCGCTGCACAACTCGGGGCAGCGGCAGGGCATGGCTCATAGCCACATACCATTCGGTACCACTTCATTTGAAAGGAATTTCATATGGCTAAGGAAATCAAGTTCGAGGCCGATGCCCGTTCCGGCATGGCCGAGGGCGTAAAGAAGCTCGCAGACGCAGTCAAGGTAACCCTTGGACCTAAGGGCCGCTACGTTGCCCTGGAGCGCTCTTTCGGCGCACCCCTGGTAACCAACGACGGCGTTACCGTTGCCCGCGAGGTTGAGCTCGAGGATCCGGTGGAGAACATGGGTGCTCAGCTGGTTCGTGAAGCAGCTGTGAAGACCAACGACGTTGCCGGCGACGGCACCACCACCGCAACCCTTCTGGCTGACGTCATCGTCTCCGAGGGCCTGCGCAACGTAACCGCCGGCGCCGATGCCCTGGGCATCCGCCGTGGCATCGACAAGGCAACCGAGGCCGTGGTTGCCGCCATCAAGGAAGACGCAACCGAGATCTCCACGAAGGACCAGATTGCCAACGTTGGCACCATTTCCGCTGGCGACAAGGTTATCGGTGAGAAGATCGCCGAGGCTATGGACGCTGTTGGCAAGGACGGCGCCATCTCCGTCGAAGACAGCCAGACCTTCGGCATCGACATCGATGTGGTTCAGGGCATGCAGTACGACCGCGGCTACATCTCCCCTTACATGGCCACCGACTCCGAGCGCATGGAGGCCGTGCTGAACGACCCCTACATCCTGCTCACCGACCTGAAGGTAACCTCCATCCAGGATATGGTTCCGCTGCTGGAGGGCATCATGAAGGCTGGCCGTCCGCTGCTCATCGTGGCAGAAGACGTCGAGGGCGAGGCTCTGGGCACCCTGCTGCTGAACAAGCTGCGCGGCACCCTGAACGTTGTTGCCATCAAGGCTCCCGGCTTCGGCGATCGTCGTGCCCGCATCCTTGAGGACATCGCCGTTGTCACCGGCGGCAAGGTTGTTTCCAAGGACTTCGGCATGACCCTGGCTGACGTCACCGTAGACGCCCTGGGTACCGCCAAGACCGTCAAGGTCTCCAAGGACAACACCGTTATCGTCGACGGCGCAGGCGACAAGGCTGCTGTCGATGCCCGTGTTGCCCAGATGCGCAACGAGCTTGAGAACCTCACCTCCGACTTCGACAAGGAGAAGCTGCAGGAGCGCCTGTCCAAGCTTTCCGGCGGCGTGGCAGTGCTCAAGGTCGGTGCAGCAACCGAGTCCGAGCTCAAGGAGAAGAAGAGCCGCATCGAGGATGCTCTGCAGGCAACCCGTGCAGCTGTCGAGGAGGGCATCGTTGCCGGCGGCGGCGTGGCTCTGATCAACGCCATTTCCGCACTTGAGGGCGTTGAGGTTGAGAATGCCGACGAGCAGGTTGGCGTCGACATCATCCGCAAGGCGCTCGAGGCTCCGATGCGCGCTATCGCAACCAACGCCGGTTACGAGGGCTCTGTTGTGGTAGAGAAGGCCAAGGCCTTCCCGAAGGGCGAGGGCTACAACTTCGCCAACGGTGAAGAGGGCAACATGATCGGCATGGGCGTTTCCGATCCCGTGAAGGTTACCCGCACCGCACTGCAGTCCGCAGCTTCCGTTGCTGGCCTGATCCTCATCACCGAGGCAACCATCAACGAGATCCCGAAGGAAGGTCCCGACCTGTCCGCACTCGCTGGCGCCGGTGCTGGCGGTGGAATGGGCATGATGTAACCAATACGTCCACTCGAAAGGGAGTCGAGCTTTGCGCTCGACTCCCTTTCTCGTTCCATACGACCTGACGCTGCAAAGCCCTGTGGTGGCACAGCTGGGGCTCAGGCGCTTCGGAATGGCCGCTAGGCCTATCCCTTGCGCCTTTACCCCATCTGCGCTCACCACAGGGCTTTTCGCTGTTTTGGCCAATTCTAGGGCAGGATGCGGTTTCCCCTTTGTTGCGATTTGGGCGGCTCCCTGGGACGGGCAAGGCGCTTCGCTGTTGCCCTTGCCGTGGTTGAGTCAACCTATGGGACGGGCGAATTGCTTCGCTTTCGCCCTGTCCGCTCACGCCCATTGTTATGGCTTCGTGAAGATTGGGGTGGCGTTCTTCTTTGTTTGCAGTAGGGGAGTATCCTCCCGCTTACGGGTAGCGGATGATTGAACGTGTTCGCTGGTCGTTTTGCTATCTATGACGAGGATAAAATGGAAGAAGGCGCATTCGCGCAATGGAGGTATTCCAGCACACGTTCACCCAGATGCTTATGCTGTTCTTCATCATGGTGTGTGGGTTCATTGCAAGGAAGGAACGCATGACCAGCGATTCCTTCGACGGCAACCTTTCGAAGTTGGTGATGTCCATCACGCTTCCGGCCACTATCTTGAACTCAGTGCTCTCCGACGAGAACCTTCCTTCCGATGAGGTTATCCTCATGATGTTCGGTTACGCGGTGCTCTATTTCGCCATCTCGACCGTCATCGCCTATGCTGTCGCCCACATGGTGTACCGCAAGCTCGGCAGGCCTGCCCGCGGCGCCCATGCCTTCATGATGATGTTCGGCAACACCGGCTTTCTGGGCTTCGCGGTGCTCGCTGCCATTTTCAGCAGCGATGCGGTGCTCTATGCTGCTGTTTTCAACATCGTGTTCAATATCGTGCTGTTCTCCCTGGGTGTGTTCTTCGTTGCGGGCGATGATGAGCAGACGCGCGAAAAGCGCAGCGTCAAGCTTCAGCTCCACGCCCTGTGGATCACGCTCACCAAGCCGGTCATGCTCGCATCGTATTTGGCCATGGCGTTGGCATTGCTGCATATCACCGACAACGGCCCCATTGGCCAAACCTGCGATATCCTGGGCGGCATGACTGTGCCGGCGGCCATGCTCATCATCGGCTCCACATTGGCGAAAATGCCCATCCGCGAAATGCTCTTCGACGGTTGGAGCTACCTCACCACGTTCATACGCCTGGTGGCGATGCCTGCCATTACGTACCTCGTCTTCAGCCTGTTCGTGAGTGATTCGTACATCCTGGCCATCCTGGTGCTTCTTGCCGGGATGCCTGCCGCATCCAACGGCACCATGCTCGCCCTTGCCTACGATGGCGACACCCGCACCATGTCGCGCGGTACGTTCCTTTCCACGGTGTTTTCCTTGGTCACGCTGCCGGCAATCGCTCTGATCGTGGTGTAGCCTTCCGGGAAACAACCCTATAATCGTCTTGCGTCGAAGGCGCAGGTACGTTGGAAAGGGTTGCCGGTGGAAGTTCTCTCGCATGCTGGGTTGCAGATGCTCATCCTGTTCACCGTGGTGCTGTTGGGCGCTGTTGCCCGCAAGCTCCGCCTGATGAACGATGATTTCGACGCATTGCTCTCCAAGCTCGTTATGACCGTGGCGCTTCCCGGAATGATCTTGAACTCCGTGCTTGGCAACACCGACATGCCCGATTCGGGAACCATCATGATGATGCTGGGCTATTCCACGGTGCTGTACGCATTTATGTGCGTGTTTGCCTGGGTGTTCGTGCGCGTGCTGTATCGCGGCGTATCGAAGCCGGCGCAAGGAGCGCACGCCTACCTCATAGCTTTCGGCAACACGGGTTTCATCGGCTTCGCGGTGCTCGGCGCCATCATGGGCAGCAATTCGGTGCTCTACGGCGCCATCTACAACATTCCCTACAACGTTTTCATGTTCTCGGTGGGCATGCTGTTCATCGCCAGCACGGGCTCTGATGGCGTAGCGGCGAAGAAGCCGCTTAAGGAACAGGCGAAGGCTGTTGGCAAGCAATTGCTGAGCCCGTGCCTTATCAGCTGCTTCGCGGCGGTGATCCTTGCCCTTCTGGGCATTACCGATTCGGGTTACATCGGCCAAACCTGCAACCTGCTTGGGGAGATGACGGTTCCCTGCGCCATGCTGGTTATCGGCTCTACCCTGGCTAAACAGCCTATCAAGCAGATGCTCAACGATGGTTGGAGCTACCTCACTTCGGTGATGCGTCTGGCGGGAATGCCTCTGATCATCTATTTCGTGGGCGGCCTGTTCATCCGCGATCCGTATATCCTTGCGGTAATCGTCATCGAGTCGGCCATGCCGGCGGCTTCTTCTGGCATCATGATGTGCCTTGCCTACGGCGGCGACACCATGGCCATGTCGCGCGGCACCTTCATCACCACCATACTTTCCATGATCACCCTTCCCCTTCTGGCTCTTTTGGTGGTGTAGTGCCGCAGTTCTGTTTGTCAGTTCGTTTCCCTGCTACCGATTGGATACTCTCGCGATGATCGAATACCCGAAATCCCTTGAAGACCCCCGGCTCGATGTTTACGCACGCTTGACCGAGCTTCAGCTGCGCAATCGTCTTGAACCCGAGAGGGGCATCTTCATCGCGGAATCTGACAAGGTGATAGACCGCGCCCTCGCGGCCGGATACGAGCCGCTTTCCTTACTGGTGCCCCAGCATCGCTTCGATCGCATGGCCGGCCTTGTTGAGCGCATGGGCGGCAATAAGCCTGCCGATGGAGGCGGCCTTACCGTGTTCGTGCTGCCGGCGGAAGAGGTGCAGAAGCTGGCGGGCTATGAGCTTACCCGCGGCGTGCTGTGTGCCATGCGCCGAAAGCCCCTGCCCTCGGTGGAAGCGGTGGTGGCCAACGCCCGGCGGATCGCGATTCTGGAAGACATCACGAACCACACCAATGTGGGGGCAGCGTTCCGCAGCGCAGCGGCGTTGGGAATCGATGCGGTGCTGTGCACGCCGGCATGCTGCGACCCCCTGTACCGTCGTGCCGTTCGTGTTTCCATGGGCACGGTGTTCCAGGTGCCGTGGACCCGCATCGGCCAGGCCGAAGGGGAGGAATGGCCGGATGGCGGCATTGCGAAGCTGCGCAGCCTGGGATTCAGGACGGCAGCCATGGCGCTGAGCGACGATTCGGTGAGCCTGGATTCGCCTGAGCTCAAGCAATGCGAAAAGCTTGCCATTGTCATGGGCACGGAAGGCGATGGGCTGTCTGCGCGCACCATTGCCGCCTGCGATTACACGGTGAGAATCCCCATGGCCCATGGGGTGGATTCCCTCAATGTGGCTGCGGCAAGCGCTGTGGCGTTCTGGGAGCTGCGTGCGCGATAGCGCCGTTTATCCTTTCCCGCAGTCCGCTTGCCGCGTAAAATCCCGCAAAAGGAGGAATTTAGCGGGGAGCGGCATGGGCCTTGAAGTTCGCCAGAAATACCAGCCGAACGCCGAATTCATTTTTCCTTTAACCGCCTTGAAATGAGCTGCTGCGTACAATCTCCCTGTCATTCCGGGCGTGCATGTGGCCAGTGCGCGAACCCGAGATGCGGCAACAGCATAGTTCGGTTGATGGAATCGGGAGAGCTCGCAGGCATCGGCCCTGCGACGCCGAAGGGGAGGCAGAAACTCTCAGGCAAAAGGACCGGTTTCGGACGAAACTCTGGAAACGCACACCCGTGCGCCGAAGAAGCAATCTGCGCAATGCAGAGAATCTTTCAGGCCAATGACAGAGGCATAAGCGCTAATGCGCTGCGTCTTTCGTTGGATGGAGGATTCTATGGAAAAGAAGACGCCTCTCTACGATGTGCATGTGGAGGAAGGGGGCAAGATCGTTCCCTTCGCGGGTTATCTGCTTCCTGTTCAGTACCAGACGGGCGTTATCGCCGAGCATAAGGCGGTGCGCACTCAAGCGGGCTTGTTCGATGTCTCTCATATGGGCGAGGTGAAGGTAACGGGTTCTGGCGCCTTGGCAAGCCTCAACCATGTGCTCACCAACGACTTCAGCGACATGAAGCCGGGGCGTGTCCGTTACAGCGTTATGTGCCATGAGAATGGCGGTTCCATCGATGACCTCATCGTGTACAAATTCGGCGAGGAATCGTATCTCGTGGTGGTGAATGCCGCCAACCGCGAAAAGGACTTCAAGCACATCAGCGAGAACCTCCTGCCCGATACCGCGGCGGAGGACATCTCCGACTCCATCGCCCAGTTGGCGCTTCAGGGCCCCAAGGCCCAGGAGATCCTTTCGAAGCTGGTCGATCCGGGGCAGCTTCCTACGGGGTATTACACGGCAGTACCCCATGTCGATGTCGATGGCATCGACTGCATGGTTTCGTGCACAGGCTATACCGGCGAAGGTGGGTATGAGCTGTACACCGCTGCGGAAAACGGTCCGGCATTGTGGAAGAAGCTGCGAGAGGCAGGCGGGGACGTTGGCTTGCTGCCCTGCGGCCTGGGCGCGCGCGACACCTTGCGCCTGGAGGCAGCCATGCCCCTGTACGGTCATGAGCTCGCCGATGACATCTCGCCGCTTCAGGCTGGCCTCGACTTCGCAATCAAGCTCGACCACGACTTCATTGGCCGTGACGCGCTCGCTGCTGAAGGCGAGCCGTTGCAGGTGCGCGTAGGCCTCGAGGCAACGGGCCGTGGCATCATCCGCGAGCATCAGGATGTGTATGAGGGCAACGTGAAAGTCGGCCAAACCACTTCGGGAACCATGTGCCCTTATCTGGGCAAAGCGCTTGCGATGGCATATGTCGACCGTGCCCACAGCGCTGTGGGCACGCAGCTTGAGGTCGATGTGCGCGGCCGTCGCGTGGCGGCAACGGTGGTTCCGCTGCCGTTCTATTCCCGTAAGAAGTAACCGTTCGGCCTGTATCTGCGGGCATTTATCCCCCCGTTCATTAGGTGGCTGCGGCCACCCTGTTCCAGAAGGAGAACAACTATGGCAGAGATCAATACCCCCGAAGAGCTTCAATACGCAGCGTCCCATGAATGGGTGAAGGTCGAGGGCGATACGGCGCTTGTGGGCCTTACCGACTTCGCCCAGAGCGCCCTGGGAGACATCGTGTTCGTGAACCTCCCCGAAGAAGGCGACGGGTTCGAGACGGGCGACGTTTTCGCCGACGTGGAATCGGTGAAGGCGGTGTCCGATGTGTTCTGCCCTGTCGCCGGCACGGTGGCAGAGGTCAACGAGGAGCTCCTCGACGATCCGGCGCAACTCAACCAGGATCCGTATGGCGCATGGTTGGTAAGGCTCGAGGGGGTATCGGGTGCCGATGGCCTTCTCGATGCAGCTGCCTACCTGGCGGTATGCGCTGAAGAGGAGTAGCGATGGGCAGCTTCATCCCTTCGACCCAGGCCGAGCTCGAGTCGATGCTCAAGGAAACGGGCTATTCCAGCGTGCGCGAGTTGTACGCAGGCGTGCCCGAAGACGTGTACCTTGAGCAGGTGAACATCGAGTCCGGGAAAAGCGAGCTCGAGGTAACGTGGGAAATGAACGGCATGGCCAACGCGAACACGCGCTTTGCCAGCTGTTTTCGGGGCGCCGGCGCGTACCGCCATTTCATCCCGGCAACGGTTTCGGCTGTAACCGCCAAGGAGGAGTTCGTAACCGCCTATACGCCGTACCAGGCAGAGATCAGCCAGGGTGTGCTGCAGTCCATCTTCGAATACCAAACGCAGATCTGCGAGCTGACGGGGATGGATGTCTCGAACGCCTCGGTGTACGACGGTGCTACTGCGGCGGCAGAGGCAGTGCTCATGTGCGAGGAGCGCAAGCGCTCGGGCGTGGTTGTCTCGGCGGGAGTGAACCCGCAGACCATCGAAACGGTGCGGACGTATTGCGAGGCGCGCGACGTTGCGGTGACGGTTGTGCCGCTCGACGGTGGCAAGACGGACCCGCAAGCGCTTGCAGCAGCTGCGGACGGTGCGGCAAGCGTGCTGTTCCAGAGCCCGAATTACTATGGCGTTATCGAGGACGCAGCGGCCATCGCCGATGCAGTTCACGATGCGAAGGCAAAGGTGATCATGTCGGTCAACCCTATTTCGTTGGGGATCCTGAAAACGCCGGGCGAGGCGGGGGTCGACATCGCCGTAGGCGAAGGTCAGCCCTTGGGCATGCCCCTTTCGTTCGGCGGCCCTTATGTGGGCTTCATGGCCACAACGCAGAAGATGATGCGCAAGTTGCCCGGACGCATTGTCGGTCAGACGGTCGATGCCGACGGAAACCGCTGCTTCGTGCTTACCTTGCAGGCGCGTGAGCAGCATATTCGGCGAGAGAAGGCGTCCTCCAACATCTGTTCCAACGAGGCGCTGTGCGCCATGACGGCCTCGGTTTACCTGGCGGTCATGGGGCCCGGTGGGCTCGCCCGGGCTGCGCAGAGTTCGGCAGCCCATGCCCATTACCTGGCAAAATGCCTGGAAGAATGCGGCTTTGGGCGTCTATTCGCTGGCGAGTTCTTCCACGAGTTCGTCACCAGCTGTCCTTGCGATGCGGCCGTTCTCGAATCCGAGCTTGCCAAGCGCGGCATCCTTTCGGGCCTGCCGGTGGAAGGCGGTATGCTGTGGTGCTGCACCGAACTCAACTCAAAACAGGAAATAGACCAGCTCATGGAAGCTATTCAGGAGGTGCTGCACTGATGGAGCTCCTATTTGAACGAAGCCGCAGCGGCCGTGCTCAATCCGTGTTGCCTGCATGCGATGTCCCCGAGGTTGGGTTCGACGATGGGCTTCTGCGCGCCGAGCCCGCGCGCTTGCCCGAGCTTTCCGAGATCGAGGTAAGCCGTCATTACACCGAGCTTGCCAAGCAAACCCATGGAGTGAACGATGGGTTCTACCCGCTGGGGTCGTGCACCATGAAGTACAACCCCTACATGAACGAGGCGTTCGCGGCGCTGCCGGGGTTCATGGACATTCATCCGCTCCAGCCTGCGGAAACGGCTCAAGGTTGTCTGGAAGTTCTCTACCGTACCGACAGCTTGCTCAGCGAGATATGCGGTATGGATGCCATGACACTGCAGCCGGCCGCGGGCGCCCATGGCGAGTTTACCGGCCTCTTGCTTATCCGCGCCTACCATCAGCATCAAGGCGATGGGCAGCGCACGCAGATCATCGTGCCCGATTCTGCCCACGGCACCAATCCGGCTTCGGCGGTCATGGCCGGATTCGAAGTGGTGAACGTTGCCTCCAACGAGCAGGGCGGCATCGACCTGGAAGCGCTGCGTCAGGCGGTTGGCCCGCAGACGGCTGGATTGATGCTCACCAATCCCAACACGGTGGGCGTGTTCGACCCGAACATCATCGAGCTCTGCAAGATCGTCCATGATGCAGGGGGCCTGTGCTACTACGACGGCGCAAACCTCAACGCGGTGATGGGCCATGTTCGCCCGGGCGATATGGGATTCGATTGCGTGCATGTGAACCTGCATAAGACGTTTTCCACTCCTCATGGAGGTGGCGGTCCGGGCTCGGGGCCGGTCGGCTGCAAGGCGTTTTTGGCCGAGTATCTGCCGGGTTCCCGTGTTCGCAAGTCTGCCGATGGCGCCTTTGAGCTGTTCTGCCCTCGGCAGAGCATTGGACGCATGCGCAGCTTCCACGGCAACTTCGCCGTGGTAGTACGGGCGCTTGCCTATATCCTGATGCTTGGTGCGGAGGGCTTGTCTCAGGCGAGCCAGACTGCCGTGCTCAACGCCAACTACTTGATGCATAAGCTTTCCGCTGGCTACGACATGGCATACGCCGGGCCGTGCATGCACGAATTCGTGATGACGCTTGAGGGCTTACACCGTGAATACGGGGTAACCGCCCTTGATGTTGCGAAGCGCCTGCTCGATTTCGGTATCCATCCGCCCACCATGTACTTCCCCCTTATCGTCCATGAGGCGTTGATGGTGGAGCCCACGGAAACGGAAAGCCGGGAAACGCTCGACAAGGCGGCAGAGGTGCTCCTTTCCATTTTAGATGAGGCGAAAAACCAGCCCGAGATGCTCCATCAGGCCCCGTGCCGGTGTGCCATCAAGCGTCCCGACGAGGTGAACGCTGCCCGCCATCCCGTACTGCGTTATCTTTTCGAGCGAGCGGAAGGGTAGCTATGCGTTTGGGGCTCTGCAAGACGGGCTGTGTTGATCCGTACCGCAATTTGGCGCTTGAGCGCTATCTGCTCGAGAACGTTGGCCAGGACGAGGTGATCCTGTACCTATGGCAGAACCGGAGCACGGTGGTTATAGGGCGTAACCAGAGCGCGCTTGCAGAATGCCGCATCCAAGAACTCAAGGAAGACGGCGGGCGTCTGGCCCGTCGTCTTTCGGGCGGCGGTGCGGTATTCCATGACCTGGGTAACCTTAATTTCACATTCTTGGCGCCATCGCGCCTGTTCGACGAGGAAAAACAGACCAGGGTTATCTTGAATGCGGTTCGTTCGCTGGGGATCGAGGCCCAGCGAACGGGCAGGAATGACCTTTTGGCGGATGGCTGCAAGTTCTCGGGGCATGCTTACTACCATGCCAAGGGCCGCAGTTACCATCACGGGACGCTTCTTGTGCATACCGATGCAGAGAAGATGGCGGCGTACCTCAACCCTTCGCCCCTGAAGCTTGCCGCTAAGGGCGTTTCCTCGGTTAAGTCGCGCGTGTGCAATCTGCGCGACTTCGTGCCGGAGCTTTCGATTGAAGCTATGAAGGATGCGCTTGAGCAGTCGTTTTCCGTGGTGTACGGCGAATCTGTTTCCCCTGTATCCCTAAGCGCCGCCGATCAGGCGGCCATCGAGCGGATCAGGCAGGAGTTCGCCTCGGAGGATTGGATCCTGAAAGGAGAGCACCCCCTTCGCAACAGCCGCGAAGGTCGCTTCGATTGGGGGTGCGTTCGCCTTGATTGGGATGATCTCGAGGGTTCGTTTGGCAGCGTGGCGTTGTTCTCCGATGGTCTCGATGCGGGTTTTCTCGAGGCGGTGCCCGGCGTTCTGACGGGTTGCCTCATCGAACAGGACGCCATCGAGCGGGCCATCTCGGTGCTGGCTGAGCCTACGCCTGGTTTTATGGCTCGGGAAAAGGAGCAATGGGCAGTCGACATTGCCGCACTTGTTTGTTCAGGGAGGTTTTGATGGACTTTTTCGATATCGCGGTTATCGGTGGCGGCCCTGGTGGCTACACCGCTGCCGAAAAAGCAGCGAAGGCCGGGAAGAGCGTTGTCTTGTTCGAGGAACGCGAGCTGGGCGGCACCTGCCTTAACCGCGGTTGCATTCCCACGAAGGTGCTCCTTCGCTCTGCCGAGGCCTATCACAAGGCGCGCAACTCTGCCGACCTGGGCGTTTCGGCGCGGGGCGTAGAGCTTGACGCATCGGTGATGCATGAACGCAAAGATCGGGTGGTTGAAACCCTGCGAGCTGGGGTTGCCTCACTTATGGTGAAAAGCGGTGTTACCATGGTGCGAGAACGCGCCGTGGTTGCGGGGCCGGATGTGGTTCAAACCCCTTGGCAAGATTACAAGGTGGGCAACATCATCGTGGCAACCGGATCCACCCCGGCAATTCCGCCTATCGAGGGAATCCGTATTCCCGGGGTGTACACCAGCGATGACCTGCTTTCAAGCAGCGCACCATCGCTCTCCAGCATCGCCATTGTGGGCGGCGGCGTGATCGGCCTGGAGTTCGCCAGCATGTACAGCGCCATCGGTGTGGAAGTGCTCATCGTCGAAGCCGCCGAGCGAATCTTGCCCACTTTCGACAAGGAAGTTTCCCAGCGCATGGCCACGGCACTGAAGAAGCGCGGGGTGGAGATAAACGCGCGCTGCCAGGTGACATCGTTTTCTGGGGCTCCCGGTAAGATGGAAGTTGCCTTTGAGGACAAGAAGGGAAGCCCTCAGGTGCTGCATGCCGAAGGCGTCCTGGTTGCCGTTGGGCGCACCCCTAGCACCAAGGGACTGTTTGCCGAAGGGGCCGAGCCCCATATGGAGCGGGGCGCCATCGTCGTCGACAAGCTGGGACGAACCAGCATTCCCAGTATGTACGCCATTGGCGATGTGCGCCATCACGGTATCCAGCTGGCACATGTTGCGGCGGCTCAAGCGGAAAACGTGGTCTCGACCATATTGGGCAAAGAGCCCGAGGTTGACGAGGGCCTGGTTCCCGGATGCGTGTACACATTTCCCGAGATAGCCCAGGTTGGCATGACGGAAGCGCAGGCTAAGGATGCGGGCATCGAGGTGGTGCGCGCCAAATCCCTTGCAAGCGCAAATGGAAAATGCCTGATCGAAGGCGTGGATGTGGGCATGGCGAAACTGGTTGCGGAAAAGGGGACGGGGCGCATCCTGGGTGCCCAGTTGGTGTGTCCGCATGCAACCGACATGATCGCCGAGCTTGCGCTTGCCATAAAGGGAGAGCTTACCGCCGCCGATTTGGTTTCGGCTATCCACCCGCATCCAACGGTATCCGAGATGGTACGTGACGCGGCAGCCCAGTTGGCGTAAGCGCCGTCAGAAGGCGAGGAGGCGAGGTGAGGGGCCGGATCAAGGCAAGCGCTTCGCTTCCGTCTGCTGGCTGCAGGCATCGACTGCAAGGTGGGGTTATGGCGCTTTGGCGAAACGTCCGACCGTTTGGCCAGAACTTGGTAAATACGCTATAATTCGCTAACGCCCATAGGGCACATACGCTGGGCCATCGTCCAATGGCAGGACCCTGGTTTTTGGTACCAGTTATGTAGGTTCGAATCCTGCTGGCCCAGCCACTTCTTTGGGAGTGAAACCGCCTTCGGGCGGTTTTTTCGTTGTGGGTCAGGTTGCAAAGGATTCGAGCCGATGAGGTGGAATTCCGTAAAGAAAACGTGCCAGTGGCGCGTTTTCGGCAACTCGTCCACAGGCGCTTGCGCCACCATCTCTGTAGCTCTTGGGTGGGCGGAGGGTTGTAAAGGCCTTCGCTTTCCTTCGGAAGTTCTTCAATGCGCAGCCCCAGGTTTTCGATCTTCGATGTAGGGATGCGGAAGAAGTGCGTCGAATCACTCCGCTGCGCATTCACTTGCTTATACAACTTCCGAAGGAAAGTGAAAAACAGGGCCGCCCAACCATCCGTGTGCCCTGCCCACCCAAGAGCGAACAGGTGCCAAGCGGCACCCATCTTCGCTTCTTGCTTATTTCGGGTGGATGGCCGGCGCATTGGGGGAATGGGATATCATGTCTCCAACTGATTTTAGGAGGCAGATTCGTGGCTGAATACATCGAGGGCAAGCGTCCGGTCCTGGAGGCGTTGAAGGTAGGCGTTCCGGCGAAGTGCCTCTACGTTGCCGATGGCTTGAAGGGCGATAAGGTCGTTGACGATGTGGTGCGCCGCGCCCACAAGGCGAAGATCTCGGTGAAACAGGTAAAGCGCCCCGAACTGGACAAACGCTCCGAGCGCGGATCCCACCAGGGCCTTATGCTGGAAACGCTTTCCTACCAGTACTCTAGCGTGAACGAGATCGTCATCGCCGCGAACAAGCGCGCCCAGGCAAACAACGGCAAGGCGCTCATCGTTGTCCTGGACCATATCACCGATGCCGGTAACCTCGGCGCCATCGCGCGTTCGGCCGAGGTGGTGGGGGCTTCGGGCATCATCATCCCCAACAAGCGCTCAGCTCGCGTTACCGCTGCAACGTACAAAAGCTCGGCTGGCGCAGTCGCCCATATCAAGATCGCCCAAGTGGGCAATATTTCCCAGATCATCGACAGCCTGAAGAAGGAGAACTTCTGGGTTGCCGGGGCTTCCGAGAAGGCTTCCCAGTGCATTTGGGACGCTCCCTTGGCGGGTCGCCTTGTCTTGGTCATGGGCAACGAAGGCGAAGGGCTGGCGCGTCTTACCCAGGAGCATTGCGATTTCCTGGTGGCGCTTCCCCAGGCTGGCGAAGTGGGGTCCCTCAACGTGGCCCAGGCGTCCACGGCCTGCATGTACGAGTGGATGAGGCAGTGCAGGGAATAGCCCGCCCTGTTCAGCCCCGGGTTTCCAACTGATTCGAATCGAGCGATTGCCATGGCCAAAAAACGGAATAAGCTCCTTATCGTCGACGGCTACAATGTGCTGCGCAGCGGCCAGCGCTACGTGCACATGCGCCGCGATGCCGACTATACCCATGACCGCTTCAACAAGGTTCGCGAGTCGCTTATCAGCGATGTTGCGGCATTTGCTGGCAGCGAATACAAGGCTGTCATCGTCTTCGATGCTGCCGACAATCCCGAGTCGGCCGGCAAATCCGAGCGCGTTGGCGGGGTAAAGGTGGTCTTTTCCCCCTATGGCTCTTCTGCCGACAAGGTCATAGAGAAGTTGGCTCACGATGCGCGTGAAAACCGTTTGGAGGTGATGGTGGTCACCAGCGATGCCACTATCCAGGACACGGTGTTCGGCGGCGGCGTCGACCGCATGAGTGCCAACGGCTTCAGCCTGGAGATGGAGGATCTGGGCGATGAGGCCAGGCGCGATCGCACCATCGAAGTGCATCGTCGTGCAACGGTGGCCGACCGTCTCAGCCCCGATGTACTCGAAAAGCTCAAGGCCATGAGGGACGGCAAGTAGCCTTCTTGCAAGCTCTGTTTCCGTAGGGCGTTTCGCGATCCCTGCCGGTTCCCTCACTTGCTACAGCCGGATCGAGCTGAGGGCCATTGCGTTTTCGGCCACTTCGCCCTATTCCATTGATCAATGCAATGTTATGCCGTATGAACTGCGGTTTTCCCTGACCTATACTGATGGTGACGTTTGAGTTTCCCGGTCGGTTGCACGTGGGGTGCAAGAAGTGCTTTCGGCCTGCCGGCTGCGCTGCCGGGAAGAGGGGAAGGGGAATCAGATGAAACCGCTTAAGGGAATCAAGGTGGTAGACCTAACCACCTATATGGCAACGCCTGCTACGGGCCGCGTGCTTGGCGAATGGGGCGCCGATGTGATCAAGGTCGAGGCGGCCAAGGGGGATCCGTTGCGCGTAACCCAGGCGGCGGTGTTCAACATGCCAATGTCCGACGAGGAAAACCTCGCTTTCGATATGTGCAACCTCAACAAGCGCTTCATCGCGCTTAACCTTAAGAGTGAAACCGGCGCCGAGGTCATGGACAAGCTCCTGGCCGATGCCGATGTGTTCCTCACGAACACACGAACCAAGTCGCTCAAGAAAATGGGCCTGGACTGGGAAACGCTTCATTCGAAGTACCCGAAGCTCATCATGGCCCATGGCCTGGGCTATGGGAAAAAGGGCGCGGAAAAGGACGACCCGGGCTTCGATGTAACCTGCTACATGGCCCGGGGCGGCGTGTTCGGCACTACGGTGAACCGCGGCGATGCGCCCATGATCCCCACCAATGGCTACGGCGACCTGCAGGCATCGATGTTCCTGGCGGCAGGCGTCTGCGCCGCCATCATCGGGCGTGGGCAAACTGGGCAGGGCGAGTACGTTACCTGTGCGTTGCAGCATGCGGCCATCTATGCGCTTATGACGGGGATGATCTCGGCACAGTACGGCAACCCGTACCCGAAAAGCCGTCTTGAGGTCATCTGCCCCTTCAACAACGTCTACACTGCCGGTGATGGCAAGTCTATCGCCATGTGTGATCCTGAGTACGATCGCGACTACGACAAGATCATGGGCCTTATCGGCCGTAGCGATCTGGTTGGCTCCGAGCGTCTGAGCAACTGCAACAAGATGAATGCCGATGGCCTCAATGCCGAAGTCGTGGGTATCTTGGACGAGGCTCTTGCCAAGATGACGGCAGCCGATGCCCTGAAGCTGTTCAAGGATGCGGGCATCCCCTGTGAGCTGTGCCAAACGCCCTCCGATGTCTACGAAGACGAGAATGCTTTGGTGAACGACTACCTGGTGAAGATAAAGTACCCCGAGGCGGAGCGATGGGTTCCCACGCCTCCTATCCAATTCGAGTCGGAGGGCACCCCAAGCTATGTGCCATCGGACATGCTGGGCTCATCTACCGCGGAGGTTATGAAGGGCCTTGGCTATACCGACCAACAGATCGAAGCGGCTATGGCCGATGGCTCTGTTACCGGGCCAGTCGGTCTGGACGTGCTTGCCGGCAAGTAGTTTCTGGCCAGGCTCCTTGTGCAAGGGGCAAACGCAATCCCCTCCTTTTAACCGGGCGGCAGCAGCTCAGCGATTGGGCAGCTGCCGTTTTTTCTGATGTCACCCATGCTCGCAGGCAGTACTCTTAATTCCCATAATCCCAGGTAAATAGTATGAATGCGTTCTAATACGAGGTCAGCGCTCGGTTCTTCTTATAACTGCCCATAGTTTTTTCCTTATTCCCACTATATCCATGGGGTATTAGGGTGTATAACGATTTAACGAAGCGAGCCCCTTCGGGGGCGAAGAAGAGGAGCATATAGCAATGGCAGGCATCCATGGTTCCATTACCGAATTGGTGGGCAACACCCCCTTGGTCGAATTCGGCCGCCTTGAGAGAAAACTCGGTCTCAAGGCCCGCATCGTCGGTAAGTTGGAATACTTCAATCCGGCAGGGAGCTCAAAGGACCGTATCGCCCTTTCCATGATCGAGGGAGCCGAAAAGGATGGGCAGCTTAAACCAGGTTCTACAGTCGTCGAGTTCACTTCGGGCAATACCGGCGTTGGCCTGGCTGCCATTGCGGCGGCAAAGGGTTATCCCATCCACATTGCGGTGCAGCCGGGCACCAGCGCAGAGCGCCTTCAGTTGGTGAAGGCGTACGGCGCTGAAACCTTCGAGCCCCGCTTCGACGGCCCTGACATCCTTGACGTGCTCGACCAGGTGGATGGGTATGCGGCAAAGATTCCCGGTTCCTGGGTACCCGAGCAGTTCAACAACGAGAACAACAACGGGGCGCACTACCGCACTACCGGCCCCGAGGTGTGGCGCGACACCGATGGCGAAGTGGACATCTTTATTGCCGGCGTTGGCACGGGCGGCACCGTAACGGGAACGGGCAAGTACCTGAAGGAGCAGAACCCGCAGGTGAGGGTTGTGGCGGTTGAGCCGCATCCCGATTCGGTCTCCATCCCGCCCGAGGGAAAGTTCGTGGAGGAGATCACCGGCATCCATAAATTCACTGAGGTGGATCCTCGTCTCGTTCCCGGCAACGTCCATCCCGACGAGTACGACGAGATCGCCAGGGTCCGTTTCGACGAAGGCTTGGCGGTAACCCAGCTTTTGGCGAAAGAGGAAGGCGTTCTGGTGGGGCCCAGCTCGGGCGCTGCGCTCTACGAGGGCATCCGCCAGGCGCGTAAGCCCGAAAACGAGGGGAAGCTCATCGTGGTCCTCTTGCCCGACAGCGGCGAGCGCTACCTTTCCCAGGACATCTTCGCCCCACGCCCCGAGCTGGCCGAAGTAGAGCTGTAACCACATTCGCAAAGGAGGCCCAGATCATGAGGCAGATCGCAATATACGGCAAGGGCGGCATCGGCAAGTCCACCACGACCCAGAACCTTACTGCCGGATTGGCCGAGCAGGGAAAGAAGGTCATGGTGGTGGGATGCGACCCGAAGGCAGACTCAACGCGCCTGCTTATGGGCGGCCTGGCTCAGCAGACCGTGCTCGACACCATTCGCCTGAACGGCACCGACCTTTCCCTCGACCAAATCGTGAAGCCGGGTTTCCAGGGCATCAAATGCGTTGAGTCGGGCGGACCGGAGCCGGGCGTCGGATGCGCCGGCCGCGGCATCATCACCTCCATCAACTACTTGGAGAACTTAGGCGCCTACGACGATGATCTGGACTTCGTGTTCTATGACGTCCTGGGCGATGTGGTGTGCGGCGGCTTCGCCATGCCAATCCGCGAAGGAAAGGCGCAGGAGATCTATATCGTGGCATCAGGCGAGATGATGGCCCTGTACGCGGCGAACAACATTGCCAAGGGCATAAAGCGCTATGCCCGCAGTGGCGGTGTGCGCCTGGGCGGCATCATCTGCAACAGCCGAAACGTGGAGCGTGAGCTGGAGCTCATGCGCGCCTTTACCGAGGAATTGGGCACGCAGCTGCTCTATTTCGTGCCGCGCAACAACGTGGTGCAGCAGGCTGAGCTTCGCCGACAGACGGTGATCCAGTACGCGCCCGACTCCGATCAGGCCAATGAGTACCGCAGCTTGGCGCAGGCGGTGATCGACAACAAGGATTTCGTGGTGCCGACGCCTATGGAGTCCGAGCGTTTGGAGGAAATCCTCCTCGAGTTCGGAACCATCTAGGGGTTTCGCTATGTCTGAAGAGCAACGTATCGCCGTCGCAACGAGCGATGGGGAGAACATCGACATGGAGTTCGGCAAGGCTCGCTCGTTCGATATCTACCAGGTAACGGCAGGGGAGGTACCTCAAGCGGTTTTCGCCGAACGCCGGTTGGTCGATCTTGCGGACGAAGACCGCGCCGCTGAACCGTGCGATGCCCCTTGCCGCCCTCGATCCGGCTGTTCAGGCGGTGGGTGCGGCGACGGCCACGGTTGCGCTGGATCCGCAAGCCCTCAGCTGCAACAGCGCGCCGAGGCCGTATCCGATTGCGTATGCGTCCTGTGCTCGCACGCCGGCCCCGGTGCGCAGAAGCTGTTGGCCGCCAACGCCATAACCCTGTTCGACATCGTGATGCCCATCGAACGCGCTTTGCCGAAAGTTGTCGCGTGGTATACGCGCACAACGAAAGCTCGAAGCTAGTTCGCGCTATCGATCTTGCTGGAACCGAAAGGAAGTGACGGGGATGCCCGCAACATACGATGCCCTTGCCAAGGCGCATCCCTGCTTTGCGAGCGGGGGCAGGCCTACAAACACGGGACGCATCCATTTGCCGGTGAGTCCCGGCTGCAACATGGGCTGCAGGTTCTGCTGCCCATCGTCTGACGACAAGAAGAACGCGCCGGCAGTTGCCTCGAAGGTCATTCAGCCCGCAGAGGCCGTCGATGCGGTTCGCCGCGCGCTTGAGCTGTGCCCCAGCATAACGGTGGTTGGCATCGCCGGCCCCGGGGATACGCTTGCAACCCCGCGCGCTCTTGATGCATTTCGCCTGATAGGCAGGGAATTCCCTTTCTTATTCAAATGCATGAGCACCAATGGCCTCCTGTTGCCCGAAAAGGCAGGGGAAGTGCTGGAGGTAGGCATCGATTCCCTTACCGTCACGGTAAACGCCATCGATCCCACGATCGAGGCGATGCTCAACGACTACATCGTCTACCACGGGAAGCGCTATAAGGGCGAAGAGGCGGCAAGGATCCTTATCGAAAACCAGCTAAAGGGGATCCGCTCCGTTGCGCAGGGCGGAACCACGGTGAAGGTGAACACGGTGTTGGTTCCCGGTGTCAACGATGGCCATATCGAGGATATCGCCAAGGCGGTATCCGACGCGGGGGCGAAGATCTACAACATCATCCCCCTCATTCCCCAGGGTGGCCTGGCCGATGCTCCCCGTCCTACCTGCAGGCAGGTTGATGCAGCTCGCGTGGCGGCTGAACCCTATATATCGGTCTTCCGCCATTGCCAGCATTGCCGTGCCGACGCCGTGGGCATCCCTGGCGGCAAGGATTACGGTCAGCAGATCTACCTCAAGCGCATCGCGGGGAAGGAAACGTTTTCCCATGGTTGATAAGGCGGCATATGGAAGCGGTGAAGCACCTATCCGCTGCGCAGTTGCCACCAGCGATGGCTTTCTGGTCGATCAGCATTTCGGCCGGGCAAAGAGGTTCGAGGTGTATGAGGCATCGTATGGTGCTGAGCCCCGGTTTCTCGAGACCAGACAGGTGCAGCGGGTGTGCAGCGGGCAGGGGCACGACAACGCGGCCCTGGACGCAGCTGCCGAAATGCTCGGTGATTGCCCAGTCGTTATCGTTGCAAAGATAGGCCCTGGGGCCCGTGCGGCCTTGGCTCAACGGGGAATGGAAGCGTACGAAGTCGTGGCCGAAACAGAGGCGGCCATCGAAAGGGTGATGGCTTATAGACAGATGCTTGCGATTACCGATATTTTTGAAGAGGAGTAGAACATGGCAGTTACCTATTCAGGGGTGCGCGAGAGCCGGCCAGGGCGCGTGAACGACCACGGCAGCACAGGATCCCAGATCGCCGATGATTTCAACAAGAAGTGCTTGAAGAAGGCCGATCGCAGCTTTGCTCAGGGGCTGCAGTGCCAGCAGATCAACTCCATGGCATGCCTCATGTCCATGGAAGACGCCGTGTTCATCGCCCACAGCCCCCAGGGTTGTGTCGGCTGTACCGTGCTCGCCATCGATCAGTACCGCGTAGGGCAGATCCATCGTGGGCGCGAGGTGGTTCGCAATCCCCATATCATCGTCACGAACCTCGACCAGAACAGCGTGGTGTTCGGTGGAGACGACAAGCTGCGCGGTGCCATCGACGAAGCGGTCGAGCGCTATGCCCCCAAGATCGTCTTCGTGTTCGCCAGCTGCGCCAGCGGCATCATCGGCGACGACATCGATGCCACCTGCGCCGACAAGCACGACGAATACCCCGACACCATCATCGTCCCCATCCATTGCGAAGGCTTCAAGTCGAAGGTGTGCGCTTCCGGCTTCGACACAGCGTTCATATCGATCAGCAAATATGTGCTTCCCGAAAAGAAGCAGGAAACGGAGCCAGGGCTCGTCAACCTGTTCGCCCCTGTTTCCATCTCCTACAAGGATCAGTGCGAGATGGAACGTATGCTGGGGCTTTTGGGCTGCCATGCAAACTACATCCCGTTCTTCAGCTCGGTACAGAAGATGCGGCGCATCCCCGCGGCCCAGGCGTCCACCTCCATCTGCAAAGTGTTCGCCGACGAGTTCATGCGCCAGTTGGAACAGGACTACGGCATTCCCTACTCCCATACCGTTATGCCCATCGGCCTGCGCAACACCGACCTGTGGCTTCGCGGCATCGCGAAGGCGGTTGGCAAAGAGGCCGAGGCGGAAGCCATCATAGAGCGCGAGCATAAGCGCATAGAGCCGCTGGTCGCCGAGATCCGCGAGCGCCTGCAGGGCAAGCGCGTGTTCATCTGCGGCGGCACGGGGCGCTCGTTTGCTGCGGCAGCGCTGGTGGGAGACCTTGGCATGGAGCTGGTGGGCTTGGAAACGCCCACGTACGACCAGGATGCCCAAGATGATATCGAGTACCTGAACGGCATCCATCGGGAATTCGTGGTGGACATCGCCAACATGCAGCCGTTCGAGCAGGTGAACCTGGTGAACAAGCTCAAGCCCGACTGCTTTATCGGCGTGCCGACCTGGGCTGCGAAACTGGGCGTCCCCACCACCCACGTGCTCGATTTCAAGCGTCCCACCATGGGGTACGACGGCATCGTGTACCTGGGCCGCAAGATGGCCGACCAGTTGGAGAATCCCGGTTTCAACAAGAAGCTCTCCCAGCATGTGAAGCTGCCGTACCGCGATGCGTGGTACGCGGAAAACGCCTTCAAATTCATCAACCTGTAGCGGAAGGGTGCGGAAACAATGTCCAATACGGTAGAAAACCCTCGTGGAGGCTGCGTCCTTGCTGGCGTGAACAATGCGCTGGAACCCCTGCACCATGTGTGCCCGATCCTTCATTCCGGTCCCGGCTGCTGTATGCAAACCACCTACGGCGAGCAGCCCAACGGCGGCAATCGCGAATGGAGCTACATCGCGGGCATCTCGCTGCCCTCATCGAACATGCTGGAACGTGAAGTGGTCTTCGGTGGCGTAGACAAGCTCAGGTCTACAGTGGAAGGCGCGCTTGAGGTCATCGATGCCGAGGCCTACTTCATCCTCACCGGTTGCACAGCGGGTATCATCGGGGACGATGTGGTTGCGGTGGCCGAGGAATTCCAGGCCCAGGGCAAGCCGGTCTACGCCATCGAGACGCCTGGCTTTGCCGGCGATTCCAATCTCGGCTACGAAGTTGCTTGGAACGCCCTTATCGATCAGGTGGTGGAAGAGCCCAAGGAAAAAGACCCTAAGTTGGTGAACCTCTTCGGGATCATCCCCTTCCACGACCCATATTGGTCGGGCAACTTCGAGGAGCTCACCCGCATGCTGGAGCGTCTAGGGTTGCGCGTCAACACCTTCTACACGCGCCATCAGGGTATAAAGGAAGTGCGCCGCTCTTCGGAGGCGGCCCTCAACATCATCGTGAACCCGTGGCTGTTCAAGGGCCCCGCGAAGAAGTACGAGGATCGGTTCGGAGTGCCAAGCTATCGTTTCAGCGGGCTTCCCATCGGTGCAACCGAGGCGACGCTGTTCCTGCGCGAGGTGGCGCAGAGACTGGGCATCGACGAGGGGCTCGTCGAGAGCGTTGTGGCCGAGGAAGAGGATTACGTGTACTCCTACTTGGCTCAGATCGTCGGCGCGGTTTCCTGGAAGCGTTTTGCCGTGGTAGCCGATGCGAACGCCGCCATCGGCTACACGCGCTACCTTGCCAACGATATGAGCTTCACCCCCGAGCTGGTCGTCGTCACCGACCCGATGTTCCGCCCTGCCGACAAAGAGCGCATCATCGGCCGCCTTACGGAATTGGAGTACGCCCGTCCGCCCAAGGTCCTGTTCCTCAGCGATCAGTACGAGATAAACAAGGCGCTGCACGAAAACGACGAGATGACCCTGCTCATAGGCTCGAGCGCCGAATACGAGATAGGCTGCGAAAAAGACGTGCAGTTTATCCAGGCGGCGTTCCCGTTGAAAGACCGCCTGGTGCTGAACCGCACCTATGTGGGCTATCGGGGAGGCTTAACCTTTACCGAGGATATCTACGACAATCTGTGACGCTTCGGTTGCGGCGGCACCCAGGCAGCCGTGTGGGCCAAATGCCGGCCATGGGTCCTGGGACTCGTGCTGGGGCCTGCGCTTGGCCTTGTTCGGTGCTCAAGAGGCCTGCGTCGGCCCCAGGCCTCGGGCGCGCTGCCCTTGCGCTCAGGTGTTTGCGGTAATTTCCTGTTTTGCTTGCTCCTTTCCGCGCGCCTGCTATACTGCAAAGGCTGTTTTAATTCACATGCACGGGGGACCTGCGCCCGCCAGTGGCTGCAAAGGCAGTTGCGGGCAAGGGGAAGATCCAGTGCAGAGGCACAACGAATGGAGAAAGAATGTCCAAGATCACTGTACAGACCCTGCTCGACGCAGGCACCCACTTCGGTCATCAGACCCGTCGCTGGAACCCCAAGATGAAGCCCTTCATCTTCGGCAACCGCGGCGACATCTACATCATCGACCTGAAGGAGACCATGTACGGTCTTGACGCTGCCTACACCGCAGTTTCCCGCTGCGCCGAAAAGGGCGGCACCGTGCTGTTCGTAGGCACCAAGAAGCAGGCTCAGGAGTCCATCGCTGAGGCTGCCAACCGCTGCGGCATGCCCTACGTCAACGCTCGTTGGCTCGGCGGCATGCTCACCAACTTCACCACCATCCGTTCCCGCGTCCAGCGCATGGAGGAGCTTGAGGGCATGGAGGCCGACGGCCGCATGGCTCTCCTCCCCAAGAAGGAGCAGATCCTGCTGAAGAAGGAGCTCGCGAAGCTCCAGACCAACCTCAACGGTATCCGCAACATGAAGAAGGTCCCCGACATGATCTTCATCATCGATACCAACCGTGAGCAGATCGCCATCCATGAGTCCCATCGCCTCAACATCCCTGTTGTCGGCACGCTCGACACCAACTGCGATCCCGACGACGTCGATTTCGGCATCCCCGCAAACGACGACGCAATCCGCTCCGTCCGCCTGCTCTCCGAGTTTGTGGCAGACGCCGTCATCGCGGGCACCGGCGCTCCGGTCACCGTCGAGGAAATGGCTGCCCCCGAGGCTCCCGCAGCCGAGGCTGCTCCGGCAGAGGCCGCAGCTCCTGCAGCTGAGTAAGCTCACCAACCCATAGCAGTTTCTCCCTGCCCCATTGCGGGGCAGGGTTTTCTATCGAAAGGAATTACCATGGCAGAAATCACTGCAGCTCTCGTCAAGGAACTCCGCGAGATGACCGGCGCCGGCATGATGGAATGCAAGAAGGCCCTTGTAGAGGCTGAAGGCGAGCTGGAGAAGGCCGTCGACGTGCTGCGCACCCGTGGCCTTGCCGCTGTTGCCAAGAAGGCTGGCCGTGCCACCAACGAGGGCACCGTTCTGGCCCTCGTTTCCGAGTGCGGCCATGCAGGCGCTCTCGTCGAGCTCAACTGCGAGACCGACTTCGTCGGCATGAACGATAAGTTCAAGGCTTACGCAGAGAAGATCGCTCAGGCAGTGCTCGCCAACAAGCCCGCCGACCTCGATGCCCTGAAGGCTTCCGAGATCGAGGGCGAAACCGTCGATGCTGTCGTTACCGACGCTATCCACACCCTGGGCGAGAACATCCAGCTTTCCCGCTTCGCCCTTTCCGAGCAGCCCGAAGGTGCTGTTGCCTCCTACATCCACGGTGGCGGCAAGATCGGCGTTCTGGTCGAGTTCAAGCTGGGCGACGCTTCCATCGCTTCCAACGACGACTTCAAGAAGTACGGTCGCGACATCGCTATGCAGGTTGCTGCAGCAAGCCCCGTTTCCGCAACCCGCGAGTCCGTTGACCCTGCTGTCGTAGAGCACGAGATGGGCATCTACAAGGCTCAGGCTGCCGAGTCCGGCAAACCCGAGAACATCCAGGAAAAGATCGCTACCGGTCGCCTGGAGAAGTTCTTCAAGGAGAACTGCCTTACCGAGCAGGCTTACGTGAAGAACCCCGATCAGTCCGTGAACGACTACACGGCAGAGGTTGCCAAGTCCTTGGGCACCACCATCGAGGTTGTTTCCTTCACTCGCTTCATGCTCGGCGAGTAAGCTAAGCGCATAAGGCTTTCGCAAGCCCTTCCAGAGGTTTTGGGTAGAACCCGCTTCTGGAAGGGCTTGCTGTCATAATAGGGAAGAGTGCGCATGGCCCGGTCTGTGCTGCGCAACATCCAGAGGATCGCATCAGGAGATTGGATGCAAGGGTATGTCTGAAGAAGTGATCATCGCCCGCGAAACGAAGAACGTGGCGGGTACGGTAAATATCAGCGGCGCGAAGAATTCCGCCTTGAAGCTTATAGCGGCATCTATGCTCGGCCAAGGCGAAACCACTTTGGCCAATATACCCCACATCTCCGACATCGAGATCATGTGCGAGGTTCTGCGCAGTCTCGGCGCTACCGTCGAATGGGGCGATCATTCCCTGATCATCGATACCAAGGATGCCGAGGGCTACAACACTCCCTACGAACTGGTGTCGAAGATGCGCGCAAGCATCTCCATCCTAGGTCCTCTCGTCGGCCGTTTCGGCCGTGCCCGCGTTGCCATGCCCGGCGGATGCAAGATCGGTGCCCGCAAGATCGATATGCACCTGAAGGTGCTTGAGGCCATGGGCGTTGAATTCGAGAACAGCCATGGCTATCTGTATGCTTCAACGCCCAATGGGCTGCATGCGGCCGACGTCCTTCTTGAATTCCCCAGTGTAGGCGCAACAGAGAACATGCTCATGGCGTCGGTGGTTGCACCGGGCACTTCGGTCATCGACAATGCGGCTCGCGAGCCCGAGATCGTCGACCTTGCCAATATGCTCAATGCCATGGGTGCCCAGGTGGAAGGCGCCGGCTCTCCCACCATCACGGTGAAAGGGGTGCCGCTGTCGCAGATGCATCCCTGTTCGCATACCACGGTGGGCGACCGCATCGAGGCGGGCACGTTCCTTACGGCAGGCGCCTTGCTGGGCGGCCCGGTAACGGTGAAGGGGATCGACCCCTCGTTTCTGCGCATGGCGCTTATGAAGCTCGAGCAGATGGGATGTGAGGTTTTCACCACCGAAGACTCGATCACCGTCTCACGTATCCAGCCGTTGCTTGCGACCGATATCCAGACCTTGCCCCACCCGGGCTTCCCCACCGATTTGCAGGCCCAGTTCATGCTGCTTGCCTCTTTCGCTGACGGTAATTCCGTTATCTCGGAGAATATTTTCGAAAATCGCTTCATGTTCGCCAGCGAGCTGAACCGCATGGGCTCACGCATCACGGTGGAAGGTCATCATGCACTGGTGCAGGGTGTTTCCAGGTTGGAAGGTGCCCCCGTTTCTTCTCCCGACCTGCGCGGTGGCGCGGCATTGGTTATCGCTGGCCTAGCGGCCGAAGGCGAGACCATCGTGCACGATATCCATCATATCGACCGTGGCTACGAGGATTATGTTGGCAAGTTGAGCGGCATCGGCGCTAATGTCGAGCGCATCGAGCTTTAAGGCTGATTCGCATGGTTATCAGGGGGAATAGGGGCTCTCATGGTCGTCAGGGCTCAAACAGGCGCACAAGGCGCCGTAGCGCAGATTGGTCTTCCTCGGTCATAGGCTCCCACGCCTCGGGCGCCCGCGCCCCTCAGCGCGATCCTCGCCGAACGGTTCGCCCTCGCGTTGCCACGCCTCCCTCCTCTCGCCGAACGGGCGAGGTGCGGCAGATCGGGCTCCAGCCAAGCTCGGCATCGGAGTACCAACGATCCCGGTACACGGGGCGTTCCCGCACGGCTGCCACGATGCGCCGCAGCGATCACGTGAACCGCATCGCCCTCGTCGTCTCCATCGCTTTGGTTATCGCCATTGCCTTTGGCTTGGGCACTTGCGCATATCGTAACTCGCTTACTTCCTCGATGGCCCTTAACGACGATGCGGTTGCCGGGCAGCTTGTCTCGGCTAGCTCGGATTCGGTGACATATACGTTGGTAACGGGCATAACCGGGGATGGGACCTCGTCTGAGGCTGCCAGCTTCGTTGCTGTTCTCCGGCTTGATCCCCAGGGCGGTACGGCATCGTTGCTCAACATTCCCAGCAATATCGCAGTCTCGTACAGCACCTCATCAAGTGATGCGGGCAGCATGCTGCGCGATGCTCCCCGCATCAAAGACGAAGGCGAACTGGTTAAGCAGGTCTCATCGCTCATCGGCAACAATATCAACCATTACGTCCGCATCACTGACAAGGGCTTTTCCTCCCTGGTCGATTCGCTTGGCGGCCTGAAGGTTGATGTGAGCCAGTATGTCGATGACCCTACTGTGGGAACATCCGTGCTCGATCCTGGTGAGCAGGTTCTCAGCGGCAAGCAGGCTCTTGCATACGTTAGTGCGAAGAATTACGCAACGGGCTTCGCCCAGCGCGCCGCGGTGCAGAACGAGGTTTTCGATGCCTTTGCGAATGCCATCGAGGAAAAGGGCGGCCTCGATTTTGCGATGAGCGCCGACAATATTGCCAGCTGTATCAAAACCGATCTGAGCTACGACGACATGTCGAAGATGGCCAAGGCGTTCCAGAACGCCGATTTCCACGCGGCTACCGTCCCCGGTAGCCAAACGGGATCTGGCTCCAAGACGTACTGGTCGGTAAGCTCTTCCAAGGCAAGCCAGGTATACGGGAAGTTCAAGTCGGGAGAGGACATGGACATTTCAGTGGACACCAGCGGCGTCGATAAATCGGGCGTCTCTGTCGTGGTTCTCAATGGTGCCGGTGCCGACGGCTATAGCGCCCAAGCTGCTTCGGTGCTTTCGGAAGCCGGCTTCAGCATCAGTGATACTGGCAATGCCGAATCGTTCGTCTACGACGAGACGCTGGTCATCTACCGTTCAAGTGAGGACAAAACCGCTGCAGAGGCTGCCGTCCAGGCGCTCGGCGTCGGCCGCACCGTTTCAGCCGGAGTCTACTACAGCCTTTCCACCAACCTTCAGGTCGTTGTCGGCAAAGACTGGACCTCGCATGTTTGATCCGGTCGCGTACATCAACGAGCCCCGATGGCGCAGCATGAGCTTGGGCCTCGAGCGCATTTCCGAGCTGCTCGAAAGGCTGGGCGGACCGCAGAGCCGATTGCGCTTTGTCCATGTTGCCGGTACGAATGGCAAAGGCTCCACCTGCGCGTTCGTGTCTGCGATCCTGCAGCAAGCCGGGTATCGGGTTGGCTTGTTCACCAGTCCCTACATCGATCACTTTGAAGAGCGAATCCGTGTGGACGGCTCCGAGATCAGCCATGACGATCTCGTCTCTGCAACGCTTCGCGTCCGTGAAGCTGCCGAGGCGATGGACTCCCATCCTACCGAGTTCGAGCTTATGACCGCGGTTGCGTTCGAGCATTTCGCCCGAACGGAATGCGATATCGTCGTCTGCGAGGTAGGGCTGGGCGGCAGACTGGATTCCACCAACGTCATCGCTACGGTTGAAGTGTGCGCATTCGCGCCCATCTCGTACGACCATTGTGCGATGCTGGGATCCACCCTTGGCCAGATAGCCGCCGAGAAGGCGGGCATCCTGAAGAAGGGTGCAATCGCGGTAAGCGCGCCCCAAGAGCCCGAGGTGAGCGAAGTCCTCGATGCCCGCGCCGCCGAGCTTGGCGTTCCGCTTCGTTATGTAGATGCCTCGCAGATCTCAGGCGAAAATGAGGGTTTCTCGTTCAACGGGCTCGTCAGCCTGTCCGTCCCCCTTCAGGGCTCCTATCAACTCGTCAATGCATCCCTTGCTGTACTCGTTTGCCGTGCACTTGCCGAAAAGGGTTGGGACATCGAAGGGGACTCGATTCGGCGCGGCCTTGCGGCCGCATCGTGGCCGGGCCGCTTCGAGTTCTTGGAGCGCGATCCCGATGTCATCATAGATGGCGCCCATAACATCCACGCCATTCGTGCGCTGGCCCACGAGCTTTCCGCGCGTTACCGAAAGGGATCCATCGTTTTCGTGGTCGGCGTGATGGCCGACAAGGACTATGCTCCCATGTTGGAGCTGCTGGCTCCTTTAGCCAGCGCGTTCGTGTGCTACGAGCCTGTCAATCCCCGCGCTCTTCCGGCCGGTCAGCTTGCCGAAGCTGTGAGCCAGGCCCTTTCCTCGATGCGGCTTTTGGGCGCTGCGGAAGTGCGTCGGGCTCCAACGCCTGCAGCTGCCGTGGCCTGCGCGCGCCAGCTGCGCGGCGGCGCCCTGCCCGTCTGCTTCTGCGGTAGCCTTTACGGGATCGCCGACCTGAAACAGGCTTGGCAGCGCTAGCGCTCCATTTGCAGATCCATCCTGTGCGCTTTTGGTGGGCGAGCGTCGCACTGTTGGACGTGCTGGCGTGGGTGCATATATACTGTCGAGCGTTGATAGTATCTCGAAAGGGCTTGGGCGGCGCCAAGTTCTGAACCTGGTCAGGTCCGGGAGGAAGCAGCCATAAGGGGCCTCTGACGAGCGCCCGGGCCTTTTCGAGATACTTGCTTTCGCCGGTCATCCGACCGGCGAATCTTGTATATAGGCATTTTTGCATTTGTTTAACAGTTCTGTCAGGGAACAGACAACCGAAAGAGAACCATGGAAATCATCAACTTCATTCTTGGCCTCCTGCAAGATCCCCGCGGTGCCATTGCCGGCTGGATCGTCTCCCTTGGTGCGGTGTGGGTTTACACCCCCTTGTTCCTCATTGTGTTCATAGAGACCGGTTTGGTGTTCTTCCCCTTCTTGCCGGGCGACTCCCTCTTGTTCGCTGCCGGCGTGTTCTCCGCCGACGGCGGTGGCCTGAACCTTGCGGCAACGCTCATCGTGTTCTACGCCGCCGCTATCTTGGGCAACACCTCCAACTATTGGATAGCGCGCTTCTTCGGCTCCCGTATCATCGACTCGGGCAAGATCAAGTCGCTTACCCCTGAGCGAATGGCGAAGCTCGATCATTTCTTCGAGAGGTTTGGCGGCCTCACCATCGTCATCACGCGCTTCATGCCCTTCTTCCGCACGTTTGCCCCGTTCATTGCCGGCACTGGCCACATGAATTTCGGGAAGTTCACGTTGTTCAACGCTATCGGCGGTATCTCCTGGGTATCGCTGTTCGTGCTGGTGGGCTATTTCTTTGGTGGGGTGCCGTTTGTCCAGGCCCATTTCGAGGTCATCGTACTCGGCATCGTTGCCGTTTCCGTTGCCCCTGCATTCATCGGGGCGATCAAGGCCGCTCTTTCATCGCGCAAGAGCGGCAAGAGGGAATTCGAGGTGGCTGCTGCAGCCGATGCCGAGCGTATCGCGCGTGCCAAGCACGTCCAGTCCGACGAAAGCGCTTCGCTCGATTAGGTTCGTCTAAAATACCTACTCGGGTTCTTTACTGTTCTCGCGCCTAGGAAGGCGCCCGCATACGAAGGCTCGAGCATCTCTCGGCCTTCAAATAAGGAGGCTCGGCGATGGAAGCCCTGTACCGCAAATACCGCCCTTCAACGTTTGCGGACGTTGTTGGCCAGGAGCACATCGAACGCACGTTGAAGAACGCCATCGAGCGGGGCAAGGTTTCGCATGCTTACCTGTTCTGCGGCCCACGTGGTACCGGCAAAACCACCACGGCGCGAATCCTCGCGAAGGCGCTGCTTTGCAAGAACGGGCCCACCACGGAACCTGATGGCACCTGTGAAGAGTGCCAAGCTATCGCGCAAGGCGCCCATCCCGACGTCTACGAGCTCGACGCCGCAAGCCGTACCGGTGTTGAGAACGTCCGCGAAGAGATCATCGGTAGGGTGAGCTACGCTCCAACGCGCGGAAACTGGAAGGTCTACATCATCGACGAGGTGCATATGCTCTCGACGGCGGCTTTCAATGCCTTGCTGAAAACCATCGAAGAGCCTCCAGGCCACGTCGTGTTCATCCTCTGCACAACCGATCCGCAGAAGGTGCCCGAAACGATCCAATCGCGTTGTCAGCGTTTTGATTTCCACCGCATCTCCATCGAGTCTATCGTCTCTCGCCTGGGTGCGGTCTGCGTCAGGGAAGGCGTTGAGTTCGAGCCTGAGGCGCTGGAGCTCATTGCACACCGCGCAGAAGGCGGAATGCGCAACGCCCTTACCACACTCGAGCAGCTCATCGCCTTCGATGCGGGAAAGGTAACGCTTGCTGGTGCGCAAAACCTGCTGGGTTCCCTCGACGATACCGACCTGTCGGAGATCGTCGAGGCTATCGGCAGGCGCGATGCTGCGGCTTGTTTCGATTGGTTGGCCAATTATGTTGAAACAGGTGCCGATCTGGCTCAGTTCGTGCAGGATCTTGCGGAATACGTGCGCAACATGTACCTGCTCTCCCTGGCGGGGTTGGATGTCGAACTTCAGGCAAGCAATGCGCTCCGCAAGGCCATGGAAGGGCAACTGTCTCTTTTCGGGGAAGACCGCCTTGCTCGCATGCTCGCTGTTCTGGGGGATGTTTCAAAGGAGTTGCGAACCACCAGCAATCCCCGCCTCGCTTTTGAGATCGCCCTTACGCGTCTTGTCCGCCCCGAATCGGACTTGACGATCCATACCTTGGCTGAGCGCGTCGAGGAATTGGAGCGCAAGATCGCTGGCTTGTCGCCTGCGGCCGCACCGCAGCAGATGGCGGCTATTCCCGCGCAAGGGAACGTTGCCGTTGGTAGGGACGTAGCTGCTCCATCGGCTCAGCTTGTGCAGCCGCCTCATGCTCCCGTGCCTATGCCGGCAACTAGCCCGGATCCAGGCGAGCCCGTGCCGGCGGCTGCCGCGACCCAGCATGCTGCTCAGCCTATGGCGCATCCAACATCTGCCCCTGCGCCATCCGAGCCTCGCGTTCCGGCCAAGGCGCCTGCTGAGGCCAACATGCGTGTTGTCGCCGAGCCGGCTCCAATCCCTACGTCTGCTCAGGGCAGTCAGGCTCCCGCTCAGGGCGCTGCTGCTATGACGGCATCGATCGACGTCTCGAACCCGGCGGTCCTCCAACGGTTCTGGCGCTCGGTCACCTCAACGCTGCGCAAGGTGAATCCTGCGCGAGGTGTGCTGTTCATGAACGCCAAGGTTTTCGGGGAGACAGACGGTAGTGGAATCGTCGTCCAGTTCGGCAAAGACGGTGGGTTTGCCTACAACGCTGCCCAGAAGGCGGAGGTTCAAGAGCTGCTCGCCAAGACCATCGCCCAAGTTGCCGGCGGCACCGTACCGTACCGCCTTTCCATCGAAGGTGGGGCGGTTTCGCAGGCGCCGGCAGCCCAAGCCGGTTCTTCGGGGTCTGGCAGGCCGGCTCGTTCGCTGGTCCCGCCTGCCGCTGTTCCCGCAGCGAAGCAGCCGGAGCCGTGCAAGCAGGTGAATGCACCGACTGATGTGCCTGTTTCGGCAAACGCAGATCGCCTATCCGCGAAGCCCGTAACCGCGGCTGCCCCCGTCTCATCTCCTTCCCGGCACGTTGCACCCGATTACGATCCTGTTCCCTACGAAGAGGTGCCTCTCGATGTGTATGGGGCCGGCGTGCCCGGGGAGCTTGACGACGCCGGCAGCTACGATGCCGCTCCATCGGCTTCGCTTCCTGCTCATCCCTCCTCGCCCCAGCAGACGTCCAGCGCGCCGTCTTTCCCCTTGCAGGCTTCAAGCATTCAGCCCAAGAGCTCTGGGTCACCGGTTCAGCGGGCCGGTTCGCCGGTCGAGCCCGCACCGGTACCCGGGCCCTCAACTGCGTCTCAAGCAGCGGGAGGCGCTGGCCTGCATCCTGGCGACCTTGGAGCGCTTTCCGAGCCTCGGTCGGCGGCGGTGCAGGAAGACTCTCATCTGCAGGGAAGCGAGGCCGACCAGATCAAGAGCATCCTCACCAACAGCTTTGGCCCGGGGGTAAAGTTCGAGGAACTGCCCGAGTAGTGCGGCATTTTCGATACAATGCTAACCACGGTCATGCACAGGAACGGTATGCGCGGGCGCCCCATAGGCGCCATTTGCCTACCGTGTGAAAAGGAGAATCAATGGGAATGAACATGCAGCAGATGATGCGCCAAGCGCAGAAGATGCAGAAAGAACTCCAAAAGGCCCAGCAGGAAATCGCCGAGATGACCTTTACCGGCACTGCGGGCGGTGGCATGGTCACCGCAGTCGCCCGTGGAGACATGAGCATTGAGTCCATTGCCATCGAGCCCGATGCCATCGATCCCGAAGATGCGGAAATGCTGCAGGATATGGTAGTTGCTGCAGTCAACGAGGCCCTTCGTGGTGTCGACCAGATGAGCAATGCTCGCATGTCCTCGGTTACCGGCGGCATGAACATCCCCGGTATGAGGTAATCGGGCCAGCATGAACGCCTCTTCGGCAATCCAAAAGCTGCTCGATGAGTTCGAGCGCCTTCCGGGCATAGGCCCCAAGTCGGCACAGCGTATAGTTTATTGGGTGCTGAACCAGGACAAGGCCGATGCAATGCGCCTGGCGGATGCGATCGTCGAAGTCAAGGATAGCGTCCATTTCTGCTCTAAATGCTTCAATTACGCGCAAGGGGACCTCTGCGATATCTGCGCGTCCTCCAAGCGCGATCATTCGGCGATCTGCGTCGTGTCGGAGCCCCGGGACATCCCGCCGATAGAGCGAACCGGCTCCTTTTCGGGCGTTTACCATGTTTTGGGAGGCGCCCTCTCCCCGTTGGAGGGGGTCGGGCCGGATGATCTTCGTATCGCCGAGCTCATGGGACGCTTGAACGATTCCTCGGTGGAGGAGGTCATTCTGGCAACTAATCCCAATATAGAAGGGGAAACAACGGCTAGCTACCTAGCCCGCCTGATCAAGCCGCTTGGAGTCACCGTGTCGCGTTTGGCAAGCGGGTTGCCCGTAGGAGGCGATCTCGAGTTCGCCGATGAGGTAACGCTTGGCAGGGCGATCGAGTCGCGCCGCATTCTTTAGAGGAACCCACAAGAAACAAGGGCCACGTTCCTTAAGGAAGGAACGTGGCCCTTGGCGTTTCAGTGATAGATTGCCTGGAAGGCAGCTAGTTGCTGTGCTCGTTGAGGTAAGCGTGGATGAACTCGGGTACTTCCGATTGGTCGATGCTCAGGACGATGGAGAGCTCGCCGTATATGCGCCTTCTGGCGTCATCGAGCAATCGTTTGTAGGTAAGGGATGCGCCGTGCTTCTTGCTTTCCTGCTCGGCGATACGCGTCTGCATGGATTTGCATACCAAGAGCAGCGAAAGGAAGTCGTTGGAACGGATGAGCTTGCGGAAGTGCTCAAGCACCAAGTGTGAATTGGTGTCCTGATAGTCATCGGGCTCCATACCGATGGATTCGTCCAGTGCGCGCAGCGCCTCGTTGCGCTGCAGAACAGGACGAAGCTCTTCGCATCGGGAGTAGGGAACATAGGCTTTACCCAGACGTTTTTCAAGAGGCCCGAGTATGTAGTACAGGTCCTCTTCGTCTCCTGCAAGGGAAACATGGGCCTCGTTTTCAAGCACCTGGCAGATTCCCAGAGAAGAGTAGATTACGTATTCGCCAACCATATAAGGCATATCGGCCTTCTTTCAAAACATTGCATATCGATCATATACCTATGGATATGGAGCAAGTCTCCATAAATCCATAAGTGGTAGAAGGCAAAGACATAGCGCTGAGCTGGCGATATGCGCAAGAGTCGTAAAAATTGGCAAGTAATTTCAAGAAAGGTATTGCGCAGGACGGCAAGCGGGGTATTATGGCTAAGCCCTCGAACGAGGGAAGCGAGCCGGAAACGGCGAGCGGGCCGCCCGCCAAAAACTTTTGAAAAAAGTTCTTGACACGGCGGCAGCGGGAAAGTAAAGTACTTTCTTGCGCGAACGGCACAGCCGCTTCGCAGCCGGGGCGAGAGCCCGGGCGGGAACCTTCAAAACTGGATACTGTGAGAAACGGAATTCAAGTCAGATTCAAACCCGTCTTTCCTGGCGCGGCCGACAGAACGGCCGGGCCGGAGACGAAACAATTTACTAGAATCAATCTTTCTTTTCAACGGAGAGTTTGATCCTGGCTCAGGATGAACGCTGGCGGCGTGCTTAACACATGCAAGTCGAACGATTAACCCACCTTCGGGTGGTCATAGAGTGGCGAACGGGTGAGTAACACGTGACCAACCTGCCCCTTGCACCGGGATAACCCAGGGAAACCTGCGCTAATACCGGATACTCCGGCGGGCCCGCATGGGCCGGCCGGGAAAGCCCAGACGGCAAGGGATGGGGTCGCGGCCCATTAGGTAGACGGCGGGGTAACGGCCCACCGTGCCCGCGATGGGTAGCCGGGTTGAGAGACCGATCGGCCACATTGGGACTGAGATACGGCCCAGACTCCTACGGGAGGCAGCAGTGGGGAATATTGGGCAATGGGGGAAACCCTGACCCAGCAACGCCGCGTGGAGGAAGAAGGTTTTCGGATCGTAAACTCCTGTCCTTGGTGAAGAGAAGAAGACGGTAGCCAAGGAGGAAGCCCCGGCTAACTACGTGCCAGCAGCCGCGGTAATACGTAGGGGGCAAGCGTTATCCGGATTTACTGGGTGTAAAGGGAGCGCAGACGGTATTGCAAGTCTGAAGTGAAAGCCCGGGGCTCAACCCCGGGACTGCTTTGGAAACT
>CAVIKC010000009.1:0-12161 GCA_963643405.1 Succinivibrio sp.
GCGGCCATCGGAAGATGGCCGTTTTTCTGCCCTGAGGTGGCAAGAGAGCAAAGGACAAAACCATGACCAGGGATTTCGAAACCACCCCCGATACCCAAGAGCCTAAAGGTGCGGGACCCGATGATTCTTCGGCGCGCGTTGAGTTGCTGGCCCCTGCGGGCAACGTGGCCTGCCTGCACGCTGCGGTGCGTGCCGGGGCCGATGCGGTGTATCTGGGCGCTGGCCATTTCAACGCTCGCCGCGGTGCTGACAACTTCACCTTGGAGAGCTTGGCTGAAGCCTGCGATTATGCTCATCTGCGAGGGGTCAAGGTATTCCTTACGCTGAACACGGTGGTGCTTCCCTCTGAGCTGCAGGACGCTTTGGAGCTTGCCCGTCAGGCATACCGTTGCGGTGTTGACGCTTTCATTGTGCAGGATATCGGCATCAGCATCGAACTGGCTCGCGTTATCCCTGACGTGGAAGTGCATGTTTCCACTCAGATGAATATCCACGATGAGGATGGTCTGCGCGTTGCGGCTGCCCTCGGCGCTAAGCGCGTGACGCTGGCGCGCGAGCTTTCCCTGGAGGAGCTCCGGGTGCTTGGCGCGTTGGCCAAGGAGCTGGGTGTGGAGTTGGAGTGCTTCGCCCATGGTGCCCTGTGCATCTGCTATTCAGGCCAGTGCTTCATGTCTTCCATGGTGGGCGGCCGCTCTGCCAACCGTGGGCGCTGTGCCCAGGCGTGCCGTCTTCCCTACGAGCTCCATAACCGTGCGCTGCGCAAGAACCTGCCTTCCCCGGGCGAGCACCTGCTTTCGCCCAAGGACCTGTGCACTATCGACCTTATCCCTCAGTTGCTTGATGCCGGCATTGCCTCGCTGAAGATAGAGGGCCGCATGAAGTCGCCCGAGTACGTGCAGGCGGTAGTGGGCGTGTACCGTGCGGTGATCGACCGTATCGAGGCAGTACGTGCGAAGGGGGAATCGGCGCAGGGCATGGGGGCGACCGATGCCGAGCGCACGGTGCTCTCCGAGGCGTTTTCCCGCGGGTTCACCACGGCCTACCTTACCGGCCAGCGTGGCAACGAGATCATGAGTTACGGTCGTCCCAACAACCGCGGTGTTTTCGTGGGTCGCGTTGTCCAGGCCAAAGACGGCCGGGTTGCCATCGATGCCGAGGCAGACTTGCACGAAGGAGACCTTATCGAGTTTTGGACGAATCGCGGGCATTTCGTGCACACCGTTGCCAACCTGCGTACCGACAAGCAGGGCAGGGTAGTGCTGGCGGTAGAGCGTGCTGTGGGCAAGGGCGATCGCGTGTTCCGCGTGCGCAATGCCGAAGCAGCCTTCGTCGACGATTGCCGGATGCCCGCAGTGCCTGCTGCCGGCAAGGCTGTGCTGCGCATCGGCGCTCCGGCTCGATTGGAGCTCACTGCGCCCAATGGCATCTCCGTGGCCGTGGAGGGCAATGTGGTGGAAGCGGCGCGCACCAAGGCCATCACCGAAGAAGAGGTGCGCCAGCACATCGACCGCATGGGCACCACGCCCTTCGAGCTTGCCAGCCTGGAGATCGAGCTGGACGAAGGCGTGGGCATGGGCTTTTCCTCTTTGCACAAGCTGCGCGCTCAAGCTGCCGAGCAGCTTGAAAGCCAGATGCTGGCTGCCTACCATGCACGCAAGCTGAACCGTGCTCCGAAGCGCACGTTCGCCGCTCCGATGCATAAGGGCTCCTGCAAGGTTGCCGTGCTTGCCACCAACCCGGCCTGTGCCCGCGCTGCCAAACGCGCCGGGGCCGACCTTATCTACGTTCCTGCCGCCAACTACCGTCGCGGGGAAGCGGTTATCGCTGGCCAGCTTTCCGGCACGGCCGAGCAGGCTGGTTATCCCAAGCAGTGCATCCCGGTGCTGCCCACGGTTTCCCAGATGTTCGACGAGCGGAACCGCAACGGCTTCGACATCTGGAACCGTGTGAAGGAGGGGCGCCCGGTGCTGTGCCAGAACCTGGGACAGTTGCTGCATGCGACCGAGGCAGGCGCCGAACCCGAGGTGGGCCCGAACATCCCGGTAACCAACAAGCTTGACCTGCAGGCTATGGCCGATTTCGGCGTGCAGCGTGTGTGGCTTTCGCCTGAGCTTTCGCTGGTGCAGATAGAGGAGCTGGGCGAAATGGCCTCTATGGAGCTCGGGCTCACCATTATCGGGCAAACCGAGTTGATGGTTACCGAGCACTGCCTGCTTATGAGCCAGGGCCCCTGCAACCAGGAATGCGCGGTGTGCCCGCGCCGCAAGAGCCCGCACTACCTGAAAGACCGCAAGGGGTACGAAATGCCGGTGGTAACCGACTGCACCGGCCGCAGTCACCTGTACAATGCCGTGCAGCTGGACATTGCCCACCTTATGCCCGAGCTGATGAACGCCGGTGTTTCCATGGTAATGGTGGATACTGCCCTCATGAACGTGGACGAGACCACCAAGAAGGTGCAGCGTGCGGTGCGTGCGCGAGACATCGCCCGGAAGGGCAGCAACAAGGTTGCCAAGGCTGAAGGTGCCACTTCCGGCCACCTGTTCCGTGGGGTGCAGTAGGCTATGGCCGATTCTCGAAGGATAGGTGTTTTGGCGCGTCGCCGCCGAAGGGAAGGGATCAGGGCCGCTTTGGCTCCTACGCAGGGGTAATCCGCCCAATAACCCTGTGCTAGAATCTCTGCTGAATCTTAGAAAGAGGAATCATGATTTCACCTGAAGAGCAGTTCCATATCATCCAGTCGGGTGCAGCGCAGATCGTGCCCGAGAAAGCGCTGATGGACAAGCTGAAGCGCGGCAAGCCCCTGAACATCAAGCTGGGCGTGGATCCCACCGCCCCCGACATCCATCTGGGTCATGCGGTTCCGCTGCGCAAGCTTCGTCAGTTCCAAGATCTGGGTCATCAGGTAACGCTTATCATCGGCGACGGCACCGCGCTCATCGGCGACCCCTCCGGCCGCAACACCACGCGCCCGCAGCTTACGCGCGATCAGATCAAAGTGAATGCGCAGACTTACGTCGATCAGGCATTCAAGGTGCTGGATCCCGAGAAAACCACCCTGCGCTACAACTCCGAGTGGATCCTTTCCATGGGCATGGAGGAGCTTTTGAAGGTTGCCTCCAACTTCACCGTTGCGCGCATCCTGGAGCGCGACGATTTCCATAACCGCTACACCTCCAACCTTCCCATCAGCTTGCATGAGTTCCTGTACCCGGTTATGCAGGCTTACGACTCTGTGATGATCAAGGCCGATGTGGAGTTGGGCGGCACCGACCAGCTGTTCAACCTGCTTGCCGGCCGCGAGCTTATGGAGAAGATGGGCATGGAGCCCCAGGTATGCCTAACGCTTCCGCTCCTGGAAGGCACCGACGGCGTGCGCAAGATGTCGAAGAGCTACGGCAACTACATCGGCCTTACCGACGAGCCGAAGGAGATGTTCGGCAAGGTGATGTCCATCCCCGACGAAATCATGGTGAAGTACTACCGCCTGGCTTCCACCGAGGCAGTGGACAAGATCGACCAGATCGAAAAGGGCCTTGCTGCCGGCGATATCCACCCCAACCGCTGCAAGCGCGACTTGGCGCAGAACATCGTTGCCGCCTACTACAGCAAGGATGCTGCGGTAGAGGCCGAAGCCGCGTTCGACCGCCAGTTCAAGCAGCACGAGGTTCCCGATGACGTTCCCGAGTTCGCTGCCGACCTTACCCCCAATGATGAGGGCAAGGTGTACTTGGCCAAGATCATCTGCGAGGCTGGCCTTACCAATTCCGTTGGCGATGCCCGCCGCATGATAGACCAGGGCGGCGTGAAGGTGAACGGCGAGGCGCTGCCCGCCAAGGCCTACAACGTGGAGCCGGAGGGCCTGAAGGGCGCCATCGTCCAAGTTGGCAAGCGCAAGTTCGTGAAGCTGGTCTAACAGGGACGGTCTCTCTTTAGCGTGCTCAAACGAAGAAGAAGGGGATCCTCGAATGAGGATCCCCTTCCTGCTTGTGGTGCGATATTTCGATTCGGCATGTTGCTGCCGAGTTGCGCCTAGTAGTTCTCGGCGTGAACCTCGAAGAAGCTCTTCGGGTGTGCGCAAACGGGGCAAACCTCGGGTGCCTTGGTGCCTACCACGATGTGGCCGCAGTTACGGCATTCCCAAATCTTGACCTCGCTCTTCTCGAACACCTGGGCGGTTTCAACGTTCTTCAGCAGGGCGCGGTAGCGCTCCTCATGGTGCTTCTCGATCTCGGCCACGCCGCGAAACTTGGCAGCTAGCTCAGGGAAACCCTCTTCTTCGGCGGTCTTCGCGAAACCGTCGTACATATCGGTCCACTCGTAGTTCTCGCCTTCGGCAGCGGCCTTCAGGTTAGCGGCGGTGTCGCCTAGGCCACCCAGCTCCTTGAACCACATCTTGGCGTGGGCCTTCTCGTTTTCCGCAGTTTTGAGGAACAGGGCCGCAATCTGCTCCATGCCCTCTTTCTTGGCCACAGAGGCGAAATAGGTGTACTTGTTGCGTGCCTGGGATTCGCCGGCAAAGGCGGTTTCCAAGTTCTTCTCGGTTTGGGTGCCGGCATATTTATTCGTAGACATATTGGGCTCCTAACAAGGTTGGTGAACACCTTTAACTTACGGGGCGGAACCCCTGTTAGTCAACGGAAACTAACGCTTTGGCAGAAAGCTGTAAAACAGCAGGTGGAAGGGCTGTGCGCTATGGGGTTTTGTGGTGGTGGTCAGCCAGATGAGTGCGGTTCATGGCAGAGGTACGCGATAACATCGCGTATAGGGCGGCAAGTCGGCTCTGCTTGATTGCGTGACCCAGGTTGTGGGTCGTGGCACCTGCTGCGCTGACGTTCTTCGACCGGCGTGACCGATGGATGTGGGCATCGTTGCCGGGCAAGCCCGCCCATCGGGTACACTTTGCTTCGGTAGAAGAAGGAGCCCATTATGCCCGAATCCTTGAAGTGCGCCGCCCAGAAGCAGTGCGGCGCGTGCCAGCTGTTGGCCGTTCCCTATGAACAGCAGCTTGCCCAGAAGCAGCGCGCCATGGCCCAGCTGTTCGAAGACGTTGCGGGCGAGGGCACCGTGATGAATCCCATTGCGGGAATGGGTGAGCCTTACCATTACCGCAACAAGGTAACCAGCCCGTACGTTCCCGGCAAGAAGCTGGGCGGCCGCGGCAACGGCGCCCAGGGCCGCGGCGGCAAGGGCGCCAGGCAGGCAGCGGGCAAGAATGCCAAGGGCAAAGGCGGCAAGCCCACGCGCGAAATCCTATGCGGCATGTACGCCGCCGGCACGCACCGTGTTGTTGCCACCGACGATTGCCTAATAGAGAACCAGCAGGCCAAGCGCGTGGTCTTAGTCATTCGTCAGCTTATGCAGCGCTACGGAATGGAGCCCTACGATGAGGATGCGGGCACCGGCTTCGTGCGCCATGCGGTGGTGCGCGTAGGCCATAGCTCGGGCGAGATGCTGGTTACCCTGGTTACCAACGGCAAGGAATTCCCCGGGTCGCGCAACTTCTGCCGCGAACTGGTGAAACGCTGCCCGTATGTGACCACCATCGTGCAGAACGTGAACACCCGCCAGACCAATGTGATCCTGGGCAACGAAGAGAAAACGCTCTACGGCCCAGGGTTCATCATCGACGAGCTGTGCGGGCTTTCCTTCCGCATTTCCTCGCATTCGTTCTACCAGGTGAATGCCGTGCAGACTCAGGTGCTGTACCGCCTGGCCATACAGATGGCGGAATTCACCGGCAGCGAAACCGCGCTGGACGCCTACTGCGGCACGGGAACCATCGGTTTGGTGGCGGCAAAGGGGTTGTCCGAGGCGCCGGAAGCCCATGCCGCGCAGGTCATCGGCGTGGACAACGTTGCCTCTGCCATCAAGGACGCGTACATGAACGCCCAGCACAACGGCATAGAGAACGCCGAGTTCGAAACGGGCGATGCCGGTGCCTTCATGGTGCGTCAAGCAAAGGCCGGCCGGAAGCTGGATGTGCTGCTGATGGACCCGCCGCGCGCCGGGGCAAGCAAGGAGTTCCTAGAGGCAACCTGCCAGCTTGAGCCGGGGCGCATCGTGTACATCTCCTGCAACCCCGAAACGCAGCAGCGCGATGTGGCGTACTTGATTGGCCATGGGTACGCACTCGATGTTGTCCAGCCGGTAGACATGTTCCCGCACACGAGCCATACGGAGTGCATTTGCCGCCTAACGTGGAAAGGGTAGGGCTGGGCGGCGGCCGGGAGTAGACGTGGACTGTCGCGATGGCCGAGCAGCAACGGGCCGAGTGCAGCCGCGGGCTGCGAGCGGTTGCGAACGACTCCAACGGGCTGTACGGGTGCGTCGGGAAGCTGCCCCGCCATCCCCGAAACGTGTTCGTTCGGATTATGTGAAGAACAAAATTTGTTTCTGAATCATAAGTTAGCTCAGTGGCACTATTGAATAGAAGAAATCAACAAAGCGCCTCCTTTGCGGGGCGCTTTCTTTGTCCCCTATTTGGCGGATTGGAGATGATGAAACGGATGGATAGATTCGGGTTCTGCCGCATGCTGTTCGAGGAAACGCGGTACATGAACATCGCCATCAAGGACACGCTTTCGGGGGTGATCGAGCGACACGGACTCAACCACTTCCAGGCACACCTGCTGGGCGATTTGCGTTCGGAAGACGGCCAGCCCATTCGCCAGCTTGCCAGCCATATCTGTGTGAAGCCTTCGAACCTTACCCCGCTGCTGCATTCCCTGGAAGACCTGGGGCTTATCGAGCGCCGGCAGGATGAAAACGACAGGCGGTCGTATCGCATCTACCTTACCCGGGCGGGGCAGGCGAAGTCGGATTCCATCGACAAGGAGTTCTCGCAGCTGTTCGGCGGCGAGAACGCCGAAGCCGGCGAGCTGCAGAAGCAGGTGCTGGCGGGGTTTGCTGCGTTCCGCCAGCTTGCCGAAATGGGCAACGCCCCTGCGCCCGGCCGCGGCCAGGCGCCCAACGAAGAGTAATCCAAGAACGGAAGGGAAGAGTACATGGGACTCACCAGAAACCAAGTAGTCATCGTTGCGGTTCTGCTTGCCGGCGCCACCCTGGTGGTGCTGAACCAGACGCTTCTTTCGCCGGCATATCCATCCATCATGGCCGACTTGGCGGTAGATGCCACTACGGTACAGTGGCTTACCTCGGCCTATTCGCTGGTAGAAGCGGTGGTCATCCCGCTTTCCGCCTACTTGGTGGGGCGTTTCCCAACACGCAGGCTGTTTATCATCGGCATCTCGTTTTTCGCGGTAGGTTCGCTGTGCGCGGCGCTTTCGCCCTTCTTCGGTATCTTGCTGCTGGGGCGCGTGCTGCAGGCCATGGCCTGTGGCGTGGTTATGCCCATGGTGTTCACCGTTATCCTGCTCATCTTCCCGCGCGAGAAGCGCGGCCAGGCCATGGGCATCGTTTCCCTGGTTATCGGCTTCGCACCGGCAGTCGGCCCCTCCGTTTCCGGTTTGCTGGTAGACTCCATCGGCTGGCGCGCGCTGTTCGTGGTGGTGTTCATGCTTGCGGTGGTTATCGTGGTGCTTTCCGTCCTGTTCCTGAAGAGCTATGGCGAGTTCGAACCCACTTCCTTCGACAAGCCCTCGGTTGCGCTGTGCTCGTTGGGCCTGCTCTCGTTGCTGTACGGCCTGGCCACCATCACCTCCACCAGCAACGTGCTTACCTCGGTTGCGCTTATCGTTGTGGGCGCGGTGCTGCTTACGTTCTTCGTGCGCCGTCAGCTCAAGCTCGAGGTTCCGCTGCTGAAGGTGTCGGTGCTGAAGAGCCGTCGCTACGCAACCGCCGTTATCGTGGTTGCCATGCTGCAGGCCGCACTGGTGGGCACGGGCGTGCTGCTGCCTATCTACCTGCAGAATCTGCTGGGTATCTCTGCGCTGGGCACTGGCCTTATCATGCTGCCGGGCGCCGTGATGGGCGCCGTTATGGGCTATTTCGCCGGCCGCCTGTTCGACAAGCTGGGGCCGCGCCGTGTCATCATTCCCGGTGCCGCCATCGCCGCCATCGGCGGGTGCGGCCTGGTGGGCTTCGCGCTGGACACCCCGGTGCCGTTCATCATCTTCGTGTACACCTGCTTGGGCGTTGGCATGCAGGCTATCATGACGCCGCTGAACACCTGGGGCCTGAACTCGCTGGACAACCGCGTTATCCAGCATGCGAATGCCCTGCAGAACACGTTGAACCAGGTGGGCGCTTCGCTTGGCACCGCCATCCTGGTTTCCCTTTCGGCAACGTCGGCGTTCTTGTTCCCCGACATGCCCGCGCTTGAGCGCTCCATGGCGGGCGACCGCATCGCGTTCGTGTTCACGGCGCTTATCATGGTTGCCATCCTGGTTATCGTGTTCACGGTGGTGCGCGACAAGGGCACTGCGAAGAAGCCCGCGTCTTCGGTGGATGCCCTGCGCCTGCCCACCAAGGCCGATGACCATATCTCGGTTGACCTGGCCATGAACCGCGAGCCGTACTTCGTGCACGACACCGATACCATCCGCGAGGTGGCACAGATCCTGGCCGCCAACAAGACCAGCGGCGTGCCGGTGGTGGATGCGCGCAGGCGTGTGGTGGGCTTCATCTCCGACGGCGACATCATGAAGTACATCGGCCGCAGCGATGCCGCTGTGCTCGATGCCACGCTGATGCTGTACCGCGTGCCCGACAACGAGAACTTCATGCAACGCATCACCGAGCTTATCGATTTGAACGTCATGCGCATCGCCACGAAGGGTGCCATATCGGTGGAATCCGGCTCCGAGCTGGACGAGGCATGCCGCCTGCTAGCAGAAAAGCGCATCAAGAAGGCGCCCGTGGTGGACGGCAACGGCGTGCTGGTGGGCTCGCTTTCCCGCTCCGACATCATCCGCTCCACCATGGCGAACCTGGCTACCATCGAGGCCATGGCTGCCCAGGACAAGGCACGGGCTTAGCGAAACGGGTCGAGGCGTTTCCGACGGGTGCGAGAGGCAGCCCCCCTTGCACCCGTGGCGGCGTTAGCCAGATAGAAGCGAAAAGACCCTGCATCCGCTGTTGCTTGCGGATGTAGGGTCTGCTGTTTGATGGGCGGGAAGGCTAGCCTTGCGCCTGCTCGGCGAAGAACTGCTCGGCTATGCGGGCGCTTTCGGCGGCGTCCTTGGCATACCAGGTGGCGCCCATGGTGTTGGCGTAGTCGGGGGTCAGCACGGCGCCGCCTACGAAGGTCTTGGCGTCGGGCACCTGCTCGTGCAGAAGCTCGATGGTCTTTTCCATCGACTTCACGGTGGTGGTCATCAGCGCCGAAAGGCCGATGAGCCGAATTCCCTGCTCAAGTGCGGCATCCACCACAACCTGCGGGTCCACATCGCGGCCCAGGTCCACCACACGGTAGCCGTAGTTTTCCAGCAGCATTTTCACGATGTTCTTGCCGATGTCGTGGATGTCGCCCTTTACGGTGGCAAGGATGATGGGTTTGTCATCGGCCTGCTCGTTGCTGCCGCTGGCCGCCATATGGGCCTTCACCACATCGAAGCCCACCTTCACCGCTTCGGCGGATGCCATCAGCTGCGGTAGGAAGAACGTGCCCTTGTCGAATCGCACGCCTACTTCGTCGAGCGTGGGGATGAACAGGCCGTCTATCAGGTCGAGCGCATCGTGGTTGGCAAGCAGCTCTTCGGTTGCCTGCTTCATGGGCTCTTTGCGCCCGGCGATTATGAGGTCCTGGATGGCTGCGGCCTGTGCCTTCGCATCGGCCAGCGATTCGGGGATGGGCAGCACGCTTGCCGGCTCGGCGGGTGCTGCCGCCGGGACTCCATCGGCGAGCGAAGCCAGAAGGGCGTTGCCGGCTGTGCCGCCGCCGGTTGCCTGGGCGATGAGCGCCAGGCCCTGCGCCAGCTTCTCCTGATCCACATCAAGGCCGGGCTTCGCATCGTAGGGGTCGTCGTTTTCGTTGCAGTACTCGATGTAGCCAACCGAGCCTTCGTCCTGCCCGTTGATAACGCGGTAGCAGCGCACCACGTCGCGGTAGCGGGCGGCGTTGGGGTTGATGATGGGCAGGTCCAAGCCCGCGCCGAATGCGGCGGAAAGGAAGTTCGAGCTCATAAGGTTGCGCTGGGGCAGGCCGAAGCTGATGTTGGAAACGCCGAGAGCGGTGCGCACGCCCAGGTGCTCTTTGCATAGCTTGATGGCATCCAAGATGGCAGAGGCTTCCTTCTGGTTGGTGGCCACGGCCATGGTAAGGCAGTCGATGACGATGTCGTGCGCGGGAATGCCGTACTTGGCGGCTTCGTTCACGATCTTCTGCGCGATGGCGAAGCGCTCTTCTGCGGTGGGGGGTATGCCGCCTTCGTCAAGGCACAGGCCGATAACGCAGCAGCCGTACTTCGCCGCTATGGGCAGCACGGCATCCATGTTCTCTTGCTTGCCGTTTACGGAGTTGATCAGGGGCTTTCCGCAGTACAGGCGACAGGCGCGTTCAAGGGCCTCGGTGTCGGAGGAATCCAGCACCAGCGGTAAGGTAACGCACGATTGCAGCTTCTGCACCGCGGCAACCAGCACGGCCGGCTCGTCGATCTCGGGCAGGCCCACGTTTACGTCCAACAGGTCGGCGCCCAGGTCGCGCTGGGTAACCGCTTCGCCCACCAGGTAATCAAGGTTGCCTTCGCGCAGGGCTGCCTTCAGCTTGGGCTTGCCGGTAGGGTTGATGCGCTCGCCGATGATGCCCACCTCGTGGGTGCCCTCGTGCAGCACCACGGCCTGCTGCCCGCTGGTGATGATGCAGTCGTTGGCAACGGTGCGCTCTGCCGGCACGCCGCGGCGGTTCACGCATTCGGCAACCTGGGAAATCATCTGGGGCGTGGTGCCGCAGCAGCCGCCCACCAGGGACACGCCCACCTCCATGATGGCATCCATGGCCTGGGCGAACTCTTCCGGGGTGATGTCGTAGATGGTCTCGTCGCCCTCCATGCGCGGCAAGCCCGCGTTGGGTTGGATAAGCACCGGCACCCGGCTGAAGGCGGCAAGCGTCTTGGCGAAGCTCAGCGCCTCTGCCGGTCCCAGCGAGCAGTTCATGCCCACGGCGTTCGCGCCCATGGCCGAAAGCGTTGCGGCGGCAACCTCGGGTGGGGTGCCCAAGAAGGTGCGGCCGTCTTCCTCGAAGGTCATGGTTACGAATACGGGCAGGTGGGAGTGCTCTTTTGCCGCCAGCAGCGCAGCACGTGCCTCGGAAAGGTCGGAAAGGGTTTCCAGCAGGATGATGTCGCACCCTGCGGCAACGGCAGCATCCACCTGCTCGGCGAACAGGTCGTATGCCTCTTCGAACGAAAGCGTGCCCATGGGCTGCATCAGCTCGCCGATGGGGCCGATGTCGGCAACCACGTAGGGCGCTCCGGCAGCGCGCACGTTTTCGGCCGCTGCCTGGAACACTTCCGCCACCGAGGCTCGGCCTTCCAGCTTGTGGCGGTTCGCGCCGAAGGTGTTGGTGGTGATGGCCTGGGCCCCTGCCTCAACATAGGCGGCATGGATGGCGCTTACCTCGGCGGGGTGGCTCAGGTTCAGCAGGTCGGGCACAACGCCGGCGCCGGCAAGGCCTGCCGTCTGCAGCATGGTTCCCATTCCGCCGTCGTGCACCAGGAATTCCTTCCCGCGCAGCACGGCCTCTAGGTGCGCGTCTTTTATCTGCAGCCCCGAAAGGGCGTCGAAGAAGTTAGCGATGCTGGTTGCCATAGCAGGTTATTCCCTTCTCTAGATACGAGCAGTATTCGCGAGCGATGCAATCTTGGCAAGGGGCGCGCCCGGTGCTGGGCGGCGGAGCGTCGAAAAGGCCAACGATGGCGGTGATACTCTTCGCCGGGGTAAGTAGCAGGCTTTTCCCCACGGTGATGCCCAGTCGCCTGCGGGCATCGAGCTCTTGGATGAACTGGGGCTGCACGGCAAGGGGCAAATCGCCGTAGCCGGGGCTGAAGCGCATGCGGGCATGCAGGCCCGCCTTGGCAGCCTCGGTTGCGATGTCGTCTTGCGCGGCTTGGGCCACATCTTCGATAAGCGCATTGCAGCAGGCATCGAAGAGTATGGCGTCAAGCGGGCTGGTAGCCGAAAGAACCCGCAGCTTGCGCTCGCTTTCTGCCCCTAGCGTGGCGGCAAGGCACGCGGCGGCCTGGGCGCCTTTCAGGTGGGTG